>NZ_JBZAJF010000003.1:0-465338 GCF_058215735.1 Nocardioides sp. Z30_9
AGGTTGTGGGAGAGTAGGACGTCGCCGGACATATTCTTTCTAAGGGCCGCCCCATCTGGGGCGGCCCTTAGTCATTTTCCAACCAGTTACCATTGAAGCGAACAGTTTTAGTAGGAGAACCCCATGCCCCAGGACCGCAATCCCCGCAAGCCGCGTACGGGTGGTCGTGCGGGCTCCTCGTCGGGCTCGTCCTCCCGCTCCACCGGCTCAGGCCGGGACAAGACCAAGGGCTTCGACCGCGAAGGTCAGCGCAGGGACGCTCCCAAGCGCGACTTCAGCCGTCCACGCAGCGGTGAGCGCTCCGCGGAGGACCGCAGCGAGAGCCAGGCGAAGTACGACGGCCCGCCGTTGCCCGAGGAGATCACCGGCAAGGAGCTCGACCGGTCCCTGCAGGCGCAGCTCCAGTCGCTTCCCGACAAGCTCGCCCAGCGGGTGGCCCGCCACCTCGTGGCGGCCGGCCAGCTGATCGACTCCGACCCGAAGACCGCCTACCAGCACACCCTGGCTGCTCGCGCCCGCGCGAGCCGGCTGGCGATCGTGCGCGAGGCAGTCGGTGAGGCCGCCTACGCCGCGGGGGAGTACACCGAGGCGCTGGCCGAGCTGCGTGCCGCCAAGCGGATGAACGGTGTCCAGGACTACGTCGCGATGATGGCCGACTGCGAACGAGCCCTGGGCCGTCCGGACCGTGCGCTCGCGCTGGTGCGCAACGCACCCAAGGAGAAGCTCTCGCACGCGTTGCTGGCCGAGCTCACCATCGTCGAGGCCGGCGCCAGGCGCGACCGCGGCGAGATCGACGCCGCGCTGCGCACGCTGGAGACCTCGCACATCAACTCCAAGTCCCGTGAGCCCTGGGTCGCCCGGCTGCGGTACGCCTACGCCGACACCCTGATCGAGGCAGGCCGTCCCACCGACGCGCTGGCGTGGTTCCACCGCACCGAGGCCGTCGACGCCGAGGGCATCACCGATGCCGGCGAGCGGGCTGCCGAGCTCGAGAAGAAGCTCGAAGCGGAGTCATGAGCGGTCTCGGCCGCACCACCGAGCCACTGTCCGCGGCGTACGACGTGGCAGTGCTCGACCTCGACGGGGTGGTGTACCTCGGGGCGGATGCGGTCGAGGGTGCACCGACGGCGCTGAACAAGGCGCAGTCCAACGGGATGCACCTGGCCTTCGTGACCAACAACGCCGCGCGTCCTCCGGGCACGGTGGGGGAGCACCTGCGTGAGCTCGGGGTCGACGCACGCGATGAGGACGTGGTGACCAGCGCCCAGGCTGCGGCACGGCTGCTGTCCAGGCAGGTGCCGGAGGGGAGCAAGGTCTTCCTGATCGGAGCCGAGGGGCTGGAGCAGGCGCTGCGCGAGCGCGGCCTGGTGCCGGTCACCGAGCTCTCCGACGACGTGGCTGCTGTTGCTCAGGGCTACGGCCCCGACATGCCCTGGCGCCGGGTGATGCAGGGTGCGACCCTGGTGCGCTCCGGGCTGCCATGGGTGGCGAGCAACACCGACATGACCATCCCCACCAGCGCGGGCGTGAGCCCGGGCAACGGTGCCGTGGTGCGCCTGGTGGCCGAGTTCGCCGGCCGGGAACCGCAGGTGGCGGGCAAGCCGATGTCCCCACTGTTCGAGGAGACCCTCACCCGGGTCGGTGGTGAGCGTCCGCTGGTGGTGGGCGACCGCCTCGACACGGACATCGAGGGCGCGGTGACGATGGGCTGGGACAGCCTGCTCGTGCTCACCGGGGTCAGCGGGCTCGAGGAGCTGGTGCGTGCGCGTCCGCAGGAGCGGCCGACCTACGTCTCTCCAGACCTCGGCGCACTGGCCGAGGCGCAGCCGGCGCCGGAGCTGACCGAGGCCGGCGCCACTCTAGGCGGCTGGACCGCCGCCGTCGGCGACGGAGCACTGCACGTCACGGGCGAGGGCAGCACTGCCGACTGGTGGCGGGTGGTGGCCGCTGCCGCCTGGCGCCATCTCGACGAGGCCGGACAGCCTGTCGTCCTCGATGGCGTCGAGGCTCCCCGGTAGCCTGCCGCCATGAGCGAGTCCTTCGTGAACCCCCTCTTCGGCCGCACGGTGCACGCCGTGAACGACGACGAGGTCCCGGCCGAGGGGACCGGCAACCAGCAGGTCGATGCGGTGGTCGCCTCCCTCGAGGGGCTCGACGAGCTCGACGTGAGCGAGCACGTCGCGGTCTTCGAGCAGGCCCACGAGTCGCTGCGGCGTACGCTCGCCGGCGCCGGGCCCGGCGCCGGGCCCAGCCAGGTGGCCGCCGCGCGGGGCTGACCCGCCCGCCCGTCTTCGCTCCCACGCCTGTGGGCACGTAACCTTGGCTCTTGTGGCAGCCACCGATTACGACTCCGAGATCAAGCAGCTCCAGGCGACGATGAAGACCATCGGTTCGGTCATGGACATCGAGGAGATGCGGCGCGAGATCGCGGACCTCGGCGAGCAGGTCGCGGTCCCGGACCTGTGGAACGACCAGGAGAACGCACAGCGGGTCACCGCTCGGCTCTCGTTCCTCCAGGGCACCCTCGACCGCTATATGTCCCTGCAGGACCGGCTCGAGGACCTCGGCATGATGGCGGAGCTCGCCGCCGAGGAGGGTGACGAGGACGCCGCCGCGGCCAACGAGAAGGAGCTCTCCAAGCTGATCAAGCAGGTCGAGCAGCTCGAGGTCCGCACCCTGCTCTCGGGGGAGTACGACGCCCGCGAGGCCATCATCTCGATCCGGTCCGGCGCCGGTGGCGTCGACGCCGCCGACTTCGCCGAGATGCTGATGCGGATGTACACCCGCTGGGCCGAGCGCAACAACTACCCGGTGGAGGTCTACGACACCTCCTACGCGGAGGAGGCCGGGCTGAAGTCGGCGACGTTCGCGGTGCACGCGCCCTACGCCTACGGCACGCTGAGCGTCGAGGCGGGGACCCACCGGCTGGTGCGGATCAGCCCGTTCGACAACCAGGGCCGCCGCCAGACCAGCTTCGCGGCAGTCGAGGTGGTGCCGGTGCTCGAGCAGACCGACGCGATCGAGATCCCCGACGAGGACGTCCGCGTCGACGTCTACCGCTCCAGCGGCCCCGGCGGCCAGTCGGTGAACACCACCGACTCCGCCGTGCGGCTGACCCACATCCCGACCGGCACCGTGGTGTCCTGCCAGAACGAGAAGTCGCAGCTGCAGAACAAGGCCTCGGCGATGGTCATCCTCAAGGCCAAGCTGCTCGTGCTGAAGAAGGCCGAGGAGAAGGCGCACCTCGACGAGCTACGCGGCGACGTGCAGGCCAGCTGGGGTGACCAGATGCGCAACTACGTGCTGAACCCCTACCAGATGGTCAAGGACCTGCGCACCGACTACGAGTCGGGCAACCCGCAGGCCGTGCTCGACGGGGACATCGACGGCTTCCTCGAGGCCGGCATCCGCTGGCGCATCGGCGCCGAGACCAAGGCCTGACGGGTACGACGGGCCTGAGCCAGGTTCAGCGGCCGACCGCCTTCTCCAGCTCGGCCTTGCTCATCGAGGAGCGTCCCTCGATGTTCTTCTTCTTCGCCTCCTCGTAGAGCTGCGCCTTGGTGCGGCCGCCCGAGCCCTTGTGGGAGCGCAGACCACCGCGGCGGCTCGATGAGATGTCGTCGGTCGAGGTCTTGCTCGCCTCCTTGGCCTCGCCGGCCTGGGCGCGCTCCTTGTTGACCGTGCGGGCTGCGATCTGCTCGGCGGTGTCCTCGCTGCGGCCCTGGTCCTCGAGACCCTCCTTGATGTGCTCGAACTGACGCTCCCGCTTGGCGCTCCAGGCCTTCGGCATCGTTGCCTCCTTCGAGTCGGTTGCTCTCCCCACGAGCCCTACCCGATCCGGCGTACGTCAGTCAGATCTGCGGCCCGGATCGCCCTGAAAAGCGAGCAAAGTTCATTTGTGTCTGTTTTGTGGAACTAGTGTGCATCTGGTGTTCCTGCCCGGTGGAGCGCGTCTTGGGAGCGTTGAGGCATCAACTTCCACCACAGGAGAAGCAACCATGAGCACCACCTCGAACACCAAGAACAAGGTCCTCGTCCCGCTGGCCACCCTGCTCGTCGCGGGTGCCGTCGCCGTCGGCTCCGGCGCCAGCTTCACCTCGCAGTCCACCTCCGCGGTGGCGGTGACCTCGGGCACCCTGTCGCAGGAGAACAACCAGGACGGCGGCACGCTCCAGATCTCGAACATCAAGCCCGGTGACGTCCGGACCGGCACCCTGAGCATCGAGAACACCGGCAGCCTCGACGCGACCCTCTCGCTCCAGGAGACCACGTCCTCGTCCACGTTCACCGCCGGAGCCCTGCGGCTCAAGATCACCAAGACCGGCGAGACCACCCCGCTGTTCAACGGCAACTTCGGTGAGCTCGACGCGGCCACCAAGGTCGACCTCGGTGCCCTCGACGTGGGCGCCAGCACGACGGTCAACTTCGAGGTCTCCATGCCTGTCGACGCCGACAACGCCAACCAGGGCAAGTCCGCCGCGGCGTCCTACACCTACGTGACCACCCAGGCGGAAGGCGGCGACAGTGGCCTCCTGAGCTGGGTCAAGAAGCCCTGACCGGGTAGCCGTTCGGCCCCTGTGGAGGGGGGCCGGCCGGCGTCCAGCAACGGGCGCCGGCCGGTCCTGCACACTTCACGACCAGCTCGCCAGCACCACCACCCAGCACCACCACCCAGCAGCACCCACGAGAGGAGGACCCCGATGGAGTTCACACCGCAGGAGCAGCCCGCCACGGGGCGGCTCGGCCGGATCCTCGTCAACCTCGCGTGTGCGGCCGTCTCGCTCGTCGCGATCGGGTTCATCCTCCCGGCCGCCTTCGGGCTCGAGCGCTACGTCATCGCCGGCGGCTCCATGACCGGATCCATCAGCCGCGGGTCGGTCGTCTTCGAGGAGGTCGTCCCCGTCTCCGACCTCGAGGTCGGAGACGTGATCACCTACCTGCCTCCTGCCGAGTCCGGCATCACGAACCTCGTCACCCACCGGATCGTCGCCATCGACGGGGACGCCTACCGCACCAAGGGGGACGCCAACCCCAAGAGCGACCCGTGGACCTTCCGGCTCACCGGCGCCTCCCAGCCCCGCGTCGTGGCGCACGTGCCGTACGTCGGCTACGCGCTGCTCGCCCTCCAGGACCCGGACACGCGCAAGCTCGTCATCGGCGGCCCCGCCGCCCTGGTCGCGCTGTTCGCCCTCAAGGACCTCGTGCTCGCCCTGCGTCGTCGCAAGGTCGCCGAGCCCGCCCCCGTGTCCGCCCCGGTGCCCGCCGTGTTCATCCCGGCCCAGGCCGGTCCCGAGTCGGCAGGCCAGGAGCGCGTCTCGAGTCGCGCCCGCCGTACGACGCAGACCGCGTCCGTGAGCGAATCCGTGGAGGTGTGAGCGCCGTGACGTCCCGCCGCCTGCTGACGCTGGCGCTCGTGCTGCTCCTGGGAGCCGGCGCGGTCGCCGGCGTTCGCGTGTCCGGGGCGACCTACGTCGACGACTCCCGCACGGACACCAGGGTGTCGGCAGCAGAGGACTGGACGCCCCCGCTCGTCTCCATGACCACCCCCGGTGCCTCCGTCTCCGGGAGCGTCCCGCTGAGCGCGACCGCCTCCGACGCCCGTGGTCGCGTGGTCTCGGTCGACATCGCGTACCGCGCCACCGGTGCCGCCTCCTGGGCCACGGTCTGCACCGACACCAGCGCCCCCTGGTCGTGCACCTGGGACACCTCGAACCTCGCGGACGGCAGCTACGAGCTGCGTGCGAGCGCCACCGACGACTCCGGCAACACCGGCGTCTCCGCCATCGTGACCACCGAGGTGCTCACCGACCGCGGCTGGGTCAGCCTGCGCAACCCCGGGGAGGTCGTGGCGGGCAGGGTGTCCCTGACGGCCACCTCCACCCTGTGGTTCGCCACGGTCAGCTACGTCTTCGAGTACGCGCCGGCCGGCACCAACGCGTGGACCACCGCGTGCACCACCTCCTCCTACGGCCGGCTCCCCGGCATCTGCACCTGGGACACCTCGGCGCTGTCGGGCAACCACGACCTGCGGGTCCGGGCCTCGGCCACGGACAACGGCTCGGCTGTCTCGGTCGTCCGCGACGTCCTGGTGGACAACGTCGATCCGACCGTGACCCTCACAGTGCCTTCCGGCACGCTGAGCGGCACCATCCGCCTCGAGGCATCCGCGGCCGACGCGCAGTCCGGTCTGAGCAGCGTGGCCATCGCGTCGCGGGCCGCCGGCTCCTCGTGGGTCACCTGCGCGACCAGCGGCCGGGCGCCGGTAACCTGCTCCCTGGACACCACCGAGCTCGTCGACGGCAGCCACGAGTTCCGCGCCGTGGCCACCGACCGCGCCGGCAACCAGACGATCACCGCGACGGTCACCCGCACGGTGACCAACGTCCTCGGCACCGTGACCATCACCAGCCCGTCGCCGGGCGCCACCGTGCGCGGCAGGTCCGTGACGGTCTCGGCCGACGCCACGGCTGTCCGCGGGGTCGCCTCGGTCCGGTTCGAGGTGAAGCCGGCCGGCAGCAAGAGCTGGATCCTGCTGTGCACGACGACGGCGGCGCCGTACCGCTGCACCGCGGACTCCACCACCGCCCCGCAGGGCGCCTTCGAGATCCGCGCCGTGCTGACCGACCGGGCGGAGGCGTTCTTCGTCTCGCCGGTCGTGACGGTCACGGTGGACAACACCCCGCCCAGGGCCCACGACGTGCAGGCCAGCAACGGAGGCGTCGTCGGCCGCGCCGACAAGGGGGACCGGGTGGTCCTGACCTTCACCGACCTGGTCGCACCGGGATCGATCCGGCGCGACTGGGACGGCCGGTCACTGGTGTTCGCGCCCACGCTGCACGACCGGGCCGCGCAGGGATCCGCCAACACCAGCCGGGACAACCTGGTGCTCACCGGTACCAACCTCGGGTCGGTGTCGTTCACGCAGAACTATCTGAACCCCAACTCCAGGGTCACCTTCAACGGCTCCACGATGGCGGCCTCCACCGCCACCGTGGGTGGCCGGACCGTCACCGTCTTGACGATCACGCTGGGAACCGGCAGCACCACGAAAGGCTTGGTCACCGACAACGGGTCCGGCGCGATGAGCTGGGCGCCCGGTGCCGGGATGCTCAGTCCGGACGGCCTCGCAGCGAGCACTGCGGCGGTCACGGAAACCGGCACGAACGACCGAGATTTCTAGAAATGACCGTTATGCTCAATTGTCATGACGAACCGCGTGCTGGTGGTGGAGGACTCCCCGGACATCGCCTACCCACTCGTGCGCACCCTCCAGCGTGAGGGGTACGCCGTGACCCAGGTGGAGACCGGTGCGGCCGCACTGGAGCACCTGTCCGCGGAGGCCGTCGAGCTGATGATCCTCGACCTCGGGCTGCCCGACATGGACGGTCTCGACGTGTGCCAGCAGGCCAGGGACACCGGGTTCGACGGCGGGATCCTGATCTGCACCGCCCGGGGGCACGAGATGGACCGCGTGGTGGGCCTGGACTTCGGGGCCGACGACTACCTGCCCAAGCCGTTCGGCCTCGCCGAGCTGCACGCCAGGGTCCGCGCCCTGCTGCGGCGCACGGCGCGCGCTGCGGTGACCAGCCCGGCCGCCGCGGCCCCACGAGCTCGCGGCATCACCGTGGACCGCAACGCCCGCCGGGTGCTGGTCTCGGGGGAGGAGATCGCCCTGACCACCAAGGAGTACGACGTCCTGGCGCTGCTCACGCTGAACCCGGGATCGGTGCTCTCGCGCGAGCAGATCATGGCCGAGGTGTGGGACGCGAACTGGTTCGGCTCCACCAAGACCCTCGACGTGACCATCGGCCGGCTGCGGCAGAAGCTCGAGGACGTCCACGCTCCCGAGCGGATCGTGAACGTGCGCGGCGTCGGGTTCCGGCTCGACAGCAGCCCAGGCCCGGGCTCCGGCGATGCGTAACCGGCTCGCCGCCGCCTTCCTGCTGCTCACCCTCCTCGTCCTGGTCCTGTTCACGGCCGTGCGGCTGACCACGCAGCACGACCTGATCCGGGGCCGTGAGGCCGCCCACGTGGACCACGACGCCATCGTGATGGCCCGGGTCCTGGCGGCCGCGCTCGCGGAGGGCAGGCCGCTCGGTGAGGCCGAGGTGGACCAGCTCCTCGGCCCGGAGCAGCAGGTGACCGTGGAGCTGCCCGGGCAGGAGGCGGTCTCCGTGGCCGGCAGCGACTACCGGGGGGGCGGGGAGGACGCCGTACTCGCTCGTGCCCGGAACGGCCAGGTGATGCTCACCCTGCGCCAGGACTCCGACGTGGTGCGCACCGCGTTCCGGGCGAGCGTGCAACCGGTGGTGGCGCTCACCGCCGTCCTCGCCCTGCTGGCCGGTGGCCTGGGGTACCTGCTGTCCGGGGTGTTGTCGCGACCGTTCCGCCGGCTCGCCGTGGCCGCGGCGGCGCTGGGCCGGGGGCGCTCCGACCTGGACCTCCCGACCTCGCGCGTCCCCGAGGTGAAGGCCCTCGCGGAGGCGCTGGGCACCAGTGCGGCGCGGCTGCGACTCGAGGTGAAGCGCGACCAGGAGTTCCTGCAGGACGCCTCACACCGGTTGCGCACCCCGATGGCCGGGATGCGGCTCGAGCTCGAGGAGCTGCAGCTGGACCGCGACCTGGACCCGGAGGTCCGCTCCACGGTGGACCGCAGCATCCGTGGGCTCGACGACCTCCAGGAGCTGACCACCGGGGTCTTCGCCCTCGCGCGCGCCGCCCGCGGCGGATTCGACCACGTCCAGGTCACCGTGGAGGAGCTGGCCCAGCAGACCGCGAATCAGTGGGCCGCAGCCCTGCGGGACCAGCAGGTGGAGGTCGAGGTGAGGGCCGAGGGCGACCTGGACCACCAGCTGACTCCCGGGCCGTTCGAGCAGGTGCTCGACCTCGCGCTCGCCGACCTCGTCCAGTCCGCGCGGGGCACGGTGCGCCTGTCGTTCACGGCGTCCGGGCAGCAGGTCGCGCTGCACCTGCGCAGCGACGGTCCCGACACCCACAACGGCGTGCCCGGCGCAGGGACCGGCCCCGACGGAGACCGGTCCACGCTCCAGTCCGTGGTGGCGATGGTCGAGATGATGGGTGGCAGGAGCACCGGGGACCCGGCCGGCCGCGGGCTCCGGGTCTGGCTACCGCTCTGGTGAGACCCGCACCAGCTGCTTGCCGAAGTTGGCTCCGCTGAGCATGCCCCGGAAGGCACTCGGCGCGGACTCCAGGCCCTCGGCGATGTCCTCGAGGTAGCGCACCGAACCGTCGGCGACCCAGCCCGACATCTCGCGGACGAAGTCCTTGCCGTAGGCGTGGGTGAACTCGTTCTGGATGAAGCCGCGGATGGTCAGGCTCTTGGTCAGCACGAGGTTCATCAGCCACGGCAGCCGGTCTGGGCCCTCGGGCACGGAGGTGGCGTTGTAGTTCGCGACGAGCCCGCAGACCGGCACCCGGCCGTAGAGGTTCATCCGCTTGAAGACCTCCCGTGCGACCGGCCCTCCGACGTTCTCGAAGTAGACGTCGATGCCATCGGGCACAGCGGCCAACAGGTCGTCGGCGAACGTGGGGGAGCGGTGGTCGAGCGCCACGTCGAACCCGAACTCGTCGAGCAGCGCCTGCCGCTTCTTCTCACCGCCCGCGATGCCGACAGCCCGGGCGCCCTTCACCTTGGCGATCTGGCCCACGGCCGACCCCACCGGCCCGGTCGCGGCCGCGACCACGACGGTCTCGCCCGGCTTCGGCTTGCCGATCTCCAGCAGGCCGGCGTACGCCGTGAACCCGGGCATGCCGAGGACCCCGAGGGCCGTGGAGACCGGCGCCACCGACGGGTCGAGCCGGCGCATGCCGCGCCCGTCGCTGATGACGTGGGTCTGCCAGCCGGAGTAGGTCAGCGCGAACTCCCCGGCCTTCCAGTCGGGGTTGCGGGACTCCTCGACGACGCAGACGGTGCCGCCGACCATGACCTGTCCGATCTCGACCGGGTCGGCGTACGACGGGGCGTCGCTGAGTCGACCGCGCATGTAGGGGTCGAGCGAGAGGTAGACGACGCGGAGCAGGACCTGGCCGTCCTCGA
This sequence comes from Nocardioides sp. Z30_9, assembly GCF_058215735.1. NCBI lineage: Bacteria > Bacillati > Actinomycetota > Actinomycetes > Propionibacteriales > Nocardioidaceae > Nocardioides > Nocardioides sp. Z30_9. Next base: position 10,058 of record NZ_JBZAJF010000003.1, read on the forward strand.
GCGGGGGCAGCTCGTGCTCCACGAAGTCGAACGTGTCGTCACCCGGCTCCCCGTGGGGGCGACGGGCGAGACGGACCTGGGTGGAGACGGTCATGGGACTCCTCGGGAGAGCGTGCAGGGACCTGCCCAGCATGCCCTCCCCGGGGAGAAAGTGCCTCAGCGGGAGCCGAGAACGGCCTTCTCCGCATTGACCAGCCCGTAGCCGTCGACGGGGGAGAAGCCCGCGCCGAGGCGGTTGGACATCATCCCGCGGAAGGTGGTGCCGTCGACGCGCTTGGCGACGAAGGTGAGGCCCGAGGTGTTCGCGTAGCCGCCGGGGAGGAACACCGCACCGCCGAGCTCGTCGGCGCCGTTGCCCTCGTTGGAGCCGCCGTACCCGGAGATGGCCAGGTCGCGGTCGACACCGAACTTCAGCCCGGCACCCTTCTTGAGCCCGGACTTGAAGGTGAGCGTCATGTGGCGGAACTGGCCCTTGGCGGACTCCCCGCCGCCCGGCACCGCGTAGGAGGCGGACACCGCCGAGCTCGAGAGCCCGCCCGAGACCTCGCCGACCTTGAACGGGAAGCCGTCCTCGCGGAACGGGAACTCCCCGTCGAAGGGACGCGGGTCGAACACGATCCCGTCCGAGCCACCGGGGTAGCGCTTGCCCAGGGCGGTCGGGCTGGCGGTCTCGCCGTAGAGCGAGAGCGACTTCAGGGGCACCTTCCCGTCGTACTTCACGGTGAAGAACCTCGGGTCGGTCATCGACCCGGGCACCTCCCACGACTCGGAACCTTGAGCGCCGTTGGCGGTGATGGACAGCCCTTGCGAGGCGCCCCGCGAGACCATCGGGTCGAGGTCATGGGCGTAGGTGGAGCCCTGCAGCCGGCTGCGCAGCTTGGCCGGGGTCAGCGACTTGCCTCCGCCGGCCTTCTGCAGCACCAGGGCAGCGATCCCCGCGACGTGGGGTGCCGCAGCGCTGGTCCCGAGGAAGTTCGGCAGGTCGTCGGCGTCGCGGTCCTCGTCGATGGCGAAGAACGTGGTGTTGCCCCGGTCGGCTCCGGCGACGTGGGGCACCCGGCGCACCTGCGGGGTGCGGAACCGGTTGCCGTCGGTGTCGAAGTAGACCGGCAGGTCGCCGCCGGGCGAGGTGTAGGGCTGGGGCAGGAACGGCCGGAAGTGGTCGTACGCCGCCACGGCGGTCGCGCCCTTGGCCAGGGTCTGGCCGTAGAACGCCGGCGACAGCGGGTCGGAGTACTCGGTGAAGTAGAGCTCTCCGGAGAGCACGTTGCGCAGCCGGGTGGCGCCCAGCCGGCCGGTCCCGTGGCGGGCCACGACCATCTGCACCTCGGGCTCGCCGCCGATCGCCGCGATCTCGAACGGCCGCCCGGTGTAGGTGTTCAGGTCCGCGGAGGCACCGAGGTAGGCACCGTCACGGTCGAAGAACAGGACGTTGAAGTCCGAGGTGACCTTCGAGAGCGCGGTGATCGGCCGGACGTCGACCGAGACGCGGCCGGTATCGCCCTCGAAGCCCGAGACCGCGATCGTGTAGGTGCCCTTCTGGGTCAGCGTGGTGGCCAGGACCTCGGGCGAGGTGTCGGTGTCCACGATGCCGAGCTCGGTGCCGTCGGGGGCGTAGACGGCCAGCACCAGGTCGGTGGACCCGGAGGGGATCGCGTCGGTGCGGATCTGCACCAGCTTGCCGCGCTGGGCGGCAGTGGGCTTGAACCGGAACACGGCTTCGGGGCTGCTGTCGGTGATGGCACCGGTCTTCTCGAAGAAGGGTGCTCCCAGGGTGGACCCGTCGGCGTCGACCGGGTCGTCCCACTGCAGGCCGATCTGGCCGCCGTTCTCTCCCATGGTGAGGTTCTGGGCCACGTCGGTGCCGGGCCCGGGGTCGAGGTCCTGGAGCCCGCCGTCGTAGAGCGCCGGGTCGACCTCGCTGAAGTCCAGGTTGCTCCCCTTCAGGGCCGACTTCGCCGGCAGCAGCCGGACGGGGGAGTTCCACGACTGCTGGATGCCGTTGTTGCCGGCGGCAGTGATGTAGTGGACGCCCTTGGCGGCGACCTCGTCGATCGCGTCCGAGATGGGGTTGTCGCTGAACATCGCCGTGTCGGCGTACCCGATGTCGTCCACGATCACGTCGGCGCGGCAGGGGCCCTTCTTGTCGGCCAGGGCGCGGATCTTGTCGGCGAAGTCGTACTGGCCGAGGACGGCGGTGCCGAAGCACAGCTTGGCGTCGGGCGCGACGTCGTGGACGATCTGGAGCATCGCCCGGCCCTCGTCGGTGCCACCCCAGCCTTCCGGCAGGTCGTCGAGCACGACCACGGGGTTGGGGTTGCGCTTGTTGCCGCGGCCGGGCAGGTCACCGGACTTGACGTCCTGGGCGGCGTGGATCTCCAACGGCTCGCCCGTGGGGGTGGTGTCGGCGCTGTCGAAGGAGTCGGACAGGGCGGCAACCGTGATGCCCTTGCCCCCGACGCCCTTGGCGTGGACCTTGTCTGCTCGCTGCAGGGCGACACCGCCACCGGTGACGCGCCCCGCCCGGGTCTTCGGCTTCAGGGCCTGGGCGATCGTGCCGAGGTCGGGCAGTGCCGCGAGGGCGCGCACGTCACCGAGCGCTACGAACCCGCTGAGGGTCCCGCGCCTCTGGTCCGCCGACCTGACGATGACGCCGAGCTTCTCCGCCTGCTTGCGGAAAGCGGCGCGGTCGACACCGGAGCGAGGGGTGACGTCGACGAGCACCCGGCCCTGGTCGTCCCGGACGGTCAGCGCCTCCTGGTCCATCCGGAAGCCGCCCTGCCGCTTCATCGAGGGTCGCTCCGACTGTGCGAGCAGTCGCCCGAGGCCGTTGCCCAGGGTGGCGTCCACGGAGGTCGAACCGGCGACGGCCGGGACAGGAGCGGCCGCGTTGCTCACCGTTGCCGGGACCAGGGAGGCACCCCCGGCAGCCACCGTCAACGCGAGCAGGCCGGTGGCCCACTGTCGTCGTGTCATCACGAACACCCTTCGCCGAGCCGGCACCCCACCGGCGCCGCATGCCCCGGAGGGTAGGTGCAACAGGCCCGACCGAGGCGCAGACATACCGCACTCCCGGCAGATGACTGAGGAGGCCGCAGGGGCGACGGGCCGACGAAACCAGCATCCGCATCCGCGTGCGGCGGCTCACCTATGCTCGATCTCCGGACCGGACGCGTCGTGTCGCGTGCACTTTCCCATCCCCGAAACCGGCCCCCCCACACCTGTGATCAGATTCGAGAACGTCTCCGCGACCTACCCCGGCCACGCCAAGCCGGCGCTGATCGACGTGACCGCCGACATCGACGCGGGGGAGTTCGTCTTCCTCGTCGGCGCCTCGGGCTCGGGCAAGTCCACCTTCCTGCGGCTCGTGCTGCGTGAGACCCGGGCGACCCAGGGCAAGGTCTTCGTCATCGACAAGGAGCTCAACCGGCTCCGCAACTTCCGGGTGCCAGCCGTACGCCGGCAGATCGGCACGGTCTTCCAGGACTTCCGGCTGCTGCCGAACAAGACCGTCTCGGAGAACGTCGCCTTCGCTCTGCAGGTCATCGGCAAGCCGCGGTCCCACATCAAGGAGGTCGTGCCCGAGACGCTGGAGCTCGTCGGCCTCCAGGGCAAGGGGAGCCGGATGCCCGACGAGCTCTCGGGCGGCGAGCAGCAGCGGGTCGCGATCGCGCGTGCCTTCGTGAACAAGCCGAAGATCCTGATCGCCGACGAGCCCACCGGCAACCTGGACCCGACCACCAGCGTCGGCATCATGAAGCTCCTGGACCGGATCAACCGGACCGGCACCACCGTTGTCATGGCCACCCACGACGCCGGCCTCGTCGACCAGATGCGCAAGCGCGTCATCGAGCTGGCGGACGGTCGCGTCGTACGCGACCAGTCCCGCGGCGTCTACGGCTACCAGCACTGAAGGGCTGATCTCCACATGCAGTTGAGGTACGTCTTCTCGGAGACCCGTTCGGGGCTCAAGCGCAACCTCTCGATGTCGATCGCGCTGATCGTGACGATCTTCGTCTCGCTCACGCTGGTGGGCATGGGCCTGCTGCTGAACTCGCAGGCCGACAAGGCGGAGCGGTTCTGGGGCGACAAGCTCCAGATCACTGCGTTCATGTGCAACCAGAACAGCAAGGCGGAGAACTGTGCCGGGGAGGTCTCCGAGGAGCAGCTCGCCGCCATCAAGGGCGTGATCGAGGAGAACCCCGAGGTCGCCTCCTTCTACTACCAGAGCAAGGACCAGGCGTTCGAGACCTGGAAGAAGGTCTACGTCTCCAAGGACAAGAGCGAGCAGGAGATCTACTCCACGGTGACCGCTGCCGACATGCAGCAGTCCTACTGGATCAAGCTCAAGGACCCCAACCAGTTCCGCAGCATCGAGCAACAGCTCTCCGAGACCGCCGGCGTGGCCGCGGTCCGCGACCTGCGTGAGGTGCTCAAGCCGATCTACTTCTGGATCGAGGTGATGAAGTGGGGCGCGATCGCCGTGGCGGCGTTCCTGCTCGTCGCCGCGATCCTCCAGGTGGCCAACACGATCCGGCTGGCCGCGTTCGCGCGGCGCAGGGAGATCGCGATCATGCGGCTGGTGGGCGCCTCCACCCTCTACATCTCGCTGCCGTTCCTGATGGAGACGCTGGTGGCTGCCCTGGTCGGCATCGCCCTCGCTGCCGGGGCGCTGCTGGCGTTCATGTACTTCGTGATCTACGGCCGGTTGCGGCCCGCGTCGAACATCGTGGAGTGGGTCGACTGGGGAGATGCGTACCTGGCCGTGGGCGGGATCGCCGTGCTCGGCGTACTCCTGACGCTGGTTCCGACACTCGTGATGACCCGCAAATACCTCAAAGTGTGAGCTCGGTCAGTTAGCGTCAAACCGTCCACCTTCCCCGTTCATTGGACAGTTTCCAGGTGCGTTCTCTTCCCCGACACACGCGCCTGCGGGTCCTGGCCGCGTCTGCGGCCATGGTCCTGGCAGGCGGCATGGTCGTCCCGCAAGCCGCGGCCGACGACCTGCGCGACCGGCAACGTGAGGCACGCGGCGCGGTGAAGCACGCCGCTGGTGACCTGCACGAGTCGAGCAAGGCGCTCGCGGCGGCCGCTCGCCAGCTGCAGCAGGCCCGCGCCGCCCTCAGTGCTGCCCAGCGCCGGCTCGTCAACGCCCAGAACGGCGTCGCCGCCGCCGCCCGGCTCGACGCCCAGATGCAGCAGCGCCTGCAGGCCGCCGAGCGCCAGCTCGCCGTCGCCCGCGCCGCGCTGGAGGAGGCCCGCGAGCGGGTGGTCGAGCAGCGCGCGGCGATCGGGAGGCTGGCGGCCAGCAACTACGCCAACGGCGATCCACAGCTGATGGGTCTCTCGGTGATGCTCAACTCGCAGGATCCCGAGGAGCTCACCAGCCAGATGAACACCGTGGACGCGCTGATGGACAAGCAGACCACGCTCCTCGCCCAGCTCCGGGAGGCGCGGGAGCGGATGGTCGCCGAGGAGGCGAAGGTCGAGAAGGCCAAGACCGCGGTGGCGGCGCAGCGCAAGGCCGCGCGCGAGAACCTGGTCAACAAGCAGGGGCTCGAGCGCACGGCGGCCACGGCGCGCGCCGAGGTGGCGACCCTGGTGGCGCGCGGCCGTGCGGCCGAGGCGCAGGCCGCCCGGGCGCGCAGGGCTGACGAGGCCCAGCTGCGGGCAGCCAAGGCGCAGGAGGAGCGCATCCGCCGGCTGATCATCGAGCGTGCCGCGCGGCAGCGAGGCGGGTTCCAGGGCAGCACCGGTGGCTTCCTCTACCGGCCGGTGCCTGGGGCGATCACCTCGCCGTACGGCTATCGCACGCACCCGATCTACGGCTACTACAGCCTCCACGACGGCACCGACTTCAGCGCGCCGTGCGGTACGGCGACCCGGGCCGCGGGCGCGGGCACGGTGATCTCGCGCGTCTACTCCGACGTCTACGGCAACCGGCTCTACCTCGACCTGGGCCGGGTCAACGGCAAGAACATGACCGTGGTCTACAACCACCTCAGCTCCTACAGCGCCTCCACGGGGGAGCGGGTCTCGCGCGGCGAGGTGATCGGCTCCTCCGGCAGCACCGGCTGGTCGACCGGCTGCCACCTGCACTTCTCGGTGCTGCTCGACGGGAACCCCGTGAACCCGATGAACTACCTCTGAGGGCCGCGGCAGCAGTTCCTGAGAGGATGGCCGCATGGTCAAGGAGAAGGGGCAGAAGCTCGTCGCGCAGAACCGGAAGGCACGCTACGACTTCCACATCGACGACACCTTCGAGGCCGGGCTCGTGCTGGTGGGAACCGAGGTCAAGTCGCTGCGCGCCGGCCGCGCCAGCCTGGTCGACGGGTTCGCGGAGGTCGACGACGGCGAGGTCTTCCTGCACGGCGTGCACATCCCGGAGTACACCCTGGGCACGTGGACGAACCACGAGCCCCGCCGGGTGCGCAAGCTGCTGCTGAACCGCCACGAGATCGACAAGCTGGAAGGCAAGGTCAAGGAGAAGGGCTTCACCCTGATCCCGCTCTCGCTCTACTTCAAGGACGGCCGGGCCAAGGTCGAGCTCGCGCTGGCGCGCGGCAAGAAGAACTACGACAAGCGGCACGCGCTGGCCGAGAAGCAGGCCGACCGCGAGAAGCAGCAGGCCCTGGGCAGGCAGCTCAAGGGCATCGAGTGAGCTCGGTCGCACCGCCCCCTTCGGCGGTCGACCCTGTCGAGCCCGTCGAGACCACGCGCGCCTTCTGGCGCGACCTCGGCCTCCCGGGCCTCTTCGACGTGCACGTGCACTTCCTGCCGCCCAACGTGCAGGCCAAGGTCTACGCGCAGTTCGACCAGGCCGGTCCGAAGATCGGGCGCGAGTGGCCGATCCGCTACCGCGACAGCCACGAGGAGCGAGTCGAGCTGCTCCGCGCGTTCGGCGTACGACGCTTCTCGGCGCTGCCCTACGCGCACCGCCCGGGCATCGCGACCTACCTCAACGACTGGGCCCGCGACTTCGCCGCGCGCGTGCCCGAGTGCCTGTGGTCGGCGACGTTCTACCCCGAGCCCGACGCGGCGGCGTACGTCTCGGAGCTGCTCGAGGGCGGCGTGGAGGTGTTCAAGCTGCACACCCAGGTGGGGGAGTTCCGTCTCGACGACCCGCTGCTGGACCAGGCGTTCGGCCTGATCGAGGACGCCGGTGTCCCCACCGTCATCCACGTCGGCTCGGGGCCGGTGCCCAACGAGTACACCGGACCGCAGTTCCTCGAACGACTGCTCCGCAGGCACCCACGACTCACCGCGGTGGTGGCCCACATGGGGGCGCCGGAGTACGCCGAGTTCCTCGGTCTCGCGGAGACCTACGAGAACACTCGGCTCGACACCACGATGGTGTTCACCGACTTCTTCGACGCCGATGCGCCGTACCCCGACGACCTGCTGCCTCGCCTGGCCGACCTCGGTGACCGGGTGCTGCTGGGCAGCGACTTCCCGACGATCCCCTATCCGTTCCTCGAGCAGCTCGAGGGTCTGCGGCGGGTCAGCGAACGACACCCGGCGCTGGGCGAGGACTGGCTGCGCCGCGTGTGCTGGCACAACGGCGTGGAGCTGTTCGAGCGCCGAGACTGACCGGGGCCGAGGCGGCGTTTCTCCCGAACTGGTTGATTCTCGCCCGAAATTGACCGGTCTGGTGTGATACTGACGCCGCGCGTTCTCGAGTGCGTGCCCCCTGCAGACTCCGAGACGCCGGAATCCGAGGTTTCGTCGTGCCCGTCTCGCCTGCCCTGCCGCGCCTGCGCGCCACCGTCACGGCCCTCGCGCTGGTCGTTGCCGGTCTCACCGTCGTCGCCGTCGCGGCCCCTGCCCGGGCAGACGGGCCGGTCACGTGGACCGGGGCGGTCAGCGCGCTGTGGTCGGAGCCGGGGAACTGGGCCGGCTCCGCCGTACCCGCGAGCGGGGACGACGTGGTCTTCCCGGCCGGTGCCGCGCGCACCAGCTCGGTCAACGACCTCGACGCGATCACGGTCCGGTCCCTGACGTTCGCGGCTGCCGGCTACCAGATCTCCGGGAGCGGGCTGAGCGTGAGCAGTGCCGTCAGCGTCACCCACACCTCGGGCACGACGACCAGTGCGGTCGACCTGACGCTCCTGACAGGGGACCTCGACGTGGCGAGCGGCGGCACACTCACGCAGACGGCTCCCGTGCAGGGACCGACGGGGCTGGAGCTCACCGGCGGCGGGACGCTCCGCCTCACCTCGGCCGCGAACCCGAGCGGCGGCGACACCACCACGGTCACCTCCGGCGTGCTCCACGTGGACGGGGCACACCCCAACCCGATCGCCCTCGTCGGCGGCACGCTCACCGGGACGGGCACCGTCGGAAGGGTCTCGGTCACCGCGCCGTCGGTGCTCGACCCGGGCAGTACGACGGGACCGGGGGTGCTCACCTCCAGCTCGACCACCGACGTCACGCTCGCAAGCGGCTCCACGTTCCGGGTGGACCTGGACGGCAGCACGGCCGGGTCGGGCTACGACCAACTGGTGCTGACCAACCCCTCGGCCGTGTTCAACCCGAACGGAGCCACCCTGGACGTCGACCTGGGCTACCTGCCCGCGGTGAACACCAGCTTCCAGATCGTCTCCCAGGAGGCTGCTTCCCCGGTCACGGGACGGTTCAACGGCATCTCCCAGTTCGGCACCCTCGTCGAGGGCCCGGTCACCTTCTCGGTGGGGTACTTCAACTCCGGGATCACCCTGACGGTCACCGCAGTGGTCGCCCCACCCGCACCGACCGCGAGGGTCGTGGTCGCCGACACCAGCCTGCGGGTGGGGGAGACCTCCACGGTCACGGTGACCTTCAGCGAGGCGGTCAGCGGATTCTCCGCAGCGGACCTGACCGTGCAGAACGGCACCGTCTCCAACCTGACCTCCGCGGACGGTGGCGTCACCTGGACGGCGACGCTGACTCCGGGCGCCTCGGTGACCGACACCACCAACGTGATCACTCTGGACAACACGGGCATCGTCAGCAACCGCGGGTCGGCGGGCACCGGCACCACGGTGTCCAACAACTACGCCGTGGACACGATCCGGCCCACCGCGAGCATCGCGCTGTCTGACACCGCCCTCGCAGTGGGGGACACCTCGACGGTGACGGTGACGTTCAGCGAGGCGGTCGCCGGGTTCACCCTGGCGGACCTGGCCGTGCAGAACGCCACCGTCTCCGGCTTGTCCTCCACGGACGGTGGCGTCACCTGGACGGCGACCCTGACCCCGAATGCCGGTGTCAACGACGCGAGCAACGTGATCACCCTGGGCCTCACCGGGGTCGCGGACCTGGCCGACAACACCGGCGTCGGCACCACGGACTCCAACAACTACGCCGTGGACACGATCCGGCCCACCGCGAGCATCACGCTGTCTGACACCGCCCTCAGGGCCGGGGAGACCTCGACGGTGACGGTGACGTTCAGTGAGGCGGTCGCCGGGTTCACCACAGCGGACCTGAGTGTGCCGAACGGGGTCGTCTCCGGGCTGTCCTCCGCGGACGGTGGCGTCACCTGGACGGCGACCCTGACCCCGACTGCCGGGGTCAGCGACGCGAGCAACGTGATCACCCTGGACCTCAGCGGGGTCTCGGACGCGGCCGGCAACGCCGGCGTGGGCAGTTCGGAGTCGAACAACTACGCCGTGGACACAGCCCGGCCCACCGCGAGCATCGTGGTGGCTGACACCGCCCTCGCAGTGGGGGACACCTCGACGGTGACGGTGACGTTCAGCGAGGCGGTCACCGGTTTCACCACAGCGGACCTGAGTGTGCCGAACGGGGTCCTCTCCGGGCTGTCCTCCGCGGACGGTGGCGTCACCTGGACCGCGACCCTGACCCCGACCCCCGGGGTCAGCGACGCGAGCAACGTGATCACCCTGGACCTCACCGGCGTCTCGAACGCGGCCGGCAACACCGGCGTGGGCAGCTCGGAGTCGAACAACTACGCCGTGGACACCGTCGTGGTCGTCCCGAGCGACAAGGTGGCTCCGGTCTCGCAGGCCTCGTCACCCCGACTTACCTCGGCGCGCACCTGGACGGTGACCTACCGCGCATCCGACGCATCGGGGATTGCCTCGGTCGACCTCTTCGCCCGAGCCCCCGGCGCGAAGACCTTCACCAAGGTCGCCACCGACGCGGCACGGCAGGACGGCAGGTTCACCTACACCGGCACCGCCGACGGCGTGCACCAGTTCCACACCGTCGCCACCGACCGGGCAGGCAACGTCGAGTCCGCGCCCGCGCGGCCGGACAGCTCCACCGTGCTGGACACAAAGCCGTCCTCGCTGCGCCCGGCGACGGGACGCCCCGCGATGACCTTCGACCTCAGCAAGCGTCGGCCCAGGATGCTGAGCGTCCTGGTCAGCGAGCCCGTGACTGCCAGCTTCACGATCCGCAAGCGCGGCAAGGCAGTCCGTTCGTTCAGCACCCGGACCAGCGCCGGCACGGTCGTCAAGCAGCACTGGCGCGGACGCGCGGACAACGGTCGGCGGGTCGCGCCCGGGCGCTACCGCCTGGTGGTGGTCGCCCGGGACGCCGCCGGGAACCAGTCCTGGATGAACGTGCCCTTGCGGGTCACCCGCTGATCACCGGCGGCGCCCGTCGCCCCAGGTGAGCGCCTTGTCCGGCGCGCTGTCCTCGGGGCACTGGCCGCTCTGCAGGCAGGCCTTCGCGACTCCCTGTCCGGGCCCGACCGTGTAACCGTAGGAGCCGCGTTCGCCGGCCTCCGGCAGCGTCAGCTGGTCACCGGCGTCGCTCGGGTAGGTGAGGTGCCAGGTCGTGTCGGTGGTGGACAGACGCACCGCCCGGTGGTCGGCACCGACCCAGAGGTCGTACGCCGGGCGGGCCGGGTCGAGCGGGCCGTCCTCGGTCGTGCCGGTGGTGCGAAGCCGGAGCACCGGCTGCCCGTCGAGCACCTCTTCCGTTGGCGCGACGGTGGGATCGATGCGGAGGTGCTCGATGCGCCAGCGCGGGTCCTGGCGGGTGTAGTCGAAGGTGAGCATGCGGTTCAGCCCGAAGCCCGAGGGCGTGCACGTCCACGGCTCCGGGTCGAACTCGACGACGCCGTAGGACTCCGCGACCAGCCCCGAGAGTCGAGGGCGAAACTCGCGGTCGAAGCAGGCCTGTCCGCCGACGAGGAGCAGCGACGCGCGTCCGTCGCCTCCGTCCTCCGGTGCGGCCGCGGAGTCGGCTCGCCAGTCGTCCTCACTGGCGAGGAAGGTGTAGGTGTGCTCCTCGCCGTCCTTCGATCGGGTCGTCTCCGCCCGCATCGGGGTCGCGGCGGAGGCCCGGCGTACGCGGGTGAGCAGCTCGGCGGGGTCCTCCTCGGCCAGTGCGGTCATGGCAGCCAGGGGATCGGCCCGCTCGGCGGTCCGGACGGATCCGGGCTCGCCCGTGGGGGCGGCGCACGCGCCGGTGAGCAGGAGCAGGGTGCCCAGCGCTGAGCCGCGCAGCCGTTTGGTCGTCAGCACCACTCACGCACCCCACGTGGTGAGAGCGAGAGGTCGCGAAGCACGACCGGCAGCCTGGCGCCGTGGGCGGCGCAGGTCCAGCGGAAGTCGCTGCGGCGGTACTCGATCGCCAGCACCCGGCGGCCGTAGTGCGCGACGTAGTCGCCGCACTCCCGGTAGCGGCCGCACTCCTCGGCCACCGCGAAGTCGAAGCCGACGCGGCGGCCGTCGAGCTCGGCAAGGTTCTTCTGCCCGACAGCGAGCCCGGCCCGATGGGCTGCTCCGACGAGCAGCCGGGCATAGGCGACGGCGTGCTTGCGCTTGAGCTGGCCGCGGCTGCGGGTGAACGAGTCCAGGTTGTCGAACTCGACGGCCTGGAAGCCGCTGCGGGCGCAGCCGGTGGTCCAGGCCCCGACGATGCGGGCCAGCTTCTTGCGCTTCTTGGCGGTGCGGAGGTTCAGCAGCCACTCGCCCCACGCGGAGTCGACGACCGGGCGGCCGTTGCGCTTCAGCAGCAGGCCCGATCGCTTCCGCCAGAACCCGGCCTCGCTCGCCTGGGTCTGGAAGCCGTTGACGTAGCAGACGTTGTAGCGGTCCGGCACCGGTCGCGACGTACGGTCACGGACCACGATGCCGACGTTCGCCGGCACCGACCGCGCTCCGCCGAGCTGGTAGTCGACGTCGGTGCCCACCGGCAGGGGCCGTACCGCCGCCTGGGCCGGCACCGCCGTGAGCAGCAGCAGTGGAGCCAGGACGATCGCGAACCAGCGCAGCATGGGGCCTCCGGAGGAATGAAGGTGAGTCTGACAGCGTTGACCCGTACACTGTGGGTAGAACAACTCAAGAGGGGCTGATTGGTTTCGACTGGGGACGTTAGTCCCAGGAGAAGCGGGTCGAGAAGCCAACGTCATCTCGTAAACGTTCGTTGGAACCTATAGTTGCCGAATCTAATCGCAACGACTTCGCTCTCGCTGCCTGAGCAGTGATCGAAGGGTCAGACCGGGCATCCGTCCTCGTCCCGGACCCTGGCCTCATTCAGAGGACTTGCTGATCACCTCCTGTCAGGAGGGTTGATCGGGACTTAATCCTGACTGGGCCCGTCGGCACACTGTTCGTGGGAGTGCCGGGGCCGAGAAAATCGCTATCACGAACTGCACCCGGAGAAGACCTGGTACGGCGCCACAGGACGCGGGTTCGATTCCCGCCAGCTCCACCATGGGGTCTTCGCAGAATCAAGGCGAAGTCTTCGCAGAATCACCACCAGAACAGCCCTCTTGACCAGAGCCGCTCCGACACCGTCGGGGCGGCTCCGGTGCGTGCGAGGAAGGTCCTGGAGACGAGACAGGTCGGGCAAGAAGTCACGCGAACCTGCGACACTTCCCGGGTTGTCCGCAGGAGCGCACGTTGTCGAAGGGGACCCGTGGCAAACAAGGCACGCGACATGGTCATGACGGGGGTCGACACTGCCGTCAACATCTCCGGCGCGGAGGTGGAACGGTTCGTCCGCGGCGCTCTCCGGCGTCGCGAGAACGTGACCGGCGCCGAGCTCATCACGGCCCTTGAGCGGTCCTACACAGGTCTGGTCGCGACCACAGGAGCCGCAGCCGGTGGAGTGGCCGCGGCGCCGGGTGTGGGCCTTCCCGGTGGTCTGGTGGCTGGCCTGGCCGACGCCAGCGCATTCACGGCAGCTACCGCCGTCTACGTCCTGGCAGTGGCCTCTGTGCACGGCATCGAGGTCGAGGACATCGACCGGCGCAAAGCCCTGCTGCTCACCGTGCTTGCCGGGCCCGGCGGCGTCAGCGTCGTAGAGAGGGCAGCTGGAAGAACCGGGGCGCACTGGGGACGCCGGTTGACGCAGTCGGTGCCTATGGAAGTCATCCACAGAGTCAACGGAGTGCTGGGTAAGAACTTCGTGACCAAGTACGGCACGAAGCAAGGCATCCTCGTTCTAGGCAAGGTCGTCCCTTTCGGACTCGGCGCCGCGATCGGTATGACAGGGAACGCTGCTATGTCACGCGTGATCGTTCGTACGACCAGGTCAGCGTTCGGGCCCCTCCCACCCACCGGCATCACCGTGGAGCCTCTTCGGGCGGATCCGCACCAGCTCCAATGATTACCCCGGCTGGGGTGCCCGGGTGATCACCGGAGAGCTCAAGAGCAAGATCGACAACATCTGGAACGCGTTCTGGTCCGGCGGCATCGCGAACCCGCTCGAGGTGATCGAGCAGATCACCTACCTTCTCTTCATCCGCCGCCTCGACGACCTCCAGACGCTGGCCGAGAAGAAGGCCAACCGAATCGGACAGCCCATCGAGAACGAGAACCCTCTCTTCCAGCCCGGTCAGGCCGACCTGCGGTGGTCGAAGTTCAAGAACTTCGAGCCCGGGGTCATGCACCAGATCGTGGGCGAAGGCGTCTTCCCGTTCCTACGTGCACTTGGCGGAGACGGCTCGACCTACTCCGGCCACATGAAGGACGCCCGCTACACCATTCCGACACCGGCGCTGTTGTCGAAGGTTGTTGACCTGCTCGACGACATCCCGATGAACGACCGCGACACCAGCGGTGACCTGTACGAGCACATGCTCAGCAAGATCGCGTCGGCCGGACAGAACGGACAGTTCCGGACGCCGCGGCACATGAAAGCCCTGCTCCAAGGCTGGGGTGGGCGACCAAGCCCTCAGGCAAAACTCGAAGCGCACCTTGCACCGAGTGCTCTAACTGGGGTGTCCCGTTCGAGTGGTGCGCCCCAGCGGGGCTTACCGAATCTGCCGAAGAGCGAGCGTCACTTCCGCCAAACTGATCCGGTGCGGCGTGTGCGGCGGCCGACCGGCGAGGCGAGGCCACGCATTACTACGCGTGCAGCGACGAGGCGTCCGACCACACGGTGACGGTGGCGGGCGTGCAGACCGACGACCTCGTGTCGCGGATGGTCGAGGCCAGGCTGGCCCAGCTGGACCTGTCCGGCGACGCCCCCGCGCCCGCGGAGTGGGAGGGCGAGCACCGGCTGCGCCAGATCCCCGGGCAGATCCGGGAACTTGCAGCCGCGGCGCAGGTCGACCCCTGGCGCGCGCTCGCTCGGTCAGGTCGCCTGCTGGACCAGGGCTTCGGCGGCAGTGACCCCCGGCGGCAGCAACGTGACCGTGCGCTTCTCGACGTCGTAGTCGATGTGGCGGGTCTTGTGCAGGGCCTTGAGGACGTCCTTGCGGAAACTCGGGAGGCCCGGGTGCTCGAGCCACCGGAACAGGTCCGCCTCGGCGACGTCCCCGGCCTCGGTGAGCAGCAGCACCAGCGTCTGCTGCTTCCAGGTCATGCCGGTGCGCAGCACCCGCTTCTTGTCGCCGCGCGTCCACACCCAGGCGACCTCGCGCTCGATGAGGGCGTCCACGATGGCGGTGGCCTCGTCGATGTGCAGCGTGTGGAGCAGCCGCACCAACTCGGCCATGAGCCACTTCGCCGTGTAGAGCACCACAGTCGCGTCCATGTGGTTCGGGTGCACCTCGGCCCCGGCGTGGCCGACCCCACGGTTGTTCCGGATGTCGTACAGGCCGACCATCATGCGCGGGATCAGGATCCGCGACGAGCGACTGTCAGGCACCTGTGCGTACTTCTGCTCCAGCGCGAGGCACGTCTGCGGAAAGCGGCTGGGCTTCTTCGCCCGGGCCGGGTACTTCCCGCCTTCCAGCCATCCGACGATCACCGTGTACACCGCCTCGCACAACTTGCCGCCGTTCAACTCCGACGGCTCCCACTTGTGCTCGCGGTAGTTCTTCACGATCTCGTTGAAGGCGTCGAGCAGGTCGTCCCGCAGCGTGGAGGGCAGGACGGTGAGCGCGTCCTCCGGGGCGAGCCCCACTTCAGCCGTCGCCCCGGCTCAGCATGCCCTGCACGTAGACCAAACCCTCGTGCGTGACCTTGTAGGTCTTGGTGGCCTGCCTGCTGCTACCCGACTTGCGCAACTGCATGATCCTCTGAGGCTTTTTGCGCATGTTGCTCGACAGCGCGTCCGTGATGTTGGCGATGGGGTGGCCGAGGTTCTTGAGTTCGTTGTTCAGCGTGCGCGAGGCCCACTGGTCCTGCCCCTGGATGACCTGCACCCAATAGGCCGCGACCAGCGCCTTGTCCTCGTTCTTCGTGGGCTGCGCCGCTGCGAACAGTTCGGCGAAGTGCTCGTAGACGGGTGCCTCGTCCTTAATCTCCTCGTCGGTCACGCCCTCGTCGTCCGGGTCGTCATCGGCGGCGGTTCCGCCAGCGGAGCCGCGGCCCCCGCCGCCCTTCGGCAGCGCTACGCCGTAGCGCTCGGCGGCCCAGCGGAGCACACGCCCCTGCTGGTCCTCCTCCAGGTCGGCGAGCGCGGTGGCCACCGCCGACATGGCGTCGATCTCTGGGTCGCTCATGTGAGCCTCCAACATTGGTTCGATGTACCTCAAGATTACACCAATGTTGTAACCGCATGAGGCTCCAAGAGCCTAGCGGTGGCTGACCGCATGTCGCAGGGACGGAACCGCGGCACGCCGAGTCGTCTCCCCGCCGTCACCGCCCCGGGATCGCGTACCGGCCTTACTCGCCTGGTGGTCTAGTCCTCCGCGAAGCGCGCCAAGTCGGACGGCTCGCGCTCTGACAAGGGCTCGAGGCCGAGGTGCTGACGCACGGCGTTGCGGAACGGCGAGATCAGGTTGTACGCCTCGTCGGCGTGGCCGTACTTCAGCCGCTCCGTCATGGGTGTGCCCTGCGCCGCGAGGTTGAAGCGTGACCACGGCTCGTGGAACTTGCCCGCCAACTCCAGGAGCGAGGGGGACGCGGTCAGCGTCAAGTCCGCGAGCGCGTCGTCCACGGCACGCGTCTTCTCGCCGTAGTCCAGGAACCAGACGTCATCGCGGATCGTGGGCTTTCCTGTGATGAGCACGTCGCCCACGTTGAGCGCGGTGATGAAGGTGGCGTAGTCCTGGACAGCGGCCAGGTACTTCAGCGCGGACTCGCGAAGGGCCGCGTCCAGACGGTGGTGGTCCTCACGCCGGTGTCGACGGCGCTCCAGCCGGAGGGCGATCGACTGCGCGACGGCGACGCCGAGCAGGGCAAAGACGCCGCCGACCAGCGGCACAGCCCACCAGGGCGTCTGGCTCACGCCCGCGGCAGCCCCCACTGCGGACCACGGCGTCATCGTCCGGGTGAGCGCACGTGTCCAGGCAATCGCACCATCCGCGGGTCCCCCTCTCGGTCCGACTGAGCAGCCTACGTCGGGCGGAAGGGGATTCGGGCCACGCCGAGTCGTCTGCCACCGCAGGGAGCCGCACGACCTCCTCCGCTCCTGCCGGCCTGCCACGGGATCCACTCCTCCACGAAGCCGCGCAGGGATTCGATCCGGAACTGGAGCGGCTCGTCGGCCCAGGCGATGGTGTCGATTTCGACGCTGGCGTACAGGCGAGACGCCCGGCCGATGTCCACCCGCGGCGGCCTCTGCGGGCTCACGAGGCCGAGGTGTTGGGCGCGTTCGAGCGCGTCCCAGACGCCCTCCCGCGTCGTCGCGTCGGTCCTCAGCGAGTCGAAGGCCGCCCGGTCGGCCGCCGCCTCGGCCGCTAGTCGAGCGGTAACGCGCTCCGCCACGTCGCTGAGGCGGCGGTCGACGTCGGCGTGCAGTGCCGCGACCTGCCCCGTTAGCGCGATGGTCGAGTCAGCCGCCGCGGTACGGACCTGCTCGACCTGCTGGGCTGTGTCGGTCCGGACTTCCTTGACCTGCTGGGCCGCGTCGGCGGCCACCTGGTCCAGGTGTCGGTCCAGGGACCGGGTGATGAGGTAGAAGGGCGCGAAGAGCACGAGCGACGAGCCGACCGTCATAGGGAAGTCGCGGAGCCACCCTGAGTCCGGACCCGGGCCCGGCAGCAGCGAGCTGGCCACGAGCGCGATGCCGCCCAAACCGAGCAGCGTGACGGCGCGTGCCCCCCGGCCCGACCTACGCCACCAGCGTCCGAGGCGGGTGCAATGGGGAGGTATTGCGTGAGCTCACGCATCAGACCCTTGTGTACAAGGGTGCCGTGCCCGGCGCGTCGCGTGCGCTGCGCGCGCAGGTTTGCCTAAAGTGCGGGTCACGACCAACCCACGGCTCGACCCGATCCCGATGCGTTTGCCTCGCGTTCGGGCGTGTCGTCGTTCCCTGCCGCCGGTGGCGCCGTAGCGTCTTGCTTGTGAGGCAGACGAAGGCCCCCGCACGGGGGGTTTCCCTCCCGGGCTGGGGGCCTCCACGCGACTGAACGGGGAAGTCCATCGCGTTGGAGACCTTACCCGTGAGGGTCGGGCTGCTGCCTCGCAGGAGGTACACAACATGTTCAACGACCTGGACACCGACTGCCCCGAATGCGGCGGCAAGGTTCGGTTCAGCATCGACGACGTGGCCAAGCAGCGCACCGTCCGGTGCTCTCGCGGTCACTCCGTCGAACTCGTTGACGAGGGACGCGGCGCGGCCAAGGCCAGCAAGTCGCTGCGCGACCTCGACAAGAGCCTGAAGGGGCTGAGCCGGACGATCAGTATCAAGTTCTAGGAGCGTGCCGGTCCCGTGGTCGCCAGCGGCCGCGGGACCGGCCGTGCCTCTGGCACGCCCGAGGTCCCCGCGCGCCTACAACGTTCCGGCCGCCCCTCTCCGCCCGCTCCCGCTCGTCCACGATGCCCTCGGAGACGAGCAGGTCCGCCGTGATGCCGCCAGCGAGGTGGTGAAGCGTCGTGCGGATCGAGACGGAAGGGGACAGTCAGTACTCGACCTAGCCAGGTCGGAGCAGCGCATGGGTGCTGATTCTGGAGGCCATGGGTGCAACCGCCATCGGCGGTTAGCAGAATCCGATCCCTGACCTGCACGTTCCCGAATCTACGATCACCCCACCAAGGGGTGTTCGCGAATAAAACGGAAACGCTTCGCGAAATCCCCGCCCAAGAACAGCCCTCTTGACCAGAGCCGCCCCCTCAACACCCGGGGGGCGGCTTTGGTCGTCCCCCACAACGCTTCGGCCAGTGGAGTTCCGGGGGAGCTGGTCCCGGGCGGCCAGCGTTGCGCACCTGCCACAGCTGCAGCATGTGTGGCTTGAGTCGACGCGCCGACGGCACCCTCAGCTGCGCAACCCTCGCCGCCGACACGGTTCCGAGGCCAAGGCGCAGAAGGTCCGGGAGGACCGCACGAAGGAGCTTGAGCGCCGCCAGCGCCTGATCGACGAGACCAGGGACGCGTACCGGGCACTCCCCGAGTCGCACGCGCCCGTTCTCATCCGTAGCTCGGCCCTCTTCATCGACCCGGCGTGGCATCTCCCGCCGCGGCTCACGGCTGTCCGCGAGTCTCCGAGAGGTGAAGGCCACCGTCTCCCGAACCAGCAAAGTCACCGCATGGCGCTTAGGCTCCGGGCATGGTCTCGCTTCGCAGTGTTGAGGTAGGGCGCGTCCTTGAGGCGGCCGCGTCGCAGTCTCCGGTCAAGGCAGTGGAAGCCGTTGCCCGCGAGCTCGGTGAGGTCTTCGACGCCGAGAACGTCTCATTGCTCATCGCCGACCTCTCCGGCCGAGCGTTGGTTCGCCTGGCACACGTCCCACTGAAGAAGGGCACCGAAGGCGGCCGGGATCTGCTGGGGGAGGATGAGAGGCGCGATTCCGAGGAGTCCGCGACCGTGCTGCCCTTCGACGGCGGCCCCGAGGAGCAGGCCGTACGCACCCAGGATGTCCAGGTCATCGGGCCCGGGCAACGGCACAAGAAGTGGTGGCGGGTGCTGGCACCGGTCACCGAGCGAGGCGAGACCGTAGGTCTGCTAGAAGTTCACCTCCGCACCGAACCCTCCTCGGAGACGGTCGAGGAGCTCGCGCTGGTTGCGCACCTACTCGCTCTGATCGTGATCGCGAACCAGCGCCACACCGACCTGTTCGAGTGGGGGCAGAGGACCCGTTCCTTCAGCCTGTCCGCGGAGATACAGCAGCGACTCCTGCCCGGTCCGCGCACCTGTGAGGCCGACGCGTTCACGCTCTCGGGCTGGCTGGAACCGGCTGCGAGTGTCGGCGGAGACACCTTCGACTACAGCCTGGACCGCGACGTCCTACACCTGTCGCTGACTGACGCCATGGGACACGGCGTGAACGCGGCCCTAACCGCGTCGCTGTGCCTGGGAAGCCTGCGCGGCGCCCGCCGCAGCGGAGGCAGTCTCCTAGAGCAGGCGCAGGCCACGAACACGGCACTGGCCGAGCATGCCGCTTCTCGCGACGCCATCGACTACGCCACCGGCCTCCTGGTGCGCATCAACCTGCGCACCGGTACGTGCGAGATCGTCAATGCTGGGCATGTCGCCCCGTACCTGATCAGGGACGGGGAGGTGGCCGCGCTGGAGCTGCCCGCGAACCTGCCCTTCGGCATGTTCCCCGACACCCGCTACGACAGCATCGAGGCCACCCTGCAGCCGGGTGACCGCATCGTCCTGGTCACCGACGGCATGCTCGAGCACAACCTCGAAGCTCTCGACCTGACCACGGTGATCGAACAGCACCCGGAGCTGCATCCGCGCGAGCTGGTGCGTGCGTTGGCCGACGGCGCCCTGGAGGCCGCCGGGCACGAGCTCAGCGATGATGCGACCGTCATGTGCCTGGACTGGCACGGGACTCATACCCAGGACCGGCCCACTGGTGGCGGCGCCGACCGCGACCGGGCCAGCAACCGCCTTCCCCACCAGCTCGCCAGGTGAGGACGCAACCTGACCGGGTGCAGGTCTTCCCAGTGTCGCGACCGCAGGCGGCCGCTCGCCGCACGCGCTGCTGGTCCGTGGACCCCGGTCTTCGACGTGCCACTACTCGACACCCGTCTCTGAATCGCGCCGCTTCTTGAGCGCCGTCTGCTGGACCACAGGTGCTGAGCGCGCTCGGCAGCGATCGCCCGCGGCATGGGTGCTGATTCCAACGACCCGGGGTGCAACGTCCAAGTGGTGTTCGCAGAAACCGTGCGCCTGACCAGCACATTCTGATTTCCTCGAACACCCCACCACCACCATCCAGAACAGCCCTGTTGGCCAGAGCCGCCTCCCCGGTGGACGGAGGGCCGTCAGGCCCCGGGCGCTCGTCGCCAGGCGTGCCGCACTTCTCCCGTAGTGCGAAGTAACGACCGATTTGCGCATTTCCGCACGCGGGCCGCAGGCCGTCGTTACGCTCGCACCCTCCCCTCAGCTGGCTCTTCCTTGTCAGTCGAGCGCGGCTCAAACCGCTCTGACAGAGAGGCAGTTCGCCATGCACAGCAAGGTCATCGACCAGCACGCCGGGCCACAGCGCACGCACATCATCACCTTCGAACCGGGTGAGGAGGCCGTCCAGGGCCTGACCGACTACGTCACGAGCCGGGGCATCGCCACGGCGTCCTTCACCGCGATCGGCGGCTTCGAGCACACCAAGCTCGGGTTCTTCAACCTCGAGACCCGAGGCTTCGACCCGGTGGCTTTCCACGATGAGCAGGTCGAGGTGTTGAGCCTGTCGGGAGACATCCTCACCACCGACGACGTCCTCTTCGTGCACGGCCACGTCGTCGTCGGACGACGTGACGGCACGACGGCAGGCGGGCACCTCCTGGAGGGGGCCATCGACCCGATCCTCATCGTCACCTTGGTCGAGCTCGAGGACCACGAGGTCCAGCACCACCACTGACCTGCACCGCCCGGCCCGCCTCCACGGCGGCCACCACAGCACCCCAGACCCAGGAGACCCCTCATGAGCATGGACCCCGCACAGGATCCCGCGAAGATCATCAAGCTGCCGGCCGGTGGCGGCCACGGCCTCTGGGTCTTCGGTGACCTGGACATGATCAAGGTCGACGGCGAGCAGACCGGTGGTGAGTTCACCCTGGTCGAGACCGTGGTGCCCCCGCGCTCCGGCCCGCCGATGCACATCCACAAGAACGAGAGCGAGTCCATCTACGTGCTCGAGGGGGAGGTCCGCGTGGTCGCCAACGGCCTCGACTTCACGCTCGAGCCCGGCGGGTTCTGCTACATGCCCAAGGGCAGCCTGCACAAGTTCGAGAACACGCTCGAGGAGCCCAGCAAGATCCTGCTCTTCTTCACGCCTCCCGGCATCGAGGGCTACTTCGAGGGCCTCGGCACGCCGTACATCCAGGGTGAGCCGTCCCCGGGCCGCGTGATGGACCGCGAGCTCCTCGACCGCGTCGCACCCGCGCACGGCATCGTCCCCTTCTTCGACGACCACGGCAACGCGCTGTGAGCGACGCCGCTGCTGCGCCGCAGCCCGCGGTCGGGGGTCTCCACCTGGCCGAGTGGGCCGCCGAGCTCGCCGGCACCGCGATCCTGGTGTTCGCCGCGCTGTCGACCGTCACGGTGATGTTCCACCAGGGAACGGTCTTCGAGGAGTGGGTGCCCTCGACGAAGGTCCGGCTGCTCCTCCTGGGCATCACGTTCGGCATCTACATCTTCACCATCGCGCACAGTCCGCTCGGACGGCTAAGCGGCGCGCACCTCAACCCCGCGGTCACCTTGGCGTTCTGGATGACCGGCCACGTCCACCGTCATGACCTCCTCGGCTACTGGACCGCTCAGCTCGTGGGCGGTGTGCTCGGCGCGACTGCGCTGCGGCTGGTCTGGGGCGACACCGCGAGAACGATCGACTACGGCGCGATCAGCCCATCAGTGGATCCCCTTGTCGCCGTGCTGATCGAAGGCCTGATGGTCGGCTTGCTCGTCACCGCGATGTTCGTCTTCCTCTCCGCGGCCAGGCTGGCCTGGTGGACCCCGGTGGCCGCCGGCACGATGGTGGCGCTCAACACCTGGCTCGGGTCCGAGTACACCAACACCGGGCTCAACCCGGCTCGCACGCTCGGGCCCAACCTCGTCTCCGGCACCTGGCTCGACTGGTGGGTCTACCTCGCGGGTCCGGTCATGGGAGCGCTCCTCGTCGCGCTGCTGTGGCGAGCCGGCCCCCGGTTGATCCTCACCGCCAAGCTCGTCCACGACCCGGCGTACCGCTCGGTGCTGCGCACGCACCTACCGGCCCGCCCCGCCGCCGCGACCGCCCTGCCGTCGTCTGCGCCCGCCGAGGTGCCCGTCCAGCAGTAGTGACCCCAGCAGTACGACGACCGGCCCGGTCCTCCCTGTGGAGGACCGGGCCGGTCGTCGTACCGGGTGTTGGGTGCCGGGGTGTGGCGCGCCCGGGTCAGCAGACGTCGATGGCCGGCGGGCCGGTCCAGCTGCCGTAGCCCTGGCCCTTGGCTCCGGGCGGGTTCGCGCCGATCGTGGGCCACAGCAGCCCCTCGGTGTAGGACACCGGCGAGACCACGTGGGTGCCGTCCGGTCGGCGTCCGGCATAGAGGTCGCGCCACTCCTGGGGGAGCTGGTACCACGTGCCGACGAACCACATCTTGATCACGTTGCGGGCGATCGGCCCGAGCTTGTCGTCGCTGAGGACGCGGGTTCGCAGGCCTCGGTCGAGCTGGTGCTCGTCCCCCGCGGCGCCGTCGACGACAGAGGTGAAGGTGCTCAGCAGCTCGTCGACCACGACGTCGCCCACCGCATCCATGGTCATCGACAGATAGGCCTCGGCCTGGCCGGTGCCGAGCAGCCGGAACCGTGAGTAGCCGGTCAGGGTCGCGGAAAGGCCGAGGAAGCTCTCGAGCAGGTCGTCGTCGGTCATCTCAGGACACCTTCACGGGGCTGAGCGCACGGAAGACCGGGGCGGCGTTGACGCCGGCGCGACCCGGCATCGGGTTGCGGATGATCCGGGCGGCCAGCTCCTTGATCCGGAACATGTCGGCCACCGCCGGGAGCAGCAGGTCCGGACGTCCGCCGAAGGCCTCGGTGAGCCGGGCGAGGAAGTCGCCGTACGCGGCGCTGAACGCCGTGACCGCCTCCTCCAGCTCGCCGGTGCCGGCGTAGTGGTCGAGGTCCGCGTCGGCCAGTACCGGGTAGACGGCGTCCCAGTCGACCTCGAGCGGCGGGCCGGTGGGGCTGCCGGCGTCGTCACCGGGTTGGTAGTAGCGCCCGAGTAGCAGCTGCTGGAACCGGTAGAAGTGGGCGAGCTCGCCCTCGTCGTCGAAGATGCCGCCGCCGAGACCTTCCCCCTGCTCGCTGATCAGCCGCATCGCTGCGGCCGCGGACGCGGCGTCGGTGACCTTCACGATCGCGCCGCCGCCGGAGTAGTAGTACTCGGGGCCGACCTGGCGGGTCGGGTCGCCGCAGAAGAGGTCATCGCCCAGCTCGTCGTGCAGCCGGGCCAGGCCCTCGCCGATCTCGGCGTAGAACTCGCCGATGCTGAAGAAGTGCAGGTCGTCCTCGTGCGCGTCGACGGTGGGGACGAGTGCCCGGTCCGAGCGGTCTCGCGACACGAAGCGCTGGTCCTCGGCCAGGGCGGGCCGCTCGATCTTCAGGAATCCCTCGATGGTCTCCCGCGAGAACGCGCGGGTGCCGACCTCGAAGTCCTCCTCGCCGTCGGGCAGGTGGGCCGGGTAGACCGGCACGAAGCCCTCCGCCAGCAGGTCCGGAGTCCCGCCGACCGCGTTGAGCAGGTTGGCCGCGAGGGTCAGGTGGAGCATCTCCTCGACCGCGACGACCCGGATCACCTGGTAGGCGTCGGCGTTGCTCGATGGGTGTATCGAGTAGAGCGCGGTGAGGTAGGGCGGGATCGTCGCGTGCTCGAGCTGCATCGCGACATGCAGGTAGGCGTGCAGGTCCTCGACGGTGCTGATACGGCGCAGGCTCATGCGGTCATCCCCCGATGGTGATCGACTGGCGGGTGGTCTGCTCGGCCACGATGTGGTCGGCGGTGCGGAACGCCAGCGCAGCCAGCGTGAGGGTGGTGTTGGAGCTGCCGATGTTCGGCATGCTTCCCGACCCCACGAGGAAGAGGTTGCGGTGGTCCCACGAACGCTGGTGGTCGTCCACGACGGAGTCGTGGCTCGAGGTGCCCATGATGTGGGTGCCCGACCAGTGGTTGCCACCGCGGATGACGTATCCCTCGCCCTGGTGGGAGACGAAGC
This sequence comes from Nocardioides sp. Z30_9, assembly GCF_058215735.1. Taxonomy (NCBI): domain Bacteria; kingdom Bacillati; phylum Actinomycetota; class Actinomycetes; order Propionibacteriales; family Nocardioidaceae; genus Nocardioides; species Nocardioides sp. Z30_9. The sequence goes on from NZ_JBZAJF010000003.1 coordinate 34,493, forward strand.
CCGGGTCGAGCGGGTCGTACCTGGTCTTGTCCTCGGCGCCGAGCCGCTGGAACAGCCGGCGCGAGATGCGGCGACTCGCGGCGACGGCGTCCATCGTGTACTCGGGCAGCGAGTAGGAGATCACCGGGCGAAGGTTGCCCAGCGCGTCGGTGAAGCGACCGTCGACCGTGATCCGGTTGCTGGGCTCGGGCATCAGGTCGATCATGAACGACAGCATCAGCTGACGTGAGATCCGGTCCACGACCCCGTGACGCAGGGCCGTGCCGTAGGCGTTGGCGTTGTCGACCAGGTCGATCAGGTCGGTGTACGGCGCGCCCGTGGGCCAGGCCCAGCCGTCGTTGTGGATGCTCACCCGGATCGATGCGTGCCGGCTGCGGAAGTCGCCGGCGCGGAAGTCCTCGATCCCCGAGGTGCACTGGGACCCGCGCATCGTCCCGGCGACCTCGGGAAGGATCCCCCACGTGAGCAGGTACGCGTGGTCCATCAGGTTGCGACCGACCAGCCCACTGCTGCTCGGCAGCCCCGAGGCCAGCAGCAGCCGGGCATTCTCGACCGCGTTGGTCGCGAGCACGTAGGTCGTGGCCCGCAACGAGCCGGTGACGTGCTCGGGCGAGGTCGTCGAGCCGTAGGCCTGGTAGTCGACGTGGCTGATCAGACCGTCCTCGCCGACGTTCACCCGGGTGGCGACGGTCTGGGTCAGGATGTCGATGCGGCCGGTCTGCAGCCCGATCGACAGGGTCTTGCGCGAGTTGTACTTCGCCTGGACCGGGCACAGCGGGACGCAGTTGATGTTGCCCTGGCACCGACCGCCCTGGTCGATCTGGTGGGTGCTGACGGCGCCGACCGGCTCGAAGCCCTTGCCGCCGTCATAGGCGGCGTTGGGGATCCCGTTGCGGGCCTGGGGCGTCGTCCTCACCTTGACCGTGCAGGTGGTGTCCTCGAGCTTGATCTCGGTGCCGTCGATGTCGCGGGCGACCACCTGGTCGAGGTAGGACGCCGGGAGGCCGTGCATGGGGAACACGTAGTCCGGCGGGAACGTGATGCCGTAGAACGACTGCTCCTCCACCTCGCCGGAGACGCCAAGCTCGCGCTCAGCCCGCTCGTAGAACGGCGAGAGCTCGTCGTAGTTGATCGGCCAGTCGCGACCCTGGCCGAAACGGGTGCGGGTCTCGAAGTCCTCGGGGAGCATGCGCATCGTCTTGCCCTCCCAGTGCATCGAGGTCCCGCCCAGCACCCGGGTGTAGGTGCTGTCCATCTCGTAGGGGCCGTTCTGGATGAGGTAGCTCGTCGAGTCGGGGTGCCCGGCCTGGAGACGGCGTACGTCGGGGGAGCGCGGCATCGGTGCGTTCGGGTTGACCTCGTAGGCGGAGTTGTTGTCCTTCGCGGTCGCGCCGTAGAAGCGGGTCAGGTGCGTCTCGTACTCGGCGCTCGAGAGCTCCTCTCCCGGGCCGGCCTCGATGACGAGCACGCGCAGCCCCTGCTCGGAGAGCGACCGGGCCATGATGGCTCCACTGACGCCGGAACCGACGACGAGCGCGTCGTAGTGGGTGCGCGATGCTGCCGCGTGGTCGATCTGATCAGGCACGGTGGACCTTTCCGGATGCACTGCATGAGGTGACGGCAGATACGGGGAATCGTCGCCCCCGGCGCACCGGAAACGCTTACGGTGAGCATGCTTTCACCCGGAAGGCCCCCGCGTCTGGAGAGTGCATGAATCCCCTGCTGTATCAGGTGAACACCCGTGTGACCCTCCATGAGAGAGGTTGCGAGCTCGGCCGTCCGGCGACGCTCGACGACCTCCCGGACGCCTTCCTCGACGACGTCGCGGCGCGCGGCTTCGACTGGGTCTGGATGCTCGGTGTCTGGCAGACCGGTGAGGCGGCGCGCGCGGTGTCCTCGGCCAACCCCGAGTGGCTCGCGGAGTACCGGGAGGCGCTTCCTGACTTCACGCCCGACGACGTGACCGGCTCTCCGTTCGCGATCGTCGACTACACCGTCCACCGCGACTTCGGCGGCGACGAGGAGCTGGCCCGCCTGCGGGTTCGCCTGGCCGAGCGTGGGCTCAAGCTGCTGCTCGACTTCGTGCCGAACCACATGGCGCTGGACCACCCCTGGCTGGCCGATGCCCCGCACCGCTTCATCGGTGGCTCGGATGCCGACCTCGAGGCCCAGCCCCAGAACTACTTCCGCGCCGGCGAGCGCGTCGTCGCCCACGGGCGGGACCCCTACTTCGACGGCTGGCCGGACACCGCACAGCTCGACTACCGCCATCCCGAGCTTCGGCGCGCGATGAGCACCGAGCTCGCCCGGGTCGCAGCCCGCTGCGACGGCGTCCGGTGCGACATGGCGATGCTGCTCGAGCCGGAGGTCTTCCTCAGGACCTGGGGTGACCGGCCGCTGCCCGACGACGCGACCGGCCCGGCGGACGGCGCGTTCTGGCCCGCCGCGATCGCCGCCGTACGCGCGCAGCACCCGGGGTTCGTGCTGATGGCCGAGGTCTACTGGGACCTCGAGTGGCAGCTGCAGCAGCACGGGTTCGACTACACCTACGACAAGCGCCTCTACGACCGGCTCCGCGGCGACGACCCCGCAGCGGTGCGCGGCCACCTGGGTGCCGACCCGGAGTTCCAGGGCCGCTCGGCCCGGTTCCTCGAGAACCACGACGAGCCTCGCGCCGCCCACACGTTCGCGTACTCCGCCGCGCACCAGGCGGCCGCGGTCGTCACGTTCCTCTCGACCGGGTTGCGCTTCTTCCACGAGGGCCAGCTGCCCGGGCGTCGGTTCAAGGCGCCCCTCCACCTGCGTCGACGACCCGATGAGCCGGCCGACCCGGTCCTGGTGGCCTTCTACGACCGTCTCCTCGAGGTCCTGGCCGACCAGGTGCTGCGTGACGGCAGCTGGCAGCTGCTCCCCACCCGGCCGGCGTGGGAGGGCAACCCCACTGACGGCGCCTACGTGGTGGCGGGCTGGTCAGCCGGTGCGGACGCGCCGCTGCGCTGGCTGGTCGTGGCCAACCTGTCCGGTGAGCAGGCCCAGTGCCGGGTCGAGCTCGGCACCGTGGTCGCGGCGGCCGAGACGGTGACGCTGGTCGACCGGATGCACGAGAACGTCGAGTACGTCCGCGACGTCGCCGATCTTGCGGTCAACGGCCTGTTCCTCGATCTCGAGCCCTACGGGTACAACGTCTTCGAGATCAGCTGACGCCAGTCGCCCGGGATCCCAGTCGACCGGGATCACGTGGCGTCGCGGCGGAACAGTGTGGTCGAAGGGTGCGCCCGCTCGTCGGCCAGGACGGTGGCCGCGTCGAGGGTGCCGAACAGCTGGACCAGCTTGGCGACCAGCCCGGTCCACCCGGTCTGGTGCGAAGCACCGATGCCGGCGCCGTTGTCTCCGTGGAAGTACTCGTAGAACAACAGGTTGTCGCGCCAGTGCTCGTCGGTCTGGAACAGCTCCACGCCGCCGAACACCGGGCGCTTGCCCTCGTCGTCGGGCAGGAAGATCGAGACCAGCCGGTCGGACAGCTCGTGAGCCACCTCGAAGAGGGTGTGCTGGTTGCCGGAGCCCGTGGGCATCTCCACCGTGAGCTCGTCGCCGTAGTAGAGGTAGTACTGCAGCAGCGCCCGGATGATCATGAAGTTCACCGGCATCCACACCGGCCCGCGCCAGTTGGAGTTGCCCCCGAACATCCCGCTGTCGGACTCGGCGGGCAGGTAGCCCACGCCGAACGTCTGGCCGTCGAGGTCCAGCGAATACGGGTGGTCGCGGTGGAAGCGGGAGAGCGCCCGGATGCCGTGTGGGCTGAGGAACTCCTCCTCGTCGAGGAGGTAGCCCAGCACGCTGCGCAACCGGGTCTCGTCGAGCAGGGAGAGCATGCGGCGGTCCAGGACACCCGGGACCGTGGGGTCGGCCATCTGGCCGAGCAGGTCCGGGTGGCGGGCCATGAACTCGGTGAGGCGGTCGCCGAGCACGCCGTACGACGCGGCCGGAACGACCGTGACCGCGCAGAGCGGGATCAGCCCGACCATCGAGCGGACCCGGAGCCGCTGGGACGAGCCGTCGGGCAGCCGCAGCTGGTCGTAGAAGAAGCCGTCCTCCTCGTCCCACATCCCGTCGCCGCGCTCCATGGCGGCGGAGATGAACAGGAAGTGCTCGAGGAACTTGAGGGCCATGCCCTCGTACTCGGGCTCCTTGGCCATCAGCTCGATCGACAGCTCGAGCATGCTCTGGCAGTAGAGCGCCATCCACGCGGTGCCGTCAGCCTGCTCGAGCCGTCCACCCGCGGGGAGCTGGGCGGCGCTCCGGTCGAAGACGGCGATGTTGTCGAGCCCCAGGAACCCGCCCTCGAAGGCGTTGGCACCCGTGGCGTCCTTGCGGTTGACCCACCAGGTGAAGTTGAGCGTCAGCTTGCCGAACATGTCGGAGAGGAAGGCGTGCTCGTCCTCCGCACCGTTTTCGACGGCCGGGACGTGGCTGAACAGCGTGGCCAGGGCGTGCACTGGCGGGTTGACGTCGGAGAAGTTCCACTCGTACGCCGGGATCTGGCCGGACGGGTGGAGGTAGCGCTCGCCCAGCAGCAGCCGGAGCTGGTCGCGGGCGAAGGTGGTGTCGACCATCGCCAGCGTCATCGTGTGGAAGGCCAGGTCCCAGGCTGCGAACCAGGGGTACTCCCAGCAGTCGGGCATCGAGATGATGTCGCCGGCGACCATGTGGAACCACCGGGCGTTGCGGTGGTCGAACCCTGCGGAGTCACGCAGCGGGTGCACGTCGCGTTCCTTGAGCCAGCGGTCGAGGTCATAGGCGTAGAACTGCTTCGACCACAACATCCCGGCCAGTGCCTGGCGCATCACCATCCGCCCGTCGGCCGAGACCGACGGTGGCGTGATGGAGGCGTAGAAGTCGTCGGCCTCCGCGCGACGCTTGACCAGGACCTTGTCGGCGTTGGAGCCGAAGGGGGAGCGGGGCATCGACGCCGCCAGCCGTAGCCGCATCGTCACCGACTCGCCGGCGCCGATGACGTCACGACGTCGCAGGGCCACCTTGGTGCCGGTCAGGTCCGGGTTGACCGCCTCCCGCCGACCGGACGCGACGGCGTCGTTGATGCCGTCCTTGACGTAGGGCATGGCGTTCTCGCCGCCGCTGATGCGGGCCCAGTTGGTCTCGTTCTCGGTCACCAGGACGTCGAGATCGTCCTCCCAGGCCAGGGTGCAGGGATCCAGGTCGGCGCTGTCCAACGTGATCCGGCGCGCCGTGGCGTCGGCGCTCAGTCGCGGCCGCGGCGCCTCGGGGTCGTCGGCCCACGTGTTGCGCAACCACAGCGTGGGCAGCAGGTGCAGCACCGCGGGGTCGGGCCCTCGGTTGGTGGCCGTGATCTGGATCAGCAGGTCCTCAGGACCGGACTTGGCGTAGACGACCTCGACGTCGAAGTAGCGGTGCTCGTCGAAGATCCCGGTGTCGACGAGCTCGTACTCGCCGACGTCCTTGCCGCGGCCCGCGTTGGTGCTCAGCAGGTCGGCGTACGGGAAGGCCGCCTGGGGGTACTTGTAAAGCGCCTTCATCCAGGAGTGGGTGGGCGTGGAGTCCTGGTAGAAGTAGTACTCCTTGACGTCCTCGCCGTGGTTGCCCTCGCTGTTCGTCAGCCCGAACAGCCGTTCCTTGACGATCGGGTCGGCCTCGTTCCACACCGCCAGCGCGAAGCAGACCTGCTGGCGGTCGTCGCTGATGCCGAGCAGGCCGTCCTCGCCCCAGCTGTAGGCCCGGGAGCGGGCGTGGTCGTGGGGGAAGGAGTTCCACGCGTCGCCGCCGGCGGAGGTGTCCTCGCGGACCGTGCCCCACTGCCGGTCGGAGAGGTAGGGGCCCCACTTGCGCCAGGCGACGCCGTCGACGTCGGCTTCCTGGAGCCGTTGGTCCTCCGCGGTGGCCATCCCTACAGGCCCGTCAGGTCGGCGATGTGCTGCCGGGCGACGCGGAACGCCTCCAGGGGATGCGCAAGGGCCGGGTCCTGCTCGGCCTCGACGACCAGCCAACCGGCCCAGCCGTCGTCGGCGAGCTTGCGCAGCAGCGGGGCGAAGTCGATGCAGCCCTCGGTGTCACCTGGGACGGTGAAGATGCCCTGGCGCAGGGCGTCCCAGAAGCTCAGTGCCTCGTCGTGCATCCGGTCGAGGACGGGCCGGCGGAGGTTCTTGAGGTGGACGTGACCGATCCGGCCCTCGTGGCGGGTGAGGATGTCCATCGGGTCGCCGCCGCCGACGAGCAGGTGAGCGGTGTCGAGCAGCAGGTAGGTCTCGCCGGCCACGGTGTCGGCCACCAGCCGGTCGATGTCCTCGGTGGACTGCACGCCGGTGCCGGTGTGGTGGTGGTAGTTGATCCGGAGCCCGTGGTCGGTGGCGATCCGGCCCATCTCGCCGAGCCCGCGCACCATGGCGTCCCACTGCTCGTCGGTGAAGACCGGTCGGTTCGCCAGCGCAGGCACGGGCTGCTGGTGCACCGCGTGGGTGACCTCGGCGACGTACACGTCCTCCAGGCCGATGGCGTTGAAGAAGGGGATCTGGTCGCGGAAGGACTGGAGGGTCTGCTCGTACGCGCCGCCCTGCGAGGCAAACCAGGTCGAGACCCAACCGCCGGAGGGGACCAGGCCACGGACGTCGAGCGCGGCCTTCAGCGTCGCCGCGTCCGTGGGATAGGTGCTGCCCAGCTCGGTGCCCTCGTAGCCGGCGAGCGCCATCTCGCTGACGATCTGCTCGAAAGAGGTTCCCGCGCCCAGCTCGGGGAGGTCGTCGTTGACCCACGCGTTGGGCACAGCGGCGATACGGACGGTTCCGGCGGTGAACATGGATGCCTCTCAGGGGTGGGTCGTGCGATGTCAGGCGGTGGGCGAGAACGTGTCGCGCATGAAGCCGATGGCCTCGGCAGCGAACCGGTCCTTGGAGCCGAAGGTGTCGCGCCAGACATGGGCCTTGGTCGACAGACCGGGTACGTCGGCCGCGAAAGCCTCCGCCGCGACCCAGCCGTCGTAGCCGATCTGGTGCAGTGCCTCGGCGGTGCGCGACCACTGGACCTGCCCGGCGCCGAGCCCGCCGCGGTTGTTCTCGCTGGCCTGGACGTGCTTGATCGCCGGCCCGTGGGCGGTGATCGCGGCGACCACGTCGTCCTCCTCTGCGTGGGCGTGGTGCGTGTCGTAGAGGACGCCGAACGACGGATGGTCGACACGCGCGGTCAGCGCCGCCGACTGCTCCAGGGTGTTGATCAGGTAGCCCTCGTGACGGTTGAGGAACTCGACCGCGAGGTCGATCCCCGCCTGGGAGGCGTGCTCGGCGGCGGCCCGCAGGACGTCCGCCGACCAGACCAGCTCCTGCTCGGTGGGACCGGCTCCGCTGAAGACGGCGTAGGCGGTCTGGAAGGGGCCGCTGAGCACGGAGCTGCCGAGCTGGTGGGCCGCGTCGACGCCCCACTTGATCTCGTCCAGCCCGCGCTGGCGCACGGCGGCGTCCGGGCTGACCGGGTTGGCCTCGGCGGCGAGGTTGAGGATGGTGGTGCACCCCAGGCCCGCGTCGTCGAGCGCTGTGCGGATCTCTGCATTGTCGGCGGTGAGCGCCGAGCCGACCGGGATCTCGGCGCCGTCGTACCCGAGACCGGCCAGGGTCGAGAAGATCGGATAGTGGGTGGGCTGGACGTCGGTGGTCCAGATGTACATGCCGATCCCGAACTTCACAGTGCGCCTTTCGGTTGGGCGATCGCCCCTGGTGGAAGTGGATGCTGACGCGGCCGGCGCCGCACGCCGGTGCTCACGAAGAAGACGAACTCCGCCACGAGGAACCCGAGGGCAAGCACGGGATGGGCGAAAGCGAGTGCGGTCGAGGCCAGCGCGACTGCCGGCAGTACGTAGAGGTGGTGGAGCCGGTAACGGCCGAGGGCAGGGAGAGACCGGTCGGGGTCGAGCAAGTGGGTCTGGTGAGCGACATATCGCGCCAGCAGGCCGACGGCGAGCGAGAGCAGTGCGACGTTGCCGGCGAAGACGACGGTGGACCAGGGCTCGGCGATCCGCTCCGTCCCGACTATGTCGGCGGAGAAGGGCACGAGGGACGCCGCGCCGAGCACTGCGAAGTTGAGGGCCAGGATCATGGTGTTGCACTGGCGCAGCCCGGCGGTGACTGCGTGCTGCACCAGCCAGAAGCGGGCCAGCAGGATGAAGCTGATCAGCCACGAGACGAAGACCCGCCAGTCGTCATGCATGAGTGCGAGGACTGAATCGTTCCGCTCTGGAAGCTTGAGCTCCAGGACCAGCAGGGTGAGCACGATCGCGAACACCCCGTCGGTCAGGGCGCTCATTCGCTCGGGGCTGTACTGCCCGTCGTCGCGCCGCGCTGCGGTGCGGTCCTGCTCGCTGTGGATCTCATGTCCGGGCGTCGTCACGTCGTCCCACGAGCCCCACCGTTGACTGTCATGTTGCGTCGACCCTAGGAGAAGGCCCTGCCTTTTCGTCAGCATTTGGGCAAATCGGTCACCTGTTTCGTGGGGCGGAAGCGGTCTAGCAGAGCCACGCAACTGGGCCGCGGCTTGCCGGGCCGCGAGGTCTTTCCCGCCGGGACGGGGTACTGGGCGAGTGTGTGCTTCTCGATGGGCGCCGATCTGACCGCCGGCGTGGCCCTCCTCCCCGTCGGTGCGTTCTGCCTGCGTGAGGTGCGCACGGCCAGGGAACTGCCGTTCGCGTCGCTACCGTTGCTCTTCGCGCTCCACCAGCTCACCGAGGCCCTCGTCTGGCACGGCGCGTCCGACTACGTCTCGGCCGGTGTCCAGCACGCCGCCGCAGTTATCTACGTCCTCTACGCCTTCCCGGTCCTCCCGCTCCTGGTGCCGCTCGCGGTGCTGCTGCTCGAGCCAAAGGGAAGGCGCCGGCGGGTGGCGCCGTTCGTCGCGCTCGGCGCCGTGGTCGCGGCGTACCTGCTCTGGGGGGTGCTCGACGGCCCGCTCCTGGTCAGGGAAGAGCCGCACGCACTGGTCTACGACGTCGACCTGACGTACGGGACGATGTGGGCGGTGCTGTACATCGTGGCGGTGATCGGGCCGTCGGTGCTGTCGGGCTACCCCTCGATCGTCGCCTTCGGGCTGCTCAACCTCGTCGGGCTCACCGTGGTCGCCATCGTCTACGTCCAGGCTTTCGCGTCGCTGTGGTGCGTCTATGCGGCGCTCACCTCCGCGCTGGTCGCCGTGCACATGGTGCGCCGCCGCCGGTTGCCCGACCTCCACCGCCTCGAGGGGCAGGCGCTGGTGCCCGCCTGAGGGGTGCGGCCGTTCTCGTGCGGTGGAGGGGGCGCGAAGCTCGCATACGCGCGGACACAAGTCTGGGATCGAGCACGGTTTCAGGCTGCGCCGGCGGGACAGTGGCGCACTTGTGTCCGCGCGTATGCGACGGCCCGGAGTTCGTGCACGAAACGGCGCGACCCCGCCCCGAGTCCCAGACCTCGACGCGATACCGCAGCTGTACGACGCCGTTGCCGAATCGCCGCTCGTAGAGGAGCTCCAGATCGAGGCGAGAGCCGCTCGGCAGTGCCGGCTTGCCGCCACCGAGGACGGAAAGATGTAGCAGCTGACCGCGAGGCGGGGGTGGTGGCCACCCCCGGGCTCACCCGAGGAAGTGGACGGACTCCCGGGTAGGCGCGCCGTCCTACAGTGGAGAACAAGGGCGCTCGGGCCCGGGGCAGCTGCACTCGCCGTACGGCGTCCGCGCCATGTTCGCGCGTCACGGCGCGACGGCAGAGGAGATGCCATGCCAGCCGATCAGAGCCCGCAGGATCGCCCGCGACACTCCACCAGCCCGCAGGGCGGGGCCCACCCGGGCGGCGCCGTGGCCGCGCCGGAGCTGGCGATCGACCCGAGGAAGTCGACGATCCGGGCCGTGGTCTGGGTGCTCGGCGTGCTGTTCCTCCAGCTCGCGTTCATCTACAGCTACGTCGGCGCCTTCCACGACCCGACTCCGCACGCGCTCGACGTGCAGGTGGTGGCACCGCCGGGGGCGAGCGCCCAGGGCGAGCAGCTGGTCGACCAGCTCAACCGGCTCCGCAACGACCCACTGGACGCCGAGCTGGCCGACTCGGAGGCAGAGGCTCGTCGCGACGTCCGCAAGGGGAACGACGTCGCGGCCCTGGTGCTGCGCCCCGAACGGACCAGCGACCTGCTGCTGGTCGCCTCCGGCGGCGGCGTCTCTGTTGAGGAGGCAGCCGAGAAGGTGCTCACCAAGGTGGTGGCCGAACAGCGGCGAACCGTGGAGAAGGACGACCTGGTCCCGCTGCAGAGCGGCGACGCCCGCGGTCTCACCGGTTTCTACCTCGTGGTCGGCTGGGCGGTCGGTGCCTACCTGTTCCCGACCGTGCTGGCGCTGGCGCGCGGGGACCGCCCGCGGTCGGTGCGCGCCGCGGCGATCCGACTGGGGGTGCTGGTGCCGTACGCGCTGGCCTCCGGGTTCGGAGGCGCGTTCGTCGTCGGTCCGATGCTGGACGCCCAGACCGGGCACTTCTGGCAGCTCGGCCTCCTCGGGGCCGCGGTGTCGTTCTCGATCGCTGCCGTGGCGATCGGGCTCGAGGCGCTCCTGGGGGTGATCGGGATCGCGGTGACGCTGCTGGTGATCGTGATCATCGGCAACCCGAGTGCGGGCGGGGCGTTCCAGGCCGGGGTGATGCCCACGTTCTGGCGGGTGGTCGGTGACTGGATCCCGACCGGTGCCGGCGTGGACGGGGTGCGCCAGATCGTCTACTTCGACTCCGAGGCGATGACACGCCCGCTGCTGGTGCTGGCGGCGTACGCCGTGGGCGGCATCCTGCTCACGTTGCTCATCGCCGGGCGAGGGCGGCGTCCCGAGCTGTTGATGAGCGCCTGAGCCGGTAGGGCGCTTCAGCACGGAGAGCAGACCTGAGGCGCTAGCCGGCCTCGTGCTCGACCACGCGCAGTGCGCCGCTGGGGCAACGCGCGATCACGTCCCGCAGGGTCTGGGCGGCGACATCGATGTCGGCCCGTGCGGGGTCGATCCACGGTCGCCTGCTGGGCATGAACACCTCGGGCATGCCGTGCACGCACTCCGCCGCGTGCCGGCACAACGCTGCGTCGAAGGAGACGTCCACCAGGGGGCCGGTGTAGGTCTTGCGCACCACGGTCAGTCCCTGACCTTGGACGGTGGCGCGTTGAAGAGCAGCTCCCGGTACTCGGGGTGCTTGCGCATCCAACTGAGGATGTAGGGGCAGATCACCAGTGCCTTCAGCTGTCGTTCGCGGATGTCGTCGAGCGCAGCGCGGGCCAGGGCGCTGCCGACTCCTCGACCCTCGAAGGCCGGGTCGACCTCGGTGTGGGTCAGGACGACGAGCGCGCTGGCCTCCTGGAAGTCGACGAACCCGGCGACCGTCGTCTCGTCGACGGCGGCTTCGTAACGCCGCCGGTCCGGATTCCTGATCACGCTGACGCCGAGGGACATGGTCGTGGGCCTCCTGGCCGAAGGGGTGGACGAGGTCGTGTGCCTCGATGGTGCGCATCTCTGCGGTGTCTCAGAGTTGCGCAGCAGACGGCCTGCTCGCGTCCGGGAGTCCTACCTAGTCCGGCGGAGTCGGGACCGAGCCTGAACAGCGCCTGACCGGTCAGGGGAGCGGGATCTCCCTGAGCTGTCGGCGGGAGGTGATGCCCAGCTTGGGGAAGATGTTGCGGAGATGAGCCTCGATCGTGCGCGGGCTGAGGAACAGCTGCGCAGCGACCTCCCGGGAGGTCGCTCCGGTGGCCACCAGTCGCGCGATCTGGACTTCTTGCGCGGTGAGGGCGTCAGCCGGTTGGGCGGTCCGTTTGCGGGGGCGCTCCCCGGTGGCCTTCAGCTCGCGCGCGGCGCGTTCGGCGAACGCGTCCACACCCATGTTCGAGAGCATCTGGTGGGCGGTGCGGAGCTGTTCTCGGGCGTCCTGACGGCGCCCCTCGCGGCGCAACCACTCGCCGTAGACGAGGTGGGCGCGGGCGAGGTGGGCGGCCATCCGACAGTTGCCGAGTCGTTCGATCGCCTCGCGGTAGTGCTCCTCGGCGGCAGGGCCGGCGATGGTCAGGGCACGTGAGCGCGCGGCCAGCCCGAGCGCGAACTGAGTTCCACTTGCGTGGGCCCGGGAGCTGAACTGCGCCAGCGCTGCGACCGCGCGCTCCTGTTCACCGGAGCGGGACGCCGCTTCGATGAACTCGGGCAACGCGCTGCTGCTGTGTGGGAACTCGTCGTACTCCCAAGGCGGTGTCGCGGCGGCGAGTGCCTCGTCGTAGTTTCCCAGGCCGTTGTACAGGTAGGCCAGCGAGACCTGGCTCGAGCCGAGCGTCGTGCCCTCACCCCGCGTGGTCGCGTCAGCTACAACCGCGGCGCTGAGGTCCGAGGCTTCAGGCTGGCGGCCGCGCCAGGCAGCCAGTATGAACCGGGCGTTCGGAAGCGGCGGGGCACCGGTCGCCCGTGAGATCGCCTCGTCCTCCGAGAGGAGCTCACCGGCACGGGAGAGCTCGCCGGTCAGCACCAGATAGACAGCCATGGCATTGAGTGCAGCGGGAAGCGTGGATATCGCGCCTGTCTCGCGGGCGAGCCGGACGGCGCTGTTGGCCAGGGCATGGAACGACTCGTCGTCCCACAGCATCACCGACACATGGCAGGCAAGCCACAGCCAGCGACCGTTGTCGAGGTCTGGCCCCGAATCGTCATGTCGGACGGCTTCGAGCGCCCGCTGCAGGGATGGAACGCTGGCCTCGTAGCCTTGCGTGAACCTCGTGGTCAGTCCGTCCAACAGCAGATCTACTGGCCGGGGCGGGGACGGCGGCGGTGGCGCGTCCCGGGCAGCCTTGGCCACCTCTCGCAACCCGCTGCCTCGCGCGGCGAACCGACCAGCGTGGAAGGAAGCCACGAACGCCTGCACGTAGGCCTCGCGTGCGCGCGCGGCGTCCAGCGGACCCAGCGTCTTGGCAGCCTCGAGAAGCATCTTGGGCTCGTTGCTCCCTCGCGTGGTGTGGAACGCGATCTGGGCGCGTAGCAGCCCGAGCCGGGCGTGTTGGAGGGTATCCAGTGGCCCAGCCGCGGCGACGGCCAGCAGCTCCAGAGCCACCTCGGGTGCACCGGCGCCATGGTTGGTGTGCGCAGCCTCGAGCGCCCGTCTGGCGCGGTCGGCGGGCTCAGGAGTCAGGTGGGTTGCCTGTCGCAGGAACGCCGCCGCCGCGGCCAACCCCCCGCGAGCCCGGGCACGGCCTGCCGAGCGCTCCAGCTCCGCGGCGGCACCCTCGTCGGTGCCCAGCACGGCCTGCGCACGGTGCCAGGCGCGGCGGTCGGGGTCGACGTCCGGGTCGGTGGCGGCGGCCAGCGCGCGGTGCGCGCGGCGCCTGTCCGGGGGCTTGGCGGCGCGGTAGACCGCCGAGCGGACGAGTGGATGAGCAAACTTCACCCGGGTGTCGATCTCCAGCAACCTGGCTGACTCGGCCGGTGCGGCCGCCGCGGCTCCGATCCCCAGGTGTGCGGCCGCACGCTGTAGCAACGCGACGTCCCCGGTCGGCTCGGTGGCGGCGACCAGCAGCAGCAGCTGCGTCTCCGCCGGGAGGCTCGCCGAACGGCGTTGGAAGCTGTCCTCGATGCGGCGCGGGATGCTCGCCGCGTCCGGCAGCTCGAACCCGCCGGCCAGCTGCGTGCTGCGCGGCAGCTCCAGCAGGGCCAGGGGGTTGCCGCGCGCTTCCGCGACGATCCGTTCGCACACTGCGGCGTCCAGGGTGGTGTGGAACGCAGAGGCCAACAAGGCGCGGGCCTCCTTCTCGCCCAGCGCCTCGAGGCGCAGCGCAGGCAGGCTCGAGAACGGGTGAGAGCCGCCTGTGTCAGAGTCGCGGACCGCGTACACCAACGCCAGCCGTTCGGCTGCCACCCGGCGCGCCACGAACGCCAGGACCTGCGCCGACGCCTCGTCCAGCCACTGCGCATCGTCGATCAGACACAGCAGCGGTGCCTCCTCGGCCACCTCGGCCAGCAGGTGGAGGATCGCCAGCCCCACCAGGAACGGATCCGGTGCGGCGCCGGCTCGTTGGCCGAACGCCACGCCGAGGGCGGCCTGCTGCGGGTCGGGCAATGCGTTGGCGCGGTCCAGCATGGGCGCGCACAGCTGGTGGAGACCCGCGAACGCGAACTGTGCCTCGGCCTCCACCCCGACAGCACGGGCGACCGTGAACCCCGAGCGGGATGCCGTGTCGCAGGCATGCTCGACCAGCGCCGTCTTGCCGATGCCCGCTTCCCCGTGCACGACGAGTACTGCGGCACGACCAGAGTGCGCCCCGGCGAGCACGTGCTTGAGCGTCTCGCGCTCCTCGCGCCGGCCCAGAAGGTTCGTCACGTTTGAGTCCACCGCCGGCCCTCGGTTGGGAGTGGGTGAGTATCACCGACCCGACGTGGGTCCGCAACTCCCATCCCGTCCCTGACGATCAACGATGCGGCGATCACCTACGGGACTTTCACCGACGCGAAGGTGCCGTCATCAGCGCGAGCCTGATGACACCGAAACCTCGACCCCGAAGGATCCCGATGTCCGCCAGCACTGTCATCGACGTCTCCCACCTGAACGTCACGTACGCCGACTTTCCCGCCGTCAAGGACCTCTCGTTCCAGGTCGAGCGCGGCGAGCTCTACGCCCTCCTCGGCACCAACGGGGCCGGCAAGACCTCGACCCTGGAGGTCATCGAAGGACACCGCACGGCCGCGTCCGGCACGGTGCGGATCTTCGGTGAAAGCCCGCAGGACCGGGACGCGGTCCGGCCCCGACTGGGGATCATGCTGCAGGAGAGCGGCTTCTCCCCGGATCTGACGGTGCGGGAGTCGGTGGGCCTCATCGGCGCGCTGAGCGGGCGCAGGGACGACGTGGACCGGGTGCTCGATGTCGCCGGCCTCACCCGGAAGAAGGACACCAGGGTCTCCCAGCTCTCCGGTGGCGAGAAGCGTCGCCTCGACTTCGCCACGGCGGTGTACGGCGGGCCAGAGCTGGTCATCCTTGACGAGCCCACGACCGGGCTGGACATCCAGTCCCGGGACGCGCTCTGGGCCGCCGTGGACAGGTTGCGCGAAGAAGGATCCACGATCGTGCTGACCACCCACTACCTGGAGGAGGCGCAGCAGCGCGCCGACAGGATCGGGCTGATGCACGAGGGCACGCTGCGTCGGGAGGGCACGGTGCACGAGCTGACGCAGGCGATGCCGGCGGTGATCAGCTTCGCGCTGCCGCCCGGCGCGCCCGAGCCGCCGATCGTGGGCGCACTCAACGGCGCCTTCCACGTCGAGACCTTCAACCTGCAGGCAGACCTCTACCGCCTCCTGGGCTGGGCGCACGACACGGACGTGGAGCTGCAGGACCTTACGGCCGGCCCGACCCGTCTCGATGACGTCTTCCGCTCCATCGACGCCGCCTGAGTCCGACACCGAACACCACGTCGCTCCATCCTGAAAGGAACCACCCCATGCTCGAGATCGCTCGCAGTGAGCTCATCCAGATCTTCCGGAACCGGCTGGTCATGGTCAGCGGACTGGTCATCCCGGTCGCGGTCGGCGCCTACCTCGTCTACCAGCACGAGACCTTCGCCGATCTCGCCAGCCTCGGCTACGTCGCTGCCATCGTGATGTTCACCGTGCTGGCCTTCGGGCTCTACACCACCGCGGTGACCACGCTGGCCGCACGCCGGCAGAACCTCTTCCTCAAGCGGTTGCGCTCCACCGCCGCGAGCGACCAGAGCATCCTCGTCGGGCTGGTCCTGCCGATCACGTTCATCGCCCTCGTCCAGGTGGTCGCGATCCTGGTCGTGCTGGGTGTGGTCACCACCAGCCCGGCCGAGATCCCGCTGCTGGCGGTGGCGATCGTGGCGACGATGGCCATGATGCTGGCACTGGCTCTCGCCACTGCGGGCCTCACGAACTCCCCCGAGCACGCCCAGGTGACCACCCTGCCGGTGAGCCTGGCGGTGATCGCCGCGGCCAGCTGGGTAGGAATCTCCGGCACCGAGGAGCTCGCCTACCTCAAGCGCCTCCTCCCCGGCGGCTCGGCCACCGAGCTGGTGATCAACGCCTGGAACGGCGGGGTCCCCCTCGCCGACTCCCTTCCCTTGCTGGCCCCCACCGTGGCCTGGGTCTTCGTCGCTGTCGCACTGGCCAAGCGGCTCTTCCGCTGGGAGCCCCGACGATGAACCTCGACTTTGTCATCGACGGCCGGTACGAAGTGGGTGACGTCATCGGGTGGGGCGCCACGGCCGAGGTCCACCGCGGTCACGACGTCGTCTCGGGCCGTGCGGTTGCCATCAAGGTGCTGCGTGCCGACCTCGCGCGCGACCCCGTGTCCCGGTCCCGCTTCCGGCGCGAAGGGCTGACGATGGCCGGGCTCAGCCATCCTGCCATCGTCGCCGTCTACGACACCGGGCACGAGGAGCTCGCCACAGGCTCCGCAGGCATGGTCCGGGTCCCGGTCATCGTCATGGAGTACGTCCCGGGGCACTCCCTGCGGGACCTCGTCAGGACGCGCCTGCCAACGGTCAACGAGACCATCCAGTACCAGCTGGGGATACTCTCGGCGCTCGAGTTCAGCCATCGGGCCGGCGTCGTCCATCGCGACATCAAGCCCGCCAACGTCATGGTCACGCCCGAGGGTGCCGTCAAGGTCGTGGACTTCGGCCTGTCGCATGCCAGTGGGCATCCGGCTGCCACCTTGAGCCAGGCCTCCGGGCTCTTCGGGACCCCGTCGTACGTCTCCCCGGAGCAGGCCCGCGGAGAGACCGTGGACGCCCGCACGGACCTCTACTCCGCAGGCTGCGTGCTCTACGAGCTCCTGACCGGAAAGCCACCGTTCATCGGAGACGACCCCGTCTGCGTGGTGTACCAGCACATCCACGAGCAGCCCGTGCTGGTCCGAACCGATCTTCCGGGAGTCAATGCCGTGCTCGCGAAGGCTCTCGCCAAGGAGCGGGACGACCGGTTCCAGGACGCGACCTCGTTCATCCAGGCCCTCCTGTTCGCAGTGAAGGACACACAGCCTGCCCCCGACGGGGCACTTGCAAGCACCCTCGGCAACGACGCGCGCGTCGCACTCGCCGTGGGCAACCACGCCGGCCTGGCCCAGGTCGCCTGCTGACCGCACACCGGACACACAACGAGAGAAGGAACCACACCATGGGATTCATCAACGTCGGCAACGAGAACAGCGCCCCCGTCGAGCTCTACTACGAGGACCAGGGCGCGGGGCAGCCCGTCGTCCTCATCCACGGGTATCCGCTTGATGGGCACAGTTGGGAGCGCCAGACGCGCGAGCTGCTCGCCGCCGGATACCGCGTGATCACCTACGACCGCCGCGGCTTCGGCCAGTCTTCGAAGGTCGGCACCGGCTACGACTACGACACGTTCGCCGCCGACCTGTCCGCCGTGCTGGAGGCGCTCGACCTCCGCGACGTCGTCCTGGTCGGCTTCTCGATGGGCACCGGTGAGCTCGCCCGCTACGTCTCGGCGTACGGCACGGAGCGCGTCGCCAAGCTCGCGTTCCTCGCCTCACTCGAGCCGTTCCTCGTGCAGCGCGACGACAACCCCGACGGCGTGCCGCAGCAGGTCTTCGACGACATCGTGGCCGCGGCCAAGGGGGATCGCTACAGCTGGTTCACCCAGTTCTACCGGGACTTCTACAACCTCGACGACACCCTCGGGTCGCGGATCAGCGAGGAGGTCGTCAGGGCGAACTGGAACACCGCCACCCTCAGCGCCCCTGTCGCCGCCTACGCGGTCGTCCCGAGCTGGATCGAGGACTTCCGCGACGACGTCGAGGCCGTCCGCGCAGCCGGCCTGCCGACGCTGATCCTCCACGGCACCGCGGACAACATCCTGCCGATCGACGCCACCGCCCGGCGCTTCCGGGACCTCGTCCCGGACGCCGACTACGTCGAGGTCGAGGGGGCCCCTCACGGCCTGCTCTGGACCCACGCCGACGAGGTCAACCTCGCCCTGCGCACCTTCCTCGGCTGAGCAGTCCCAGGGACAGGAGGCACACGTGACCGCCTCGGACCACGACCCCGAGTCCGCCCGGCGGCGATGGCGCCTGATCGTCCCGGCCGCCGGGCTGGTGGTCGTGTCGTTGCTCGCCCTGGCTGCTGTCGTCTTCCAGTTCGGCCCGCCCTGGTCGATGGAGGAGGGAGATCGCAACCACGTCTACGAGAGCGACGCCGGCTCCCAGCGCTACCAGGTCCACCTTCCCCCGCAGCACGACGGGAGGACACGGCTCCCGGTGGTGATGGCCATCCACGGTTGCGCGATGACCGGTTACGGGTGGAACTCGATGAAGGCCACCACGCAGCTCAACGACCTGGCCGACCGTGAGGGCTTCATCGTCGTCTACCCGACGCAGCGGATGTTCCGCAGTGCAGTCAACTGCTGGAACTCCGATGACCCGCGAGAACAACACCGTCACGCCGGAGAGCCTGCGCTGCTGGCGGGCGTGGCCCGGCAGGTGATCGAGGAGTACGACGCGGACCCGGATCGGGTGCACGTCGCCGGTGCGTCGTCCGGCGCAGGGACCGCGGTCATCCTCGCGGTGACCCATCCCGACGTGTTCGCGACGGTGACGTCGGTGGCGGGAGGGGAGTACGGGCTGAACCAGGTGGACCCCGACGATCCCGGCTCCACGCCGCCGGCGTACACCGCGCGCCAGGCGTGGTCCCAGATGGGCGACCGGGCACGCGGGGTGCCGATGCTCGTGATCCAGGGCGAGGAGGACGACGTCGTGCCGCCGCTCGTCGCCACCCGTCTCGTCGAGCACTGGACGGCCGTGCACGATCTCGCCGACGACGGCCTGCTCAACACCAGCCTGGACCTGGTCGAGGAGACGACCCGCGTGGATCCGGGGCCCGGGAGGCGCACGTACAGGCACACCGCGGTCTCGACGCCCGACGGCAGGTCCGTCGTCGAGCTGTACCTCGTCGACGGCATGGGGCACGCCTGGCCGGGCGCCGCGGGCGAGGGTCTCTTCACCGATCGCTCGGGCCCGGACGCCAGCGTCCTCCTCTGGGAGTTCGCCCGGCGCCACCCGCAAGGCTCAGCACCACGATGAGTGCCATCACGACCATGGAGAAGAAGGCGATCAGATGACTCAGCAGATCAAGGACGACACCGGTGCAGCTGTGACGATCAGGCTCGAGGACGTTCGCCCCGTCGGCACCTACACGGTGAACCTAGCCGACGGATCCGTCGTCGGTCGGGCGGACTTCGTGCGTCCTCCCGCGGTGGACGGTGAGCGGATCTTCTTCCACACCGAGGTGGACCGGAAGTTCGGCGGGCGGGGCCTGGCGCGACTGCTCGTCCGCGGAGTGCTCGAAGACAGCATTCGGACGAACATCACCGTCGTCCCCGTGTGCCCGCTGTTCGCGGCCCACCTGAAAGAACATGGCGATGAGTTCGTCGCGATGGGCGGCAAGTTCCGTCGGCCGAGACCTGCCGACCTCCAGCTCGTCACCGACGCCGTTCGGGCAGCGGAGGGCCATGCGATCACCGATTCCTGACTACCTGATCGAGGCGCTCGAGGACGTCGCGCCGGACACGTCCGGTGTGCGGGCGGGATACATCCCGGAGCTCGCGGCGGCCGATCCCGACCGCCTCGCCGCGGTCTTCGCCACCGTCGACGGTGTCGTCTACGGCGCGGGAGACACCGATGTCGAGTTCACCATCCAGTCGATCTCCAAGCCGTTCACCTACGCGCTCGCCCTCGCCGACAGAGGCTTCGACGCGGTGCTGGCCAAGGTGGGTGTCGAACCGTCCGGGGAGGCGTTCAACGAGATCTCCCTCGAGGACGGCACCGGGCGTCCGCGCAATCCGATGATCAACGCGGGTGCCATCACCACGCACTCCCTGACAGGGGTTCCGGAGCTGGAGCCGGGGGAGCGGCTGGAGCGGGTGGTCAGCGGGCTCTCGGCGTTCGCCGGACGCCGGCTGGAGGTCGACGAGGCGGTGTGCGCCTCGGAGCTGGAGAACGCACACCGCAACCTCGCCATCGGGCACATGCTGCGCAGCCACGGCGTACTCACCGAGGACCCGGCCACGGTCGTCGCGGGCTACACCCGGCAGTGCTCCCTGCTCGTCACGGCACGCGACCTCGCACTGATGGCGGCGACCTTGGCCAACCGCGGGGTCAACCCGCGCTCGGGCGAGCGCGTGGTGCCGGAGCCGGTGGTGCGCCAGGTGCTGAGCGTGATGTCCACCTGCGGCATGTACGACGCTGCCGGCGACTGGGCCACCCAGGTGGGCATCCCGGCGAAGAGCGGTGTCGCCGGGGGACTGATCGGGGCCCTTCCCGGCCAGATCGGCATCGCGACGTTCTCGCCTCTCCTCGACCCCCACGGGACCAGCGTCCGGGGCGTGTCCCTGTTCGAGCGGTTCTCCGCCGACATGGGGCTGCACGTGATGGAGGTGCCGCCGATGGCGCGCGCGGTCGTGCGCTCCAGCCACGTCGTCGGCGCCGGACCGGACGCGATCCACGTCTTCGCGCTGCAGGGCGGGATCCGCTTCGCCGGAGCCGAGAGAGTGGTGCGGGAGATCGTGAACACCGCGCTCGCGGAAGCAAGGGTCGTCCTGGACCTCACGATGGTCCACTCGATCGACGACGTGGCCCGCAGGATGCTGCTGGAGGTGGTGCGGCGGCTCACGCTTGACGGCCACCGTGTCTACCTGATTGACCCGGAGTCGATCCTCCCCGACCCCGATCCAGGCGACGGTGGCCAGGTCGCCGTGGTGGGGGACCTCGCCGAGCTGGCCGGGCGGGAGCAGGGCTGACGGGCTCTCCTCAGCGTCCTCGCCTTGTCGCGCTGACCTCGGCGACGTCCGCGTCTCCCAGGATCCGCAGGGCCTGCTTCCAGGCCTGAATCACCTCGGAGGTCCCGGCCCGCGGGGCCAGGATGCCGGAGAGGTGGGAGCCGGTGAGCAGGTCGATGGTGAACTGCACGAGCATCGTCGTCTGCGGGCGTTCGGCACCGACGAGGCGGGTGACGTTGCGGTGGACGGTCCCGAAGATCCGTTCCTGGAGCGGGAGCAGGGCCTCACGCAGATCCGCGTCGGTCCGGGCCGCGACCCAGAGCTCGAGTGCGGCCGTGAACGCAGGCTCCTGGAGCTCGTCCCAGACCAGGTCGACCAGCTCGTCCCAGCTCGCCGGGGGGACGTCGTCCACCGGCGTGGTGAGCACCGCGAATCGGCGCTCGATGATGTCCTCGACGACACCGGCCATCAACGAGCCGCGAGTGGGGAAGTGGTGGAGCAGGGTGCCACGCGCGACGCCGGCTCGCTGCTGGACCGCGCCGACGGTGGTGGCGCCGTACCCGCCCTCCAGCAGGCACTCGTAGGCAGCCTCGAGCAGCAGTGCACGGGTCGCGGCAGACCGCTCCTGCTGGGTACGTCGGGGGGCCGCCATGCGCCGACCCTATCCCCGGTCGAGGCCGACCCCGGGTTGCGCGAACTGGGAGCGGCCGAGCATGATGTGCGAAACAGTCTGATCGGACGGAAAGTTGACGAACATGCCTGGTCCTCGACGCGGCAAGACCGTGATCGCCTCCGCCCGCACCCTGCTGCCCGTGCTCACGCAGACCGCCCGGATCGCTGCCGGGGACCTCACCCAGAGGGTGCGGACCGCTGTCGGCGTCGGCGCTGCGGGCGACCCGACCGGAGCCGAGCAGGTGTCCGTCCCGGCGCCCGCCGGCGCTGCGGAGTACGCCCGACAGGTGCACGCGCAACGACTCGTCGCAGCGACCCCGGAGACGGTCGTGGACCTGGTGACCGACCTGGACCGGGCCCACGAGTGGCTCACGCTGCACCTGTCCTGGCGCGGGGAGCGTGCCTCCCGGATGGCGCCGGGTGAGGAGTTCGTCCAGCAGATCAAGCTGATGGACATCCCGGCGCAGGTGCGCTGGCGGGTGCAGGAGGCCGGTGAGAGCGGCTTCGACCTGCGCGGCACCGGACCGATGGGGATCACCGTCGGGCTCTGGTGCACGGTGCTCGCGACCCCCACCGGGACGGCCGTGCGCCTCGACGGAGCGCTGGACGGACCGCCCGTGCGCGGACCGGTCGGCCTGACCGCCGTACGCAGCGTGGAGACCGCGCTCACCGAGTCGCTCGAGGTCCTCTCCGGTCTTGTGGACGGCGGGGGAGGCCGGGCGCGGATCGCCGACGAGCCGGTCCTCCACGAACGCACCGGGCAGCTGCTGGAGCCCTCGACCCCGGTCGTGATCGGCGTCGGGCAGGTCGTCCGGCGTACCCCTGACCTGACGAACCCGGTGGAGCCGGTCGCGATGGCCGTCGAGGCCCTTCGCGCCGCCGCAGCGGACTCCGGCGCGCAGGCCGACGTCCTGGCCCGGGCCGACCTCGTCTACGCGGTGCCCAGTGCCTCGTGGACCTACCCCGACCAGGCGGGCCTGGTCGCCGGGCTGGTGGGTGCGGAGGAGGCGGGCACGGTGCAGACCTCGCCGTACGGCGGGGACGGCGGCCAGCTCTCCCTGAACGACGCCGCCCAGCAGGTCGCCGACGGGAAGGCGCACGTCGTCCTGGTCAGCGGCGCCGAAGCGGGCGCGACCGTGGCGGCCCTCCAGCGCGACGGCCGCGAGCCCGACTGGACCCGCCAGCCGGACGACACCGCTCCTGACCGCGTCATCGGCGTGGACCGGCCCGCGAACAACGAGCGGGAGACCAGCGTCGGGCTGGGTGCCCCCATCTACGTCTACGCCCTGATCGAGTCGGCGCTGCGTGGCGTTGCGGGCACCTCGACCGAGGAGCACCGGGCCCGGATCGCCGACCTCTGGGCCCGCAACAGCGCTGTCGCGGCCGGCAACCCGTTCGCGTGGGACCCCACCGAGCGGAGCGCCGAGGAGATCGCCACGGCGACGCCCGACAACCGTGCCGTCTCGGACCCGTACACCAAGCTGATGTGCGCCAACCTGCAGGTCGACCTCGCTGCCGGCGCCATCGTCACCAGCGTCGCCGCCGCGCACGCGCTCGGGGTGCCGCAGGACCGCTGGGTCTTCCTGCACGCCGGCGCCTCGGCCACCGACGAGTGGTTCGTCTCCGAGCGAGCGGACCTCGCGAGCTCGCCCGCGATCGCCGCCGCAGGTGCCGCGGCGCTCGGGCACGCCGGGATCGGGGTCGACGACCTCGGCCCGGTCGACCTGTACTCCTGCTTCCCGGCAGCGGTGCAGCTCGGGGCGCAGGCCCTCGGCCTGCCCTGGCAGGACCCCGACCGCCCGCTCAGCGTCACCGGTGGGCTCACCTCCGCCGGTGGACCGGGCAACAACTACGGCCTGCACGCCGTCTCCACGATGGTGCCGATGCTGCGGGAGAGCCCGGAGCAGTACGGCCTGTCCAGCTCACTGGGCTGGTACGCGACCAAGCACGCCATCGGCATCTACTCGGCCAAGCCGCCCACGGACCGGTTCGAGCACCTCAAGCCGGCATTCGAGCGACCCGCCTCCCGTCCGGTCCGCACCGAGCTCGACGACGCCGCCGTCGTCGAGGCGGTGACCGTGCCGCACGACCGCAGCGGCCACGCCGAGGCGGCGATCGTCTCCGCGATCACGCCCGGTGGTGAGCGGGTGCTGCTGCGCCGCGAGGGCCGCGAGGACGTGGCGCTGCTCACCGGCACCGACCCGCTGCGGCGCAGCATCCGCATCGAGGAGGACCGGGTGGTGCTCGGTGACGAGCGTCAGTCGCTGCCGGAGCCGCCGGCGGCGCCGCTGCGCACCCACCGCGACAGCGACGAGGTCTTCGTGATCACGCTGGACCGCCCGAAGGCGCGCAACGCCATCGACCGGCTCACCGCGCAGCTGCTCGAGCGCGCAGTCGACGACGCCGAGGCCGACGGAGGCGTCCGGGTCATCGTGCTCACCGGAGCCGGCGACACGTTCTGCGCGGGGATGGACCTCGCTGCGGCCAACCGGGGCGAGATGCCGGTGACCGATCGTTGTGGCCCGCTCGGGCTCACCGCCGAACCGCCCACCAAGCCCACCATCGCCGCCGTCGAGGGACCGGCGCTCGCGGGAGGCTTCGAGCTCGCCCTGTGCGCCGACCTCATCGTGGCCGGTGAGGACGCGACCTTCGGCCTCCCGGAGGTCAAGCGCGGCCTGCTCGCCGCCGCCGGCGGCCTGTGGCGTACGGCGACCCGGCTGCCCCGCGCAGTCGCCCTGGAGCTCGCGCTCGTCGGGGACCCGTTGCCTGCCCAGCGCCTGGCCGCGCTCGGGCTGGTCAACTCGGTGGTCCCCAACGGAGAGGCGCTGCCCACCGCGCTGGACCTGGCCCGCCGGATCGCCGCCAACGCACCGCTGTCGGTCAGCGTCGGCAAGCACGTCGTCGACACCGCACCCACCTGGACCGCAGACGAGGGATTCGCCCGCCAGAGCGAGCTGGCCAGCCCCGTGCTGCTCTCCGACGACGCCCGCGAGGGAGTGGCCGCGTTCGCCGAGAAGCGCGAGCCACGCTGGACCGGTCGCTGACCCAGCCAGACCTTCACCCCACCCGAACCGAACCAGCAAGGAAGCAGACCATGGACGCCTGGAACACCCCCGAACGCAAGGCACTTCGCGACGCCGTCACCCTCTTCACCACCCGCGAGATCGTCCCGCACCTCGCGCAGTGGGAGGACGAGGGGCAGCTGCCTCGCGAGCTGAGCAAGAGCGCCGCTGCCGCGGGCATCCTCGGCGTCGGGTTCGACGAGGCCGTCGGCGGCGAGGGCGGCAATGCCATCGACACGGCCGTGGTCACCGAGGCCGTGATCGAGGCAGGCGGCAGCGCCGGCGTGATCGCGTCGCTGTTCACCCACGGCATCGCGGTCCCGCACATCATCGACAGCGGCAACCCCGACCTGATCGACAGGTTCGTCCGGCCGACCCTGGCCGGCGACCTGATCGGCTCGCTCGGCGTCACCGAGCCCGGCGGCGGCAGCGACGTCGCCAACATCACCACGCGCGCGGTCCGCGACGGCGACCACTACGTCGTCAACGGTGCGAAGACCTTCATCACCTCCGCGGTGCGCGGCGACTTCGTCACCACCGCGGTGCGCACCGGCGAGTCCGGCTTCGGCGGGGTCAGCCTGCTGGTCATCGAGAAGGGCACTCCCGGGTTCGAGGTCGCCCGCCCCCTGCGCAAGATGGGCTGGCACTGCTCCGACACCGCCGAGCTCAGCTTCACCGACGTCCGCGTCCCCGTGGCCAACCTGGTGGGGGAGGAGAACGGCGGGTTCATCCTGCTGATGCAGCAGTTCGTCAACGAGCGCCTCGGCCTCGCCCTCCAGGGCTACGCCACCGCGCAGCGCGCGCTCGACCTCGCCGTGCGCTACGCCAAGGAGCGCGAGACCTTCGGCAAGCCCCTGGTCAGCCGCCAGGTGATCAGGCACAAGCTGGTGGAGATGCACCGTCGTACGTCCGCGGCCCGCACGCTCACCCGCGCGGCCATCGAGAAGTCGGTCGAGCGCTCGGTCACCGACCCCGACGTGATCCTCGATGCCCTGATGGCGAAGAACACCGCCGTCGAGACCGTGGAGTGGGTGGTCAGCGAGGCCGTCCAGATCCACGGTGGCGCCGGGTACATGCGCGAGTCGGAGATCGACCGTCACTACCGCGACGCCCGCATCCTCGGCATCGGCGGCGGAGCCACTGAGGTGCTCAACGACCTCGCGGCCAAGCTCCTCGGCTACTGACCCAGACGGTACGGCGGCAGCGCTCGTCCGGCCCGCTCAGATCCATTCGTCGAGCGGGTCGGTGAGCGCGCGGCCGCCGTACTGGATGCGCTTGCACAGGGCCTCCACCAGTGGGAGCTCGCGCTCGATCCAGATCCGGGCGAGCGCGGACTTGCTGGCGAGCAGCTGGTCGTCGCCGGTGGCAGCTGCGGCGACGACGCACTCCGCCCAGGTCCAGGCGACGGCCAGGGTGCCCAGCGCGGTGAGGAGGTCGTAGGAGACCGCGGTCGCCTCCGTCTCGTCGACCTCGGCGATCATCGCCACCGCCTTGCGCAGCTCCACCGTGGCCTCGCTGATCGGTCCGAGCAGCGGGGCGAGCTCGACCAGGTCGGGGGGTGCGGCGGCGAGGAACGAGTCGATCACACCGAAGAACGCGTCCGTGGTGCTCCCGTTGCGCGAGACCAGCCGGTTGCGGACCAGGTCACGTGCCTGGATGCCGTTGGCGCCTTCGTAGATCTGGCCGATCCGC
The DNA here is from genome assembly GCF_058215735.1 of Nocardioides sp. Z30_9. Lineage (NCBI taxonomy): Bacteria > Bacillati > Actinomycetota > Actinomycetes > Propionibacteriales > Nocardioidaceae > Nocardioides > Nocardioides sp. Z30_9. The sequence continues at coordinate 60,701 of NZ_JBZAJF010000003.1, forward strand.
GAGTTCCGCACCCACTGCTCGACCGGGTGGTCGCGCATGTACCCGTGTCCGCCGAGCACCTGCTGGCAGTCCACCGTCGACTGCAGCCCCTTGTCGGTGAAGTACGCCTTGAGCACCGGCGACAACAGCTTGACCAGGTCGGCGGCGACCGGTGAGCCGATCGAGTCGGCCTCCAGCTGCCAGAGCGCAACCCGCGCAGCCAGGGCACGGCCGCCCTCGGCGAAGGCGCGCGTGGACAGCAGCAGCCGGCGTACGTCGGGATGGACGACGAGCGGGTCTGCGCGGAGGTCCGGTCGGCGTGCGCCGCCGGGTGCACGTCCGGAGAGCCGCTCGTGCGCGTAGGCGCTCGCGTACTGGTAGGCCAGCTCGGAGTAGGCGATGCCGGACAGCGCTGTGCCCAGCCGCGCCTTGTTCATCAGGAAGAACATCGGGCCCATCGATCCCGCTACGCCGGTCTTGGCGGGATCAACGATCCGCCAGCCGACCGCGCCCTCGAAGCGCAGCGCGCAGGTGGCGCTGCCCTCGATGCCCATCTTGTGCTCGATGGCGTCGACGTGGACACCGTTCGGTCCACCCAGTGCCCCGGTGGCGGGGTCGAGCTCGCGCGCCGGGACCAGGAAGACGCCGACGCCGGCCAGTCCCTCGGCCACCGTGCCATCGGGCTCGACGACCTTGGCCAGCACGATGTGGACGATGTTCTCCGTCAAGTCGTGGTCACCGCCGGAGATGAAGATCTTCTCGCCCCGGATCCGCCAGGTGCCGTCAGGCTCCTGCTGGGCACGGGTGCGCAGCTCCTTGAGGTCGGACCCGGCCTGGCTCTCGGTCATGCACATCGTCGCGGTCCAGTCGCCGCCCACCAGACGCGGCACCACGTGAGCGCGCATCCAGTCCTCGCCCAGGGCAGCGATCATGGTCCCGGCCACGCCGCAGAAGGCGCCGTACATCGCGAACGACTGGGCGGTCGCGCTGCGCAGCTCGCCGAGCGCCAGCGTGACCACGCTCGGGAGACCACCGCCGCCGATGTCTGCCGGCACGTTGAGGACGTGCCACCCGGCCTGCCGGTACAGGTCCCAGGCCTTGGGGAAGCCCTCGGGCGTGCGCACCCTGCCGTCGACGAGATGTGCGCCCTCGTGGTCGCCGGCGAGGTTCAGCGGGGCGAGGACCTCCTCGTGGAAGCGGGCACCCTCGCCGAGGAGGTCCCGCACGTCGTCGGCGGTCACGTCCTCCAGCCCACGGAGGTCGGGGCGCTCGTCGATGTGGAGGAGGTCCTTGAGGACGAAGAGCCAGTCTGCGAGCGGGAATCGGTACGTCGTCACTGTGCGGGTGACCCCTCTGTGGTCGTTTCGTGTGGGCCGGGGGTGCTGTCCAGGATGCCGGCGCCGGCCTCGGCCAGGCGCACGAGCAGCGGAGCGGGTGTGAAGCCCTCACCGTGCTGTGCCGCGAGCTGCGTGAGGCGGTCGACGACGGCCCCGATCCCGATCTGGTCGGCGTAGTGGAGCGGGCCGCCCTTCCAGTCCGGCCAGCCGTAGCCGTGACGCCAGACGACGTCGACGTCGCTCGGCCGGTTGACCACTCCTGCGTCGATCAGCAGGGCCGCCTCGTTGATCATCGGCAGGATGAGGCGATCGGCGATCTCGGCGTCGGCGATGCGGCGCCGCTCGACTCCGGCGCGCGCCGAGGCCTCGATGACCACGGCGGACACCTCGGGGTCGGGGCGGGGGGTGCGGTCACCCTCCTTGTAGCGGTAGTAGCCGCGACCGGTGCGCTGACCGCGGTGGCCGCGACGGTAGAGCTCGTCGACCAGCCACTTCTCCTCGCCGGTCTCCTGCCGGCGGCGGTAGCTCAGCTCGATCCCGCCGCCGAGGTCGAGCATCTCGTAGGGACCCATCGGGAGCCCGAACTCGCGCACGACCCGGTCCACCTGTTCGGGGAAGGCGCCCTCGAGGAGCAGGGCCTCGGCCTGGCGGTTGCGGGCGAACATCATCCTGTTGCCCACGAACCCGGGGGAGACCCCGACGACGACCGGCGTCTTGCCGACCCGGCGTACCAGCTCCATCGCGGTGGCCAGGACGGCCGCGTCGGTGGATCGGCCGCGCACGACCTCGACCAGCTTCATCACGTGGGCAGGGCTGAAGAAGTGCAGCCCCACGACGTGATCGGGGCGTCCCGACGCCTCGGCCAGGTCGTCCAGGTCGAGGCTGGAGGTGTTGGTCGCCAGGATGCAGTCGGGTTTGGTCGCGGCCGCCAGCTCAGCCAGCACCGACCGCTTGAGGGCGAGCTGCTCCCAGACCGCCTCGATCACCAGGTCGGCCTCGCCGAGGCTGGAGATCGCGTCCTCGATGCGCAAGCCTGTGCGGGGCAGCTCGAGCCGGTCGAGGTAGGCCTCGATGTCGCCCTGCGCGCGTTCCCGGGCCGGGCCGTCGGGATCGACGAGCGTGACCTGCGCACCACCGGCTAGCAGGGCCTTCGCGATCCCGGTGCCCATCGTGCCGGCGCCCACCACGCCGACCTCGGCCACCTCGCGCGCCAGTGCCAGGGCGACGTCCGGAACGGTCCGGGACATCTCGAGGGACTCGGCGGCGTACTCGCGCGCTCGATCCGCCGCCACGGTGGTGAAGTACGGCAGCGCCGAGCCGTCCTCGGCCTCCTCGAACCCGACCCGCAGCTCCTCGCCGATGGAGATCGCGTGCACGTCGCAGTCCGCGAGGACCGTGCTCATCCGGGGGCCCTCGGCCAGTTCGACGATCGCGGCCGCACGCGGTCGTCGCGAGCGGGCCACGATCGAGTAGGAGTACAGCGTGGCGGTGCCGCTCGCGGCCTCCCACACGGTTCGGTCCGAACCGCACAGGGGGCACCGGCGGCGCGGGTACCAGTGGGGTCGATCGCAGTCCTGGCAGCGCTTGAAGGAGAGCACGCCTTGCGCGGTCCCCTCCCAGTACGGCTCGTCGTGCGCCGTACGAACGGGCGCAGGGTGGGTGGATCGGGATTTCCTGCGCATGGGTCTACTCCGCCTGGAAGATGGTGGTTGCCGAGACATGGCTGCTGGCGATCATGCCGCCGGTCGCGTGGGCCAGGACGAACTCGCGGTCCTCGACCTGTACGGCGGGATGCGCCTCGCCGCGGCACTGTCGTACCGCCTCGAGGAGCTTGGGCATTCCCCCCTTGTTGCCGGGGTGGTTGTTGCACAGTCCGCCGCCGTCGGTGTTGAACGGGAGCGTGCCCTGGCCCGAGATCAGGTTGCCGTCGGCGACGAAGGCGCCGCCCTCGCCCTTCGCGCAGAAGCCCAGATCCTCGAGCTGGACGATCACCGTGATCGTGAAGCTGTCGTAGAGCGAGGCGTAGCCGATGTCGGCGGGTGAGATCCCGGCCTGCGCGAAGGCCACCGGACCCGAGCGAGCTCCCGCCGAGGTGACCAGGTCGCCGGTGCCGCCGTGCGGGTGCTTGACGGCCTCGCCGGAGCCGGCGAGGCGCACCTTGGGCCGGGCGAGATCACGTGCGATCTCGTCGCGGACGAGCACCAGTGCGCCGCCCCCGTCGGTGACCACGCAGCAGTCGAGCCGGTGCAGCGGGTCGGCGACCATGGGGGAGGCGAGCACGTCCTCGACGGTGACGACGTCGCGCAGCTTCGCGTTCGGGTTGTGCTGGGCGTGGTGGGAGGCCGCGACCTTGACCCACGCGAGCTGCTCGGGGGTGGTCCCGAACTCGTGCATGTGACGGCGGGCCACCATCCCGTAGGCGTACATGGGTCCCTTGGGGAGGCCGGCGGTGTAGGGCCCGCTGGGCACCGCAGAGGCGTCGACGCCACTGAGCCCGAGGCCGCCGCCTCGAGCCAGGGGAGTGTCGGCCATCGTGATCAGTGCGACATCGCACTTCCCGTCGGCGATCGCCTGTGCGGCATGACGCACGTGGAGCAGGTACGACGAGCCGCCGGACTCCGTGGTGTCCATGTGCCGCAGCCGGTCCAGGCCGAGGTGGTCGGCCATGGTCGCGCCACCGAGGCCCGGTGCGTCGGCACCGCAGAAGTACCCGTCGACGTCGGCAAGGGTCAGCCCCGCGTCCGCGAGCGCGCCGTGCGCGACATCGGTGTGGAGATCGGCGACCGTCTCGTGGACGGCCCGCCGGATCGGGTGCTCGAAGATGCCTGCGACGTACGTCGAGGGCGTCGTTGCTTGGGGCATGTCAGGGACGCTAGGGGCGCCTCATCGCTCGCGCAGCACGTATCCCGTTGGGTGATAGAAGGTCGGTGCCTCCTGTGGCCGTTCACTAGCGTCTCGATCATGTCAGTCGCACGCACCGTCACGCCGTCGCCGGCACCCTTCCGAGAGCTGCCCTTCCTCAAGCGCGACATCGAGGTCGAGCAGCGGGCCGACGGCTGCCTGCTGGTGCGCAGCCGGGTGCCCCTCGTGGACCGCGTCGACCACGTGCCGTCCCTGCTTCGCCGCAACGGCCGCACCCGACCGGACGGGGTCTGGATCGCCCAACGGCGCGGAGCGGATCGGGCCTGGCACACGCTCACCTGGGGCGACGCGCTCCGCCAGGTCGACTCGCTGACGCAGGCATTCCTCGACCTCGCGGTCGCAGGCCGACCGGTGATGGTGCTCAGCGGCAACTCGCGCGAGCACGCGGTGGTCCAGCTCGCCGCGATGCAGGCCCGGATGCCGTACGCGCCCGTCACCCCGGCGTACGCCGCCCAGGGAGGTGACCACGCAAAGCTGCAGGCGATGGTCGATCTCGTCGATCCGGCGGTGCTGTTCGTGCAGGACGCCGCCGCTGTCGCGGACGCGCTCGCGCTCGTCGGCGAAGGCCGCATCGTCGTGGCAGTCGACGGGGCGGCGGACCCGCAGCCCGTGCCGTTCGCTCGACTCGCGGAGACGGCTCCGACCTCCGAGGTGGAGAGCTCGATCGCCGCCATCGACCTGGACACGGTGGCGAAGTACCAGTTCACCTCCGGGTCGACCGGGGTGCCGAAGGCGGTCATCGTCACCCAGCGGATGCTGGTCACGGCGATTGCCTCGAACTCCATGCTGATCGCCCGGCGCCCCGGTGACGACCCTCCCGTGAGCATCGACTGGCTGCCGTGGAGCCACGTGGCCGGCGGGACGGCCATCTTCAACCGCGTGCTCGAGGCAGGCGGCACGCTCTACATCGACGACGGACGGCCCACCGAGGCGGAGTTCGGCGAGACCCTGCGCAACCTGCGCGAGATCTCTCCCACCAGCTTCAGCAGCATGCCGCTGGGGTTCGGGATGCTGGTCGACGCGATGGACGCCGACCCCGAGCTCGCCCGGCACTTCTTCGCGCGCCTGACCCGCGCGACGTACTCCGGAGCTCGCCTGCCCGACGAGATCTACACGCGCTTCCAGGAGCACGCGGTGGCGCACACCGGCCTGCGGATCCCGTTCGGGTCCGGCTACGGGTCCACCGAGACGACGGCTGCCTGCGCCTTCGTGCACTGGCCGAGTGAGCGTGCGGGCCTGATCGGCCTGCCGCAGCCCGGGATCGAGCTCAAGCTCGTCCCGCTCGGCGCCGACCGCTACGAGGTCCGGGTGCGCAGCGAGACCGTGACCCCGGGCTACCTGGGGCAGCCGGAGCTCACCGAGCACATGCGCGACGAGGAGGGGTGGTTCCTCATGGGCGACGCGGCGACGTGGGTCGACCCGGAGGACCCCAACCAGGGAATCGCCTACGCCGGCCGGGTGAGCGAGGAGTTCAAGCTCCAGTCCGGCACGTTCGTGCGGGTCGACGAGCTGCGGCTCGCCGTACTCGAGGCTGCTGCGCCGCTCCTGCGCGACGTGGTCGTCGCCGGTGCCGACCAGCCCTACGTCGCCCTGCTCGGCTGGCTGAACGCTGACGCCTGCCGCGATCAGTTCGGAGAGGGCATCGACCCGAGCAGTTCGGACCAGGTGCGTGCCGAGCTGGTGCGGAGCCTGGCCGCCTACAACCAGGCACACCCGGGATCCAGCACTCGGGTACGCCGACTGCTCCTCCTGAGCGAGCCTCCCGACCGGGCAGCGGGCGAGATGAGCGAGAAGGGCAACGTCAGTCAGCGCGCCGTCCTGGAACGGCGACGGGCGGAGGTCGCGGAGCTCTTCGGCGACCACGTGTCCGCGTCCGTCATCGAGATCGACTCCTGACCGACCACGACATCAAGGACACGACATGACCACGACCGATCTCCTGGCCATCGAGCGCACCGACGACATCGTCACCGTCGCGCTCAACCGGCCCCGTGCACGCAACGCGATCAACGACGAGATGGTGCGCGGGCTGGAGCAGTTCTTCGAGCGTCCCCCCGAGGGATGCCGAGCCGTCGTACTGCATGCCGTGGGCGACCACTTCAGCGCCGGCCTCGACCTCAAGGAGCTGATGTCGGCTCGCTCGCCTGATCCGCAGGACGGTCTGCGGCGGTCCCGCCGGTGGCACCGCGCCTTCGACCTGATCCAGTTCGGCGAGGTGCCGGTGATCTCGGTGCTGAAGGGCGGAGTGATCGGCGGGGGACTCGAGCTCGCGAGCGCCACCCACCTCCGGGTCGCTGAGCCCTCCACGTTCTTCGAGCTCCCGGAGCCCCAGCGCGGCCTCTTCCTCGGCGGCAGCGGGTCGGTCCGCATCCCGCGCATCATGGGCGCATCGCGGGTGGTGGACATGATGCTGACCGGCCGTGTGGTCGACCGGGCCGAAGGCCTGGCTGTCGGGCTCGTCCACTACGCGGAGGAGGCCGGAGCCGGGCTGGAGCGGGCCGTGCAGCTCGCCCGCAAGATCGCGGAGAATCCGCCGATGGCGAACTACGCGATCATCAACGGCATCCCCCGGATCCAGGAGATGGGGATCGCCGAGGGGCTCTTCGCCGAGAGCATGGTGGCCCGCGGCACCCGTGGAGGCGCCGAGGCTGCCGGCCGGATCACGGAGTTCTTCGACGGGCGCAAGCGGTCGCAGTAGCCCGGACGTCGGTCGGGCTCGACACCGCGGGCCCAGGGCGCTTCGCCCCGCCCGGCTCTTCCAGTTGTGACGTCTCGGCGCGACTTGGGGTTTCAGATGGGACGTGTCGGCGGGGTCTGGGTTTTCAGATGCGACGTGTCGGCGGGTGGGTCAGCAGGTGGCGCAGGTGCCGAAGATCTCCAGGGTGTGGCTGACGTCGGAGAAGCCGTGCTCGGCGGCCACGGAGCGGGTCCACTTCTCGACCGCGGGGCCCTCGACCTCGACGGTGGCGCCACAGGAGCGGCAGACCAGGTGGTGGTGGTGGGTGCCGCTGCACCGACGGTAGATGCTCTCGCCGGACTCGGTGCGCAGCGAGTCGATCTCGCCGGCCTCGGCCAGCGCCTGCAGCGCCCGGTAGACGGTGGACAGTCCGACCTGCTCGCCCTGCTGGGAGAGCAGCCCGTGGATCTCCTGGGCGCTGCGGAAGTCGTCGAAGGTCGCCATCACAGCGGCGATGGCGCGGCGCTGTCGGGTCGGTCGACCGGCGGAGGCGCCCCGGATCAGGGTGGGGTCAGTGTTCGTCATAGTGCCCTCCGTGCGGAGCGTGCCGGTGTCCGTCGTGGATGTAGTCCACATGATCGCCGTGCTCGACCGCCGGGTGGCCGCAGGCCGGGCCGTGGTCGTGCTCGTGCTGCTCGTCGGCCGTGCAGTGGTCCTCGCCTGCCTCCGCGGCGAAGGGCGCGTGCAGCCGCGCGCGGTGACGCAGCCAGGCCCCGATCGGCCAGGTTGCGACGAACCCCGCGAGGGACAGCAGCACGATCGTGGGACCGGGAGCCACCGTGGCGTGATCGCTGAGGAACGCCGAGACCACCAGCCCACCGACCGAGGCGAGCGTGCCCAGCACCATCGCGGCCCCGAGCGTGGTGCGGAACGAGCGGGTCAGCTGCTGCGAGGTCGCCACCGGCACCACCATCAGGGCCGATACCAGCAGCAGCCCCACGGTGCGCATGGCGACCGTCACGCTCACCGCGGCGAGCACGGCCACCAGGAGGTTGTACGCGCGGACCTTGAGGCCCGAGACGCGGGCGAACTCCTGGTCGTGCGCGACCGAGAACAGCTGGGGAGCGAGCCCTACGCAGAGCACGACCACGGCCACGGCCAGTGCCATCGTGACGAGCACGTCGCCGGGGGAGATCGTCGTGATCGAGCCGAAGAGGTACTCCTGGAGCCGCGCGGCACTCTGCCCGCCGAGACCGGTGATCAGCACACCTCCGGCCAGGCCGCCGTAGAACAGCAGCGCCAGCGCGACGTCGCCGTTGGTGTGTCCACGCTCGCGGATCACCTCGATCAGCACCGCGCCGAGGATCGCCACCACCACCGCGGTCCAGGTCGGGGAGGCGCCGGTGAGCAGGCCGAGGGCCACCCCGGTCACCGCGACGTGCCCGATGCCGTCGCCCATCAGCGCCATCCGCCGCTGGACGAGGTAGGTGCCGACGGCCGGCGCCGCGAGCCCGGTGAACAGGGCGGCGAGCAGGGCCCGCTGCATGAAGCCGTAGCTGAACAGGTCCATCTCAGTCACTCTCCAGGGGAGAGGCGACGTGGGGGGCGTGGTCGTGGCGCGGCAGGTGGTCGTGGTCCTGCAGCGGGTGGTGGTGATGGGTGTGCGGTTCCGCGAACACGGTGTCGTGCACCTCGTGGTCGCCGAGCGGGGCGCCGTCGTAGGCCACCCGGCCGTCGCGCATCACCACGGCGCGGTCGATCAGGGGAGCGAGCGGGCCGAGCTCGTGGGCCACCAGCACGATGGTCGCGCCGCGCTCCTTGAGCACGCGGAGCGCATCGGCCAGCGCGACCTGGTTGGCCAGGTCGACACCGGCCGTCGGCTCGTCGAGGAAGAACAGGTCCGGCTGCCCGGCGAGGGCGCGCGCGATCAGGGCCCGCTGCTGCTGCCCGCCGGAGAGCTGGGAGATGCCGTCCTTGGTCTTCTCGGTCAGCCCCACGACCTCGATCGCCTCGGTGATCGCGGCGCGGTCGGCCCGGGAGAGCGGGCGCAGCAGCTTTCGCCGGCTCAGCCTGCCGGACGCGACCAGCTCCCACACGGACGCGGGGACGCCCGAGGTGGCTCCGGAGCGCTGGGGGACGAAGCCGATCCGCGACCAGTCGTGGAAGGAGTCGAAAGGCGTTCCGAACAGCCGCAGCGACCCTGCGGAGAGCGGCAGCAGCCCGGTGAGCGCGCGCACCAACGTGGACTTGCCCGAGCCGTTGGCTCCCATCAGGGCGACGAACTCGCCGTCCTCGACCCGGATGCCGACGTCGCGCAGGATCGGCCGGCCACCGATCGCGACCGCGCCACCCTCGAGGTCAACCGGAGGTCCGCTCACCGGCACGAGTTCGCCTCCTCCAGCGCGGCGAGGTTGGCTCGCATCAGCGAGAGATAGTCCTCGTCCGCGGTCTCGTCGCTGAGGCCCTCGAGCGGGTCGAGCACCGCCGTCCTGACCCCCATGTCCTCGGCCAGCGACTTGCTCAGCCGCGGGCTGGTCAGCCGCTCGGTGAACACGGTGGTCAGCCCCTCGCTGCGGATCAGCCGCTGCAGCCGGGCCAGGTCCGCCGGAGTGGGCTCGGCGCCGGGGGAGAGGCCGGCGATGGGCTCCATCTCAAGACCGTACTTCGTCAGGTAGCCGAACGCGTCGTGCGGGACCACCACCGTGGAGCGCTGGCAGTTCTCGAGCCCGGCGCGGTAGTCCTCGTCCAGCTTGGTGAGGTCGGCGCGCAGCGCCTTCGCGTTCGCGGTGTACGCCGCCGCGCCGTCCGGGTCTGCCTTCGCGAGCTGCTCGGCCACCGCGTCCCCGACCTCGGCCATCCGGAGCGGGTCCTGCCAGAAGTGCGGGTCGAGGTTGCCGTGGTCGTGACCCTCGTGGCCCTCGTCGCCCTCGTCGTGGTCCGCGTGGTGCTCGACCTCCTCGAGGTCGGCGACCTCGGCGGCGTCGACGGTGCGCCCGGTCGCGTTCTGGTCCACGGCGTCGTCGACCGCCGGCTGGAAGCCGCGCTGGTACACCACGAGATCGGCGTCCACGATCGACGCGCTCTCCCGCACGGGGATCTCCACGTCGTGGGCCTCGCCGCCGGGCTTGGTCAGGTTGGACACCTCGGCCCGGTCGCCGGCGACTCGTGCCGCGACGTACTGCAGCGGGTAGAACGCCGTGACCACCTGCAGGTCCTCGTCCGAGGAGGGCCCCGCGTCGGAGAACGCGGCGCAGCCGCTCAGGGAGAGCGCTGCCGCGGTGACGGCGCTGATCACGAGCTTCTTCATGAGAACCATTGTCATCCCTAATGAAAATCATTGTCAAAACAAGGGGGCTGTCGCCCGCGGCGCCCAAACCGGTTCGTCGCTGACCGAGGCCCCTGCGTAGGGTCGACCGCGTGCTGGTCGTGAACAGGTTCCGGGTGCCCGAGGAGGACGCGGGCTCGTTCCGCGCCGATCTCGAGGCGGCGTACGCAGTGCTCGCGCAGCAGAAGGGGTACGTCGAGGGCCAGCTCGGCCGCAACGTCGACGACCCCACCCTGTGGACGATGGTCACGCGCTGGCGCAACGTGGGCAGCTACCGGCGGGCGCTGTCGACGTACGAGGTGAAGATGGGGGCCGTCCAGCTGCTGAGCAGGGCGATCGACGAGCCGTCGGCCTACGAGTCCCTCGACGGCGAGCTCAACGAGTCGTGGCCGCGCGAACTCGGGTGAGCGCGGCGCCGGCACCTCGTTAGACTGCGGGCTTCCCCCCGAGATCTACAGGAGCACCACCTTGGCCAAGCCGCCCCCGTCCGCAGTCGACAACGTCGTCTCCCTCGCCAAGCGCCGGGGCTTTGTCTATCCCTGCGGCGAGATCTACGGCGGGACCCGGTCGGCCTGGGACTACGGTCCCCTGGGCGTGGAGCTCAAGGACAACATCAAGCGCCAGTGGTGGCGCTCGATGGTGCAGGCCCGTGAGGACGTGGTGGGTCTCGACTCCAGCGTGATCCTGCCCCGCCAGACCTGGGAGGCCTCGGGCCACGTCGCCACCTTCAGCGACCCGCTGACCGAGTGCCAGTCGTGCCACAAGCGGTTCCGCGCCGACCACCTCCAGGAGGCGTACGCCGAGAAGAAGGGCATCGAGGACCCCGACTCGGTCGATCTCTCCACGCTGGCCTGCCCCAACTGCGGCACCCGCGGGGCGTGGACCGAGCCGCGCCAGTTCTCCGGCCTGCTCAAGACCTACCTCGGCGTGCTCGAGGACGAGTCCGGGCTGCACTACCTGCGCCCCGAGACCGCGCAGGGCATCTTCTTGAACTTCCAGAACGTGGTGACCAGCTCGCGTCGGAAGCCGCCGTTCGGCATCGGCCAGATCGGCAAGAGCTTCCGCAACGAGATCACCCCGGGCAACTTCATCTTCCGCACCCGTGAGTTCGAGCAGATGGAGATGGAGTTCTTCGTCAAGCCGGGCGAGGACGAGGAGTGGCACCAGTACTGGATCGACGAGCGCACCCGCTGGTACACCGACCTCGGCATCAACCCCGACAACCTGCGCCACTACGAGCACGCGAAGGAGAAGCTGAGCCACTACTCCAAGCGGACCGTCGACATCGAGTACCGCTTCAACTTCGCCGGGTCCGAGTGGGGCGAGCTCGAGGGCATCGCGAACCGGACCGACTTCGACCTCAAGACCCACGCCGAGCACTCCGGCCAGGACCTGTCCTACTTCGACCAGGCCGCAGACGAGCGCTACTACCCCTACGTGATCGAGCCGGCCGCCGGGCTGAGCCGCAGCCTGATGACGTTCCTGGTCGACGCCTACACCGAGGACGAGGCGCCCAACACCAAGGGCGGGGTCGACAAGCGCACCGTGCTCAAGCTCGACCCGCGGCTGGCGCCGGTGAAGGTCGCGGTGCTGCCGCTGAGCCGCAACGAGGCACTGACTCCCAAGGCCAAGGACCTCGCTGCCGAGCTGCGCGCGCTGTGGAACGTCGAGTTCGACGACTCCGGTGCGATCGGGCGCCGCTATCGCCGCCAGGACGAGATCGGCACCCCCTACTGCGTCACCGTGGACTTCGACACCCTCGAGGACGGAGCGGTGACCGTCCGCGAGCGTGACTCGATGGCTCAGGAGCGCATCTCCCTGGAGGGTGTGCGCAGCTGGTTCGCCGAGCGCCTGGTCGGCTGCTGAGCTTCCCGACGCGTCGGGGCCGGGTGCGCTGAAGTTCGGCGTTCCCGTCCCGCGGGAGGCACAATGTGCGCGTGAGTTCACTTCGTCGTTCCCGCGTGCGCCTCGCCGCCGTCCTGCTCGCGCCCGCTCTGGTCCTCGCGGGGTGCGGCGGTGGTGACGGCAAGGGCTCCGATGCGAAGCCGAAGGCGGTCCTGCCGACGGGCAACGTGGAGGTCCCCGACGGGGTCACCCTCACCGCCGCGGGCACCAAGCTCGGGTTCGCCCAGTCGGCGGTGGTCGCCTACGAGCCGAACACCGAGCGGAGCTCGGTCCTGTCGCTGACCGTCGACTCGGTCCAGACCGGGCAGCTCGCCGACTTCGCGGCCTTCCAGCTCGACGACGCCACCAAGAAGTCGCGTCCCTACTACGTGCGGGTGCGGGTCGAGAACGTCGGCACCGGCGACCTCAGCCGCATGGGCGTCCCGCTGTACGCCGTGGACCAGGCCAACTCGCTGATCCGCCCCTCCTCGTTCAGCACCCCCTTCCCACGGTGCCCCTCCACGCCGCTGCCCGAGGGTTTCGGCGCGGGGAAGACCTACCAGGGCTGCATGGTCTACTTCGTGCCGGACGCCGGCACGCTGGAGGAGATGAGCTACCGGCCGCTGCAGGCCTTCGAGCCGATCACCTGGAAGGGCACCGTGCAGCCCCCGGTGCTGACGAAGGCCCAGAAGCAGGCCCAGAAGAAGGCCCAGCAGCGGGCGCAGCAGAAGGCCAAGAAGCAGGCCCAGAAGCAGGCCCAGAAGAAGGCGCAGCCCTGAGCACGTCGACCCCCCTCACCGAGGACCGCCCCCGCACCCTGCGACTCGGGCCGCTGGAGGTGGCCACGCCGGTGGTGCTGGCCCCGATGGCCGGCATCACCAACGCCGCCTACCGCCGCCTGTGCAGCGAGCAGGGGGCCGGCCTATACGTCTGCGAGATGATCACCAGCCGCGGGCTGGTGGAGGGCGACGAGACCACCCGCAAGATGCTGGTCTTCGACGAGGCCGAGACAGTGCGCTCGGTACAGCTCTACGGCACCGACCCGGCGTACGTCGGCAGGGCCACCGAGATCCTGTGCGCGGAGTACGGCGTGGCGCACGTGGACCTGAACTTCGGGTGCCCGGTGCCCAAGGTGACCCGCAAGGGCGGCGGCGCAGCACTCCCGTGGAAGCGCACGCTGCTCGGCGAGATCCTCCAGGCCGCCGTCCGGGCCGCGGCGCGCTACGACGTCCCCGTGACCATGAAGACGCGCAAGGGCATCGACGAGGACCACCTCACCTACCTCGACGCCGGCCGGATCGCCCAGGAGGCCGGGGCCGCGGCGATCGCCCTGCACGGGCGTACGGCGATCCAGGGGTACTCCGGCGTCGCCGACTGGGACGCGATCACCCGCCTGGTCGAGCACGTGGACATCCCGGTGCTCGGCAACGGGGACATCTGGGAGGCGGCCGACGCGATCCGCATGGTCGAGCAGACCGGGGCAGCCGGTGTCGTGGTCGGTCGGGGGTGCCTGGGGCGGCCCTGGCTGTTCCGCGACCTCGCCGCCGCGTTCGCGGGCCCGGACGACGGGGGAGCCGAGCCCACGAGCCTCCCGCGGCTGGGGGAGGTCAGCGCGATGATGCGTCGCCACGCCGAGCTCTTGTGTCAGCACATGGGTGAGGAGCGCGGCTGCAAGGAGTTCCGCAAGCACGTGGCGTGGTACCTCAAGGGATTCCCCGTGGGCGGTGACCTGCGACGCGAGCTGGCGCTGGCGACCACGCTGGCCGAGATCGACGAGCTGCGGGCCCAGCTGGACCCGGGCGCCGAGTTCCCCGTCTCCGCGCTGGGGGCACCGCGGGGCCGCCAGGGGAGTCCGCGCAAGCGCGTGGCCCTTCCCGAGGGCTGGCTCGAGGACACCGACGGCACCCGCCTGGTGCTGCGCGAGGACGCCTCGGAGACCTCCGGGGGCTGACCACCACGACGGATGCCGACGCTCCCTGAGCCCGGTGGCGTGGGATAACTCACTGCACAGTTCGGTAGACAGGTGTAGTTAGTTGATCGCTTGTCGTGGTTGCATCGTTCGGGTCATTTGCCCCCGAACGATGAGGAACACCCGTGCTCCAACGAAGGCTGCGAGCCAGCTCCCGTGGCAGGCACGCCGTCGAGTCGGAGACGAACCGCCGGCGCGTGCTGAGCCTGGCGTCCGCGCCCCTGGTCACCGTCCTCGCCGTCGGCACCGGGGTCGTGACCACGGACCTGGGCCGGTCCGAGCCGACCAGTCCGAGCGCCGCCCGGCCCGCTCCGGCCGTGAGCGCGGCCTCGGCGACGCCGGCCACCGACCGCCTCGCCCAGGACGCCACCCGCGGCGTGATGGACCGGACGCTGGGCACCTCGCGCTCCACCGCCCGCGTCCCCCTCGTCAACAACCGGCTGCCGAAGCCCAAGGGCAAGCTGTGGACCACCGGTGACCTCAACCTGCGCATCGAGCCGCGGGCGAAGGCACGAGTGGCCGGGCTGCTCCAGGAGGGCAAGCAGGTGGCGATCACCGGACGTCGCACCGGCGGGTTCGCGGAGGTCATCGTGAACCAGGTGCCGCGCTGGGTGACCGCCGACTACCTCAGCCGCAAGAAGGCTCCCGAGGCGATCGGCCTGAGCAACCAGCCGTGCCCGGACGGCTCCTCGATCGAGTCCGGGCTGCAGGCCTCCGCGGTGAAGGTCTACCGGGCGGCGTGCGCCGCGTTCCCCGAGCTCTCGTCGTACGGCGGCCAGGACGGCCACGGTGAGCACGTGAACGGGCAGGCCATCGACTTCATGGTGTCCAGCTCATCCCTCGGCCAGCGGCTCGCGGACTTCCTCTACGCCCACCGCGCCGAGCTCGACCTGTTCGACATCATCTGGGCGCAGCGGATCTGGACCAGCCAGCGTTCCGGAGAGGGCTTCCGGCCGATGTCGGACCGTGGTTCGGCGACCGCCAACCACTTCGACCATGTGCACATCATGGTGAACTGAGCGGACCTCACTGTTCCGTTCCATAGGTACTGAACCGTTGGTACAGTACCTTCATGACAACCTACGCCGAAGCGCGCACCGACGCGCGGTCACTGCTGCTGCCGTACACGCTCGCCCTGGTCGCGGCCATGGTCCTGGTCCAGGCCGTGATCGCGACGACCGGCGGCGAGATCACCGTCCTCGCCAGCATCCTGACCGCCTTGGTCGCGGTCGCTGCCGCAGTCTGGGCCCGGGGGAACCGCCACCGGCTGGCGCACGTGCGTTTCGGCGCCGTCCTGGTCCACGCCATCGCCTTCGTCACGGTGACGACCTCGTTCAACGCGCACGCGGTGCTGCGCACCCTGGCGCACGGCTCGGGTGACGGCGGCTTCGACGCCGCTGCACACGAGCTGCTGGCGACCCCGTGGTTCGGCGCCACCCTGGTGATGAGCGCGGCCTGGGGGACCGGACTCCTGATCCACCTCGTGGGGTCGGTCCTGGGCCGCGGCTGGGAGGACTGAGCGTGTCCGGGCGGCGTCCCGGCGAGAGCGAGGAGTGGGTCTCCCACCGAGTCGACTCGTGGGTCGAGACCTACAAGAAGTCGATGCTCACCCCGGTCATCCTGGCCGTGGTCGCCGGGCAGCAGCCGGTGGGGGTCGGTGCCGTGGCGCAGGCGGTCACGGACGCCACCGGGTGGCAGGTCACCGAGCGAGGTCTCTACCGGACACTCAAGCGGCTCGAGGACTCCGGTCTGTTGAGCAGCAGCGACGTCGACGCTCCCCGCACCGGCGCCAAGCGCAAGGAGCTCTCGGTCACCGCCCTCGGCACCGAGTTCCTCGCGGGCGTGCGTGAGCACCTCGTGGCCCTGCCGGACCCGGCGGTTCTCCCGGCGGTCCTCAGGGACCCAGACCGGCTCAGAGGCCGAGCGTCGCCCCGCGCAGTGCGGCCACCGAGTCCTCGGGACCGGTGAGCTCCAGGCCGGCGTACTGGTCCCGCCCGAACAGGAACAGCGCCAGCTCCGCAGGGGGACCGCTGACCACGGCGGGGCCGGTGTCCTTGCCGGGCGCCTTGCGCAGGACCGCCGTGCGCGGCCCGTTCGGGGCGGACCAGCGGATCTCGACGGGAGCCTCGACCCCACGCACCAGGCCCCGGCCGGCCACGGCGACGGACTTCCAGATCGCCTTCTGCTCCCGGTCGGTCAGCTCGCGCGGCGCCCAGCCCGGGGCCGCCCGGCGGATGTCCTCGTGGTGGACGAAGTACTCCAACGTGTTCACCGCGCGGTCCAGCGGCGGGACCGCCATCGGGGACCACTTCGGCGGTCCGCTCCGCACCCGCTCGACCAGCGCGGTGAAGTCCTGCCGGTGCAGGCGGCGCGAGGCACGCTCGGTCACCCCTGCCAGCTTCGGCACCAGGATCCCCGATGCGCCGATCGGATCGCGCTCGCGGACCAGCAGGTGGATCACCAGGTCCTTGACGGTCCAGCCGCCACACAGGGTCGGGGCATGCTCCCCGGACTCGAGCGCGGTGTTGCAGAGGGCTGCGCGCTCAGTGCGCGACATCGGCTCCATGTAGTGATCCTAGGGGCGCTCGACCCTGTTGGACGACCCGGCAGTCGCAGCACACGGAAGGTGATGTGTGGAATGCATGGACCCCCTTCTAGGGTTGCACTCGTTGTGTCGACCTCACCTGAACCGCTGCGTCCTTGAGCAGCGCCAAGACCGCCTCCACGCTGCTGGGCGGCTTCCGCGTGCTCGGGGTCGCCATCCGGCGTGAACCCTGGGTGTTCACCCTGTCCACGCTCGGCAGCGTGCTGTTCGGCGCGCTCACCGTGGCCGACGCCTGGGTCCTGGGTTGGTCGACCGACCACGTCGTTCTGCCCGCCTTCGAGACCGGGGCGACCACCACCGGCGGGCTGATCGCCATCCTCGCGCTGTTCCTCGGCGTCGCGATCCTGCGCGCCGTGGGCATCGTGGCGCGACGGCTGGGCGCGGGGATCATGCAGTACCGGATGCAGGCCGCCTACCGCCGCGAGGTCACCCGCCAGTACCTCGACCTGCCGATGTCGTGGCACCACAAGCACCCGACCGGTGAGCTGCTCTCCAACGCGAACTCCGACGTCGAGGCGGCCTGGGCGCCGATCGCGCCGCTGCCGATGGCGGTGGGCACCCTGGCGATGATGGTGATCGCAATCGCCCAGATGCTGTTCACCGACATCGCGATGGCCGTGGTCGGACTGCTGGTCTTCCCCCTGGTGATGCTGGTCAACGTCTGGTTCCAGCGGATGTCCTCGCCGATCTTCACCAGGATCCAGGCGCTGCGCGCAGAGCTCAGCGAGATCGCCCACGAGTCCTTCGACGGCGCCATGGTGGTCAAGACGCTGGGCCGGGAGAGTGAGGAGACCGACCGCTTCGCGGCCAAGGCGCGGGTGCTGCGCGACGAGGGCATCCGGGCCGGTCGCATCCGCGCTGCGTTCGACCCCTTCCTGGAGAGCCTGCCCAACCTCGGGGTGCTCGCGGTGCTGGGTGTGGGCGTGCTGCGGGTGCGCTCCGGCGCCGCCGACCCCGGTGACGTGGTCACGGTGGCGTACCTGCTCACGATCGTGGCCTTCCCGATCAGGTCGATCGGGTGGCTGCTGGGGGAGTTCCCGCGCTCGGTGGTCGGCTACCAGCGGGTGCACCGGGTGCTGGACACGGTCAGCGACACGACGTACGGCGACGCCCGGATGTCGTCGCGGCCCGAGGGCATCGCGCTCGAGGTCGACGGGCTCGGCTACACCTACGTGGAGGGCCAGCGCCTGCTCGAGGAGGTCGACTTCTCGGTGCCGCCCGGTCGCACGGTGGCGGTCGTCGGCGCCACGGCGTCGGGGAAGAGCACGCTGACCTCCCTGGTCACCCGGCTCGTCGACCCCGACCGCGGATCGATCCGGGTGGACGGGCAGGACCTGCGCGACCTCGCGCCCGGTGAGCTCGCGGGCCACGTGTCGCTGGTGCCGCAGAGTGCGTTCCTCTTCGACGACACCGTGCGCGGCAACGTCACCCTCGGCGCGGACCTGCCCGACGAAGAGGTCTGGGAGGCGCTGCGCACGGCCCAGGCGGACGGGTTCGTCGCGGCGCTGCCGCTCGGCCTCGACAGCCGGCTCGGCGAACGTGGCGCGACGCTGTCCGGTGGGCAGCGGCAGCGGCTCTCCCTCGCCCGCGCGCTCGTACGCCGCCCGCGACTGCTCGTGCTCGACGACGCCACCTCGGCCGTCGACCCCGAGGTCGAGGCCCGGATCCTGGAGGCTATGCGCCGTCGCGGAGGCGACTCCACGCTGCTGCTGATCGCCTACCGCAAGGCGACCATCGCGCTGGCCGACGAGGTGCTCTTCCTCCACGACGGCCGGATCGCCGATCGCGGCACCCACGAGGAGCTGCTGCGACGCAACCCCGACTACGCGACGCTGGTCAACGCCTACGAGACCGAGGAGGTGGCCCCGTGAGCACCGCGACGACGAGCTCCGACGGAGCCGACCTCGAGCCGGACGACCTCACCGCCCTCGGCACGAGCGTGGACAGCGGCGAGGAGATCGGCGCCATCGAGACGATCCGGCGAGGGCTGGCGTTCTCGCCCGAGCTCTCGGCCGGCTACGGCTGGACGCTGCTGCTCGCGGTGATCGGCACCGCCGGCCGGGTGGTGGTGCCGATCTCGGTACAGCAGACCCTGGACCGGGGGCTCAACGGCCCGAACGGCGTCGACGTGTCCTTCGTGAGCACGATGGCGGTGCTCGCGGCGCTCGCGATCGTGGCGACGGGAGTCTCGTCGTACTTCATGACTGCGCGGCTGTTCACCGCCTCCGAGCGGGGACTGGCCACGCTGCGGATCAAGGCTTTCCGGCACGTGCACGACCTGCCCCTGCTGACCCAGAACACCGAGCACCGCGGGGCCTTGGTCTCCCGGGTGACCAGCGACGTCGACCAGGTCTCGCAGTTCCTGGTCTTCGGCGGCGTCTTCGGCATCATCAGCGTCGGTCAGGTGCTGCTCGCGACCGTGGTGATGCTGTTCTACTCCTGGCAGCTCACGATCCTGGTGTGGATCTGCTTCCTGCCGCTGTTCCTCTCGCTGGGCTACTTCCAGAAGCGGCTCTCCGCCGCCTACGGGGTGGTCCGGCGCTCGGTGGGCGCGATGCTGTCCGCGATCTCCGAGCCGGTGGTGGGCGCGGTGACGGTGCGCACCTACGGGATCGAGGAGCGCACCCAGGAGCGCATCGACGAGGCGATCACGGTCAACCGGGTCGCCGCCACCAAGGCACAGGGCCTGACCGCGTTCTCGTTCAGCCTCGGCGGCGTCTCGGCCGGCCTGGCCAACGCGGGGGTGCTGATCCTCGGGATCATGCTCGGCCTCGACGACAAGATCACCTCCGGTGAGGTGATCGGGTTCGCGTTCCTGGTCACGCTGTTCGTGGGCCCGGTGCAGATGGGCACCCAGGTGCTCACCGACGCCCAGAACGCGATCGCGGGCTGGCGCCGGGTGATCGGCATCCTGGAGACCCCCGCCGACCTCGACGATCCCGGACCCGCGGGGCAGTCGCTGCCGCGCGGTGCGATGGACGTGGAGTTCGAGGACGTCTCCTTCGGCTACCCCGGGGGCCCGCTCGTGCTGCGCGAGGTCACCGAGCACCTCGAGTCCGGGAGCCGGGTGGCCGTGGTGGGGGAGACCGGTTCCGGCAAGACCACCTTCGCCAAGCTGCTCACCCGGTTGATGGACCCCACCTCGGGGGTGGTGCGCCTCGACGGCGTCGACATCCGCGAGGTCGAGTTCGCCTCCCTGCGCAGGCGGGTCGTCCTGGTGCCGCAGGAGGGCTTCCTGTTCGACTCCACCCTGCTCGAGAACGTCCGGTACGGCGACACCGACGCCACCCGCGAGGAGATCGTGGCCGCGGCGGAGGAGCTCGGCATCGGGGACTGGCTCGACGGGCTGCCGTGGGGACTCGACACCCGCGTCGGGCAGCGCGGTGAGTCCCTCTCCGCGGGGGAGCGGCAGCTGGTGGCCCTGCTCCGTGCCCATCTCGCCGATCCCGACCTGCTCGTGCTCGACGAGGCGACCAGTGCGGTCGACCCCGCCCTGGAGATGCGCATCGGACGTGCCCTCGAGCGGCTGATGTCCGGCCGCACCAGCGTGACGATCGCGCACCGGCTCTCCACCGCGGAGAGCGCGGACGAGGTGATCGTCTTCGACCAGGGGCGCGTGGTCCAGCGCGGCCCGCACGCCGAGCTGGTCCACCAGCACGACGACGACGGCGTGCCCGGCGTGTACGCCCGGCTGCACACCTCCTGGGTGGCCCAGCAGTCCCGGTAGCCGAAAAAAAGTCGAAGAAACTTCAACCTCGCGCCAAACCGCGGGGACACGGGCACCGAAGACCTCGTATGGAGCGGGTCGGAAACCACCGAACCCGGCCGCCCATCCACCCGAGGAAGGCACATCCCATGAAGAAACTGCTCAGCTCGTCCCTCGCTGCTGCCGTGGTCGGAACGATGTTCACGGTGCTTCCCGCTACTCCAGCCAACGCCGCGAGCGCGGCCCCGGCGCCCGCCCAAACGGGCAAGGCCCTCAAGCAGCGCAGCCTCGCCACGGTGCTCGCCGCCGACGGGCAGCGCTTCGACCGCAACTGGGGTGACTACGACGTGCTCGACAAGGCCGTCGGTGCGGTGCTGAAGGCCAAGCCGGACAGCGCGGTGGCCGTGCTCGCGGACGGCTCGGTGACCCTGACGGCCTTCCTGCCGACCGACCGTGCCTTCCGCCGCCTCGTGCACAGCCTCACCGGGAAGCTGCCCGCGCGGGAGTCCGGCACCTTCAACAGGCTCGTCGCCGCCGCGGGCGTCGACACGATCGAGCAGGTGCTGCTCTACCACGTGGTCCCGGGGGCCCGGATCACCTACGCCCAGGCCCGCAAGGCCGACGGCGCCACCCTGAAGACGGCTCAGGGCGCCACCCTGGGCGTCAACGTGCGCAAGCACGGCCGGATCGCGCTGGTCGACCGCGACCCCGACGCCCGCAACGCCGTGATCAAGAAGAACGCGCGCAACATCAACAAGAACAGCCGCCAGATCGCCCACGGCATCGACCGCGTGCTGCGTCCCATCAACCTCTGATCAACATCTGACCCCCTCCGGACGGGCAGCCACTCACCCCGGGTGGCTGCCCGTTCGGCTGCCCGGAAGAATGCCCGGAAGAATGTCCAGAAGGCAGCCGGGACGGGCACCCGGGCGGGCCGTAGCGCGCCCGGGGCGGGTCTCGGACACCGGTCACGGATACTGGGGGAGTGAGCACCACTGACCGCCAGTCGTCCCAGCCAGGTCCCGCGGCCGCGCCCGGGCTGGACCCCGCCATCGCCGCGCGACTCAAGCGCACCCCCGACGGGCTCGTCCCCGCCGTGGTCCAGCAGCACGACACCGGCACCGTGCTGATGCTCGGCTGGATGGACGACGAGGCGCTGCACCGCACGTTGACCACCGGTCGCGGCACCTACTGGAGCCGTTCGCGCGGGGAGTACTGGGTCAAGGGCGAGACCTCCGGGCACACCCAGCGCGTGGTCGAGGTCCGGCTGGACTGCGACGGGGACACCCTGCTGGTCAAGGTCGACCAGACCGGGGCCGCCTGCCACACCGGCGCTGACACCTGCTTCGACCGCGACCTCCTGCTCGGTGGGCCTCCCGGTGACTGAACCGGCACCGGGACGCGGCACGTTCGGTCCCGTGGTCCTGCTCGGCCTCGCCTCCTCGGTCCTGGCCGCGGTCGGCAGCGCCAAGCCCTGGATAGGTGGAGGCGGGCACGGTTCCTCCGGCGACGGCGCGGTGGCCGCCATGGACGCCGGCACCCGGTATCCGCTGGCCGCTGCCGTCAGCCTGGTCCTGCTGGCCACCTGGGGAGTGCTGCTGGTCACGCGCGGACTGGTGCGCCGGGTCTTCGCATGGCTGACCCTGGTCGCGGCTCTCGCCCTGGTGGGCTCGGTCATCGCCGGCTACCTCACCCTTCCCGACGCCGCCCGGGACTCCTTCGACGAGCTGATGGGCCGCGGAGCCCCCGACACCGGGTTCAACGGTTGGTTCGTGACCACGGCCGTGTGCGCGGTCGTGGCGCTGGTCCCGGCGGCCCTCGCCGTACGCCTGGTCGGCCGGTGGCCCGAGATGGGCAGCCGGTACGACGCCCCCGGGGCCCCGGCGTCCACGGTCGGTGAGGGCGGTCTGGAGCCGGAGCGCGACCTGTGGCGCGCCCAGGACGAGGGACGCGATCCCACCGACACCGGCCGTGGGTGACCGCTGGCGCGCTCCCGGCTGCGGCCCCACTAGAATGCAGCAGACGTAGCCACCCCCCTACGCAACCGACGACCCGAGGAGCTCCATGTCCGACAACCACGGCAACACCCCAGCAGCGTGGACAGCGGTCGTCGTGGCCCTCGCTGGGTTCGTGGTGGGCGGCATCGGCCTGATGGCCGGCAGCTGGCTGACCTTCTGGGTCGGCGTGGTGCTGGTCCCGATCGGCCTGGTCGTCTTCGGCATCCTCACCAAGATCGGCTACGGCAGCAGCAGGCACTGACCGCCTGCTCGTGACGCATGGAGCACCCCGCCACCTGGCTCCCTGAACCCGGCACCTCGCCGGCGGCGCGGACGCGCCGGGAGCGGATGCGCGGACCCGTGGTCACCGCGGCGATCATCGGCGGGTCCACACTCGCGCTGCACTTCCGGGACCCGCACGTCTCGGGCAGCTGGGGAGGCTGTCCCTGGCTGGCGCTGACCGGTCAGTACTGCCCCGGTTGCGGTGGCCTGCGAGCCGTGAACGACCTGACGAACGCAGATCTCCTCGGTGCGCTGAGCAGCAACCTGCTGTTCGTGCTCGCCGTGCCGGTGCTGCTGCTCTGGTGGTCGCGGTGGGCCGCGCGCGCGTGGTCGGGCGGCACAACCGCCCGTGCCCGGGTGCCCGCCCGGGCACGCCGGCTCACGGCGGTGTGGATCGGGCTCGCCGTGGTGGCGGTGGTCGCGTTCAGCGTGCTCCGCAACCTCGCCTGGGGGAGCTGGCTGGCCCCTTAGCCGGACCGGCTTCCGGTCAGGGGGTGTCCAGGGTGACCGCGCCGTCGAGCGCACCCACGGCGAACAGCACCCAGTAGCCGATGCCCACCAGGATGCCGATGACGCCGACGATGAGGCCGGCGAGGGCGAGCCCGTCACCCTTGAGCTGGGGCGACTGCTTGATCTGGGTGCGGGCGATGAACCCCGTGACGATGGCACCGATGCTCAGCACGAACAGCTGGCCGCAGCAGATGCCGACGATGCCGAGGACCAGCGAGACGATCGCCAGCGGGGAGGTCTGCTGGGGCTGCCCGTAGCCGCCCTGGCCGTAGCCGCCCTGGCCGTAACCCCCTTGCCCGTAGCCGCCCTGGCTGTAGTTGCCGGGTGCGCCGGGGGGCGGCGGCGGGTACGCCGGGGGCTGGCCCTGCCCGTAGTCAGGCTGCCCGTAGTCGGGTTGCCCGTAGCCGGGCTGGCCGTACCCGGGGGGCTCGGACTCGCCGTAGCTCGGCGGCGGGGTGCCGGCGGACTGCGGGTTCCACTGCGGCCCGGGCGGCGGTGGCGGCTGGCGGGACTCGTCGTCGGGGTCCTGGCCGGAACCGGGAGGTGGGTAGTCGTTGCTCATCTGGTGTCCCTTCGCAGTACGCCCAAGCGTGTCGCCCTAGACCACACGAATCTATCCATTCCCCCGTGTGTGAGAACCTTGGGGTTGACGGCTGCCTCGGCGCAGTCCCTCATCCACGTCCGTCTTCAGCTCGCTTCGGGGGTCCCTGCATGTCCGTGCTCGACGACATCGTCGCCGGCGTGCGCGAGGACCTCGCCGTGCGCCAGGCGCGCACCACCGAGGCCGAGCTCGTCGCCGCTTCCCGGGAGCTGCCCGCGCCGCGGGACCCGATGCCGGCCTTCCGCGCGCCGGGTCTCTCGGTGATCGCGGAGGTCAAGCGCCGCTCCCCGAGCAAGGGGGCCTTGGCCGACATCGCCGACCCGGCTGCCCTCGCCACGGCGTACGCCGAGGGGGGTGCCGCCGCGATCTCGGTGCTCACCGAGCAGCGCCGCTTCGGCGGCAGCCTGGAGGACCTGCGTGCCGTGCGCGCAGCCGTGCCCACGCCGGTGCTGCGCAAGGACTTCGTGGTCACCGGCTACCAGCTCCACGAGGCACGCGCCGCCGGTGCCGACCTGGTGCTGCTGATCGTCGCGGCGCTCGAGGGGTCGCTGCTGGGGGAGCTGCACCAGCAGGCCCGGGAGCTGGGACTGACCGTGCTGACCGAGGTGCACGACGAGGACGAGCTGGTGCGCGCCCTCGAGGTGGGCGCCGACCTCGTCGGGGTCAACGCCCGCAACCTGAAGACCCTCGAGGTCCACCGCGACGTGTTCGGGCGCCTGGCGACACAGCTTCCCGGCGACGTCGTGAAGGTGGCCGAGTCAGGGGTCGCAGGACCCGAGGACGCGGCGCGCTACGCCGCCGAAGGAGCCGACGTGGTGCTCGTCGGCGAGGCGCTGGTCAAGGATGGTGACCCCCGCGCCGCGGTGGCCGCGATCAGGGCCGCAGGCGCAGTTGCAGGAGGAGAGGTCCGATGAGCCCAGAGCCGCACCTGGACGGCCCCGACGCCGAGGGCCGCTTCGGCGATTTCGGTGGTCGCTTCATGCCCGAGGCGCTGATGGCCGCCCTCGACGAGCTGACGGTGGCCTGGCAGGACGCGATGGCCGACGCGACGTTCACCGACGAGTTCCACCGGCTGCTGCGGGAGTACGCCGGGGTGCCCAGCCCGCTGTTCGAGGCCACCCGGCTCAGCGAGCACGCGGGTGCCCGGATCCTGCTCAAGCGCGAGGACCTCAACCACACCGGAGCGCACAAGATCCGCAACGTGCTCGGGCAGGCGCTGCTCACCCAGCGGATGGGCAAGACCCGGATGATCGCCGAGACCGGTGCCGGGCAGCACGGGGTCGCGACGGCGACCGCTGCGGCGTACCTCGGGCTGGAGTGCACCGTCTACATGGGCGAGGTCGACACCGACCGGCAGGCGCTCAACGTGGCCCGGATGCAGCTCCTGGGCGCGGAGGTCATTCCGGTGACCTCGGGGTCGCGCACCCTCAAGGACGCGATCAACGAGGCGATCCGTGACTGGGTCTCCAGCGTGGACCACACCGCCTACTGCTTCGGCACCGCGGCAGGCCCGCACCCGTTCCCGGCGATGGTCCGCGACTTCTGCCGCGGGATCGGCGACGAGGCGCGTGAGCAGTGCCTCGAGCTCACCGGCGCGCTGCCCGACTCGGTGGTGGCGTGCATCGGTGGCGGGTCCAACGCGATCGGCCTGTTCACCGCCTTCCTCAAGGACGAGTCCGTCGACGTCTTCGGGTTCGAGGCCGCCGGCGACGGCGTCGACACCGATCGGCACGCCGCGACCATCTGGGCCGGTGACGTCGGTGTGCTCCACGGCGCGCGCACCTACGTGCTCCAGGACGAGGACGGGCAGACAGTGGAGTCCCACTCGATCTCGGCCGGTCTCGACTACCCCGGGGTCGGCCCCGAGCACGCCCACCTGGCCCACACGGGCCGGGCGACGTACCGGCCGGTGACCGACGCTGCGGCCATGGACGCGATGGCCCTGCTGGCGCGCACCGAGGGGATCATCCCCGCGATCGAGTCCGCGCACGCGGTCGCCGGAGCGGTCGAGCTCGCCCGGGAGCGCCCCGGGTCGACGATCCTGGTGAACCTCTCCGGGCGCGGCGACAAGGACATGGGCACGGCCATCGAGTGGTTCGGGCTGGGCCAGGCGAGCACCGACGGCACCCCGCAGCCCGCAACTGAACGACAGATCGCGGAGGGTGCGAAGTGAGCAACCCAGTGGGCACGGCGAGCGCGTTGGCGAGGACCCGGGACGAGGGCCGCGCCGCGCTGGTCGGCTACCTGCCCGCCGGCTTCCCGACCGTCGCGGGCTCGATCGAGGCGATGAAGGTGATGGTCGACTCCGGCTGCGACATCATCGAGGTCGGCCTGCCCTACAGCGACCCCGTGATGGACGGCCCCACCATCCAGGCCGCGGCGCTGCAGGCCCTCGAGGGCGGCGTCCGCACCAGCGACGTGCTGCGGACGGTGGAGGCGGTCGCCGCGACCGACACCCCGACCGTGGTGATGACCTACTGGAACCCGGTGGAGCACTACGGCCGCAGGAGCGGTGAGCAGGGCAGCGGCGTGGACCGGTTCGCCGCCGACCTCGCCAGCGCCGGCGGCGCGGGCCTGATCACCCCCGACCTCACTCCCGATTCCGCGGGGGAGTGGATCGCCGCGGCCGACGCCCGGGACCTGGACAAGATCTTCCTGGTGGCTCCGTCGTCGACGCCGGAGCGCCTGCGCTACACCGCGCAGGCCTGCCGGGGCTTCATCTACGCGACCGCGGTGATGGGGGTGACCGGTGCCCGGGCGACCACCTCGGACCTCGCCGGCCCGCTGGTCGCCCGCACCCGCGCGGTGAGCGACCTCCCGATCGGGGTGGGGCTCGGGGTCTCCAACGGTGACCAGGCGGCGGAGGTGGCCGCCTACGCGGACGCGGTGATCGTGGGCTCGGCCTTCGTCAGGACCCTGCTGGACGGGCCCGACCACGCGGCCGGCCTCAAGGCGCTGGCCACGCTCACCGAGGACCTCGCCGCCGGGGTGCGCCGTGGCTAGCCGGGCCGCTCGAGGGCTCGTGGCCGCGGTGACGGCGCTGCTGCTCGTGGGCTGCGGCGCGACCGAGGACACCGGTCCCGCGGCCACGGTCACCAGCTCGAACGACGACGGCTACAAGGGCATCGCGCTGCCGAAGCCGTACGCCGTCCCGGCGATCGAGCTCACCGACACCGAAGGAAAGCCGTTCGACCTGTCGAAGCAGCCGCGACGGACCCTGGTGTTCTTCGGCTACACCAACTGCCCCGACATCTGCCAGGTCGTGATGAGCACCATCGCCTCGGCGATGACCAGGCTCAGCGAGTCCGAGCGCGAGCAGCTGCAGGTCGCGTTCGTGACCACCGACCCCGCCCGTGACACCCGCTCCGCCATGCGCACCTACCTGGACCGGTTCGACCCCACCTTCATCGGCGTGACCGGCTCGCTGGACCAGATCAACGCCCTTGCCGAGCCGATGTCCGTGCACGTCAAGAAGGGCCGCAAGCTGCCGAGCGGCGGCTACGAGGTCGACCACTCGACGGTCGTGGTCTCGGTGCGCGAGGCTGCCGGTGACCTGGTCTGGACGGGGGCGACCTCGCCCGCGGACATGGCCGAGGACCTGCGCACGATCCTGAAGGCGGACCGATGAACGAGCTAGTCGCACAGATGACCGTGCTGTCCATCCCGAGCCCGTCCGAGGGTGTCTGGCACCTCGGGCCCCTGCCGATCCGGGCCTACGCCCTCGCGATCATCCTCGGCGTCGTGGCCGCCGTGTGGACCGGTGAGCGGCGCTGGGTCGCTCGCGGTGGCCAGCCCGGCCAGATCGGCGACCTCGCCCTGTGGGCGGTGCCCACGGGACTGATCGGTGCCCGGGCGTGGCACGTCGCGACCGACCACGCGCTCTACTTCGGCGAGGGCAAGGACCCCTGGGGCGCGCTGCAGATCTGGAACGGCGGCCTGGGGATCTGGGGCGCGATCGCGGGTGGGCTGCTCGGCGCCTGGTTCTACTGCTGGCGCAACGGCATCCTGGTCCGCCCGGCCGCCGACGCCCTGGCCCCCAGCCTGCTGCTCGCCCAGGCGATCGGCCGGTTCGGCAACTACTTCAACCAGGAGCTGTTCGGGAAGCCGACGACCCTGCCGTGGGGCCTGGAGATCGACGCGGACCACCGCCCCAGCGGCTACGAGCAGTTCGCCACCTTCCACCCCACGTTCCTCTACGAGGCTCTGTGGAACCTGGCTGCGATCGCGTTGCTGCTCTGGGCCGACCGGCGCTTCCGGCTCGGATACGGGCGGGTGTTCGCGCTCTACGTGATGCTCTACACCCTGGGCCGCGGCTGGATCGAGGACCTGCGGATCGACCCGGTCGAGCTCCAGGACGTCGGCGGCCTGCGGTTCAACGTGTGGACCTCCATCGTGCTGTTCACGCTGGCGGCGGCGTACTTCGTGGTGACGACGCTGCGGCACCGCGGCGGCCCGGGCCGGGAGCCCTCGCCGTACCGCGAGGGCCGGGAGCCGGTGGACGGCCCCACCGGCGGCGAGCCGTCCGAGACCGGCACGCCGTCCGTGGCACCCCGCTCCACGGGCGACGCGCCGTGAGCCAGGCCGACAGCCCGTCGCGGGAGAAGCCCGAGGAGCAGCCGCGGGCCTGGACGCTGGTCTGGGCCGTGCGCGCTGTGCCCGCCCTGATGCTCTTCGGGGTGCTCGACCTGTTCAAGGACGACCTGCCGTTGTGGTTCCTGGTGCTCACCCTGGTCCGTCTCGCCGTCGGCCTGGCGGTCCTGGTGGGCCTGAAGTACGGCGCCCGCGAGGAGTGGTGCGTGGTCTTCCTCGTGGTGGTCCTCGCGACCTCGCTGGTGCACCCGGAGCGGGCCGCCGTGCTGCTCGCGTTCTCCGCGCTGGCGCTGGTGATGACCGGTGTCGATCTCGTACGCCGCCGCCGGAGCCCGGCCGCGGTCGACGACGCCGCCTGAACCGCCCGCAGAGTGAGAAGTTCGTCTCGCGAATCGGGCTGGGAGCACCCCGAAGACCTCCTGTAGGCTGAAAATCCGCATGGGCCAATGTCGTCCCAGCAGCACACGCATGCTCACTCACCTCGCACCTCCCGTGGGTCACCCGGAGTGCGCCGATCGACGACGGGAGAATGCACATGCAGGCATTCCCGCCGCCCCAGGGGCTCTACGACGGGGCGCACGAGCACGACGCCTGTGGCGTGGCCTTCGTGGGCACACTCACGGGCGTTCCCAGCCACGACATCGTCAGCATGGCGCTGACAGCCCTGCGCAACCTCGAGCACCGCGGTGCCGCTGGCGCCGAGCCGAACTCCGGTGACGGCGCCGGGATCCTGATGCAGGTCCCTGACAAGTTCTTCCGCGAGGTCGTCGACTTCGACCTGCCGGCGAAGAACTCCTACGCGGCCGGCACCGCGTTCATCCCCGGTGACGCCGAGCAGGTCGCGAAGATCCGCGACCGCATCGAGGAGATCGCCGCGGAGGAGGGGCTCACCGTCCTCGGTTGGCGCGAGGTCCCGACCGACCCGTCCTCCCTGGGACAGACGGCCCTGGACTGCATGCCCACCTTCGTCCAGCTGTTCGTGGCGGCCACCGGCAGCCGGATCCTCGGCATGGGCCTGGAGCGGCTGGCCTTCTGCCTGCGCAAGCGCGCCGAGCGCGAGACCGACGCCTACTTCCCGTCGCTGTCGAGCCGCACGATCGCCTACAAGGGCATGCTCACCACCGACCAGCTCGACCACGTCTTCCCCGACCTGGTCGACGAGCGCGTCGAGAGCTCCATCGCCGTCGTGCACTCCCGCTTCTCGACCAACACCTTCCCGAGCTGGCCGCTGTCGCACCCGTTCCGGTTCATCGCCCACAACGGCGAGATCAACACCGTGATGGGCAACCGCAACTGGATGCGCGCCCGCGAGGCGCTGCTCGACTCCGACCTGATCCCGGGCGACCTCGAGCGGCTGTTCCCGATCGTCACCCCCGGCGCCTCGGACTCCGCTTCCTTCGACGAGGTGCTGGAGCTGCTGCACCTCGGCGGTCGCAGCCTGCCCCACGCGGTGCTGATGATGATCCCGGAGGCGTGGGAGAACCACACCGAGATGGACGCCAAGCGCCGTGCGTTCTACGAGTTCCACTCCGCGCTGATGGAGCCCTGGGACGGGCCCGCGTGCGTGGTGTTCACCGACGGCACCCAGGTCGGAGCCGTCCTGGACCGCAACGGCCTGCGTCCCTCGCGCTACTGGGTCACCGACGACGGCCTCGTCGTGCTGGCCAGCGAGGTCGGCGTACTCGACATCGATCCCGCCAAGGTGGTCCGCAAGGGCCGGCTGCAGCCGGGCCGGATGTTCCTCGTGGACACCGAGGAGCACCGGATCATCGAGGACGAGGAGATCAAGACCGAGCTCGCCGAGGAGCACCCCTACGACGAGTGGCTGCACGCCGGGCTGATCAAGCTCGCCGACATCGCCGACCGTGAGCACGTGATCCACTCGCACGCCTCGGTGACCCGGCGCCAGCAGATCTTCGGCTACACCGAGGAGGAGCTGCGCGTCCTGCTGACGCCGATGGCCAACACCTCGGCCGAGCCGATCGGCTCGATGGGCACCGACACCCCGATCGCCGTGCTCAGCGACCGGCCCAAGCTGATGTTCGACTACTTCGCGCAGCTGTTCGCGCAGGTGACGAACCCGCCGCTGGACGCCATCCGTGAGGAGCTGGTGACCAGCCTCAACGGCACCATCGGCCCCGAGGCCAACCTGCTCGACCCGACGCCGGCCTCGTGCCGGCAGGTGGTGCTGCCGTTCCCGGTGATCACCAACGACGAGCTGGTCAAGATCCGGCACATCAACCACGACGGCGACATGCCGGGGTTCATCACCCACGTCTCCCGCGGTCTCTACGACGTCAAGGGCGGCGGGGCCGCCCTGGCCGACCGGCTCGCCGAGATCTGCACCGAGGTCAGCGAGGCGATCGCGGCCGGAGCCCGCGTGATCGTGCTCTCCGACCGGCACAGCGACGCCACCAAGGCGCCGATCCCCTCGCTGCTGATGACCGCAGCCGTGCACCACCACCTGGTGCGCGAGAAGACCCGCACCCAGGTCGGCGTCATCGTCGAGGCCGGTGACGTCCGCGAGGTGCACCACGTCGCCACCCTGATCGGGTACGGCGCCGCGGCGGTCAACCCCTACCTGGCGATGGAGACCGTCGAGGACCTCGCTCGCGACGGCTACTACGTCAAGGTCGAGCCCGAGAAGGCCGTCGCCAACCTGGTGAAGTCGCTGGGCAAGGGCGTCCTGAAGGTGATGTCGAAGATGGGCGTCTCCACCGTCGCCTCCTACACCGGCGCGCAGATCTTCGAGGCCCTCGGCCTCTCCCAGGAGCTCGTCGACCAGTACTTCACCGGCACCACCTCCAAGCTCGGTGGCATCGGCCTCGACGTGATCGCCGAGGAGGTCGCGCTGCGGCACCGCACGGCGTACCCCGTCGGCGGCATCGCCCCGGCCCACCGCGAGCTCGAGGTCGGCGGGGAGTACCAGTGGCGCCGCGAGGGCGAGCTGCACCTGTTCGACCCCGAGACCGTCTTCCGGCTCCAGCACTCCACCCGGGCCGGCAAGTACGACGTGTTCAAGCAGTACACCGCCCGGGTCAACGGACAGGCCGAGCGGCTGATGACGCTGCGCGGGCTGTTCCGGTTCAAGGACTCCGAGGCCACCGGCCGCGAGCCGATCGACATCGACGAGGTCGAGCCTGTCTCCGAGATCGTGAAGCGGTTCTCCACCGGCGCGATGTCCTACGGCTCGATCTCCGAGGAGGCGCACACCACGCTGGCCGTGGCGATGAACCGGCTCGGCGGCAAGTCGAACACCGGTGAGGGCGGCGAGGACGCGGAGCGTCTCTACGACCCCGAGCGGCGCTCGTCGATCAAGCAGGTCGCCTCGGGACGCTTCGGTGTCACCTCCGACTACCTGACCAACTCCGACGACATCCAGATCAAGATGGCCCAGGGCGCCAAGCCGGGCGAGGGCGGGCAGTTGCCGGGCAACAAGGTCTACCCGTGGGTGGCCAAGACCCGGCACAGCACGCCGGGCGTCGGCCTGATCTCCCCGCCGCCGCACCACGACATCTACTCCATCGAGGACCTGGCCCAGCTGATCCACGACCTCAAGAACGCCAACCCGTCGGCGCGCGTGCACGTCAAGCTCGTCGCCGAGGTCGGGGTGGGCACGGTCGCCGCGGGTGTCTCGAAGGCGCACGCGGACGTGGTGCTGATCTCGGGTCACGACGGTGGCACGGGTGCCGCGCCGCTGACCTCGCTCAAGCACGCCGGCGGACCCTGGGAGCTCGGCCTGGCCGAGACCCAGCAGACGCTGCTCCTCAACGGCCTGCGCGACCGGATCGTGGTGCAGACCGACGGCCAGCTCAAGACCGGCCGGGACGTCATCGTCGCGGCCCTGCTCGGCGCCGAGGAGTACGGCTTCGCCACGGCTCCGCTCGTCGTCTCCGGCTGCATCCTGATGCGGGTGTGCCACCTCGACACCTGCCCGGTGGGAGTGGCCACGCAGAACCCCGTGCTGCGTGAGCGGTACGCGGGCAAGGCCGAGCACGTCGTCAACTTCTTCGAGTACGTCGCCGAGGAGGTTCGTGAGCTGCTCGCCGAGCTCGGCTTCCGCAGTCTCGACGAGGCGATCGGCCACGCCGACGTGCTCGACGCCGCCGAGGCGGTCAACCACTGGAAGGCCGCCGGGCTGGACATCTCGCCGATCTTCCACGTGCCCGAGCTGCACGAGGACACGGCCCGGCGCAACGTCAAGCCGCAGGACCACGGTCTCGACCGGGCGCTCGACGTCGAGCTGATCCGGCTCAGCGCGGACGCGCTGGAGAACGGTGAGCCGGTCCGGGCCCAGGTGTCGATCCGCAACGTCAACCGCACCGTCGGCACGATGCTGGGTCACGAGGTGACCAAGCGCTACCGGGGCGAAGGGCTGCCGGAGGGCACCATCGACATCACCCTGGTCGGTTCGGCGGGGCAGTCCTTCGGGGCGTTCGTGCCCAAGGGGATCACCCTGCGGCTCGAGGGCGACGCCAACGACTACGTCGGCAAGGGGCTCTCGGGAGGCCGGATCGTCGTACGTCCCGACCGCGCCGCCACCTTCGAGGCGTCCAAGCAGATCATCGCGGGGAACACGATCGCCTACGGCGCGACCTCGGGGCAGATCTTCATCCGCGGAGGTGTGGGGGAGCGCTTCGCCGTCCGCAACTCCGGGGCCTCCGTGGTCACCGAGGGCGTGGGCGACCACGGCTGCGAGTACATGACCGGTGGCAGGGTCGCCGTCCTCGGCAAAACCGGGCGCAACTTCGCCGCCGGCATGTCCGGCGGTGTCGCCTGGGTCCTGGACCTCAAGGACTTCCGGGTCAACAAGGAGCTCGTCGAGCTCGGCCCGGTCAGCGGCGACGCGGCCGGCGAGCTCGAGGACCTGGTGCGCACGCACCTGGAGGAGACCGGCTCCGAGATCGCCGAGGAGCTGCTCGCCGACTGGGAGACCGCGCTGACCAGGTTCACCGAGGTGATCCCGCGGGACTACCGCGTCGTGATGGAGGCCAAGGCGAAGGCCGAGGCCGACGGGCTCGAGGAGAACGAGGTCGCCACCGCGATGATGGATTCGCTACATGGGTGAGAGCCGGTCCGTGCCCGAAGTCACTGCATCAAGGAAGGTGCCTGCTCATGGCTGACCCCAAGGGCTTCCTCAAGAACGGCCGCGAGGTCGCCGAGCGGCGCCCGGTCGAGGAGCGCAAGCAGGACTGGAACGAGGTCTACCCCGGTGGGCCGGGCCGGGCCCTGCTGCCGATCATCAAGACCCAGGCCGGACGCTGCATGGACTGCGGCATCCCGTTCTGCCACCAGGGTTGCCCGCTGGGCAACATCATCCCGGAGTGGAACGACCTCGTCTGGCGCGACGACTGGGACGCGGCGATCGAGCGGCTGCACGCCACGAACAACTTCCCCGAGTTCACCGGCCGGCTCTGCCCCGCTCCGTGCGAGACAGCTTGCGTGCTCGGCATCAACCAGGACCCCGTGACGATCAAGAACGTCGAGGTCACGATCGCGGACCGCGCATGGGATTCCGGCGCCGTACGCCCCCAGCCACCTGAGTGGCTCTCGGGCAAGACCGTCGCGGTGATCGGCTCCGGCCCTGCCGGGCTGGCCACCGCGCAGCAGCTCACCCGCGCCGGGCACACCGTCGCGGTCTACGAGCGCGCGGACAAGATCGGCGGCCTGCTGCGCTACGGCATCCCCGAGTTCAAGATGGAGAAGAAGGTCCTCGACCGGCGGCTGGACCAGATGCGGCGCGAAGGCACCGTGTTCCGCGCCGGCGTCGACGTCGGGGCCGCGATGACCGGACCGGCGCTCCTGGAGCGCTACGACGCCGTCGTGCTGGCGATGGGCGCGACCGCTGCCCGCGACCTGCCCGCACCGGGGCGTGACCTCGGCGGCATCCACCAGGCGATGGAGTTCCTGCCGCAGTCCAACCGGGCCTCGCTCGGCGAGACGGTCGAGGGACAGATCAGCGCTGCCGGCAAGAACGTCGTGATCATCGGCGGCGGCGACACCGGCGCCGACTGCCTGGGCACCTCGATCCGTCAGGGCGCGAAGTCGATCACGCAGCTGGAGATCATGGACCGGCCGGGGGAGACCCGTCCGGGCAACCAGCCCTGGCCGACGTACCCGATGCTCTTCCGCGTCTCCTCGGCACACGAGGAGGGCGGCGAGCGCGTCTACTCGATCTCCACCCAGGAGTTCCTCGGCGACGAGGACGGCAACGTCCGGGCGCTGCGGGTCTGTGACGCGGAGTTCAAGGACGGCAAGTTCCAGGACGTCGAGGGGACCGAACGCGAGATCCCTGCCGAGCTGGTGCTGTTCGCCATGGGCTTCACCGGTCCGGAGCGCGAAGGACTCATCGAGCAGCTGGGCGTGGAGCTCGACGAGCGCGGCAACGTGGCCCGCGACAACGGGTACTCCTCCTCGGTCGAGGGCGTCTTCGTCGCCGGTGACGTGGGCCGTGGCCAGTCGCTGATCGTCTGGGCCATCGCCGAGGGCCGCGCGGCCGCAGCCGCGGTCGACACCTGGCTCACCGGCACCACGACGCTGCACGCGCCGGTCTCGCCGGCCGAGCGGCCGCTGACCGCCTGATCGACTGACCGCACCGATGCGTCCGGGTCCCCGGCAGGGAACCCGGGCGCATCTGGTGGGCGGTCGCCTTGGATCGTTCAAGTCCGGCCGGATAGGGTCGGCGGGTGCGAAGAGCAAAGATCGTGTGCACCCTTGGTCCGGCTACTTCATCCGCGGAACGGATCCGTGAGCTCGTCGACGCCGGCATGGACGTGGCCCGGCTCAACCTCAGTCACGGCACCTACGCCGACCACGAGCAGATCTACCGCCGGGTGCGGCAGGCCTCGGACGAGAGCGGCCACGGGGTCGGGATCTTCGTGGACCTCCAGGGCCCCAAGATCCGGCTCGGTCGCTTCCGGGAGGGGTCGACCCGGATCACCACCGGTCAGTCCTTCACCATCACGACCCGGGACATCGAGGGCGACAACGAGGTCGCCCCCACGACCTACCCCGGGCTTCCTGGGGACGTCGGCGCGGGCGACCAGATCCTGATCGACGACGGCAAGGTGCGCCTGCGGGTGGTCGAGGTCAGCGGGACCGACGTGCACACGGTCGTGGTCACGGGAGGGCGCGTCAGCGACCACAAGGGCATCAACCTCCCCGGTGTCCCGGTGAGCGTGCCGGCGATGTCGGAGAAGGACATCGAGGACCTGCGCTGGGGCCTGCACCTGACGGTCGACTTCATCGCCCTGTCCTTCGTGCGCTCGGCCGCGGACGCCGACGACGTCCGCAAGATCATGCGCGAGGAGGGTGTGTTGCTGCCGGTCATCGCCAAGATCGAGAAGCCGCAGGCCATCGAGAACCTCGACGAGATCATCAAGGCCTTCGACGGCTTCATGGTGGCGCGCGGCGACCTGGGCGTGGAGTGCCCGCTCGAGGACGTCCCGTTCCTGCAGAAGCGGGTGGTCGAGAAGGCGCGGCGCAATGCCAAGCCGGTGATCGTGGCGACCCAGATGCTCGAGTCGATGATCACCAACCCGGCACCGACGCGTGCCGAGGCCTCCGACGTCGCCAACGCGGTCCTCGACGGCGCTGACGCGGTGATGCTCTCCGGGGAGACCAGCGTGGGGGAGTACCCCATCGAGACCGTGCGGACGATGGCACGGATCATCAGCTCGACCGAGGACCACGAGCTGCACCACATGGCCGCGATCGACTGGCAGCCGAAGACCCGTGGTGGCGTGATCGCCAAGGCCGCAGCCGAGGTGGCCGAGCGGGTCGGTGCGAAGTACCTCGTCGCGTTCACCCAGAGCGGCGACTCCGCGCGACGGCTGGCTCGCTACCGGGGCCGGATCCAGGTCCTGGCGTTCACCCCCGAGTCCGTGGTCCGCTCCCAGCTCTCGCTGAGCTGGGGCGTGGAGACCTTCCTGACGGCGAGGGTCGAGCACACCGACGAGATGGTCCGCCAGGTCGACGAGCAGCTGCTCAAGATCGGGCGGGTCAAGGAGGGCGACCTCGTGGTGATCATCGCCGGAGCGCCTCCGGGCATCCCGGGATCGACCAACGCCCTGCGGATCCACCGGATGGGCGACGCGATCAAGGGCGTCGCGCCGGCGTACCGCCGCCAGCCCTGACGCCGACTCTGATCGCGGCCGCGCCGCCACCGCCCCCCTATGCGATTGAGGTGTGATAGTGCCGAGCATGTTGTGCCTCTGACGTCGGACGCATCGGTTAGTTGAGGCGATCATCCGTTGCATCCGGAGTCGTGCGCCGCAGGGCGGGAGCACGTGAATGCGCGGGATCCGTTGGCTGACTCCGCCGACTGCGACCGGTCGCTACTTCGCCGAGCTCTCTACCCACGTCAGGTCGGTCAGGCGGCGGCCGGGACGGGATCGGACCCGAATCCGGGTCCGGAGTCGATGATCTGCCCGAGCAGCTTGAGGCCGGGACGATCCACGGGTCGGTTGTTGGCGTTGAGGATCACGACTGCGGCGCCGTGTTCGGGGGCTATAGCCAGCAGGCTGCGATATCCACCCGTGCCGCCACTGTGGAACATGACTCGATGCTGGGTGCGGGGCAGGTTGGCTGCGATCCAGCCGGGATGGATCGCAGCTCGTGCGTTGATGCGGTGCGCGGTCGTGCGGTTGAGAGCGATCGCTTCGGCGAGTTCTTCGGGGGCGGGGCCGAGGTGGGCCCGCGCGAGCCTGAGCAGGTCGGGAACCGTCGAGTGAAGGCCGCCGGCACCGGCGAGGGCGGCCAGGTGCCACGGTGGGCGTGGTCGTCCCGTGCGGGAGTGACCGGGGGCCAACCGGGCTGCGCCTTCGAGATCGAGGACCACGCGGGTGTCTGTCATGCCCAGATGCCGGCAGATCTCGGCCTGGACGAGCGAGTCGTAGTCGGTCTCGGTGTGGCGTGCCAGGACGAATCCGAGCAAGCCGGCGCCGAGGTTGGAGTAGCAGAAGCGGGTGCCGGGCACCGATCGCAAACGGGTGCGCCGCAACCCGTCCATCAGGAGCTCGCCGGTGCATCCGGCGTAGGGGTCTGCTCGCAACAGGCCCCGTGGCAGGGTCCCCTTGGGAAGCCTTGGTAACCCAGAAGTGTGGGAGGCCAGGTGCCTCAGCCTGATGACCTCGCCGCCGCGCTGGGGGGCCGTGATGTCACGAGGTAGGAGGTCGCTCAGGGGTTGGTCCAGCCCCACGACGCCGCGCACGGCGAGCTGGGCCAAGGCGAGCGCGGTGAACGTCTTGGTGATGGAACCGATCTCGAACTGCGTGCCGGGATCTGCGCCGTGCACTGCGGACTGCCTGCCGTGCAGCGCACCCACCACCACGACACCACGCTGTCCAGCGCCGAGTCGTTGCGCTGTTCGTCCTGACAGATCGTCAAGGAGCGAGTTGATCATCGTCATGCCTCCGTGCGGCCGAACAGGTGCCGGCCCCCGTACTTCTTGTGGACGGCTTGCTTCGAGACGCCGAGCGCCTCGGCAATCTGCGCCCACGTGGTCCCTGACACGCGGGCACGGTGGACCAGGACCTCTTCGTGTCCTTCCAGTCGGCGGCGCAGCGCGGTCGCTTCGCGCAACGCTTGGAGGGGATCGGTGTGCTCGGTGATCCATGCAAGATCAACATCGGCCATGCGGTCAACCCTAGTTGACTTCTCTATGGTCGTCAACTTACGTTGACTGCCCGCAGCGGCACATCCTTCTACCGCGGTCGCCCGATTCGCTCGCCCCACGACACCGACGGGTTCGCTGACCGACTCGTTGCCTGGGCTCCCAACTGGTCGGATGGTTCCTGAACGCACTCCACGGCCGCCATACGGGCTCTGCCCGACCATTCCGCTCAGCGGGCATCCGCCCGACCATGCCGCGATCCGCGCGGATGGGACGCACCAGTCGGCCCGGAGGGCTGCCGCTATCACACCTCAATCGCTGAGGGGGGCCACCGCTCAGGCGGTGATCTCCTCGCCGAGGTAGGCGGCGCGGATGCGGTCGTCGGCCAGCAGCTCCTGGCCGGTGCCCGAGAGCACCAGCTCGCCGGTCTCCAGCACGTAGCCACGGTCGGCCAGGGAGAGCGCCTGCGCGGCGTTCTGCTCCACGATCAGCACCGTGACCCCGGTGGAGTTGATCTCGCGGACGATGTCGAAGATCTGGCGCACGATCAGCGGGGCGAGCCCCATCGAGGGCTCGTCGAGCAGCAGCAGCCGGGGCTTGCCCATCAGGGCGCGCGCGATCGCGAGCATCTGCTGCTCACCACCCGACAGCGTCCCGGCCAGCTGTGCCTTGCGCTCCAACAGCCGCGGGAAGTACTCGTAGCAGCGCGCGAGCACCTGCTGGTCGGGCCGCTTGAACCGGAAGGCGCCCATCTCGAGGTTCTCGGCCACCGTCATCCGGGGGAACACCCGCCGGCCCTCGGGGACGTGGCAGATGCCCAGGCTGATCAGGTCGTGCGCGGGCAGCCCGTCGATCCGGAGGCCGTCGAACCGGATCTCGCCGAGGGAGGGCCGCATCATCCCCGAGACGGTCTTCTGGGTGGTCGTCTTCCCCGCGCCGTTGGCGCCGAGCAGCGCGACGACCTCGCCCTCCTCCACATGGAAGGAGACGCCCTTGAGCGCGCGGATGGCGCCGTAGCGCACCTCGATGTCATCGACCTCGAGCAGGCTCATCGCTTCTCTCCTTGGGGGTCGGTGCCGGTGGGGGCGCCGGGCTCGTCGAGGACGGACTCGTCCACCTCGATCGCGTGGACCTCGAGGCCCTCGGTCATCGCCTGCGCCTCGTCCTCGGAGGTGCCGAGGTAGGCGGCGACCACCGCGGGGTCGCGCTGGATCTGCTCGGGGGTCCCCTCGGCGATCTTCTCGCCGAAGTTCAGCACGATCAGGCGGTGCGCGACCGACATCACGAGCTTCATGTCGTGCTCGATCAGCAGCACCGAGATGTTGTCCTCCACGTTGATCTTCTGGATCAGCGCGGCCAGCTCCTGCTTCTCCACGGGGTTGGTGCCCGCGGCCGGCTCGTCGAGGAGGATCACGCCGGGGTCGGTCCCGAGGGCGCGGGCGATCTCGAGGCGCCGCTGCTCGCCGTACGCCAGCGAGCCGGCGAGCTCGTTGGCGCGACGGGTGAGCCCCACGAACCGCAGCAGCTCGTAGGCCTTCTCCGTCGACTCGCGCTCCTCGCGCCGCTGCCAGGGCATCCCCAGCATCGCCGCGATCGGGCCGGCCTTCTGCCGGGTCTCGACCCCCACCTTGACGTTCTCCAGCGCGGTGAGCGCCGGGAACAGCCGGATGTTCTGGAAGGTGCGGGCCACGCCCATCCGGTTGATCACGTGCGTCTTCTTGCCGAGCACGCTCTGCATCGAGTCGCCGACCCGGGCAGCCAGGGTGATGGTGCCCTCCTGGGGGGTGTAGACCCCGGTGAGCGAGTTGAACAGCGAGGTCTTGCCAGCGCCGTTGGGCCCGATCACCGCCAGGATCTCGCCCCGGCGCATCTCCAGGGAGATGTTGCTCAGCGAGGTGACACCGCCGAAGCGGAGCGTGACGCCCTTGACGTCGTAGACGATGTCGTGGGTCGTCGCGCCTTCGGCGTGCTCGGGTGCGGTCGTGGTCATCTCAGCTCCCCTCGGCGGCCGGGACGACCGCGGGTTCGGCACTCCTGGGACGGTCGAGCCCGGAGAGCTCGGCCTTGCGGCGCTTGGCCGGGATGAGGCCGGCGGGACGGAAGATCATCATCAGCAAGATAACCGCACCGATCCACATCTGCCGGTCCTCGGCGGGGACCTGGTCCTTGAGGAACTCCGGCAGCCAGGTGAGTACGGCGGCACCGGCCATCGCGCCCGGGAGCGAGCCCATGCCGCCGAAGACGACGTAGGCCACGACCAGGATCGAGTTGTTCAGCAGGAAGTTGTCCGGGCTGATCACGCCGACCTGGCTGGCGAAGAACACGCCGGCCACACCCGAGGTGGAGGCACCGATCGCGAACGCCAGCAGCTTGACCCGCATCGTGTTGATGCCGGTGGCCTGCGCCGCCACCTCGTCCTCGCGGATCGCGGCCCAGGCGCGCCCGAGCCGGGAGTTCTCCAGGCGCGTGAACAGCAGCACGATCAGGCAGACCAGCACCAGCAGCAGGTACCAGTAGGGCAGGGAGTCCAGGCCCCACTTGAACGAGAAGAAGCCGAGGTCGATCTCGGGGTGCGGGATGTTGATCGCGCCCCGGGGACCGTTGGTGAAGCCGCCGGGGTTGTTGACCGCCGCGATCCGGATGATCTCGCCGAAGCCCAGCGTGACGATCGCGAGGTAGTCGCCGCGCAACCGCAGTGTGGGCGCACCCAGGGTCACGCCCGCCATCAGGCAGATCACGATCGCGAACGGGATCGCCGCGAGCGGCGGCAGGATCAGCCACTCCGGGGGCTTCACCGGCAGTGCCCCGACGAGGTACGCCGTGGTGTAGGAGCCGATCGCGTAGAAGGCGATGAACCCGAGGTCGAGCAGCCCGGCCCAGCCCACGACGACGTTGAGCCCGATCGCGAGCAGGACGTAGATGCCGATCTGGGAGACCAGCACGGACTGCCAGAACGGGGTCGCCATCGGCGGGTAGAAGAGCGCTGCGGCGATGACCACGAACAGGGCGACCTTGCCGAAGTTGGCCGAGGTCGTGGCCAGGTGGTCGGAGTCGCCGTCGAGCGCGGCCGTGACCACGACGTCGTCGGTCTTCTCATGGGTGGCCACGATCCAGCCCGCACCGGCGAGCATGGTGAAGACCGCGCACAGCAGCCAGCCACCGACGCCGGTGTTCTTCCACGCCTTGGTGACCCCGTCGAAGCCGGCCTCGGCGGCGACGGCGGTGAAGTCGTGCAGCACCATCAGGGTGATCAGCACCGAGGCGACGCCCAGCACCAGCGTCACCCAGCCGAGGTCGCGGCGACGCAGGTACGTCGCAGCGCCGGCGATGCCCACCGTGGCCAGGAACAGCACCCACACCAGCCAGCTGAGGTACGCCGAGGTGAGGCCGTTGATGCCGGAGCCGGAGAAGCGCGAGCTGAGGTCGAGCAGGGAGTCGTTGGTGTTGGTGGGGGAGAACCAGGACGCCCACAGCATCGACATCAGGCCGACCACGAGCCCGAGGACCACCAGCGGCAGGCCCGGACGCCAGGAGAAGACCTCGTCGATGAAGCCGCGGGTGTCGGCGACCTTGGCCGAGGACCGCGCCATCACCGCCGTGGACGTGGTGATGGTCAGGTAGCCGAGCAGGGCCACCAGGGCGCCCGTGGAGTGGTCGGGGGCGCCGAGGAAGTCCCGGACCTGGATCTGCGCGTACAGCCCCCAGAAGCCGACCAGCACCGAGAGGCCGGCGGTGGTCCAGGCGATCGTGCTGTTGCCCAGGACGATCGCGGCGGCGGAGAGGACGACCACGACCACCAGCAGGATCCAGGGGGTGCCGGGCACGATGGTGCCGAAGAACGCCCGGGTCAGGAAGTCCAGGGCCCCGGTGTCGGCCGAGGCCCTGGCGAGGGCGCCCAGCTTGCCACCGTCGATCTGCCCGCTGTCGGTCCAGCGCAGCAGCGCGTTGGCGGCGAGCACCGTGATGGCGCCCGCGGCCAGCGGACGCACGCCCGGGCGCTTGAGGTAGGGCTGGACGCGCGGCCAGAACGTCACCAGCAGGTAGACCAGTACGCCGATGCCGAGGAAGACGAAGATGCGTGGCTTGAGTACCGCCTCGCGGAAGGCGTACCCGTAGTCGCTCTGGCTGCCCTCGTGCTTGCCGATCATGAGCGCGAGGACGAAGCCGAGCAGCAGGCAGCTGCCCAGGCGCTTGAGGTGGATGCTGAGCTCCGATTCGCGCTTCATGCGGCCCTCCCGAGACGCTCGCCGAGAATGCCGGATGGTCGGAAGACCAGGATCAGGACCAGGACCACGAAGGCCACCACGTCGGTCCACTCCAGCCCGATCCAGGACTGTCCGCCCGACCAGGGGGCGGTGGGCACGAGGGCCTCGACCACCCCGAGGAGCAGGCCTCCCAGCATGGCGCCGCGGATGTTGCCGATGCCACCGAGGACGGCGGCGGCGAACGCCTTGACGCCGGGGATGAAGCCCATCGTGTTGAAGAACCCGAAGGCGGTGCCGAACAGGAATCCGGCCGCGCCACCGAGGGCGCCGCCGATGATGAACGTGCGCGCGATGGTGCGGTCGATGTCGATGCCCATCAGGGCTGCGGTGGGTGCGTCCTCGGCCACGCCGCGGATGCTGCGGCCCAGCTTGGTCTGGGAGACCAGCTGGTCCAGGAAGACCATCATCACGACCGCGGAGACCACGATGATCACCTGCAGGAGCGTGATGTGGACGCCCCCGATGTCGAGGAGACGCTTGTTGGCGTCGAAGTAGGAGGGGAAGAAGTTGTTCTTCTGCCGGTTGAACAGCTTGCCGGCGAGCTGGGAGAGGAAGAACGACATCCCGATCGCACTGATCAGGAAGGCCAGCCGGGGTGCTCCGCGGCGGCGCAACGGCCGGTAGGCCACGCGTTCGAGACCGAGTGCGACCACGGCGCCCACGGCCCCGCCGGAGACGAGGCCCAGCAGGAGGACCCCGATGACGCCGTACCAGGGCAGGAAGGTGTCGCCGGCCACCTGGTTGACCACCAGGTAGCTGCCGAACGCACCGGCCATGAACACCTCGCTGTGCGCGAAGTTGATCAGCTGCAGCACGCCGTACACGAGCGTGTAGCCCAGCGCGATCAGCGCATACATCGAACCTCGGGTCAGTCCGAGAACGAGGAAGTTGAGGAAGTCTTGCATTCGCCGGTCGCCCTCCCAGGCACACATGGAGCGGAATGGATCTCTTGCTCACACAAAGCGGTGCGCCCGCCGGAAGGCGCGCGCACCGCTTCGTGTCATGTCAAGTGCAGTTCTGACCCCGTGAGGTCAGCTCTGCTCCCGGATGTCTCCGACGACCGAGATCGCGCCGTCCTTCTGCTCGAACAGGTTGATCACCTGCGAGGACTCCTCCAGCTCACCGTTCTCCTGGAACTTGATGGTGGTGGTGATGCCCTTGTAGTCGAGCTCCTTGATCGCCTTGGCCACCGACTCACGGGTGACCTCGCCGTCGGCCTTGGCGGCCTTGATGGCCTCGATCATGGCGTTGGCAGCGTCGTAGGCCTCGGGGGAGTACGTGGACGGGTCGTCCTGGTAGGCCTCCTTGTAGGCCGCGGTGAAGTCCTCGGCACCGGGGGCCGTGACGGCGTCGAGGCAGCCACAGGAGAAGAACCAGCCGTCACCGGCAGCACCGGCACCGTCGGAGAACACCGACGACTTCACGCCGTTGCCGCCCACCGGGATCCCGCTGAAGTTGGCCGCCTTGAGTGCCTTGGCCAGCTTGACGGCCTGGGCGTCGTAGCCGCCGTAGAACATCGCCTGCGCGCCGGACCGGGCGACCTGGGTCGCGATCGGACCGTAGTCGTCGGTCTTGGCGTC
This sequence comes from Nocardioides sp. Z30_9, assembly GCF_058215735.1. Classification (NCBI taxonomy): domain Bacteria; kingdom Bacillati; phylum Actinomycetota; class Actinomycetes; order Propionibacteriales; family Nocardioidaceae; genus Nocardioides; species Nocardioides sp. Z30_9. Next base: position 104,543 of record NZ_JBZAJF010000003.1, read on the forward strand.
GACGCCCTCGGAGATGACCTCGGTGCCGTTCTTCTTCAGCTGCGCCCGGACCTGGTCGCCCGCGCCCTTGCCGTACTCGCTCAGGTCGTCGATCACGAAGACCTTCTTGGCCTTCTTGGAGAGCCAGTCGGCAGCCTGGACGCCCTCGACGTTGTCGGCGGGGACGATCCGGTGGAAGGTGGTGAAGCCCTGCGCGGTCAGGTCGGGGTTGGTGGCCGAGGGGCTGATCAGCCCGACGTTCGCGTCGCCGTAGGTCTTGGCGACCGCCTTGGTGGGCCCGGAAAACGCGGGGCCGACGACGCCGACCACGGTGGAGTCCTGGAGGACCTGCTGAGCGGCCGAGGGGGCCTTGGACTGGTCGCCGATGTCGTCGGCCTTGAGCAGCTTCAGCTTGAAGTCGAGGTCGCCGCTCTCGTTGGCCTGGTTGATGGCCAGCTCGGCGCCCTGCACCTCGTTGATGCCCAGCTGCTGGTTGTCACCGGACAACGGGCCCTGGAACGCGATGGTGTAGGTGTCGCCGCTGCTGGCACCGCTACCGCCGCTCAAGCCCGAGTCTTCGTCCTTCTTCTCCGAGCTTCCGCAACCGGTGAGCGCGAGTGCGCCTACGAGACCGATGGCGGCAAGCTTCGCCAGGGGGCGAGTCCGCATGCAATTTCCTCCGTTGACCGGGGCCCTTGCGGGCCACGTGTGTCGGGCCTCGGACGAGACCGCTGCGAGAAGGTTTCTCGCAGGGGGAGGGAGTGTCAAGGATCACGGCCGTTCGTAGCCGAGTCGAAACATGAATGGTCAACTGGACTAACCCACTTCGACCTCGATCGGGAGGAATCGGGGCGCCCTGCGCGACCTCCTGGACCGTCCGGCCCTGCTGGAACAGGGGACGGGGAGGTGGTGCGTGGTGCCGGGTGTGGGACTTGAACCCACAAGTCTTTTCAGACGATGGTGTTTGAGACCATTGCGTTTACCGATTTCGCCAACCCGGCGTGACGAGCGCCAACGGTACCGGAGCCCGGGTGGCGCTAACCTCCCGCATGTGACCGTCACTCCGCCCGCCGTCCCCGGCCCGCCTCCCTCACGCCGTCCGGGTGCGTCGACGGGCCCAAGCACAGCGAGCCGGGAGACTGCGGGGACCGGTGGCCCGGGGGTACGCCGCCGGGTGGTGATCGCCGAGGACGAGGCGCTGATCCGGCTCGACCTCGCCGAGATGCTGGCCGAGGAGGGGTACGACGTCGTCGGCCAGGCCGAGGACGGGGAGAAGGCGGTCGAGCTCGTCGAGCAGCACCTGCCCGACCTGGTGATCCTCGACGTGAAGATGCCCCGGCTCGACGGGATCGCAGCCGCGGAGCTGATCGCGGCGAAGAGGATCGCCCCGGTGGTGATCCTGACTGCGTTCAGCCAGCGCGACCTGGTGGACCGGGCGCGCGACGCCGGGGCGATGGCCTACCTGGTCAAGCCCTTCGACCACACCGACCTGGTGCCGGCCATCGAGATGGCGGTCAGCCGGTTCCAGGAGCTGCGCCAGGTCGAGTCCGAGGTCGCCGACCTGACCGAGCGCCTCGAGACGCGCAAGGCCGTCGACCGCGCGAAGGGCGTGCTCCAGCAGAGCCTCGGGCTCAGCGAGCCGGAGGCGTTCCGCTGGATCCAGAAGACCGCGATGGACCTGCGGCTCTCGATGCGCCAGGTCGCCGACGGCGTCGTCTCCCACGGCCCGGACATGGGGAACGCCTCCGCTCCTGGCGAGTGATGCCGGAGCTGGCCGCCCCTCAGCGGAGCGCGATCACCAGCTCGGTGAGCAGCGGGGCGACCAGTAGTGCCGGGAGCAGGTCGGCGACCTTGACCTGCTTGAGGTCGAGCAGGCGCAGGGCGACCCCGACGAGGAGCAGGCCGCCGGTGGCCGTGAGCGCGCTGAGGTGGGCGTCGGGCACGAAGCTGCCGAGCCCGGCTCCCAGGGCGGTGAGGCTGCCCTGGATCGCGATCAGCGCCAGGACGCTGGCCGCGACGCCCCAGCCGAAGGAGGCCGCGAACGCGATCGAGGCGAAGCCGTCGAGGGCCGACTTGAGCAGCAGCTGGTCCGCACCGTTGCCGAGCCCCTCGTTGATCGAGCCCAAGATCGTCAGCGGACCGACGCAGAAGACCAGCGAGCTGATCACGAAACCCTGGATGAACCGCTCCCGCGCCTCGCTCCCGCCGCCGGCCCCGAAGCGGCGTACGGCGGCACGCTGCAGCAGCCCGCCGAAACCCTCCAGCCGGTCCTCGATCCGGAGCAGCGACCCGGTGATCCCCCCGATGAGCACGGCCCCGAGGACGATCAGCATGGGTGCCGAGGAGCCGACCGCGTCGCTGAGCACCTCGTCGCCCACGGCCATGGCCGAGGTGCCGGCGATGAGCAGGGTGACCAGGCCCAGACCGTCGGTGACCACCTTGCGCGTGCGCTCGGGCAGACGGTGTCCCACGAGTACGCCGACCGTGCTGCCGATGAGCACCGTGACAACGTTCACGGCCGTACCGATTCCGGGGAGCACCCAATCTCCTTTAGTGTTCATCCAAAGCGGCGTCAGTCTCTCACCGTCGCCGCAGATCATGTCCGGTCACAGCGACAGCAGGGAAGGGGCATCCATGGCGCGCCAACCCCCGCAGATCCGTGACGCGTGCCCTGACGACGCCGACGCCCTCATCAAGATCTGGTGCGTGACGCCGCGTCCGGGAGGGCACCCCGGAAGGACGCTGGAGGACGCCGAGCGCGCCCTGGCCACCGTGGCTGCCGACCCGGACCAGCGTCTGCTCGTCGCAGAGCACGAGGGCCGCATCGTGGCGGCGGTCAAGCTCTCCCGTGGCCCGGTCTCCCCGTTGTCGATGGAGTCGGCCGTGCACACCTCCTACCTCGTCGTCTCGCAGCCCTTCCGGCGGCACGGCTACGCCCACGCCCTGCTGGAGGCCGCCGTGACCTGGGCCGAGGAGAAGGACATCCACGAGATCACCGCGATCACCGACGGCAACCGGGAGACCAACCGCTTCTTCGCCCGGCTCGGGCTGGTCACGCTCGGGACGGTGCGCCACTCAAGCGTCGCCGGGCTGCGCAAGAAGCTCACCCCCGAGCGCGGGCAGCGCGGCAACCGGCACCTCGTCGAGGTGCTGGCCCAGCGTCGCTCCATGCGTCGTCGCCAGGACACCGCCTGAGCCTGGCCGGACTGCCCTCCGCCGAGCCACCTGTCGGCGTCAACCGTTAGGGTCGAATCCGTGCCAGCGTCGCCTTCCACCCCCGTCCGTCCCCGCCTCCTCCTGCTCGACGGTCACTCGCTGGCCTACCGAGCCTTCTACGCGCTGCCGGTGGAGAACTTCTCCACCACGACCGGGCAGCACACGAACGCGGTCTACGGCTTCACCGCGATGCTGATCAACGTGCTCCGCGACGAGCAGCCGACCCACCTCGCGGTCGCCTTCGACGTCTCGCGGGCGACCTTCCGCGCCGACGCGTACGCCGACTACAAGGCCAACCGGGCGAAGTCCCCCGACGAGTTCCAGGGCCAGGTGTCGCTGATCAAGGAGGTGCTCAACGCCCTGCGCGTCCCCTTCATCGAGAAGGTCGGCTTCGAGGCCGACGACATCATCGGCACGCTCGCGACGCAGGCGACTGCCGAGGGCTTCGAGGTCCTGATCTGCTCCGGAGACCGCGACTCCTTCCAGCTGGTCAACGACACCACCACGGTCATCTACCCGATGCGCGGCGTCTCGGAGATGAAGCGGATGACGCCTGCCGCCGTGGAGGAGCGCTACGGCCTGCCGCCCGCCCGCTACCCCGAGCTGGCCGCCCTGGTCGGCGAGACCTCCGACAACCTGCCCGGCGTGCCCGGGGTCGGTCCCAAGACCGCCGCGAAGTGGATCACGCTCTACGACGGCCTGGAGAACGTCGTGAACCGCGCGGAGGAGATCAAGGGGAAGGCCGGCGAGAGCCTGCGCGAGCACCTTGACGACGTGATCAGGAACCGCCAGCTCAACGCGCTGGTGTGCGACCTCGACCTCCCGCTCGCCCCCGGTGACCTGGCGATCCAGCCGTGGGACCGCCAGGAGGTGCACACCCTCTTCGACGGCCTCGAGTTCCGGGTGCTGCGCGACCGGCTCTTCGAGACGCTGCAGTCCGAGGAGGAGATCGACGACTCCGGCTTCGCCCTGGACATGACCCGCCTTGCGCCCGGCCAGGTGGCCGACTGGCTTGCTGAGCACGCCCGCACCGGCGAGCGGGTCGGCGTCCACCTCGAGGGCACGTGGGGCTCGGGCACCGGCGACGTGCTGGGACTCGCCCTCGCCACCACCGAGGGCGCCGCCGCCCACGTCGCGACCGAGGGCATCACCCCCGAGGACGACGCCGCGCTGGTCTCCTGGCTCGGCGACCCCGGGCAGCCGAAGGTGCTCCACGACGCGAAGGGCCCGATGCTGGCCCTGGCCGCCCGCGGGTGGCCGCTGCTGGGGCTCGAGCGCGACACGGCGCTCTCGGCCTACCTCGCCCGTCCCGACCAGCGTTCCTACGACCTCGCCGACCTCACCGTGCGCTACCTCAAGCGCGAGCTGCGGCAGGGGACCACCGACGACGGGCAGCTCAGCCTGGACGGGATCGAGGAGGACACCACCGCCGACACCGCGATGCTGCACGCGAGCGCGGTGCTCGACCTGGCCACCGCCCTCGACCTCGAGCTGGACGAGCGCGGCGGCACCGGGCTGCTGACCAAGGTCGAGCTGCCCCTGATCGACGTGCTCGCCCGGATGGAGCAGACCGGCATCGCCGTCGACCATGATCTCCTCAGCGAGCTCGAGGAGGGCTTCGCGGTGCGCGTGCGCGAGGCCGCTGATGCGGCGTACGCCGTGATCGGCAAGGAGGTCAACCTCGGCTCGCCCAAGCAGCTCCAGGTGATCCTCTTCGACGAGCTCGAGATGCCCAAGACCAAGCGCACGAAGACCGGCTACACCACCGACGCCGACGCGCTGCAGAGCCTCTACGAGAAGACCGGGCACGCGTTCCTCGAGCACCTGCTCGAGCACCGCGACGCGATCCGGCTGCGCCAGACCGTCCAGGGCCTGCTCAAGACTGTTGCGGAGGACGGCCGGATCCACACCACGTTCAACCAGCTGATCGCGGCCACCGGACGGCTCTCGAGCACCGACCCCAACCTGCAGAACATCCCGGTGCGCACCGAGGCCGGACGGCGCATCCGCGAGGGGTTCGTCGTGGGTCCCGGCTTCTCCGAGCTGCTCACGGCCGACTACTCGCAGATCGAGATGCGGATCATGGCGCACCTGTCCGGGGACGCCGCCCTGATCGAGGCGTTCCGCTCCGGTCACGACTTCCACTCCGTGACCGCTGCCCGGGTCTTCGGCGTCGATCCTGGCGAGGTCACCGGTGAGATGCGCGCCAAGATCAAGGCGATGAACTACGGCCTCGCCTACGGGCTGTCCGCGTTCGGTCTCTCCCAGCAGCTGCGCATCGACACCAGCGAGGCGCGCGGTCTGATGGAGGAGTACTTCGAGACCTTCGGCGGCGTGCGCGACTACCTCGCGAGCATCGTGGACGAGGCGCGGCGTACCGGCTTCACCGAGACGATCCTCGGGCGCCGGCGCTACCTGCCGGACCTGACCAGCGACAACCGCCAGCGCCGGGAGATGGCCGAGCGGATGGCGCTGAACGCCCCGATCCAGGGTTCCGCGGCCGACCTGATCAAGGTCGCCATGCTCAACGTCGACGGTGCGCTGCGCGAGCAGCAGCTGGGGTCGCGGATGCTGCTGCAGGTGCACGACGAGCTCGTCTTCGAGGTCGCCGAGGGGGAGCGCGCGGCCCTCGAGGCGCTGGTGCGCGAGCAGATGGCCTCAGCTGCCGACCTGACCGTGCCCCTCGACGTCTCTGTCGGCACCGGTCCCAGCTGGCACGCCGCCGCCCACTGAGGCGGGCCCCGAGCCGTCCACATCCACACCGGCCGGGGGCAGCGCCCGCAGCGCGGCCACCGCGAGCAGGGTGAGCAGGAGCGCTACGTCGACGGCGAGCACCAGCACGACCAGCTCAGCGACCGAGTGGGCCAGCTGCCCCAGGGCGACGACGGACAGCAGGGCGACCCAGACCAGGAGCACCGCGCGCCGGGCCTGGCGGGCCAGCACGCTGTAGATCAGCAGCTGCAGCATCGAGAGCACGGTGCCGAGCAGGGCGAACACCCACAGCTGGTCGCGGATCGCTGAGTACTGCTCACCACCGATGAAGGCCACCGCCAGCCCGGAGAGCACCAGAACGCCCAGCGAGGCCGCAGCGCCGAGCAGCACGACGACGGCAAGGCTCTTGAACAGCGTGGCCTTGGCAGCGGAGGCGTCGGCCATGGAGGGGAACGCCAGCACCACCACGAACTGGGGGAGGAAGAGCACCGCCTTGACCAGGATCAGCCCGCCGGCGTACAGACCGGCGTCGTGGGCGTCGAGCACGTTGCGTGCCACCAGGATGTCGACGTTGGAGAGCGCGAAGAAGGCAAGCAGCGCGATCGAGTTGTGGAACGTCTCGCGCCACATGGCGCCCGCGGAGTGGTCCGGTGAGAGGTCACCGGTCTCGCGCGGGTGGCGCAGGGCGAACCAGCCCACGAGCACGGGCACGTAGGCGGCCAGGGCCACCCCGGCGAGCGCCACGAGCTCGGTGGGCCGCCACAGGATCAGCGCCGTGCCGATCAGGAGCCGGGGAACACCGGCACCGATATAGATGAGCGCGAGCGCCGCCCACCGGCGCTCGCCCTGGAGGATGCCCGCCTGGGCGCCCATCAGGGTGAGCGGAGCGGCGGCGAACGCGAGGAGTGCAGCGGTCCCGAGGCTGTCCAGGTGCACGAGCGCGTTGATCGCCGGCGACATCACCAGGCAGGCCACGAGCACACCGGCCGCAGCCCGGGTCCCGACCCGCAGGATGACGCTCTCGATCTGCTGGACGTTGCCCGGCGTGGAGGCGATCCGCCGCGCGGCGGTGGCCTGGAGGGCGAGCGCTACGACGTTGACGACCAGGAGCAGCCCCATCACCGCGGCGAGGGCGCCGTAGTCGCGTGGGCCGAGCAGGCGTGCGGCGATGATCGTGAAGCCGTACGTCGCCACGTTCATCACGCCCATCGCGACCGCGATGACCATGCCGCCGCGCAGGATCGTGGGCTGCTTCTTCACAGCGATGAATCCTACGGGGACCCCGGTGCCGCAGGCCGACGGCGGGAGAGTGGTTGGATCGTGTCGACCGCGAGCGAGGTACCCCGGTAGAGCGCGCCTCGAGACGGCCGCGGAGACGACCCGGTAGTGCAGGACGAGGAGGCAGGTGTGGCCCACTGGCGCCGCCTGCTGCTCTGGTCCTGGGCACTCGTCCTGGCCCTGCTGATGCTCGGCCCGGCCCTCGCGCCGGGCTACGTGCTCAGCTACGACATGGTCTGGGTGCCGGACCTGGCGCTGCGCCCCGACTTCCTGGGGGTGGGGTCGGGACTGCCGCGTGCGGTGCCCTCCGACGCGGTCGTCGCGGTCCTCGACGAGGTGGTCCCCGGCATGCTGCTGCAGAAGCTGATGCTGCTGGGGGTGCTCGTGCTCGGCGGGATCGGCGCGGCCCGGATCACCGCACCCCGGTCGCTGCCCGCCCAGTTGGTGGCAATCACGATCTACCAGTGGAACCCGTTCGTGGCCGAGCGGCTGCTGATCGGGCACTGGCCGGTGCTGATCACCTACGCGGCGCTGCCCTGGCTGATCGAGGGGGCACGGACCTGGCGCGAGTCAGGCAGGCTGCCGACGAGGCTGTGGTTCCTGCTCCCACTGGCGAGCCTGAGTGCGAGCGCCGGCCTGGTGGCGGCGGTGGCGCTGGTGGCGTTCGCGCTGACGCGTGCGGGCCGGCGGGTCGGTGCGATCGTCGCCCTGCTGGCCGCTGCCAACGCGCCCTGGATCGTCTCGGGCCTGCTGCACGCCTCCAGCGCGCTCACGGACCCCGACGGCGCCCGGTTCTTCGCGCTGCGCGGTGAGGGATCGCTGCCCGCCCCGCTGGCCGCGTTGGGGCTCGGGGGCATCTGGAACGCGGACGTGGTCCCGGACTCCCGCACGGGCACGCTCGCCTGGGTGGCGCTGGTGTTCGTGGTCGCGCTCGTCGCCCTCGGCATCGGCGAATGGGCGCGTCGTACGGGCCGTCGCGACGTCGTCGCGTTTGCGTGCTGCTGGGGGATCGGGTGGGGGATCGGCGTACTCACCTGGGCGCTCCCGGACCAGACCGCCTGGCTGGTCGCCAACGTGCCCGGAGCGGGACTGGTGCGCGACGGCGGCCGGCTCCTCGCCCTGTGCGCACCGCTGCTCGCGGTCGCCGCGGGGTACGGCGCCGCCCGACTGTGCTCGCGGCTGGTGCCGGCGGCCCGCCCTTCCATCGTGCTGGCGCTGGTGCTGGTGCCGCTGGCGACCATGCCCGACGCCGCCTTCGGTCTCTCCGGCCGGCTCTCCGCGGTGGACTACCCGCAGGACCACGCCCGTGCCCGGGCGACGATCGCCTCGGCGGCCGAGGAGGCCCGGGCCAAGGGAGAGAGCGGTGACGTGCTGCTGCTGCCGCTGAGCAGCTATCGGCAGCCGGCCTGGAACGACGGCCACAAGGTGCTCGACCCGCTGGGCCGCTACCTCACACCCGACTTCCTCGCCGGTGACGACCTCTACGTCTCGGGCCGCAGGATCGCGGGGGAGGACCCCCGGGCTCGCGCGGCCGCCCGAGCACTGGCCCGACCGACCCCGGAGCAGCGCGCCGCGCGACTACGCACGCTGGGGATCGGGTTCGTGGTCACCGACAGGTCCGCGGGCGCCTCGCCGGAGGTCGCCGGCCGCAGCCTGTTCAGCGGCGCGGAGCTGGAGGTCCAGGAGCTTCGCGGCGCTCCCGAGGTGGCGACGCCACGGACCTGGCCGTGGCTGATGGGTGCGGCGTGGCTGGCGTTCTGCGTCCCGCTGCTCGCGGGGCTGGCCATGGCGATTCGACGCGTGTGGAATCGGTCTCGCGTGGCTAGGTACAAATGACAATCCCGCTGTTACAGTTCAGCCCGAGTCCAGGGAGGGTCTTGAATCGTGGGAACAACATCAATCATCGCCACCATCGGCAGCCTGTGCGCGGGTGGCGCCGTCGCAGCCGTGACCATCGTGAGCCTGATCACCGCGCAGACCAGTCCCGGTGACCAGTCGCCGACCGACGTGACGCAGCCGGTGAACATCGACTACGGGAACACCAACTGAGCTGACGGCGGTCCCGGCGTGCGGGGACGACCAGACTTCTCACCGATGACCCGGCCCCCTGGGCCGGGTCATTCGCATGTCCGGGATGTTCTCCTGGGCCGGTCATCGGCTCAGGTGGCAGCCGGGACCTCGGGGTCCTCCACACAGACGCGACGTCCGGCCAGGACCTCGGCGAGGACCTGCGCGAACGAGGCCTGCGAGTGCTCCCAGGCGAACGATCGCGACATCTCGTAGGCCCCGTCGCCGAGCCGTTCCCGGCGGTCCGCGTCCTCGACCAGCTCACTGGCCGCGCGGGTGAGCTCGGCCTGGTCGGCGACGAGGAGTCCCGAGTGGCCGTGCGCCACCGACTCGGTGGTTCCGCCCGCTGACGCATAGGCAACGGTCGGCACGCGGTGGGAGCCGGCCTCCCCGATGACCAGGCCCCAGCCCTCCTTGATGGACGGCAGCAGCATCAGCCACGACCTCGCGAGGATCTCGTGCTTGCGCCTCTCGGAGACCTGGCCCTCGAAGGTGACGAGGTCCCCGGCCCCCACCTCCGCGGCGTACTTGCGCAGGTCGTCCTCCCACCACCCGCTCCCCACGACGGAGAGCCGGACGTCGGGGTGGTTCGCCCGCAGTGCTACGACGGCGTCGATCGCGTGCTCCACCTGCTTGTGCGGCACCAGCCTGCCGACGACGACGAGGGCAGGGGTGGGGCTGCGCACCTCGTCGACGGGTGGCGCCGCGGCCGTCCCGTTGTGCACGATCGCGATCCGCTTCTTGTCCACTCCAAGGGTCACGAGCTCGGACCTGGTGGCGCGGGACACCGCGATGTACTGGGACCTTCGGTAGAGCCTGGGCGCCAGCGTGCGCTCGATCCACCAGCCGATCTTGCCCATGAGGCCGGGGAAGACGACCGGCCACTGCTCCCGGTGCACGTGGTGGACCAGGACGACCACCGGCTTGCGCGTCGCGATGCGGGTGAAGAAGGGAAGGCCGTTCTGGACGTCCACGATGACGTCGACCTTCCCGAAGCGGCGCAGGAGCAGGTTCCAGACGCCCTTGACGTAGACGTCGAGGTGGTTGCCGCGACGTACGTAGCGGACTCCGTCGACGACCTCGTCCGCGGGAGCCTGGTCGTGGGCTGCACAGAAGATCGTGACGCGTGCGCCCTGCTCCACGAGTCCGCGGGCCATCGTCTCGGTGTATCGCTCCGAACCGCCGCCCTCCGGGTTGGCGGTGTCGCGCCAGTTGAAGATCACGACGTGGCGATCACGGACTGGCGCGGGACTCTGTCCCTGCATGGAAGCGGATGCTACCGGTGATTCGTCGCTCTTGCCCCGAACGCGCGGGGAGTCGGCATCCAGGCTGGTGCGGGCGCGGCGGCCGGGTCTGCGGCTGCCATACTCCCGCCATGTCGTGGGCCGCGAAGTGGAAGCTGTTTCGTGAACGCCGACTCGAGGTCCCCGTGCCCGAGGACGCACTGGTCCTCGACGTCGGCAGCGGCGACAAGCCGTCCTGGCGCGCCGACGTGCTGCTGGACCGGTACGCCGGCGCCGAGTTCGCGGCCCAGCGCTCCGGGCGGAAGCACGCGCGGGTGAGCCGCCCACTCTTCGATGCGGACGCCGCGGACATGCCGTTCGCCGACGGTGTCTTCGACTATGCGATCTGCTCCAACCTGCTCGAGCACGTCACCGACCCGGAGGCCGTCGTACGAGAGCTCCAGCGCGTGGCCCGAGCGGGGTACATCGAGGTCCCCGAGGCAGCGAGCGCGAAGATCGTGGACTTCCCCAGCCACCTGTGGTGGTGCCGCCTGGAGGAGGGCCCCGAGGGGCCCACCCTGGTCTTCACGGCCAAGGACGCGCCGTACTTCGACGCGGAGATCGATGCCTACATCGACCGGGCCGGTGTCCGCCGCTCCCTGGACGCAGTGCTGAACAGCAAGTTCGACCATCGCGTGATCCAGCTGCACTGGTCGCGGTCGATCCGGGTGCGCGTCGAGGGTGAGCTGGCACCGGAGTTCGCGGCCGAGGCGATGCGTGCCGAGGGGCACCGCCGCGGCTGGGAGGCAGTGGCCGTCCAGGGGGTGACCTCGGTGCTGACCTGGCGGACCCGGCGGCGCAGGCGTGACCAGCGGATCCGGTTCAACGCGGTGGTGAAGCCCGACTACCACCGCGCCGACGACCCGATCCTCGAGCGCCGGATCTACCACCTGCCGTAGTGGGGCGAAGCCTGCTCGCTCAGTACGGGTCGTACGGACTCCGGTGGCCGAACAGTCGCGCGGCCACGGGGCGGAGCCTGAGCCGGAGCAGCACCTTGATCACGACGTTGCGCAGCCACCACGGCAGCTCCGCGACGATCCTCATCCTGTCCGCGCGGGTCGGCTTGCCGACCCGGAAGAGCGCCAAGGACCCCTCCCTGCGCTCGTAGACCAACGTGCGCGAGGGCAGCACGTGGGCGAGGATCCCGAGCGTGACGCCGATGGAGGAGTAGCAGTCGTGGATCAGCACGGGGGATCCCGGGGGCATGTGCCTCGCCCACTCGAGATCGTCGGAGAGCGTCCAGTAGTCGTGCTTGCCGTCGATGTAGAGGTAGTCGATCGGACGGGTCCAGCCGGGCCGTGCCCGGGTGCTGTACTCCGCGACCAGCTCCACGATGTCCCCGAGCCCGGCGCGTGCGATGTTGCTCTCGAAGAGGTCCCGAGTCCGGGACCCGCCGAAGAGGCGGCCTTCGACGAAGGGGTCGATAGCGACGACCGTGCCGCCGTGTTCCCGGACCCGCGCGGCCAGGATCACCGTGGACCGGCCCTGATGGCTGCCGATCTCGACCACCAGCGGCTCGTCCGGGAGATCGTCGGCGCTGTCCCACAGCAGCTGTGCCTGGGCCCGCGTCAGCCAGCCCGAGACCTCGGACGCGTGCTCCCACACCTCGGTGAACGGGGCGGTCGCGGGCAGCGGCATGAAGGGCATTCCTCAGGTGTGGTGGCCGGATCGGGGTGCCGGGGCAGCATATAGACTCCGCGCGCAGGGTGGGGACCTACAGGGAGGCAGGCCCAGTGTCGGACGACGCGTCTGTCCTGGGGCGACTGGGCGCGCGCGCACGAACCGCGCGACACACGCTGGCCTCGCTCGCCGTCGTGATCGCGACGCTGGCGCTCAACCTGGTCCAGCAACCCGGACGCATCACCTTCGACACCAAGCTCGACCTCCAGTTCGATCCCGGCGGGTTCATGCACCGCAGCCTGAGCCTGTGGAACGGCGACTCGGCCGCCGGTGGGCTGCAGAACCAAGCTTCGGGTTACCTGTTCCCGATGGGGCCCTTCTTCTGGGTCGGCGACCTGCTCGGCGTGCCGATGTGGGTCTGGGAACGCCTCTGGTCTGCCCTGGTGATGCTGCTGGCCTACGAGGGTGCCCGCCGCCTGGCGGCTCGCTGGCCGGGCATCGGCGCCACGGGGGCGATCTTCGCCGGCCTCACCTACATGCTCGCGCCGCGGGTCCTGACCACCGTGGGCGGGCTCAGTGGCGAGACCCTCCCGGCTGCGGTGCTGCCCTGGACGGTCCTGCCCCTGGTGCTCTACCTCCGAGGCCGGCGACGTGCGTGGGTGGCGTTCGTGTTCTCGGCGGCGACGATCCCCTTCATGGGAGGGCAGAACGCGACCCTGGTCGTGGCGTGCCTGGTGTTCCCGGCTCTGCTGCTCGCCCTCGGCGCCGGAAGAACCCTCGCTCGACGGCTCCGTGACCTGGTGGGATGGGGAGCCCTGGTCGGGGCGGCCTCACTGTGGTGGGTGGTCCCGCTGCTCCTGCTCGGCTCCTACGCGCCAGCGTTCCTCGACTTCATCGAGTCGGCGCAGAACACCGCCGGACCCATCGGCTGGCTCTCCGCGCTGCGCGGCACGAGTCATTGGGTGGCCTTCTTCCCGGACGGCGGGACGCTCGGTTGGACCGGCGGCTACGAGCTGGCGTCCTCGTCATGGGTGCTGGTCACGAGCGTGCTGGTCGCCGCTCTCGGGCTGGTGGGCCTGCTCCGGGGGGAGCTGTGGCAGCGACGGGTGCTCGTGTGGTCGGTGCTCGCCGGGCTCGCGATCCTCACGGCCGGAAGCGGCGGGTGGGCAGGGTCGCTGTTCTCGGACGCCTGGCTCCACGCCCTCGACACCGTCCTGGCACCACTGCGCAACATCCACAAGTTCGACCCCCTGGTGCGCCTCCCGCTGGCACTTGGACTCGGTGCCCTGGTTACCCAGGGGCTGCCCCGCCTGTGGCGGTCCTCCCCGTGGCGCGGGCCGGCGCGGGTGGCCGCCGTGAGCGTGGTCACGGCACTGGTGGTCACGGCCGCCGGACCGGCGATCACCGGCTCGATGCGGACCGATGACGGCTTCGCCGACCTGCCGCAGAGCTGGCGCGAGGCCGTGGCCCACATCGAGGACCAGGGCCGGACCACGCGCACCCTGGTGCTCCCAGGCCCCACGTTCCCCCTGCAGTCGTGGGGGCGGACCATCGACGAGCCGATCCAGGTGCTGGAGCCAGCGCCGTGGACGTCCCGAGCGCAGCTCTCGGTCGCACCCGCCAGCACCGTGCGCCTCCTGGAGTCTCTCGAGGCATCCATGTCCGAGGCTCGGCCCCAGGATCGTGTGGCGGAAGTCCTCCGCAGCATGCGGATCACCCATGTAATCGTGCGGCACGACCTCTCTTCGGACCAGACGGATGCCGGGGAGGCAGGGTCGGTCCGAAGCGCGATCACCCACGTGCCCGGGGTCCGGGTCTCCGGCACGTTCGGCGAGCGCGACGACGGGGGGCCCGCGATCGAGGTCTACGAGCTCGCACAGCAGGGCGACCCGCGCGTCGAGCTGCAGGACTGGGACCGGCGCGTCGTGGTCTCCGGTGGTCCCGAGGTGGTGCCCGGTGTACGGGCGGCCGGGCTCGCCGGCGAGCAGCAGGCGGTGGTTCTGGCCGCCGACGGCCAGCGACCCGATGTCGTCACCGACAGTCTGCGCAGGGTGGAGCGCAGTTTCGGCAGGTCTCACGAGGCCGGCTCGGGGGTGATGACGGCGCGTGACCGGTACCGGGTGGACCGGCCGGCGCACGACTACGTCGACGAGGCGGTGCCGGAGGACCGGACGGTAGCCCGGTACGAGGGGGCCGCCAGCATCGTGGCCTCGAGCTCCGCCGGGTACGCCGACGTCTTCGGCGCCGTGCGACCCGAGGAACATCCCTACTCGGCGTTCGACCGGTCCATCTACACCGCCTGGGCGAGCGCCCCGTTCTCCCGCCCTCGGGGTCAGTGGATCGAGGTCGACTTCGAACGGCCCACGACGGTGGATGACGTGTCGCTCACCTTCGACACCGTCGGCGGCAGCTCGGTGACGTCGGTACGGGTTGCCACCGATGACCGGTCGGAGGTCGCCGAGGTGCGAGCGGACGGGACCCTGCCGAACCTTCGGCTCGGCGACGACTCGGCCACCCGGCTCCGCGTCACCGTCCTGGATGCGGCGTCCGACACCGGGCAGGTCCGGCTGGCCGACGTACGCATCGCCGGGCACGACATCACCCGGTCGCTGGTGCTGCCGGGAGCGATGTCGTCGAGGACCGCCGTGCTCGCCTCGAGCGAGGCCCCGCGGCGGGCCTGCTCGGTCGCCGCCGACGACGGGAGGGTCAGGTGCGGCTCCGGCCGGCAGGTTCAGACCTCCGAGACGCCCGGGTTCGACCGCGACATCACGGTGAGCGAGGCGGGCACGTGGCGTGTCGGCGGCAGCGCGATCGCCACCAACGGACCCGACCTGGACAGGCTCTTCGCGCCGCTGGGGGACGACCTCGTGCGGGTCACGGGGACCTCGACGTTCGCCGGGGACCCTGCCGTCACGGCCGCCGGCGCAGTCGATGGCCTCTCCGAGACCGGATGGACCTCTGCCCCGGGGGACCTGAGGGCCGGGTTGCAGCTGAGGTGGGGGCCTCGTCGCACGGTCACCGGGGTGATGGCGACGACGTCGTCGGGCAACCCGGGTCGGCTGCCGGAGGCGCTGCTGGTCGACGGTGGCCCGGGAACAGGGAAACCGCAGGTGGTGGCGACCACCGGCCCCGAGGCGGGGGAGATGCGCCCGGTGCGCACCCGCCAGCTCCTGGTGAGCGCCGTCGGGGGCGCCGGGCCCGAAGGAGTCGGCATCTCCGAGCTGGACGTGACCGGGATCGGGGACCTCGTGCACCGCCCGGACCTCGACGGCCCGACCGGCGCCGCCTGCGGCTTCGGTCCGACCGTCGAGGTCGCCGGGCAGACGGTCCAGACCCGACTGGCGGGAACCCTGCGCGCCGTGCGGTCGGGCGCCGAGCTCGAGGTCGTCCCGTGTGGGGACCAGAACGTGACGTTGCCTGCCGGGACCCACCGGATCCGCGTCACGAACCCCGCCGGCTTCGCGATGACGAGCCTGGTCCTCGCGCCGCCGTCCACGACCGTCGCGGCCCCGATCAGGCAGCCGCAGGTTCTCTCGTGGTCGGCCACGAAGCGGCGCGTGGACGTCTCCGTGGACTCCCCGTCCCTCCTGGGGCTCGGGGAGAGCTTCAACCGCGGCTGGACCGCGAGCGTGTCGGGGGTCGAGCTGGACCCGGTCGTCTCGGACGGGTGGCGTCAAGGCTTCGTGGTGCCAGCGGGCACGACGGGCGTGGTGGAGCTGTCCTATGCACCCCAGACCGGTTTCCGCGTGGCCGTGGTCGGTGGGCTGGTCCTGGCCGGCGGGCTCGTCGTCCTCGCGATCCTGCTGCTGGCACAGGCTCGGCGCGGAGGACGCCGGGCCCAGGTGCTGGATCACGGGCCCCTCGACGGCCCGGAGGAGCGGCCGCTGGGGAGGGTCGCCCAGCTGGTGACGCTGCTGGCGATGGCGGTGGTGTCCCTCCCGCTTGCCGCAGGTGGTGTCCTCGGACACCTGACCCGGGGCCGCGGCGTGCGAGAGGTGTCGGGCGCGTGCATCGCGGCGCTGGCCATCGCCGTCCTGATCGCGATCCCCGGTTCGGCCGTCGTACCCCCCGAAGGGTCCGCTGTGCTCGCGGCCCTGGTCGTGGGACTCGTGTGCGGACGGGTGCTGTCAGGCTCCGAGGGCGCGTCAGCAGGGTCGCCCGGTTCGGGCGGGTTCGTGGGATAGCCTGCGCGCCATGTCGAGCACCACGACTCGCGTCTCCGAGGAGTCCGTAGAGCGAACGCCACCGCACGTCTCTGTGACGCTCTCGCGAGAACAGCTGGCCCTGTCGGCCATCGTGGTCGGTCAGGCGACGTGGCTCGGCTTCATCATGCTGCGCGGCTGGTACAGCGCAGCGGACCTGCCGAACCTGGCCTACGCCAATGGCCGTGGCCTCAGCTGGGACTACCTGACCAGCACGCTCGGGGGTCACTTCGGTGCTGCCCAGCGGCTCGTGTACTGGCTCCTGAACAGGGTGGTCCCGCTCGAGTGGTGGTTCACCGTGCTGATCCGGCTCGCGTTCCAGGCACTCACCACCGTGCTCCTGTGGCGACTCCTCCGCACACTCGTGGGTGCGCGACCCTGGCTCTGGGTGGTGCTGGTGGGCTACGCGTTCAGTCCCTACCTGGTGCCGGGCATGGCAGCCCTCAACAGCGGCCTCGGACTGGGCATCGGACAAGCGTGCCTCGTCGGCGCCCTGCTCGCTCAGGTGCGGTACACCCGAGAACGCCGCTTGGTGGACGCCGTGGTCGTCGCGGTCCTGACCCTGATCATGCTCGCGTTCGCCCAGCAGTCGCTGCCGATGGTCGTCCTCCTGCCGCTCCTCTCCTTCGTGTTCCTGCAGCAGGGGCCGTGGCGCGACCGCGTACGGGGCGGGCTCAGCCTGTGGCGGGGGTGGCTCGTCCTCGCGGTTGCCGGCGCGGTGTTCGCGACGTTGTACCTGGCCGGTGACTACAACAGTCCGGACTCGGACTTCTCGATCGGCGACGGCCTCTGGCTCGCGGGACAGGGGTGGCTGGTCATCCTCGGTCCGGCGCTCGTGGGAGGCCCGTGGCAGTACTACTCCTTTCCTCATCAGTGGAGCCTGTACGCCGAGCCACCGCTGTTCCTGCTGGTCCTCGGGCAGGTGGCGCTCCTGGGCCTGATCGCGCTCAGCGTGCGGCGAACCGGCCGGTTGGCGCTGGTCGCGTGGCTGATCCCCGTGTGGACCGCCATGGGAAGCCTGGTGCTCGTGGGATCCGGTCGCTGGTGGCTGGGGGAAGTGCTGCCCAGCATCCTGCGGTACAGCTACTACGTCCCGCTCGCGCTCGCTCTCGGGATCGCGCTCGCGTTCGGGGCGAAGCCCCCCAGCGAGCCGGCGAGGACGGGCTCCCGAGCCGCCGGCCGGTGGTTCGACGAGCGCCGACGACAGGCGCTGGTCAGCGGGGCCGTGGTCCTGCTCCTGGTGTCCTGTGCCCTGTCCACGGTGAGGTTCGCCGAGCGGTTCTGGCAGAACCCGGCGCGGGACTACACCGCGAACGTCCTGCGGAACGCTGAAGAGCGCGGTCCCAGCGTGCAGCTCTACGACACGCTGCTTCCGGAGGCCATCGTTCCCTACATCTCCGAGATGTTCCTCTCCGATCTGCTGGGCCTGGGGGGCGCGTCGGCGGACTTCGACGGCCCGTCGAAGGACAGGTTGACGGTCGACGGATCCGGCCAGTTCGTGAATGCCAAGTTCCTGTCGGTGGCTGACTACAAGAGCCCACGCATCCAGGGCTGCGGCATCTTCGTCAGGGGGGAGGGGACCACTCGCATCCCGCTCGCCGAGGTGAACAGGGCGAAGGAGTGGTTCCTGCAGCTCGAGCTCTACCAGCCCCGAGCGAATCGGGTGACCATGTCGGTGCTCGACAAGGACGGGGAGGAGCTGGCCGTGACCAGCGGCTCACCCAAGCTGGAGCTGAAGGGGACGCTCGTCCAGCTGCATCGCCGTCTCGACACGGGCATCCCGGCGGTGATCGAGCTCGAGTCGAGCGACCCCGAGACCAACTTCTGCCTGGTGCACACCTACGTCGGCGTCCCCGTGCCCTGAGCAGTGACGATCGGCCAACCACTACGCTTCGCGCATGCGGTCCCTCGCGACGATGAAGAGCGTGTACGCCGGATCCGCCCGGGGAGTACGCCGCACGCTGGACCGCCTCGGGCTCGACGCCGAGGCACCTCCGCTGGACCGGCGCTGGCGGCACTGGGCACACAGCCTGACGCTCGTGCACGACTCGCAGGCGATGGCCGAGCTCGACGTGCCGTGGTGGACCTACCGCGCGATCACGACGGTGGAGGAGTGGCTTGCCACCCGCTCGGCCCCGGCGAGGGTCTTCGAGTACGGCTCGGGCGCCAGCACGGTGTGGCTGGCCCGCCGCAGCGGACAGGTGCACAGCGTCGAGCACCATGCCGGGTTCGCCGAGCTGATGTCCTCTGCACTGGCCGGTCACCCGAACGCGTCCGTGCGCGTGGTCGAGCCGGTGCCGAGTGCCGACCCGTCCGTGCCCTCGCGCAAGGAGGGCCACGAGGGGCTGGACTTCGCCCGGTACGTCGCTGCCATCGACGAGGTGCCCGGGTCGTTCGACCTCGTGGTCATCGACGGCCGTGCTCGAGAGGCGTGCCTGGCCGCCGCGGTGGGCAGGCTGGCTGCCGACGGGCTCATCGTGTTCGACAACAGCCGTCGGCGACGCTACCGGGACGCGATCACACGCTCTGGTCTCGTCGAGCAGGTGTGCGCCGGTCTGACGCCGACCCTGCCGTACCCCGAGCAGACCTCTCTGCTCTCGCGCCCCTGAGGCCCCGCAGGCCCCGCAGTCCGAGACTCGCCGCAGCGAGTGCGACGTCGGCGAGAACGAGCAGCACCCGTGAGGCGAGGGCAACGGTCACCGCGGCGTCAGCGCCCACCACTGGTCCCAGGGTCAGGACGAGGACCCCTTCCCGGACCCCGGCCCCCGCCGGGGCCGGTATGAACGCCAGTCCCGCCGCCCACGCCAGGCCGATCCCCCCGACCGCCACTGCGGCGTCGAGCGGATCGAGGCGGCCGTAGGCGCTCATCAGTGCGAGCAGGTGGGCTCCGAGCAGCACCCAGGCCAGCACGGCCCACGAGCCGGCGCGAACCAGGCCGCTGGTGGAGATCCGTGCGTCGAGCCGCTCGCGCCCGGACCACAGCGCGAGCCGGTCGAGGAGAAGGCTCACGATCCGCGGGTGGAGCAGGGCCACGAGCGGGGGGAGCAGCACGAGGAGCCACCAGTACCTGCCCAGCCCGTCGGGGCTGGACCAGGGCAGCAGCACCGCCCCGACAACGATCCCGGTGACGGTCAGCATCGTGAGCAGCAGGATGCTCGCCGCGAGCATCACCCTGCGAGGTGCTCCCCAACGCGCACCGAGACTCACCTGGGCCACCACCGGCCACACCGAGCCGGGGACGTACTTGCCGAGCTGGCTGGTGTAGAAGACGGTGGCGGCGTCACGGGTGCCGACCTGCACCCCGAACCCGCGCAGCAGCGCCAGCCAGGTGCGCTCCATGCACATGCTCCCGGCGATGGCCAGGATGGCTGCGAGGCCCACCCGTGCCGGGCTCAGCTGTCGGGCGGCTGTCGCCAGGTCACCGCTCTCCCTGGCCAGCAGGTAGCCGCAACCCACGACGACCAGCATCGCGAGCAGTACTCGCAACAGCCGGCGGCGCGGCCACGCTGCCCGACGGTCCTCGCTCAGGGTCTGGCCGCTCGGTCGCGCGCGAGTGCTGTCTCCGGCGGGGGGAGGTCCACCCCCGGGTAGGGGACGCGGAAGCGGTTGCGCTTGGTGTGCTCGAGGTTGTCCTCGATCAGCTCGCGGTTGGTGCGGATCAGGTCGGAGATCACCCCGAGCATCACACTCATGAAGGCGAGGATCAGCAGCAGCGCCCCGAGGAGCAGCGACTGGAGGTGGCCGTCCTCCCGGTCGCGCAGCCACAGCACGCCGTACCGCACGAAGGGGATCATCCCCAGCAGGCCGAAGACTCCGGTGAGCCAGGCGAACAGCACGTACGGCTTGTACATCATGTAGGACCGGACGATCGCCGCCATCGACTTCGCCACGTGCTCCGGTGTCGAGCGGAACAGTCGTGACTCGCGGGACTTGGCGTTGGTCGTGACCGGGACGCTGTCGATCTTCAGGCGCTTGTTGCCCGCCTGGATGATCGTCTCCATGCAGTAGCTGAACCGGGTGAACGTGTTCAGCACCATCAGGCTCTCCCGCGAGTACGCCCGGAAGCCGCTGGCGGCGTCGGGGAGCTCGGTGCCCGCTGCCCGGTTGACCACGGCGCTCCCCACCCGCTGGAGCAGCTTCTTGACCGGTGAGAAGTGATCGATCAGGTGCGTCTGGCGATCGGCGATCACGAGGTCTGCCCGGCCCTCCACGATGGGGCGGACGAGATCGGGGATGCGCTCCTGGGGGTACTGGTTGTCGCCGTCGGTGTTGACGAGGATGTCCGCGCCCAGCTCCAGCGAGCGCACGACGCCGTCCCTGAACGACCGGCCCAGGCCCTGCGTGCGAGCGTGGTGGACGAAATGGGTGACGCCGTGCTCCCGCGCCACGGCCACCGTGCGGTCGGTGCAGCCGTCGTCGATGACGAGGATCTCGATCTCGTCGATGCCCGGCACCTCGCGCGGGATCGTGGCGAGGACGGACGGAAGCGTCTCCTCCTCGTTCAAACAGGGGATCTGGACGATCAGCTTCACTGGGCCCTCGTTGTTCGTCGCTGTCGGGACGCGTAGGGGGCCACGCTAGCCCGTGCGGCGCCGGCAGGTGAGGTTTGGTGGGGCTCACGCGCGCTGTTGTCGACGCGCCAGGTGACCGGCCGTGGGGACCCCGCGGCCGGAGTCGGCATCGGCTAGAGTCGCCGGGTGCCAGAGCCGCTCACTCGGAAACCGCAGCCCTGGGCGCCCACGCTCCGCCGTTCCGTGCGGCTCTTCCGCGCGTTCCGCGTCGAGCAGACCCAGCCCGAGGTGTTCTACGGCGCGCTCGCCGAGGATGCGGTCGGCCACGTCAGCCAGTACACCGATCTGCCGGGGAGCCGGATGCTCGACGTCGGAGGTGGCCCCGGCTACTTCCGCGGTGCCTTCGAGGAGGCGGGAGCCACGTACTTCGCCCTCGACGCCGACGTCGGCGAGCTGTCCGGCCTGGGGGAGATCGCCTCCGGCACCGTGATCGGCAGCGGCATGCAGCTCCCGTTCGCCGACGGCGCCTTCGATGTCTGCTACTCCTCCAACGTGCTCGAGCACGTCCCCGACCCGTGGCGGATGGCCGAGGAGATGGTCCGGGTCACCAGGCCCGGTGGCGTGACGTTCGTGTCGTACACCGTCTGGTACGGCCCCTGGGGCGGGCATGAGACCGCGCCCTGGCACTTCCTCGGCGGCATGCGCGCCCGGGAGCGCTACCGCCGCCGGCACGGGCGGGAGCCGAAGAACCGCTTCGGCGAGTCCTTGTTCCCGGTCACGGTCAAGGCGGGGGCGGACTGGGCACGCCGGCAGACGGAGGCCGAGGTGCTGGACGTGATCCCGCGCTACAACCCTCGGTTCGCCCGGTGGCTGACCCGGCTCCCGGTCCTGCGTGAGCTGGTCACCTGGAACCTGGTCATCGTGCTCCAGAGGCGATGATCGACCCCACCACCGCACCGGATCGAGTCACCTGGCGCTTCCGGCTGGCGGCGTGCTGTCTCGTCCTCGTCGCGGTGGCGTTCTCGCAGCGACCCGGCCGGATCGTAGGTGACACCAAGCTCGACCTGGTCGTGAACCCGGCCGGTCTGCTGGCCCGGTCGCTGCACCTGTGGGACCCCCAGGGCGGGTTCGGCCAGGTCCAGAACCAGGCCTACGGCTACCTGTTCCCGATGGGACCGTTCTTCTGGCTCGGTGACGTGCTGTCCGTGCCCGGGTGGGCGGTCCAGCGGCTGTGGTGGTCCCTGCTGCTCGTGGTGGCCTTCCTCGGCGTGGTCAAGCTGGCCGGGGTCCTGGGCCTGGGCTCGCCCACGAGTCGCCTCATCGCCGGGTTCGTCTACGCGCTGTCGCCGCGGATCCTGACCCTGCTCGGACCGATCTCCATCGAGGCCTGGCCGAGTGCGGTCGCCCCCTGGGTGCTGGTCCCGCTCGTCATCGGGTCGCAGAGAGGGTCCCCGAGGACAGCTGCCCTGCTCTCCGCCCTGGCAGTGGCCGCTGTCGGCGGTGTGAACGCAGCAGCCACGTTCGCGGTGATCCCGCTCGGTGTGCTGTGGCTGCTGACCCGGACGCCTGGTCCCCGCCGACACTCGATGATGACCTGGTGGCCGGTGTTCGTGCTGGTGGGAACCGCCTGGTGGCTGGTGCCGCTCCTGCTGCTCGGCCGTTACAGCCCGCCGTTCCTCGACTACATCGAGACGGCTTCCGTGACCACGTTCCCCACCACGCTCTTCGACGCCCTTCGCGGCACCTCCCACTGGGTGCCCTACGTCGACGGGACCTGGCAGGCGGGCAACGACCTCGTCTCGACCAGCTATCTCGCGCTCAACAGTGGGGTGCTCCTGCTGTTCGGGATCGCCGGCCTGACCCTGGCGAGGAACCCGCACCGCCGGTTCCTCGTCGTGTCGACCTTCGTCGGGCTGCTGATGGTGACCGCAGGCCACGGTGGTGCGCTCCAGGGTTGGTTCAGCGACGCGGAGCGCAGCGCGCTCGACGGGGTGCTGGCCCCCCTGCGCAACGTGCACAAGTTCGACCTCGTGATCCGGTTGCCGCTCGTGCTGGGCCTCGCCCACCTCGTCTCGGTGATGGCAACCAGGGCCTCGGAAGCCGTCCGGGAACGGGGCACCCGGCGCAGGTGGGCCGGGCTCGTCGGCGAGCGGTTGGTCTACGCGAACGTGCTGCTGCTGTGCGTGGTCTCCGCGGTCGGGGTCGCCGGTCCGGCGCTGTCCGGCCGGTTGGGTGCAGCCAACGACTTCGAGTCGATCCCCGGTTACTGGGCGCGTACGGCGGACTGGCTGGCCGAGAACTCGAAGGATGCCACCGCCGTGCTCGTGCCCGGGTCCAGCTTCGGCTACTACCTCTGGGGCGACCCCGACGACGAGCCGCTCCAGCCGCTCGCCGGCTCGCCCTGGGCCGTGCGTAACGCCGTACCCCTCGCCCCGGCCGGCAACATCCGGATGCTCGACGCCATCGAGGCCCAGCTGAGCTCCGGACGGCCCTCGACCGGACTGGTCGGCTACCTGCGCCGGGCGGGGATCGGCCACCTCGTCGTCCGCAACGACCTCCGACCGAGTGAAGCACCGGCACCGGTGCTCGTGCACCAGGCACTCGACGGTTCCCCCGGGATCCGGCCAGTGGCCAGGTTCGGTCCGCGGGTGGGCACCCAGGCCCGCCTCGACGGCAAGCTGCGCGACACGGTGGTCAACGACGGGTGGACCGGTCGGCACCCCGCCGTGGAGATCTACGAGGTGGACGGCGCGGAGAAGGCCGTCGTGGCCTCCCGGTCTCCTCTCGTCGTGGGAGGCCCGGAGGACCTCCTCGGGCTGATCGAGTCGGACCTGATCGGGGACGAGCCCGCCGTGCTGGCGGTCGATGCCACCGAGGGAGCCGACCACGAGGGACTCGTCCTCACCGATGGTCTGCGTCGTCGGGAGGCCAACTTCGCACGCATCCAGAACGGGAAGTCGGCCACCCTCGAGGGCGATGACGAGGGGCGCCGGGGGGCGCCGGCGCGGGACTACACCATGGACGACGGCCGGTGGGAGACCAGGGCCCGGATCCTGGGGGCAGGGGAGGTGTCCGCGTCGTCCTCCCGGGCCTTCGCCGACACTCCTGACGCCGTGCTGCCGGAGACGCTGCCGTTCGCCGCCTTCGACGGCCTGCTCGACACCGCGTGGGAATCCGGCGATCCGGGCGCGCGCCGTCCCTGGATCGGGATCCGGCTCGAGCGCCCCCGCAGCGTGCCGAGCATCGTGGTCGTCCTCGGCGGAGAGCCCGGTGACGAGGACGCCGCTGCGCGTCTGCGCGTGGAGACGGACCGCGGGTCGAGCAAGCCGGTGGTGGCGCTGCCCGGTCAGGCCGTGACGATCCAGCTCCCGCCCGGGAGGACCTCGAGCATCAAGGTCGCCAGTGCGGAGCCGGCGGGAAGCCACCTGTCCGTCGCCGAGATCCAGGTCCCCGGGGTCGACGTGGACAGGACCCTGGAGCTCCCGCGGGTGCCCGCCCGCTGGGGGGCTCCCGACTCCATCCTGCTGTCCGCCACCTCCGGTTGGCGTGACGCCTGCGTGAACGTCGGGGTGGACGTGCGGTGCGGGGTCGGGCGCGGTCGCGTGGGGGAGGAGCCGGGAGCCCTCGACCGCACCCTGCGGCTCGGCGTCGGCGCGTCCTACGAGATCTCCGCGAAGGCTGCCCCGGTGGACGGGGCCGCTCTCCAGGGGCTGATCCAGCGTGACCAGCTGGTGAACGTGCGGGCGTCGTCGACCGCGGTCGACGACGCCCGCGCGTCCGCTGTGGCCGCCATCGACGGCGACTCTGGAACGACCTGGATCGCCGATGCCGACGACGATCGCCCGACCCTGTCGGTCCAGTGGCTGGCCGAGCGGACGGTCCGTTCGGTCCAGGTGAAGCTGGACCGCCAGGCGGCGGCGTCACGGGCGACGCGCCTCGAGCTGGTGTACCCCGGGGGAAGCCAGATCGTCGACCTCGACGAGACCGGGACCGCCCGAGTGGAGCCGTTCCGGGCCACGCGCGTCGACATAGGTCTGACCAAGGTCGAGAAGACCAGGAACCTGCGCGCCGACGGCAGCCGGGAGCGCGTCGGCGTGGGTGTCAGTGAGCTTCGGCTCGGGGGGACCGGCCTACTGCCGATCACCCTTTCCGAGACGCCCGTCGACGTCGGCTGTGCGTACGGCCCGACGTTGCGGGTGGGCGACGACCTCTATCCGACAACGGTGACCGCCTCACCCCGCCAGCTGTTCGAGGGCGGGATGCTGCCCGCGACCGTGTGTGGCCCGCCCCGGATCGAGGTCCCGTCGGGGTCGACCCGGGTGGTGCTCGCTCCGGCGCCGGCCTTCCGCGGCGTACGGGTGGTCATGCGGACGCGGACGCCTCCGGCGGCGGCCGTTTCCTCGCTCTCCCTCTCCGGTGCGTCGCCGGTGGAGCGCGAGCTCGTGGTGCCGTCGGGGGAGAAACCGCGGATCGCCGCCGTACGCGAGAACCAGAGCACCGGATGGGGCGCCGCGGTGAAGGGGGAGGGCACTGCTACCCGGGTGACCGTGGACGGCTGGCAGCAGGGCTGGCGGCTCGACGGGCAGGTGGACCGGGTGGAGCTCTCGTTCGCGCCCGACCGGCTCTACCGGGCCTCGCTCGCCCTCGGCGGCGTGCTGCTGGCGTTGCTGGCGGCGGCCGGTTGGTGGCTCAGGCGACGTCCCGGGTCCCAGCCGCCGCTCGGAGCGCGACGGATTCCTCCGTGGGTCCTGGCCGGCGGCGGCTTGCTGGCGCTCGGCGTGATGGCCGGCTGGTGGGCACTCGCGTGTGGCGCTGCCGCCGTGGGAGCGACCGCGCTGCTCAGGCGCCGCGTGCACCCCGACCTCGTCTCCTGGGTGAGCGGACTGCTCGTTGCGACCGCGGCAGTCTTCTACTGGCAACGCCCGCTGGGCTCACTCGAGGGATGGGCGGGCGTCCTGAGCGCACCTCAGCTGCTGGTTGCCGCGGCGCTGGGGCTGCTGGTGTCCACCGACCTGCCCCTCCGGGGACCGGGAAGGTCCTTGAGCCGCATCGCCGGTCGTTCCACGAGCCGGTACAGCGCCTCGGACACCAGGAGGCTGATCACCAAGGTGAGGGCGAAGAGCTCGAAGGTCCGCCCCTCGAAGAGCGCCATGCCGCGGCCCCGGGCCACCAGCTCGAGGATGACGAGATGGACGCAGAAGAGGCCGTAGGAGAGGTGCCCCAGGTGCCGTAGCGGGCGCAGGGACAGCACGCGCACGAACCGTCCCGACGCAGGGGCGAAGACGCACGGCAGGATCAGCAGTCCGGCCGTCGCGGCGTAGAGCAGGTTCTTGGTCACGGCCTCGCCCAGGCTCGGGGCGGTGAGCGAGGACGGGCCTGCCAACGGAGTCGCGGAGATGGCGAACAGCGCCAGGGCCGCGGTCCAGCAGACACCGGGCGAACGCCCCATCACCTGCAGCAGTGGCGCCAACCTGCCCAGGTCGTCGCCGGGATCGCCGCCGTCGTCGCTTCTCCGGCCGGCCTGCCGGACGCGCACGTGGCAGGCAGCGAGGACGAGTCCCACCGCGAACCACGTCAGGTACGACGGCACCCACAGCGCGGCCAGAGGGCTGACGACCTCCAGGCGCTCGGCCAGGTCCAGCAGCCACACCGCGTTCAGCAACACCAGCAGCACGGCGACGGTGCCCGTCCTGCCCGCGGACGGGCGGCCGTCGCGCCGCCGGGACAGGGTCGCCCACATGATTACCGGCAGGAGCACGTAGAAGGCCCCCTCGGTGGCGAGGCTCCACGTCTGGGTGAGACCGTCCGGCAGCCGGTCGTCGAGGTAGATGTTGGTCATCGTCAGCGTCCGTAGCCACAGCCCGGGGGAGGCCTCGTCGTTGCCGGGGAGCAGCAGCAGGGCGCCCGTGGCCGCCAACAGGTAGACCGGCATGATCCGCAGCGCACGTCGCCACAGGTACCGCCCCGTCGAGGGCGCCGGTGCGCCACGCGCGTGGCGTTCCAGCCAGGACCGGGAGAGCAGGAAACCGGAGAGCACGAAGAAGATCGCGACGCCGATGTCCAGGCGCGCAAGCGCCGTGCCGAAGCGCGACTGGCTGTAGGCGCCGCCCCAGAACGAGGCGTGCGTCGCCACGACCGCGATGGCCGCGACCGCACGCATCGTGTCCAGGGCGGGCAGTGTCGTCAGGGCCCCGGTGTCGCGTGACGTCGTCTCCTCGGCGGCGACGGGCGCGGTCATGGTGCGAGCGCTGGCGTACGACGGGACACGGACCGACTATGACATGCGCCGTCCCGTCGGGCCGCCACTGCCGCCCGGACCCGTGGCCCCCACGGACCGGTAGCCCGCGATCGGCAGCTGGACCACTGATCGAAGACGACGCCCCAAGGTCTCACCATCTGAGTGCTTCGTGCGCTACGGTGCGGCGACGATCGTTCTGGGAGGGACACTTACATGCGCAAATTGATTCCGGTGCTGTTCGCTTTGGGCGGCTTCTTGCTGGTCGCCGGGCTGATCGCGGCCCTGTGGGCACCGGGGATGGTCAAGAAGACCCCCCTCGACGTCAGCACGACCACCAAGCTCAGCGGCCAGGCCGAAAAGCTGAACACCGCGACCGGGGAGCTCGAGAGCAACCCCGTCAAGGCCACCAACGAGACCAAGACGGACTCGAAGATCTCCGACGACAAGGTGGTGGCCTGGGCCAACAGCTCCTGCCTGGTCATCGACCGCGACGACCCGCCTGCGTGCGTCGACGGCACCGACGACCGGCTGATCTCCGCCGACACCGACGTGTTCGCCACCGACCGCGAGACCGCGCTGGCGGTCAACGACGGCAAGTACCTGCCTGCGGACGCGAGCGAGCACAAGGGCCTCATGAACAAGTGGCCCTTCGACGCCGAGAAGAAGACCTACCCGTACTGGGACGGCACGGCCGGCAAGGCCGTCGACGCCGAGTACGTGCGCTCGGTCAGCATCCGCGGCATCGAGACCTACCTCTACCGGGTCGAGATCAAGGATGCGCCCATCGAGATCGGTGAGGGGATCAACGGCACCTACGACGACGTCAAGGAGATCTACGTCGAACCGCGGACCGGCTCGATCCTGAACCAGACCGACGACCAGCAGCGCTACCTCGACGACGGCGACAAGGTCCTCGACCTGCAGCTCGCGTTCACCGACGCCCAGACCAAGACGAACGCGGACGACGCGAAGGCCAACATCTCGCGCCTGAACCTGATCACCAGGACGATCCCGATCGTCGGCATCACCGGCGGCCTGATCTGCCTGATCGGCGCCGGCGTGCTGCTGCTCCTGAGCGGCCGCCGCTCCTCGGGCGCGGACGACGACGCACCGCGCCGCAAGCAGAAGGTCGGCGCACACCAGGGCTGATCCGGGGTTCCGACCCCGACACGACACGAGCCGCTGCCCGACCGGTCACCCGGTCCGGCAGCGGCTCTGTCGTTGCTCAGGCGGAGAGCCTGGAGACGAAGATCGCGGACCCGGGTGTCAGCATGCCCCGGACCCGGCTCCAGCCGCCCCAGGTGCGGTCGTGGTCGGCCGGCCACTCCGGCTCGTGCAGGTCGGTGAGCACGAACCCGTTGCGCGACAGGGTGCCCACCCAGTCGCCCAGGGTCCGGTGGTGCTCCACGTAGCGCGTCGCACCGGTCTGGTCGTCGACCTCGACGTAGGGGGTGCGGTCCCAGTAGGAGTGCGCGGCGACCAGCCCCTCCTCGCCGGGGTCGTCGGGGAACATCCACCGCGTCGGATGGGTGACGGAGAAGGCGAAGACCCCGCCCGGCCGCAGCACCCGGGCGACGTCGGCGACCAGGGCCGGCGCGTCCGCGACGAACTGGAGCGCGCCGAAGGCGGAGAAGACCACGTCGAAGGTCAGGTCCCCGAAGGGCAGCTGTGCGGCGGTCGCGCACACCGCGGGTACGGCGACCCCGTGCTCCTCGTCGATGCGCCGGCCGTGCTGGAGCTGGCGCATGGAGACGTCGATGCCGACTGGCAGCCCGCCGTGGGCGAGCACCCAGCGGGAGCACTGGCCGGCGCCGCAGCCGATCTCGAGCACCGCCTTGCCGCTGACCTCACCGAGCGCGTGCACCGTGTCCTCGCGCACCCCCTCGGGCCCCCACAGGAAGCCGGCGTCGCCGAGGTACTCGCCGTGGGTGGCCTGGTACTCGTCGGCGTAGGCATCCCAGTCGGCGCGGTTGGCGAGCAACGACTCTGCCTCGTCGACGGGGCGTCGTTCGGGGCGGACTCCAGACACAGTCGAAGGCTAGTCCACACCCGACGCGCAACACTTGGAAGGGGCGCGCTTGCCCGACTCGGGCCCCCTCGCAGGGTTACCTTCATCAAAGCGTCGCCCCGGGGCCACCGCCACGACACCGTGGCGCTCCCGCTCACTGGAAGGTTCGCCGCCATGAAGAGACCACACAAGCTTCTTGCCACATCGCTCGCGCTCGCAGTCGCCGCCTCGCTCGCGGCGTGCTCGCCGCCGGAGAAGGACAACGACAGCTCCACCACCAAGTCCGGGGGCAAGGCGTCGGAGGCGACCTCGGCCGCGGACTTCGGTGGCATGGACGAGCTCGTCAAGGCGGCCGAGAAGGAGGGCAAGCTCAACGTCATCGCGCTGCCGCCGACCTGGGCCAACTACGGCGCGATCATCAAGAGGTTCCAGGAGAAGTACGACATCAAGATCACCTCCCAGCTCCCCGACGGGGCGAGCCAGGACGAGATCAACGCGGCAAACCAGCAGAAGGGCAAGAGCACGGCCCCCGACGTGTTCGACCTCGGCCAGTCCGTGGCCCTGGCCAACACCGAGATGTTCGCGCCGTACAAGGTCGAGGAGTTCGACTCGATCCCCGAGCAGTACAAGGACCCGGACGGCGCCTGGGTCAACGACTACGGCGGGTTCATGTCCATCGGCTACGACTCGAAGAAGGTCCCGGACCTGACCACGGTGGACGAGCTGCTCAAGCCCGACTTCAAGGGGAAGGTCGCGCTCAACGGCGACCCGACCCAGGCCGGCGCCGCGTTCTCCGGGGTGGTGATGGCGGCGCTGACCCAGGGCGGGTCCGCCGACGACATCAAGCCCGGCGTCGAGTTCTTCGAGAAGCTCAAGGCGGCCGGCAACTTCCTGCCGGTCGACCCGACGGCCGCGACGATCGAGTCGGGGCAGACCCCGGTCGTCATCGACTGGGACTACCTGAACGCGGCCGAGACCGCGAAGCTGCCCTCGTGGAAGGTGGTCGTGCCCGAGGGCGCCGCGGTCGCGGGCTACTACTTCCAGGCGATCAACAAGCTCGCTCCGAACCCGGCTGCCGCGCGCCTGTGGGAGGAGTTCCTCTACAGCGACGAGGGCCAGAACCTGTGGCTCGCCGGCGGGGCCCGTCCGGTCCGGGCCGAGCAGATGGTCAAGGACGGCACCATCGACAAGGAGGCCTACGAAGCGCTGCCGGTGGTCAAGGGTGAGCCCGTGATCGTCACCGAGGAGCAGAGCGCCAAGGCGACGAAGTACCTCACCGCCAACTGGGCCAAGGCAGTCGGCTGATCCGAGCGATGGCACGCAGTACCGCTGGGGGCGGCATCAGTCGCAGGGCTCGCGAGGCCCTGCCGTTGGTGCCGTTCCTGGCGTTCGTGTTCGTCTTCCTGCTGGTGCCCACGATCACCGTGGTGGTCGGCTCGGTCTACGACCAGGGCGTGTTCTCGACCGGGCGGATCGAGGCGCTGTTCACCGGCACCGCCCTCTCGGCGCTGTGGAAGAGCGTGCTGCTCTCCGGCACCACCGCGGTCCTCGGCGCCACCCTGGGGGCGGTGCTGGCCTGGCTGGTGGTGAGCAGCCCGCCGAGCTCGCTGTTCCGGCGCACGGTGGTCTCGATCTGCAGCGTGCTGGCCCAGTTCGGCGGGGTGATGCTGGCGTTCGCGTTCGTCGCCACCATCGGCCTCAACGGGGTGCTCACCCTGTGGGCCCAGGAGCACCTCGGGTGGAACCTCGCCGGCTCCGGCTGGCTGTACAGCCTGAGCGGGCTGATCCTGGTCTACACGTACTTCCAGATCCCGCTGATGGTGATCGTGTTCCTGCCGGCCCTCGAGGGGCTGCGCGAGCAGTGGCGCGAGGCCGCCGTCAGCCTGGGCGCGACCAGGTGGCAGTACTGGCGCGAGGTCGCGATTCCGCTGCTCACCCCGGCCTTCCTCGGCTCGGCACTGCTGCTGTTCGCCAACGCGTTCGCCGCCTACGCCACGGCGGCGGCGCTGGTCAGCCAGGGGAGCCCGATCCTGCCGCTGCTGATCCGCGCCGCGCTGACCAGCGAGGTGGTCCTCGGCCAGGCCGGGTTCGCCTATGCGCTGGCGCTGGAGATGATCGTGGTGGTCGCCGTGGTGATGGTGGCCTACAGCGCCCTGGTGCGGCGTACGTCGAGGTGGTTGCAGTGAGTCGCGCCCAAGGACGTGCCCGGACCCGCGACCGGGTGGTGCGGGTGGTCCTGCTCGCGCTGTTCGGGGTGTTCTTCCTGTTCCCGCTGGTCGCGATGGCCGACTTCAGCACCCGCAACCTCATCCAGGGCGGCCGGACCCTGGCCGCGTGGGAGAACCTCGTCCGCGACGACACGCTCTACTCCGCGATCACGATCTCGCTGGCCCTGGCCGCTCTCACGGTGGTCGGGATGCTGCTGATCCTGGTCCCGACGATGATCTGGGTGCGGCTGCGCGCGCCCTGGGCCAAGGGCATGGTCGACTTCTTGTGCCTGCTGCCACTGACGATCCCGGCGCTGGTGATCGTGGTCGGGATGCGCGGGGTCTACGAGTGGGTGACCTACTTCCTCGGCGAGTCCACGCTCACCTTGACCTTCGTGTACGTCGTGCTGGTGCTGCCCTACGCCAACCGCGCGATCGACGCTGCCCTGGCCTCGATCGACCTGGCGACGCTCACCGAGGCGGCGCGGTCGCTCGGCGCCGGCTGGACCACCACGATCCTGCGCGTCGTGGTCCCCAACATCTGGTCGGGGATCCTGTCCGCGGCGTTCATCTCGATCGCCGTCGTGCTGGGGGAGTACACCATCGCCTCGCTCAGCGGCTACCAGAACCTGCAGGTCGCGATCGTGCAGATCGGCAAGTCCGACGGGCCCACCTCGGTCGCGGCCTCGCTCGCCACGCTGCTGTTCGGCTTCGTCCTGCTCTCAGTGCTCGCCCTGCTGACCCGTCGCCGACGTCGCGGTGGCCGGCCCGGTGCCGGTCCCGGTGCCGACCCCGGGGACCCGGCCATGGCAGCACTCACCGCCCAGCAGCCCCAAGGAGCCCGATGACCTCGCCCAGCCCGGCCACCGCCACCGCGTCGACGCCAGGATCGAGCCTGGCGGTCGAGCTGAGGGACCTCACCCGGGTCTACGGCACCGTCCGTGCGCTGGACGGCTTCACCCTGGCGATCGAGCCGGGGGAGCTGGTGGCACTGCTCGGGCCGTCCGGCTGTGGGAAGACCACGGCGCTGCGGATCCTGGCGGGGCTCGACGAGGCCACCTCCGGCACGGTCCTGGTGGGTGGCAAGGACCTCACCGGGGTCTCGGCGAACAAGCGCGACATGGGCATGGTCTTCCAGGCCTACAGCCTGTTCCCGCACCTGACCGTGCTGGACAACGTCGCCTTCGGCCTCAAGCTGCGCGGCCAGGGCGGGGCCGAACGCCGCAGGCGGGCACAGGAGATGCTCGAGCTGGTCGGGCTGGCAGAGCACCGCGACAAGTACGCCAGCCAGCTCTCCGGCGGGCAGCAGCAGCGGGTGGCGCTGGCACGCGCGCTGGCGATCCGTCCCAGCGTGCTGCTGCTCGACGAGCCGCTCTCGGCGCTCGACGCCAAGGTGCGGGTCCAGCTGCGTGAGGAGATCCGGCGCGTGCAGACGGAGGTCGGTACGACGACGCTGTTCGTGACCCACGACCAGGAGGAGGCGCTCGCGGTCGCCGACCGGGTGGGGGTGATGAACCAGGGCCGGCTCGAGCAGCTCGCTGCCCCGGCGGACCTGTACACCCGTCCCGCGACCCCGTTCGTCGCCGGTTTCGTGGGGCTGAGCAACCGGGTCGCCGCGCGGGTGGACGGTGAGGTCGCCGAGCTGCTGGGCTCCCGGGTCGCGGTGCTGGAGGGCTCGATCACGTCCGGGAGCGGCGTCGCGATGCTGCGCCCCGAGGCGGTGACCGTGACCGCCGACCCCCAGGGGACGGACCGGGTGACCAGCGTGGAGTTCCTGGGGCCGTTCTCCCGGGTGCACCTGACCACTCGCGACGGGGTCGCGGTCGTTGCCCAGATGCCGAGCTCGCAGGCGCGTGCGTTCACCTCCGGTGACCCGGTCACCGTGGCCGCGGAGGCCTCCGGCGTACTCGTCGTCGAGGGGTCCTAGCTGGCGCCGGGGCGGCCGGGCGTGGGACGGGACCCGCTCGGTTGGACGCTCGATGGGGTGCGTGGATAGACTGTGCGATGCGCCAGAAGTCTGCCTGAGTCTCAGACGTAGCAGCCTCTCGCTCGCTGTCGGCCCGTTGCGGGAAACCGCGTAGGGCAACGAACCAACAATCGTGATGGTGAAACGGGCCTCTGCGCGTGCCCGTACGACTTCTATCCACCCGAAGGTTCCTCTTTCCCTATGACAATCACCCCCACTCTTTCCGACGCTCCGCAGGTCGCCATCAACGACATCGGTTCGGAGGAGGACTTCCTCGCCGCGATCGACGCGACGATCAAGTACTTCAACGACGGTGACATCGTCGAAGGCACCATCGTCAAGGTCGACCGCGACGAGGTCCTGCTGGACATCGGCTACAAGACCGAGGGTGTCATTCCCTCGCGCGAGCTCTCGATCAAGCACGACGTCGACCCCAACGAGGTCGTCAAGGTCGGTGACCAGGTCGAGGCCCTCGTTCTCCAGAAGGAGGACAAGGAAGGCCGGCTGATCCTGTCCAAGAAGCGCGCACAGTACGAGCGCGCCTGGGGCACCATCGAGCAGGTCAAGGAAGAGGACGGCGTCGTCGAGGGCACCGTCATCGAGGTCGTCAAGGGCGGCCTGATCCTCGACATCGGCCTGCGCGGCTTCCTGCCCGCCTCGCTGGTGGAGATGCGCCGCGTGCGCGACCTGCAGCCCTACGTGGGCCAGACGCTCGAGGCCAAGATCATCGAGCTCGACAAGAACCGCAACAACGTCGTGCTCTCGCGTCGCGCGTGGCTCGAGCAGACCCAGTCCGAGGTCCGTCACGGTTTCCTCACCCAGCTCCAGAAGGGCCAGATCCGCAAGGGTGTCGTGTCCTCGATCGTCAACTTCGGTGCCTTCGTGGACCTCGGTGGCGTCGACGGCCTGGTGCACGTCTCCGAGCTGTCCTGGAAGCACATCGACCACCCGAGCGAGGTCGTCACCGTCGGTGACGAGGTCACCGTCGAGGTGCTCGACGTCGACATGGAGCGCGAGCGCGTCTCCCTGTCGCTCAAGGCGACCCAGGAAGACCCGTGGCAGCACTTCGCCCGGACCCACCAGATCGGCCAGATCGTGCCGGGCAAGGTCACCAAGCTGGTGCCCTTCGGTTCCTTCGTCCGCGTCGAGGAGGGCATCGAGGGCCTGGTGCACATCTCCGAGCTGGCCGAGCGCCACGTGGAGATCCCCGAGCAGGTCGTCCAGGTCAACGACGACGTCATGGTCAAGATCATCGACATCGACCTCGAGCGTCGCCGGATCTCGCTGTCGCTGAAGCAGGCCAACGAGACCGCCACCGCGGTCGAGGGCGAGGAGTTCGACCCGACCCTCTACGGCATGGCAGCGACCTACGACGAGCAGGGCAACTACATCTACCCGGAGGGCTTCGACCCCGAGACCGGTGAGTGGCTCGAGGGCTTCGAGGAGCAGCGCAAGACCTGGGAGGACCAGTACGCCAAGGCGCACGCTCGCTGGGAGGCGCACCTCAAGCAGCAGGGCGAGGCCAAGCAGGCCGAGGCCGAGGCCGGCGAGGCGACGTCCTACTCCAGCGGTGGCGACACCCGCGGCGACGCCGACGGTGGCTCCGAGGCCGAGGGCGGCTCGCTCGCCTCCGACGAGGCACTGCAGGCACTGCGCGAGAAGCTGACCGGCGGGGGCGCCTGACCCGCAGGCTGAACACAGTTCCGGAGCCCGGTCCCCATGCGTGGGGGCCGGGCTCCGGCACGTTCGAGGGGTGCTCGGCGTCGTCTGCTGCGGCTCCCGTACGGGAGAGGTCAGATGATCCCGGCGGCCCGGCCGGCAGCCGCGTAGGCCTCGGCGAGCGAGGCGACGTTCTCGTGGGCGTTCAGGCCGCTGGGGTTGGGGACGACCCACAGCTCGGCGCCCTCGAACGGCTCGTCCTGGCGGCCGGCGGTCGCCTTCGGCCGGCCGAACGCGTGCCGGTAGGCGGTGATGCCGGCGACGGCGACGACCTGCGGTCTGCGTGCGCGCACCAGCGCCCGCAGGCGCTCGCCGCCCTCGCGGAGCTCGGCCGGGGTCAGCTCGGCGGCACCGGCGGTCGCGCGGGGGACCAGGTTGGTGATCCCGAGGCCGCGTGACTCCAGGTGCTGCCGCTCCCGCTCGGTCATCCCCTTCGACGGGGCCACCGGCTCGGTGAGGATCCCGGCCCGCAGGAGCGCGGGGTAGAAGCGGTTGCCGGGGCGGGCGAAGTGCGCCTGCACGGCCGCCGTCCACAGGCCCGGGTTGATCCCGACGAACAGCAGCCGCAGGTCCTCGGGCAGCAGGTCGGGGACCTCCGCACCGTTGAACTGCGCCAGCTCGGTCTTGGTGAAGCCCATCAGCGCCCGTCCTCGACGAGGTCGGGCAGGTCGAGGCGGCGTACCTTCCCGGTGGGGGTGCGGGGGAGGGTGTCGACCCGGTGGTACTCCTTGGGCCGCTTCGCGGGCGCGAGGTGCTCCCGCGCATGCGCCTCCAGGTCGGCCGTGCCCGCCTCGCCGACCACGGCCGCGCACACCCGCTGGCCCCAGTCCTCGTCGGCCACCCCGAAGACGGCGAGGTCGGTGACTCCAGCCACCTCGCCGAGCACGCGTTCCACCTCGGCAGGGTAGACGTTCACGCCGCCGCTGATGATCAGGTCCTCGCGCCGTCCGTCGAGGAAGACGTAGCCGTCCTCGTCGATCCGTCCGAGGTCCCCGACGGTGAACGCGGGGCCCGCGTCGGTCTCCCGCCAGGCGGCGGCTGTCTTGTCCGGGTCGCCGAGGTAGGTGAACCGCGCATGGGCAGGTACGGCGCACCACAGGTGGCCCTCCTCGTCGACCGTGATCGTGCGACCGGGTCGTGCGCGCCCCAGCGTGCCGGGCCGCTGCAGCCACTCCTCGCTGCGGCAGGCGGTGAACTGCCCCTCGGTTGATCCGTAGAACTCCCAGGTGGAGCCCTCGGGGAAGTCCGCGACCAGGCGCCGCTTCACCCACTCCGGGCACGGCGCCCCGGCGTGGGCGACCAGCCGGAACGACGACAGGTCGGGGGTGCCGTGCTCGTCCCAGTGACCGAGGAGCCGTTGCAGGTGGGCCGGGACGCAGAACATGGTCGTCGGCCGGTGCTCGCGGATCGCCTCGGTGACGACCGCGGCGTCGAAGGGCCCGGGGACCACGACCCGGCCGCCGGCGAGCAGGGTGCCGGTCGCGAACCGCAGCGGGGCCGAGTGGTGCAGCGGGCTCAGCACCAGGTGCACGTCCTCCTCGGCGAACCCCCACAGGTCGCGCTCCTCGGCCAGCAGCGCCTCCGCCTCCGGTGTCGCCAGCAGCCCCGAGAACACGCCCTTGGGGCGGCCGGTGGTGCCGCTCGTGAGGTGGATCGGCCGGCCGAGCGGAGGCCCGGCGAGGTCGCCCGCCACGACTCGGCCCAGGGCGTCGAGCTCCTCCGGCGTGCTCACCACGACCTCCGGGTCGAGATCCTCGAGCAGCATCGACCGCTCGCTCGCGGTCAGCTTCGCGTCCATCGGGACAGGGAACACGCCCCGGCGCAGCAGCGCGATCACCAGCTCGGCGTACGCCACCGAGCCCGGCACGAGCAGCGCCACCCGGGAGCCGGGAGCGAGGTCCAGCGAATCCACGCCGCCGATCCTGCCAGCCTCCGCCCCGCAGTGACCGTCGGGCCGGGGGCAGTTTCCCAGGTGATGAACCCGACCTGCCTCTTCGCACACCTCACGCCGTGTGTGAAGAGGCAGGTTGCCGTGCGAGGAGCGAGACGTGTACGCCGAACGGCAGACGCCCCCGTCTCGCCTGCGGCACACTCTCGGTCATGATCCGGTTGGAGCTGGCCCTGGGCCTGGTGACGCTCGCGCTGTGCATCTACTGCCTGGTCGACGTGATCTCCCGCAGCGCCGACGAGGTCCGCAACCTGCCCAAGGTCGCGTGGATCCTGCTGGTGTTGTTCTTCCCCTTCGCCGGGTCGGTGGCCTACCTGCTGGCAGGGCGGCCCCAGGGGGCGTCGTGGCGAGCACAGCAGAAGCGCGCCGCGCCGGGGTTCCCGGAGTACGACCGGCCCGGACGCGCGGCGGCGACCAGCCCGGAGGACGACGAGGCGTTCCTGCGCAGGGTGCGCGAGCGTGCCGAGGAACAGCGCCGCCGGCACCGCGAGGCCGAGCTGGAGCGGGCTCGCGAGGAGCAGGCGAAGCTCGAGCGGCGGCT
Source organism: Nocardioides sp. Z30_9 (assembly GCF_058215735.1). Lineage (NCBI taxonomy): Bacteria > Bacillati > Actinomycetota > Actinomycetes > Propionibacteriales > Nocardioidaceae > Nocardioides > Nocardioides sp. Z30_9. The sequence goes on from NZ_JBZAJF010000003.1 coordinate 142,038, forward strand.
CCGGCGGGAGCAGCCCGACGAGCCCGATGCCGGTTCCTGAACCCGCTCGTCCGGTTCCGGGCACCGAGTCCCTCAGCCGGCGCCGGCGCCGCGGGGCCGAGGGACGTCTCCGGACTCGTGCTGCGATGATCGCCCGGTGACCACACGCGTAGGACTCACAGGCGGCATCGCCTCCGGCAAGAGCACCGTCTCCACCGCTCTCGCCGAGCTCGGTGCGGTGATCATCGACGCGGACGCCCTCGCACGTGAGGTCGTTGCGAAGGGCACCCCGGGGCTGCAGGCCGTGGTCGAGGAGTTCGGCGAGGAGCTGCTCGGTCCCGACGGTGAGCTGGATCGGCCCGCGATGGGTCGGCTGGTCTTCAACGACGAGCAGGCGCGGAGGCGTCTCGAGGCGATCGTGCACCCCCTGGTCTTCGAGCGCATCGTCGAGCTCGAGGAGCAGGCGCCCGAGGACGCGGTCGTCGTACACGACATCCCGCTGCTCGCCGAGAGCGGTCGCGCCGGGACCTTCGACGCCGTGATCGTGGTGGACGCTCCCGAAGAGCTGCAGGTCGAGCGGATGACGCGCGACCGGGGCTGGACGGAGGAGGACGCCCGCTCCCGGATCCGGGCACAGGCGTCCCGCGAGGACCGGCGCGCGATCGCGACCCACGTCATCGAGAACAGCGGGACACGCGAAGACCTCCGCGCGCGCGTCGCGGAGGTCTTCGCGGAAGTGGTCTCGACGGGTCCCGGATCAGCTGGGTGAGCAAACCGGCCCGGTCCGTCGAGCGGTCTGAGGCCTGTGCTCAGGCGGCGAGGTCGGGATCGGCGAGGCGACGCAGCTTCGCGATCGCCTCACGCTCGAGCTGCCGGACCCGTTCGGCCGAGATGCCGTGGCGGGCGCCGATGTCGGCCAGCTTGTGCTGGCGTCCGTCGACCAGGCCGTAGCGCGAGCGCACGATGTCCGCGGAGCGGTCGTCGAGCAACCCGACCAGCGTGCTCAGCCGGTCACGCGACTCGGTGTCGAGCACGGTCAGGTCCGGACCGGGCGAGCTCTCCTGGGCGATCAGGTCGCCCAGCGAGGTGTCGCCGTCCTCGTCGATCGGGGTGTCGAGGCTGACGTGGTCCCGGCCCCAGGCCATCAGGTCGAGGACGCGCTCGGGATCCATGGAGAGCTCGACCGCGATCTCCTCGGGGTCGGGTGCCCGGCCCAGCTGGCGCTCGAGGGTACGACGGGCCGAGCCCACCTGGTTGAGCTCCTCGACCACGTGCACCGGCAGCCGCACCACGCGTGCCTGCTGAGCGATCCCGCGGGTGATCGCCTGGCGCACCCACCACGTCGCGTAGGTGGAGAACTTGTAGCCCTTGGCGTAGTCGAACTTCTCCACGGCGCGGATCAGCCCGGTGTTGCCCTCCTGGATCAGGTCGAGCATCGGCATCTGGCTGCGCCCGTACTTGCGGGCGATCGAGACGACCAGCCGCAGGTTGGCGTTGATGAACCGCTGCAGTGCGCGCTCGCCCTCCTCGGCCAACCAGGTGAGCTCTTCCTCGGTGGCGAGCTTGGGAGCACCACCCTTCCGCCTGCCTACCCGGCCCTCCTCGAGGAGCTTCGCGGCGAACAGCCCCGCCTCGATGGTCTTGGAGAGCTCGACCTCGGTCGCGGCGTCCAGCAACGGTGTCCGTGCGATCTCGTCGAGGTAGAGACCGACGCTGTCGCGTCCTTCGATCTCACGGTCGTTGCGGGTGGTGGTGGTGGTCATGGCGGCCTTTCCCTTTCTGCAGGTGGACCGGTACGGCTGGTCCTGTTGGTCCAACACAGTGCGGTGGTACGGGATTCCCGACCGTGTCGGGGGTGAGGCCCGAAATCCGCCTCTCACCCTTGTAGACGTGCTAGTACCCCGCGAAGTTGCGGCGTACGCGAGTTCTCAGTCAGTTCTCAGCGATGGCGGCCCCCGGCACGCCTTCGGGCCCCCGCACGCCCGGCGATGGAAAACGGGCAGACTTCTGCCATGCGGATCGACCTCAACGCCGACCTCGGGGAGGGCGTCACCGACGACGAAGGACTCCTCGAGGTGGTCACCAGCGCCAACCTCGCCTGCGGGTTCCACGCCGGTGACGAAGACACCATGCGCCGGGTGTGCGAGTCCGCCGCTGCGCGCGGGGTGGTGGTGGGAGCCCAGGTCTCATACCTGGACAAGGAGAACTTCGGGCGCAGTTCGATGGACGTGGAAGGCGACCTGCTCGCGGCCTGGGTGGCCGAACAGGTGGAGGTCCTGTCCCGGATCGCGGCGGAATGTGGCATCGAGGTGGCCTACCTGAAGCCGCACGGCGCGCTCTACAACAGGGTGGTCGACGACGAGGGGCAGGCGGCCGCCGTACTGCGCGGCAGTGGCTCCCTGCCGGTGCTGGGTCTACCTGGGTCGGCGATCCTGCGGCTGGCCCGGGCCGCGGGCCGGACCGTGGTGGCGGAGGGCTTCCCGGACCGGGGGTACACCGACGAGGGCCGGCTGGTGCCGCGCGACCAGCCGGGCGCACTGGTGGAGGGGGCCGATGCGGTCGCCAGGAACGCGGTCGAGATGGCGCTGCGCGGTGTAGTCCAGTCGCTGTGCGTGCACGGTGACTCACCGGGTGCGGTCCGGACCGCCGGCGCCGTGCGAGCAGCACTGGAGGGGACCGGGCACCGCCTCGTTGCCTGGGCGGGAGCAGCACGGTCCGGGTGACCGGGTTTTCCACAGAGCACGGGAAAACCTGTGGAAAACGGCGCGAACCTGTGGAGGGCTCCCGAGTCCCTGTGGGCAACGCCGCAGCACGGTGGAAATGTCGGGTTCCCGCGCGGTCAGGGTCTTGTGCGCTCGTCCCGCCGTCGCGTAGAACAATGGGCACCGAGCCCGTCAGGGCAGCGGTGGACCAGATGAGGACCGTGGGATCAGCCCGGCGAGGAGACCCGTCGGAGCCGTCGGTGGTGTGGACGGCCGAAGCCCGTGGGGTCGCTGGTCCGGGACGTCACATCACGTCGTCCCACCAGTGGGGTCCGCGGCAACTCATACTTCCCGCGGACCCCACGACTACGTCCGAGGTCGCCTCGGCCCGCGGGCTGCGGCGGCGCCGGCTTCTCTGCGAGGATCCTCGAGATGGATGTCCGGCCTTTCGGTGACCACGGGTTGCTGCTCCAGTGCCAGGGGCCCGACGCTGTACGCGCGGCGTACGCCGAGGTCCTGCGCCGCCGCGACAACGGCGAGCTGAGCTGCACCGACGTCGTCCCGGGGGCGAGCACGCTCCTGCTGGACGGCGTACGGGAACCCGGCGAGGTCGGCAGGCTGCTCGCCGGCTGGTCGCTCGACCAGCCCGACCCGGACGCCGGTGCATACGGTGACCTCGTCGAGCTGCCGGTGACCTATGACGGTCCTGACCTGGAGTCGGTCGCCGAGCACTGCGGGATGGAGGTCGGTGAGGTCGTCCGGCTGCACCGCGAGACCGAGTTCGTCGTTGCCTTCTGCGGCTTCGCTCCCGGCTTCGCCTACCTCAGCGGCCTGCCCGAGGAACTGCACGTGCCGCGCCGCGAGGACCCGAGGTCCCGGGTCCCGGCGGGCTCGGTGGGACTGGCCGGCGCCTTCACCGGCGTCTACCCGCGGTCCTCGCCGGGTGGGTGGCAGCTGGTCGCACGCACCGATGCGCCGCTGTGGGACCTCGACCGCGATCCTCCGGCCCTGCTCGCGCCCGGCACCCGGGTGCGGTTCGTGGAGGCGAGCAGCAGTGGGAGCTGAACGGTGCATGGAGGTGCTCGACGTCGGTCCGCAGGTGACCGTGCAGGACCTCGGTCGTCCCGGCCTGGCGCATCTCGGGGTCCCGCGCTCGGGAGCGCTCGACGAGCCGGCACACCGGCTGGCGAACCGGCTGGTGGGCAACGACGAGTCCGCGGCGACGCTGGAGTGCCTGGCCGGGCAGCTGCGGGTCCGGGCCCGGACGGGCCTGACCATCGCCGTCACCGGCGCCCGGGTCGCGGTGAGCGTCGCCGGCCGTCCGAGCGAGTGGGGGAGCGCGGTCTCCGTGCCTCCCGGGGCCGAGATCGAGCTCGGGGCGCCGACCGAGGGACTGCGGGCCTACCTGGCCGTCTCGGGCGGCATCGAGGTGCCCGCCGTGCTCGGGTCGCGCTCCACGGACCTGCTCTCGGGCCTGGGACCCGAGCCGGTGTCCGCCGGCGACGAGCTGCCGGTGGGGGATCCGCTTGGGACGCCGGTGCCCGTCGACGCCGGGCGGCTGCCGCCGGCCTCGCGCGTGCTCCGGCTGCGGCTCGGTCCACGTGAGGACTGGTTCACCGAGGGGAGCCTGGCGGCCCTCGACGGGTCGTCGTACGCCGTGGGCAGCGACTCGAACCGGATCGGGCTGCGCCTGGAGGGGGAGCCGATCCGCAGGCGCGACGACGAGGAGCTGCCGAGCGAGGGGATGGTGCTGGGTGCCGTGCAGGTGCCGCCCAACGGACAGCCAGTGGTCTTCCTCAACGACCATCCCACCACCGGCGGGTACCCGGTGGTCGGCGTGGTGGCGCTCGAGGACCTCGCCGTCTGCGCCCAGCTGCGGCCGGGGGAGCAGGTCACTCTTCGCGTGGTCTGACCGGCTTCAGCGCGGGGTCGTCGATCGAGAAGCTGAGCACCCGGCCGGGAGGTGTGTCCGCGGTCTCGAAGCGCACCGTGACCACGCCCCTGCCCGAACCCCACACCCAGCCGGGGCCGTGCTCCTCGTGGGTCACGTCCATGCCCGGTGCCCAGGCGCGATGCCTTGAGGCGGCCGCGACGGCGGCCAGGGTGACCTCGTCGGAGACGGCAGCGGGCTCGTCGTCCTCCTCGGTGAAGAGGTACTCCTGGATCCAGTCCGCGAACCCGGAGACGCCGACCCCCAGCAGCCGTACGCCGCTCGAGGTGTCCAGCTCGGCGAGCAGGCGGCGGGCGACCCGGGCAATCTGGCGCACGTCGTCGGAGGGCTCGGAGAGGGTGGCCGAGCGGCTCACCGTGGAGAAGTCGTGCAGCCGGACCTTGATCGAGACGGTGCGACCGGAGATCCGCGCCTTGCGCAGCCGTTCGGCGACCTTGCCCGCCTGGCGGTCGAGAAGCGCCTCGAGCAGCCGCTTGTCGACGTGGTCGGTGTCGTAGGTGTCCTCGACGCTGATCGACTTCGCCTCGCGCTCGGGCTCCACCGGGCGGCTGTCCCGGGCCCGTGCCAGGGCGTGGAGGCCGGCGCCGTGGGCGCGCCCGAGGAGCCGGACCAGCTCCTCCTCGGTGAGCCGCTCGAGCTCCTCCACCGTGTGCACGCCGACGCGGCGCAGGCGCTCGGCGGTGGCGGGACCGACCCCGGGGATCACCGTGACCTGCATCGGCCGCAGCAGGTCCTGCTCCATGCCCGGTGCGACCACCACCAGGCCGTCCGGCTTGTCGAGGTCGCTGGCGATCTTGGCGACGAGCTTGGAGGTGCCGATGCCCACCGATCCCGCGATGCCGCCGGTGACCTCGCGGATGCGGGCCTTGAGGTCACGGGCCAGGGCGCTGACCGAGGCGATCGAACGGTCCGCCAGGTCCGCGGCCTCGAGGTCGACGAACGCCTCGTCGAGCGACAACGGCTCCACCAGCGGGCTGACCGAGCGCAGCACCTCCATCACCGCGCGGCTGGTGTCGCGGTAGGCGTGGAAGCGCCCCGACAAGAACGCCGCGTTCGGGCAGCGCCGTCGTGCCTCGGCAGTCGACATCGCCGAGTGCACGCCGAAGGTCCGGGCCTCGTACGACGCGGTGGCCACCACCCCGCGACCGCCCACGCCTCCCACCACGACGGGCTTGCCCCGCAGGGAGGGCTTGTCCCGCTGCTCCACGGAGGCGAAGAACGCATCCAGGTCCATGTGCAGGATCGTCGGCTCGGAACGCACGTCGTGATCGTGCCACGACCGGCCGACGAGGGAGCGCGCCCCATGACCGGCTCCCGTCCACAGCCGGCCTGCTGCACCGGTTCTGCACAGGCCGATCGACGGCCTCGGCGCACGTCCCCCGCACGGCCGAGGGTGACAGGCATGACCCCCACACCCGAGTCGCCCCTGGACCCGCCCACCTTCGTGGCCCGGACGCCCACCGACCTGATCGCCGTCGTCCCCGGAGTCCTGGGCTTCCATCCCCGGGACTCCGTCGTCCTGCTCACGTTCGGGCCCCCCGCGGGCGGCTTCCACGCCCGGGTGGACCTGCCGCTGGAGCCGGGGGAGCAGGAGGAGGTGACCGACCTGCTCCTCGAGGCCGTGGTCGCCAACCAGGCACGCCGGGTCGCTGTCCTGCTCTACACCGACGACGCCGAGGCCGCTCACGCGATGGCGCTGCTGCTGGTGGGCCGGCTGCTCGCCGAGGGGGTCGAGGTCGTCGAGGTGCTGCGCGTCGACGACGGTCGCTGGCACCCGGTGCCCGACGACGGGCTCCCCGGCACGGCGTACGAGCTCGAGACGCACCCGTTCACCGCGCAGCGGGTCTTCGAGGGCCACGTCGTCCACCGCGACCGTGAGGACCTGGCGGACTCACTGCTGGGGACCGACGAGGAGGACGCGGTGGCGGTGGCGCTGGCCGCGACGAGGTTCACCGACCTGGTGGCGACCTCGGAGGAGACCGCGGACCCCGTGCACGGCTTCCTGCGCAGCGAGGCGCAGTGGCTGCAGCAGCGCATCCGCGCCCGGCTGGCGGACCGGGAGCCGCTGCACCCCCGCGATGCCGGCCGGGTGCTGGTGCTCACCTCGCTCGTCCCCACCCGTGACGTCGCCTGGGCCGAGATCGACCGGGTGACCTCCGCTGGCCACGTCGACCTGTGGCGCGAGCTGGTCCGGCGCAGCCCTCGCGAGCTGCTCCCCGGGGCATCCGCGCTGCTCGCGTTCGCCGCCTGGCAGCACGGTGACGGCGCCCTGGCCTGGTGCGCGATCGACCGGTGCCTGGAGGTGGAGCCCGACTACTCGATGGCGCACTGCGTGGCCGAGGTGCTCACCCGGGCGGTGCCGCCGAGCGTGTGGGTCCCGATCCCGCAGGAGGAGCTGACCGTGTTCGCTGCATCCACCCCGCTGCACGGACGGGCCGACCGAGCCTCGTGACACCCGCCTGTGGCCACTACTGTTTCGGCCATGGGAGAAGAAGTCGAGCTGCAGGAGTTCACCCGGGCCGACCGCACCCGACACCGCGAGAAGGTACGCCGCTGCCTGGACGTGTTCGCGCGGATGCTGCGGGAGTCGCGTTTCGACGTCGACGACCCGATGACCGGGATGGAGATCGAGTTCAACCTCGTCGACGGCGACGGAAGGCCCTCGCTGAAGAGCGCCGAGGCGCTGGCGGCGATCGCTAGCCCCCACTTCCAGACCGAGCTCGCGCAGTTCAACCTCGAGATCAACGTGTTGCCACGACGGCTCGGGGCACGCGGGATCTCCGGCTTCGAGGAGGACCTGCGCTCGGCCCTGAACCACGCCGAGGGCAAGTCCAACGAGGTCGCCGCCAACATGGTGATGATCGGCATCCTGCCGACGCTCGAGGAGGGCCACCTGAGTCCCTCGCGGATCAGCCCCAACCCGCGCTACAAGCTGCTCAGCGACCAGATCCTGGGGGCCCGTGGGGAGGACCTGGTCATCGACATCCAGGGCGTCGAACGGCTCCGGACGACCTCGGAGTCGATCATGCCGGAGGCCGCCTGCACCTCGACCCAGCTGCACACCCAGGTGAGCCCGGAGAACTTCGCGGCGTACTGGAACGCCTCCCAGGCGATCGCCGGCATCCAGCTCGCGGTGGGCGCCAACTCGCCGTACCTCCTGGGCAAGCAGCTGTGGCAGGAGACCCGCATCCCGCTGTTCGAGCAGGCGACAGACACCCGCGGCGAGGAGCTCAAGGAGCAGGGCGTCCGGCCCCGGGTCTGGTTCGGCGAGCGCTGGATCACCTCGATCTTCGACCTCTTCGAGGAGAACGTCCGCTACTTCCCGGCGCTGCTGCCGATCACGGACGCGGAGGACCCGCTCGAGGTGCTGGAGTCGGGCGGGACCCCGGCGCTCTCGGAGCTGAAGCTGCACAACGGCACGATCTACCGGTGGAACCGGCCGGTCTACGACACCTCCGGGGGCGTGCCGCACCTGCGCGTGGAGAACCGTGTCCTCGCGGCCGGTCCGAGCGTGGTCGACACGATGGCCAACGCGGCGTTCTACTTCGGCCTCACGCGTGCGCTGGCCGAGGACGACCGGCCCCTGTGGTCGCGGATGTCGTTCTCCGCGGCGGAGGAGAACTTCCACGTCGCCGCCCAGCACGGCATCGACGCACGCGTCTACTGGCCCGGCATCGGTGAGGTGAGCGCCACCGAGCTGGTGCTGCGCCGGCTGCTCCCGCTGGCCTACGAGGGGCTCTCGCGCTGGGGCGTCGGTCACGACGAGGCCTCACGCGTCCTCTCGATCATCGAGCAGCGGTGCGTGCTGCACCGCAACGGCGCCTCGTGGTTCGTCGAGAAGGTGGCCGCCCACGAGCGTGTCGGCGCCGACCGCGAGGAGGCACTGCGGCTGGCCCTGCTGGCCTACAGGGAGCTGATGCACGCCAACGAGCCGGTGCACACCTGGCCCGTGTGAGTCTTCCTGGTCCTCGCGCGCCTCAGCCGGAGACGGGGGAGCGGTTCCGGATCCGGCTCCACACCCGCGACCGACCGCTGACCAGGTCGACCCAACCGCTGCGGTTGAGCACGAAGAACGCCGGCAGCACCAGCCCGTGGCGCCCGAACCCGGCCAGGGATGCCGCGAACCACTCCGCGTCCGCGTCGGTCCGCTCGAGCCCGCCACCGCGGGTCAGCCACGCGCAGGCGCCACCGGGCTCGGCGAGCCCGTCCAGCGCCCGCTCGACCAGGTCGGCGCGCAGCGGCACCGATGCGTCGGTGAGCTGCGGGATCGAGACCCGGTCACGGCCCGGGTGGCCCACGTGGCACGTCGGTGGCAGCGTGCGCCGGGTGCCGGAACGGGTCACGAAGTCCTGCAGCTCTCGGCGGACGGCGGCTGCGACCTCGGGCTCCATGGGCCCAGCCTGCCCTCGTGCGAGTCGCCGGTGTGGGCGCTCCACAGGCTCCGTTGCGAGCCGGCGCTAGACCGACCCGGGGGCCCGGCCAAGCCGGTGCAGGTCGGAGGGGTTGTACCCGAAGTGGCTCTTGAAGGCGCGGGAGAAGTGGCTGGCATCGGAGTAGCGCCACCTGCTGGCGACCTGGGAGACGCTGCGGCCGGCGAGGAGGTCGTCGCGGGCACGGGCGAGGCGTCGGATGCGGATGGTGCCCGAGACGCTCTCGGCGCTGCCCTCGTAGGCGCGGTGCAGGGATCGCAGCGAGACCCCGAGACGGGACGCGACCTTGGCAGGGCTCAGGGCCGGATCGGCGAGGTTGCGTGCGATGAACGTCTCGGCGGCGGTGCGCAGCGCCGTCGAGGTGTCGGTGGAGCTGAGCGGGAGGTCCTGGAGGGCGGCGGCGAGCAGCTCGATGGTCGCGTTGCGTGCCGCGGGCAGTGCACCCAGGGGCAGCCGGTCGAGGGTGTGGGAGAGCCCTTCGAGGTAGCCCGCGAGCAGCATCACCGCGGGGGCGGCCCGGTCGAGCACGGTCCCGGTCTGGAGGAGCCCGCGGCTGCCGACCTCGGCCAGGGCGCTCTTGGGCACGAACAGGCTGCGCTTGACGAGCGGCTCCTGGACGGCGAACCGGGCTGGGTGGGCGGAGTCCCAGATCACGACGCTTCCCGGCTCCAGTTGGGACTCGCCGCGCCCCTGGGCGACGACCTCGCGTCCCTTGAGCGTCATCAGCATGACTAGGTACTCGTCGTCGGTCTGCGAGATCTCGTGGGCGCGCCGGGCGCCGGTCGAGGGGTCGCACGAGCAGTCCACCAGGACCAGGTCGGCCAGGTGGCGTCGCCGTACGGAGGCGTCGAAGGTGTCCGGGTCGCCGGTGAGCTCCTGGATGCTCCAGGGCAGGTGGGTCGAGGACAGCATCCGTGACCAGGCCTCGTGTGCGTCGGCGCGCGAACGGGCGTGGAAGTCCCACTCATCGGGCTCGCCGGGCCCGAGACGGGTCGCGGGTCGGTTCGAGGCCCGGCCCGCTCCGCTGGGTGCGTTCATCTGAGCTCCCGTCTGCGTGACCGTGGTCACTGCCACCTCACGATAGGTCCGGCCCTGGGGCCCAACAAGGGGGCTCGGGGCCGTGGCACGCAACGTCATGAGGACGGCACTCGCAGGCATGGCTGTGACCGAGGGCACGTCCTAGGTTGCTGGGAACGCACCCACGGAGGACCCACATGACCAGCACCCTGGACGACCCCTCGGCCATCGCCACCCCCGACCACCGCAGCGACGTGGAGTTCGACTCCGACGGCGTCACCCTGCGCGGCTGGTACTACCGGGCCACCAGTGGCGGCACCGCGCCGACCATCGTGATGAGCCACGGTTTCGCAGCGGTCAAGGAGATGTACCTCGACAAGTACGCCGAGCACTTCTCGGCCAACGGGCTCAACGTCCTGGTCTACGACAACCGCAACCTCGGTGCCTCGGACGGCACCCCACGCGGCGAGATCACCCCGTGGCACCAGATCGACGATTACCGCAACGCGATCACGTTCGCGGAGACCCTCGAGGGCACGGACCCCGACCGCATCGCGATCTGGGGCTCCTCCTACTCCGGGGGCCACGTCCTGGTCGTCGCCGCCCAGGACCGCCGGGTCAAGTGCGTCAGCGCCCAGGTCCCGGTCATCGACGGGGACGCCAACTTCCGCCAGCTGGTCCGTGCCGACTTCGTCGCCGGTGCCCGCGCGGGGTTCGACGAGGACCGCCGTTCCCGGTTCGGTGGCGGCGAGCCGGCCATGATCGACGTCGTCAACGAGGACCCGATGGCTCCCGCCGCGCTGCCGACCCCGGACTCCTACAGGTGGTTCATCGGTACCCACGAGCTGCGTGCCCCCAGCTACGTGAACTCCTGCACCCTGCGCAGCGTGGAGCGGTTCTCCGAGTACCAGCCCGGTGCCTACCTGCGGCTGATCGCGCCGACGCCACTGCTGATGTGCGTGGCCGAGAACGATGTGCTGACGCCCACCAAGATCGCGATCGACGGGTTCCACGAAGCGCGTGAGCCCAAGAAGCTCGTGGTCCTCCCGGGGGGCCACTTCGACGCGTACGTCGACGGCTTCGAGATCTCCGCCCAGGTCCAGCTCGACTGGTTCAGCACCCACCTGCTCAGCCGGGCCGGCACCACCGCCTGACCAGCCCTTCCGGCATCTCTCCAGCCCCCGCAGAACCCCCGAGAAAAGAGAGAGTGATGACCCACACCCTGCTCGCGATGTACAACCACCCCGAGGACACCGAGGCCTTCGACCGGCACTACGCCGAGACGCACGCCAAGCTCGGCCTCGCGTTCCCCGGGCTCCGCTCCTTCACCGGCACCCACCCCGGGCCCGAGGACGGCGCTCCCGCTCCCTACTACTTCATCGCCGCCCTGGCGTTCGACGACCAGCAGGCTCTCGAGGCCGCGATCGCGGGACCGGAGGGACAGGCCGCGATCGCCGACCTGGAGAACTTCGCCGGAGCCGGGGTCACGATCATCAACGGCCCCACGACCACCTACCTGTAGGCGAGGGACGAGTCGACGAGCCGCCGTGAGCTCGGGCTCCGCGGGCACCGCCTGCCCTCGCACCAGTGGCTGGTGGGAGGTCCACAGGCTGCGTTGGCATGATGGCGCCATGGACATCCACATCACCGGCGACGAGCACGCCGACCAGGTACTCACCGAGGACCCGTTCGCCCTCCTCGTCGGGATGCTCCTCGACCAGCAGTTCCCGATGGAGCGTGCCTTCGCCGGACCGGCGAAGCTGCTGGAGCGGTTCGGCAACCTCGACCCGGCGCAGATCGCGGCCGCGGAGCCCGAGCAGTTCGCCTCGCTGTGCTCCGAGCCGCCGGCGGTGCACCGGTTCCCGGGCTCGATGGCCGAGCGGATCCAGGCGGTGGCGCGCGTCGTGGCGGAGGAGTACGACGGGCACGCCGAGCGGATCTGGACAGAGGCGGCCGACGGGCGCGACCTGCTCAAACGGATGACCGCGCTCCCGGGGTTCGGCAAGCAGAAGTCCCAGATCTTCGTGGCGCTGCTGGCCAAGCAGGTCGGCGTACGTCCGCAGGGGTGGGAGGCCGTGGTCGGCGACTACAGTCTCGAGGGCTACCGCTCGGTCGCAGACGTGGTCGACGCCGCGTCCCTGGAGCGCGTGCGGAGCTTCAAGAAGGCCGCCAAGGCCAAGAAGGCCGCGGCCGGAACATGACCGGCGCGCCCCCGGCTTGGGGGTCGTGACACAATGAGAATGCGGCTGTTGACAGGTACGGGTCCTGTCGCGCCCCTGCAGTTTCCTGAAAAGTTCCTGAACGACAATCGAGAGGTAGTTCGTGTCCTCGAGTTCGTCAAGCGCGACCGCCAAGAAGACGGCCGCCAAGAAAGCCCCCGCCAAGAAGGCAGCGGTCAAGACCGCCGAGCAGATCCAGGCCGAGGTGGCCGCTGTCGGACCCGACGGCAAGAAGATCCTCCTCGACCTCCCTGACGAACAGTTCGAGAAGGACGTCAAGGCCGATCCGACGATCAAGGAAGACGAGAAGACCGCCACCTTCATCGTCTCGGCCGCCGACGAGACCGACGAGCCCGAGCAGCAGGTCATGGTCGCCGGTGCGACCGCCGACCCGGTCAAGGACTACCTCAAGCAGATCGGCAAGGTCCCGCTGCTGAACGCGGAGATGGAGGTCGAGCTCGCCAAGCGGATCGAGGCCGGCCTCTTCTCCGAGGAGAAGCTCTCCAAGGGCGGCAAGATCAGCCCCAAGATCCTCGACGAGCTCCAGTGGATCTCCGAGGACGGGCGCCGCGCCAAGAACCACCTGCTCGAGGCCAACCTGCGACTCGTGGTCTCGCTGGCCAAGCGCTACACCGGCCGCGGGATGCTGTTCCTCGACCTGATCCAGGAGGGCAACCTCGGCCTGATCCGTGCGGTCGAGAAGTTCGACTACACCAAGGGCTACAAGTTCTCCACCTACGCGACGTGGTGGATCCGCCAGGCGATCACCCGCGCGATGGCCGACCAGGCCCGCACCATCCGGATCCCCGTGCACATGGTCGAGGTGATCAACAAGCTCGCCCGCGTCCAGCGGCAGATGCTGCAGGACCTCGGCCGCGAGCCCACGCCCGAGGAGCTCGCCAAGGAGCTCGACATGACCCCTGAGAAGGTCATCGAGGTCCAGAAGTACGGCCGCGAGCCGATCTCCCTGCACACCCCGCTCGGCGAGGACGGCGACTCCGAGTTCGGCGACCTGATCGAGGACTCCGAGGCGATCGTCCCCGCGGACGCCGTCTCGTTCACCCTCCTTCAGGAGCAGCTGCACGCCGTGCTGGACACGCTCTCCGAGCGTGAGGCCGGCGTGGTCTCGATGCGCTTCGGGCTCACCGACGGCCAGCCCAAGACGCTCGACGAGATCGGCAAGGTCTACGGCGTGACCCGCGAGCGGATCCGCCAGATCGAGTCCAAGACGATGTCGAAGCTGCGGCACCCCAGCCGTTCCCAGGTGCTGCGCGACTACCTCGACTGAGGTGTTCGGCCCTGGAGGGCTGATCATGCAGGTCAGAAGCCTGTGAGGGCCTCTTCTGGGGGACACGCTACGCCGCACAGCGCTCTTAGTCCAGATATCAAAGTAGACTGCGTGTCATGACGGCCCCACCACACCCAGACGTGCCGCTGTGGCGTTCGCGCCTGGCCGCGGGTGTGGGTGGGCTGGCACTGCTCCTGATCGTGCTCTCGATCCTGGGCGAGGGCGCTCCCTGGACCCTGCTCGGCGGCGGGATCTGCTTCGTGTCGATGATGCTGATCGACGGGTCGTTCAAGCGCTGGTGGCGCAAGGAGCCAACCCGGCGATGACCCTGACCGTCGATGAGGCCGAGCAGCTCGCCACCTCTTGGCAGCTCGCGCTGCGTGCCGAGCGCAAGAGTCCGCAGACGCTGAAGACCTACGGCGACGGAGTCCGGTTCTACCTCACCTGGTGCACCGAGAACCTCGCCGAGCCGTTCACCAAGTCGGCGCTCAACCTCTGGGTGGCCACCCTGCTCGAGGCCGGCGCCGCCGCCTCCACCGCCCGCTCCCGCCAGCTCGCTGTACGCCGGTTCTCCGCGTGGCTGGCCGAGGAGGGCGAGCTCGCCACCGATCCGTTCGTGGGGGTGAAGTCACCCAAGCTCGATGAGCAGGTGGTCGAGCCGCTGAGCGATGACGAGCTGCGCGCCCTGCTCAAGGCGTGCCAGCCACCCAAGGGCGCCGAACCCAAGGTCGCCATGCGCCACCGCCGCGACGAGGCGATGGTCCGGATCATGTTCGAGTCCGGGGTCCGGGCCGGAGAAGTGGTCAACATGGGCGTCGACGACGTCGACCTGGTCGCCGGCACTCTGACCATCCGCCGTGGCAAGGGCGGCAAGGGCCGCACCGTCCCGATCGGCCCGGACACCACCCTCGCCCTGGACCGGTACCTCCGGCTGCGCCGCGGACACCGCCTCGCCGCGAGCGCTGACCTGTGGCTGGGAGACCGGGGGAAGCGGTTCTCCTACGACGCCCTGCACAAGTCGCTGAAGGAACGCGCCGAGGTCGCCGGCCTCTCCGGGTTCCACCCGCACAAGCTGCGGCACACCGCCGCGCACCGCTGGCTCGCCGCAGGCGGCTCCGAGTCCGGCCTGATGGCCGTCGCCGGCTGGACCCGACCCGACATGCTGATGCGCTACACCAAGGCCCAGGCGTCCTCCCGGGCCGCCGAGGAGGCCAAGAAGCTGAACTTGGGGGAGTTGTGAGCGAACCCGATCTTGAGAAAGTGCGACTGCTCGTACGTCAGAGGCAAGATCGAGTCGCGGAAGTGGCGCGGCGACAACAAATGTTCCTAGACGACGACAGCGCGGATGAGTACCGAAAACTGACCAAGTGGTGCCCGAAGCGGCACAGTGGCGGAAAGACGCAGAAGGTCGCCGAGGTTCACGCCACCAAGTACGGCACCTTCTTCGTCGCGAAGCTTCCCTGGGCGCCTTCGGATGCGACGCAGTTGCGACCATGGATTGAGGATTCGTACCTCAGCGACCTTCTTCAGGGCGCCATGCTCGACGACGATGCGTTGCTCAGGAACGCCCTGGAGAACCTCGAGCAGTGGAAGGTGAAAGGTCCCGGGGACCTGAGTTGGATTGCAGATCGCAAGGGTCGTGCCCATCACTTGCTTGATGTCATCGACCTGCCCTTCTCCACCGGTCGTGTCCCGTTGTGGGTCCGTTGTCCGACCCACCTCGAGGACTTCGAGGCGCTTGACCCGAAGCGACTGCTGGCGAAGTTCCGCTGATTTACGGATCACACACGCTATAGTTGGTGATGTAGTACACCGCTCCAAGGGGAGCGGCGGGGCCAGGATGATTAGTCTCCAGACCACCGCACCAGTGAACGGGCGTTCGGTGCACCTTCTTCGTGAGGTGCATCATGTCCGAAATCACCGAAGCCGAGCGTTCGCTCTTAGGTAGCCTTGCCGCCCACCAGTCGTGGGCCAACACGATTGATCGTTCCGCGCGAACGGCTCCCGCCCGGGCGGCGCAGGACCAGCGCTTCCTCGAGCAAGCAGACGGTGACCCCGTCCGCGCCGCGCACTTGCGTAAGGCGCACTTCAAGAAGTTGGCGCTTATGAGCGCCCGCGCCCGCCGGAAAGCGAAAGAACTCACCGCGGCCGCCGAGACCGCGGAATCGGAGCTCAAGGCGCTGGGCGGTCCCGATGCTGCCTGAACATGAGAGAGGCCGCCCCGGCGAAGAGCGGCCCCAAGGTGTCACGACTGGCGACGAGACGAGCCTAGACCACATCAGAGACACTTCGGTAGATCACTCCGCGCGGTGCATGCGCTGCCGGCATCCACTACGCGCAGCGCGCTCGGTCCGCGTCGGTCTCGGCCCTGAGTGCCGCAAGATCGTGCTCGAGCTGATCCTGGCGGCGTCATGAAGACGGCGGCGCTCGTGGTCGTCGACAGCGACATGGTGCTGATCGTTGGGCCCCTGGTGCGCGAGTGCTTGGGTCGTGCGCGCATGCGGCCGATCTATGTCCATGGACCCGACGCACGGGGATGGTGCCTGGACCGCAGGCGTCTCGGTGACGCCGTGGCCGTCCTGGAGCGCAACGGGTATCAGGTGAAGCTCGAGGGAGACGTCCCGTCTCCCGCACCGCCTCCACCGAGCTCCTCGCGTATCGACGACGCCGGGAACGATGAGGCTGGCCTGTGGTGACGCGCCCCGTGCCGGCCGAGCAGGCGGCTCGGTTCGCCACTGACCTGATTCGCGACTGCATCAGTCAGGGGTGGGCCAGCCAGTGGCGCTACCGGGCTCGGGTCTTCGACGCCTGTCGTGTGCGTGAGGGGGACTTCCTCGGGCGTTGCCCGAGGGAAACGCCCGAGGAGCGCGACCGGCGCTTGGATGCGCTCATCGAGGCGTGCGAGAACCGTGCGGCGGTCATCGAGCTCGAGAGGGGCCAGGTCGTATGAGCGCACCGGATCGAGATCGTGGTCACTGGTCAATCCACTACCACCAGCCGTGGAAGGACGATGCAGCCAACCCGCGCTTCTCCATGCCACTGCGGGTGGCGTTCCTGGCGTTCGGCAACCATCGGGCCAACGGCCACGCGAACTTTCGTCGTGAGGAGATCGCCAAGAACTTGGGCCACTTCGACGAGCAGGGCACGTTCGTACCCGCCGACCGCAGGACGGTGCACCGAGCGATCCAGCAAGCGGTTGAGTGGGGACTGCTAGCAGAGGGCTCACGCGCCCTCTGCTTGATCGTCCCGGCCCACCGCATGACGGGTGGTCCAGGCAACCCCGAGGACGCCTGCAAGCGGCACTCAATCGCGAAGAGTCGCCGAGCTCTCAAGGTGGTCCAGTGATGGGCGCCGATGTCCAAACGACTACCGCTGGTGTGGTCACTTCACCCCCTAACGACTACGAGCACGGTAGTCGTTTGAACTCAAGTGACTACCTGATCGGTAGTCGTTTCAGGCTCACGCCCTTCTCTTCTCTTCTAGTACGCCGCCGTCAGGTGGCGAAACCCCCGACCCGCTCTCGGCGCAAGACCGTAGATACCCCCAGCGCGGAATCCAATCATCCATCGTCGCCCCCGCTCGTGAGGACCAAGGCGACGATGGCAGCAACGAAGAGCCAGGGCGGGGGCTCGTCTCTTGCTGCCAGCGTCCTGAAGTGCGTCGTGACCGCCACTGGCATGTGCAAGCGCCCCCCGCGCGCTGCCTGCGGTTGGAATGGCCCGGCCATAGACGTGACGGCGAAGGTGTACGGGTGCCTAGTCCACAAGCGAGATGATCAAGGACACGATGGCGTAGACGAAGGTCGCCAAGGCTGCGATGAGCACGATCGCCAAGACGCCGAGGTTCATCTCGTCCTGCTCATTCTCGGTGGCCGTCGCCCCCTCCTCGCGCACGCTAGGCAACCTCTTGATGCCCGGGATCACTCGGCGCATCAAGAGGGGGAAACTCTCAACCCTGCCATTCCCAGTGCGCATCGCGGCCATTTGAAGACTGACGGCGGCAACGAGCAGGCCGACGATCGCCAGCACAACATCAATGCTTGGGGTGGTCAGGCTCAGGGAAGTCACCGCGGGAGCATCGTGGAGGTCACTGCAGATCACAACTCGCCACGCGGGTGGCGGGCGCACCGTCTTCGCTCGACCGCTCGCCTCTCCCGCACTGGCGAACACCCTCCCCGGATCGTTCTCCATCCATGGGGGAGGGGGCGTCCAGGGGGAGGATCCACCAGTGCCGAGATGGGCGAGCGGCGGTCTCGAGGAGGAGATGGTCCCGGATGGGTCCACCGCTCCACAGTGAGGCGTGGTGGGGCGGTGGTCATCCTGACTGGCCGATTGCACGACTACACGCACCGGCTGTCGGTCGTTCTCGACGCCCTTCACGGAGGGCCTCAGCGTCACCAGGCGATCAACTGGCCAGAGCCGGCCGGTCTACGGTGCAGCGACTGTGAGGCCCACTGATGACCACCAGACCGGGCACGGGCCCGATGCTGATGCGCCTCGATGGGGACACGGTCGCCTTCCTCATATATGCCGTGCGGGCAAAGAAGAAGGAGCTGCACATCAACGGGGGAGTCGCGCCCGCAGGGGTGGATCGCTTGCTTGAGGAGTTGGGTTCTGGGGTCACTCGGGGTCAGGCGGGTTCATCGCTCGCGCCGGGGTTGCGAAGCGAGCAGATTGAGGTCATGACCCCTCGCCTTGTGACCTACGAGACCGCAGCTCAGTTGCTGTCGATCTCGGTGAGCACGCTCAAGCGCCAGATCAAGGCGGGCGAGTTCCACCCCATCAGCCTCGGCGGCGCTTCACGGATTCGTGTTGCCGAGATCGACGAAGTGATCGCAGTGGCCACGGCCAAGGCGAATGAATCGAAAGGAGCCTGAGATGGCTGATCCAAGGGACGCCGTAAAGGCCATGACCGGATCGAGGATGATCCTGGACCTCATCCGGACCCCCCGATGGACAGGCATGACCCAGGGCAAGGCGTCCGCGAGGGCGCGCAACGTAAGGCGCAGCGGTGCCTACGCACCCAAGCGCTTGGAGTTCCTGGAGGGGTGTAGCCAGATGCCTCGGGCGGCCAAGGGGACCTACGTTCACCCAGCCACCACGCACACGGCCGTCAGCTACCGCCGCGAGTCCGGTCAGGACGAGCTCACGCCGGCTGAGTTGGTGTGGTTGCAGCGCCTTCCGCTGGATCCTGCCGACGTGACGCACGAAGACGCCGCGAGGTTGGCCGGCATGTTCGGGTCGGTAGACCGGATGAAGACTCCCTCGAGCTACCAGTTGGTCGCCTCCATCTGGCAGCCCGTCAAGGAGCTGCACGATCGTCGCGAGGCCGAGCAAGAGCTTGCCTTGCTGAAGCCCGGTCTTCCCCCCGTTCCGGCCTCAGCCCATGCGGCGGTGGCGGAGGCGCTGCGCGAGGAGCACCCCGACTGGCCTGACTCTGCCCACGGGCCGCATGCGCGCGAGCTTCTGGATGAGGCGTTGGAACAGCGGCAAGCCCAGCACGACCGGGCGGTGCGAGCGGCAGAGGAAGCTGTGCAGCGGCTGGACACCGATGCCTCGGCACGGGTGGCTCTGGTCAAGGAGTCCGCGTGAGCGGGCAAACGACGGTGGTGCCACTCCCGCAGGTGGTCGGGCGTGGCGCCACCTCTGCTCCGCAGGGGGTGGGGGGATACGCCGGAAGTGTCCGGTATTTAGGGACCGTGGTGGAGGTCTCTAATAGGTGCGCCGGGTTCAAACATTTCGGACCCCCCTGGGGGGTTGGGCCCAGCCGGGCATCAGACCCGGACCGTGGTGAAGGTGACTCGCTGTCCAGAGACCTGAGTTTTCCTCGCGCCCCCCGACCGAACTGGGGGCCATCCACCCCCCTCCCCCGGGGCGCTCTGACCCACCGGGGGCGGCTGCCTCTCGGATTCTCTACGGGTCTGGGCTTTCTCCAATCCAGTCGTCTCGATGCCTCGGGCGGTGTCACGTGAGTTCGGACATCGTGAGGCATCCGGACACTCAGGCGCGGCTCGACAAGATCGCTGACGTCATCGCCAACATGTCGGCCGAGGAGCGGGTCACCGCATCTCACGTCTTCACCGGCGTCCTGCAGGCGTTCTCACTGTCAGGCAGGGACGACGGCATCGCAGGGGCGCAGGTCCTATCCGAGTGCGTGGACCTCCTGCTCATCGCCGATCGCGAGGAGCGTCGGGCAATGGAATGGGCGGCGATCTGATGGCTACCCGTGTGGAGAGGGTCGTCCTACAGCTCGATGACCAGTTCACCTCGAAGATGGCGCGGGCCGCTGCGCAGACCGCGGTCTTTGAGCGCCAGCTCAACAGCCTCGACGGGACGGCCGTTCGGACCTCCAAGGGCACTGCCACCATCTCGCGCGATAGCGACTCGTTGGCGCGGAGTGCAGACCAGAGTGCAAACTCAATCAACCAGCTGACTGGCCGCCTACGCGTCTACGGCGAACTGGCCGCGTCGATCGGCCCTGGCTTGATCCCGCTGACCGCCGTAGCCATTCCTGCCGTGACGGGTCTGGCGGCGCAGTTCGGGGTCGCCGCCCTTGCTGGCGGTACGGCTATCGCCGCGTTCCACGGTGTCGGTGACGCGCTCGAGGCGATGAACAAGGCCGGTCTTGAGCCGACCGCGGAGAACCTTGAGGCCGCTCAGGTTGCAATGGATGCGATCTCTCCGGCCGCTCGGGATCTTGTGACCGAGTTGCGGAGCATGGGTCCGGCGCTCAAGGGCATCCGGGACGTGGCCGCGACCGGGATGTTCCCCGGCGTCATCGAGGGCATCAACTCGATCGAGACGCTGCTGCCCACCGTGGAGCGCATCGTGGCTGCGGTCTCTGGGGAGCTCGGCAGTATCGCCTCCGCCACTGGCGACTCCCTGGCGAGCGACCGTTGGTCGGAGTTCTTCGACTTCCTCGGCAATGAGGCACCCTCGGCACTGTCCGAGATGGCGACCGCGGCAGGCAACGTCGGTCACGCGATGGCTGAGATGTGGATGGCGTTCACGCCCCTGAACCGAGGGTTCTCGGAGTGGCTGGTCGATGCCACCACCTCGCTCGACAGGTGGGCGACCGGGCTGGATGCGACCCAGGGGTTCCAAGAGTTCGTGGACTACATCCGCACCGCTGGCCCCCAGGTGGGGGAAGCGCTCGCTGCGGTGGGTAACGCCCTGGTGCAGATTGTGCAGGCTGCGGCCCCGATCGGCGGGCCGGTGCTGGCTGGCATCGAGGCGTTCGCGAAGGCAATCGGTGCCATTGCGGACTCGGATCTCGGCACCCCGTTGTTTAGCATGGTCGCGGCCTTCTCGGCTCTCAACTTGGCGATGCGGGCTTCGTCGAAGATCTCTGCTGCTTCCTTTGGTGGCCCTGCGGTCGCCGGGATGAAGACCTACGGCGCGAACGTGCGGGGCCTCGCGAAGGACTGGAGCACCCTGCGGACGCAGCAGGTAGCAGCGCAGCAGTCGCTCGGGATGCAGGTCCCCCTCATGCGGAAGGGGTCGGCCGAGGCGGCCCGGCTCGGCGCCGCCATGCGCCAGACGGGCGCCGCCGTCGGTAAGGCGGGCATGGCGGTCGGCGGCTTGGCGCTGCTCTCTACTGGAGCTGCGGACGGGATGGGCATCACCAACACCGCCTCACTTGCCCTGATGGGCACGATGGCTGGCCCTTGGGGCGCCGCGCTGGGTGCGGGTGTCGGCGCCGTGATCGACCTGTCCCACGCGAACGACGACCTGAACGACTCGCTGGCTTCACTGAACGCAATGGCGGGCAAGGTCGACTTCGAGACGTTCAACAAGCAGATGGAGGACGTCGAGAAGCGGGTCACCAAGCTGAAGGATCCTGGGTTCTGGGACTTCTTCAAGGACCCGATGACGACGATGTTCGACTTCGGGCCCAAGAGCAACCCGAACGCCGACAAGATCGCGAAGTCTCAGGCGGCGCAGCGGGCCGCGGCGATCGCGCAGACGCAGAGCACTCTGTCGCCGCGTCAGGCGGATGCCGCCGCGTCGGCTCGGGTGAGCGCGACGGCGGCTCAGGCCGCTGCGAATGGCTACCGGATGACCGCCGAGGCTGCACGCGAGGCCGCGTCGTCCGTTGCACAGATGACGGCGGCGATCGACGCCGCCAACGCCGCAATGGGTCACGTCTCCGCGAAGGATGCGCTCCGTTCGGCTCTGCTCGATGCGCGCGACTTCGTCAAGGAGAACGGGAAGGTCCTCAAGGCCAACGGTGACATCAAGAAGGGCAGCATCGAGGTCCAGCGGGCCGGTATCGCAGCCCGGTCGCAGTTAGTTGCCATCGGCACACAGATGCAGAATGCCGGCAAGGACATGAAGGAGAGCTTCGGCAAGACGAAGTTCCTAGATGACGCTCGGCAAAAGTTCATCGCCCTAGCGAAGGACATGGGTTTCTCTGGTCCGGTCGCCCGCCAGTGGGCCAAGGACTTCGGCCTGATCGACCGCCTCGTAGCCAACCCCACGGTTCAGGAGCAGGGCGCCGAGGCGTCCAGGGCGCGAGTCAAGTCGCTCAACACTCAGATCGCGGCACTCAAGAGCAAGAAGGTCCAGGCGCTCGAGGAGGGCGCTTCACCGTCCTCTGCGCGAGTCAGGGCGCTGAACGCTCAGATCCGTGCCTTGCAGAACAAGAAGGTCACGATCACCACGGAGATGATCCGCATTCAGCGGACCATCTTCACGCGGGAGAACGCGTCCAGCAACCGCGGCCCGGCTGGCATCACCAATGCCTACGGCAACATCTTCGGTTCGGTCCCCGAGTCGCCCGAGGTTCGTCGGTACGCGATGGGCGACGTCGCGAACCGGCACATGCCCGAGCTCGCTGGCCCCGGCGTCACGCGCGTTTGGCGTGAGCCGGAGACGCAGGGTGAGGCGTACATCCCACTCGCCAATGACGACCGGCGCCCCCGCGCTCGCAGGATCGCCGAAGAGACGGTCGAACTGCTTGGCGGCGACCCTGACGACATCGAGTGGTTCGCCAAGGGTGGCCGTCGTGGCGGCAAGGGCAAGGGTCCTGCTGTCCGTGGCCGCAACGACAACGCGGTCAAGCGCGACCTCAAGGAGTTCTCGACCGCCCTGTGGTTCGCCACAAAGTCCGTGGAGCGCGAGACTGCCGCTCGTGACGACCTGGTGTCCCGCCGCGACGAACTCTCATCCTCGGTCAAGGGCGCGTTCACCTCGGACCTGTTTGGTGACTCGGACGTCTGGTCCGCTGGCGCTGGCGTGGGTGGCGCGTTCGCAACCCTGAAGGCCGACATCGCGAAGGCGAACCAGTTCAAGGGCGTGCTCGGAACGCTATCCAAGGCGGGCCTGAACGGTGACGCGTTCGCCTCGATCGCATCGACTGGTGACCCCGTGAAGGCCCAGGCGCTGGCGTCGATGGGCAAGGGCAAGATCCAGGAGTACGAATCCCTCTACAACCAGCGGGCCTCTGCCGTCGCGGGTGTCGGCGCCTATGCGGGTCAGGCTGCGTATGGCAAGGAGATTGCCCAGTCGAACGCGCATCTTGCGTCGGTCGCCGCCACCGTGAAGCGCCAGGAGGCTGCGATCAAGAGCCTCGAGAAGGAGCTCAAGACTCACCCTGACCGGATCGCCCAAGGGGTCGGCAAGGGCGTTGACAAGAAGGCGGCCAAGGGCGTGCAGAAGCGGAAGAAGCGACCATGATCCGTCACCCGCAGCCTGGTCTTACCCTCGGGTGACCGCGGGATGGGCGCCCCCTAGTCCTCCGCTACCTAAAGTCCCTAGCCTCCGAGATATGAGACTCATCTCGGCCGCTTCCATATCGCTGGTCGCGATATTGCTCGTGGGCTGCGGTGGTCCCAGCGAGGCTGAACTTCAGGCCGATAAGGACAGGAAGGCCGCGGCAGCGCGCAAGGCTGCTGATGCGAAGCAAGCCGCAGCTGACAAGGCAGCGAAGCTGGCCGCGTACAGGAAGTGTGTCGAGGCCACCAAGCCACTCCGCGTCTCCTTGGCGCAGGTCGATTCCCGTCTCGACGTGGGGCTCAACTATGGCGACTACGGAGACCGACTGGGAGACGCGCAGGTGGCCTACGACGCCACGATTCCCAAGCTCGACGCGGCCGGAGCTGGATGCATCCCCGTAGCGGTGCCGCTCGAGAACGCCCTCAACGCCTACAGCAAAGTGCTGAACGCATGGGGTGACTGCATCGACGACTACAACTGCGACTTCAGTGAGGGTACGGCCAACGACGAGGCTCAGGCCGGCTGGAAGAAGGCGGGCCGCGCGCTTGAGAACAGCGACCGCAAGCTGGCAGCAATGCAGCCAAGTGGCTGAGCTCCTAGGACGCTAGAGCGGCCGGACTCGGTCGGCGGAGAGTCTCCCGCGGTACTGGTTGCCAGCGGCGGTGTTCCAGCTGCAGGTGGCTTCCCAGCTGCCGTCGTCGGTGGGCCACCAGGCGTGGAGCTCGCCGGCGTACCAGTGGCCGTCGACGAGGACCTCGACGTCGGGGCGTTCGTCGGGTGGGTAGGTGCGGGGCTCGGGCACACACCCAGTGTCTCCTGGAGGTCACAGACCCAGCGGTGCCCCGACCAGTTGCGGCCTTCTCCATAAGTTTTCGGACATCTCGTGCATATCTATCGGGTGGAGGGGTAGGTACCTCGCACGTCACTTCCCCCTCAGCGGCCTCACTGCCCACCCGCCCACGTGCGGTCGCGACCACCTTGTGACGAGGGTGGTCGTCGAGCTCTCTCGGTTACGCACCGGCTCGACGACCACCCGTCCAGTCGCTGGCCCGCGCCGCCGAACTGGCCCGCTCACATGAGGGACCGTTAGAACTCATCGTCGGGGCCCTCATCGGTGAACGGGTGCCCGTTGATCCATCGTTCAGTCTCGGCGTAGGTGCGTTCGATGTAGTCCTCGATGTCGACCCGTCCGATGCGCTATTGTCCGCGTCCGCCGAGCTTGAGTGCGTGTAGTTCGCCGCGGCGGATGAGTGCGTAGACCTGGGACTCGCTGATGGCGAGTTCGTCGGCGACTTGCTCGCGGGTGAGGAAGCTTGGGGCCACCGCAGCAGGCTAGAGGTCCATTCCTGTGCTCAGCATTCGATCCGTTGACGTGTCGACGGGGCGCGGGCGCGTCGTAGCATTCCGATATGTCAGCCGAGTGCCAGGTGCTCGTAGGTGGGAACGCTTGCGGCGTTGTCGCGGTCGGCCGCTGCGCCACCGATGGGGTCGCCTTTTGCACGTCGCATCGTGGACTCGACGGGTACGGCTACGCGCTGGTCAATCAATGTGAGCCTTGCCGAAGGCGGCTGGCGACCGAGCAAGCGCAAAAGATGGCCGAAGCGCAAGCGAGTAAGGAAGCGGTGGATTTGGCTGACAGCGCATTAGCCGCAAGCCCTGTGGCGCTAGCGGAGCGGTTCATCGCGGCTGGCGTCCCAGGCTCGGACTGCTTCATCAGGAAGAAGGTCAGGCCCGGGGGATTCTTCCGCGACGCCAAGTACGAGAACGTCCCTACCCTTATGTGGCCCACCGGGATTGCTCGATGGGACGACACTGGCAACAGCCGTGAGGTCGGAAAGCAGTACCGCATCGCCCTTTGCAGGGAGGGCTACTGGGTGCACTACTACTCTGGCAGTGCACTCGGCGCGGTCGTTTCCGATTCTGGAAAGACCCCGCAGAAGAGCGACTTACCCCAGCTCGGAGCTTGGGCCAGAACGAAATTGGCTGAGTTCGAGACCTGATCCACTAGGAGTGCTTGTGCCCGGCAATTCTTGTTCGAGGCACACCTACGGTCGTCTCGTCCTACGCACCAGCCGCGCAGCCTCCACCTGCTCGAGCAGATCCCGCCGCACCCACCACCGTCCGCCGTTCTGGGTGGCGGGGAGTTGCTGGCGGGCGATGCGGTACCTGAGCGTGGAACGGCCGATGCCGAGGAGCTTCGCGACCTCGTTAATGCTGAGCCAGTCGTGAATGGTGTCGGGTCGGTGGTCGACGCGCTGATACTTGCGGGGCTTGGTCGGCTCGCGCGTCGCCCGCTTCTCCGCCCGACGCTCGGCAAGGGCTTCGACTTGGGCGCGGTCCAGAGACGGCTTTCGGTGATTAACCCCGGTCCTACCGGGGAGGTCTCCCTTGGCGATCAGCTTGGGCAGATAGCTGGGATGGCAACCGAGGATCTCGGCGGCCTGTCGGTGGGTGACCCAGTTGGTCATGCGGTGCAGGCTGCCCCGAGCGACGACAGCGAAACAGGGCTACGGCTGTGGTTGTGCTTGAGACCGCCAATATGGAGTGGTCCAGCCCAGGCAGACCGCATCATGGGACTTCCTAGCCATCCGAACCCTAGGCGCGCCATCCTCTGTCGGCCGGTCGCATACGGACCGCAAGTCACCTACGCCACACGGGGGAGTCGCAAAATGAAGAGGATCATCACGTCAGCCCTCGTTGCGGTCGCCGCCGTTGTTGCCTTAAGCGGCTGCGAGGTGCCAGAAGAGACTGACGCCGGCTCAAGCGGTTCATCCGAGAAGGGCAACAACTTCACTGCCGCCCAGGAGCAGGTCATCTCGGCTGCTGAGAACTACCTCGACAGCGGGATGGGCTTCAGTCGATCCGGTCTGATCCAGCAGCTGACGTCGAAGGCTGGCTCGGGGTTCAAGCGCGCTGACGCCGTGTTCGCTGTGAGGCACCTCAAGCCGAACTGGAACAAGCAGGCCGTGCAGGCGGCGAAGAACTACATGGATAGCGGCATGGGCTTTAGTCGCGCCAGCCTAATCCAGCAACTCTCCTCCCGCGCGGGCAACGGCTTCACTCAGGCGCAGGCAGAGTTCGCGGCCGACAAGGTCGGGCTCTGAGGACGCAGCGGCAGCCTTGTCCACCACGCGCGTGCCCCTGCGGGAACGGTTGACGACCACAGCGGTGATGCTTGTGGCCACCCTTTCGGGCTGTGCCTCCGATGCCAGCACGGACGGCAGCGGGGGCGGGGGACTCTCGGTCAGCCGAAGTGACATGGGCGATCAATGGCCCCTGACTGTCAAGAGCGGCTCATTAGCTTGCGAGGATCCGGGCGGTCCCGGGGTAGGCAACGTCGTTTTCACCGGGCCGGACGGTTCTCGATACGCGGTCAACGGTCTCGCGAGACAAACCAAGCAGTACGAAGAGATCAGATCCATCTGGGCCGACGATCCCGAGCTCGGCCACGGCCTTAAGAAGGACATCTCGCCCCTGATCGACATGGGACTCGACCTCTGTGAGTAGGTTCGGAGGGGCTCGGTCGGCAGGCAGGCGTTCACGGTAGCTTCCCTGGGGTCACTGGGCAGGGATGGATCATGCCGGACCAACTGCGCGAGCGTGAGTAGTCTCCTCGCCATGGTGACTAGGACTATGACTGGCGAGTTCTCCGAGCACCTCCATGTTGATGGTGACCTCATCATTCGTGGTGCGGTGACGGGCGGTGCCACCGTCCGGGCGGGACGCTCGCTGATTGTCTACGGATCGTTTACGGGTCCGGCAACCACTGAGGGGCCTGATGGGTCGATCAGCGTCTACGGCCACTACGAGGCGGACCTAAAGAAGAACGATGGCGCGATTCTGATCGCCGGCACGATTAGTTTGCAGGACGCTCGCCACGCCCGAGTCGCGGTCGCGATCGGGTCCGTGCTTGTCGACGAGCACTCGGCCGCAGAATGGTTGCTTCAGGACAATGGTGAGCTTCGCGCCGTCACGGAGCGCAGCACCGAGACCGACATCGCCGTACTCGGCGCTCAGAGTTACTGCATTTACAAGGCCGATCTCAAGCGCTTCGTTCCAATCGCCGGAATCGCTGACTCGCAGCACCTGCGTGACCGCGACCACTGAAGTGCAGCAACTGCGGTATGACCTGGGACGTCGTCGCCTAACAGTTGCCACTCGCTCGTGTGACCTCGATGCTGGCGCGGCCAATTGCCATGCCGCTCGCCCCCGCGCTTGAGTGCAGGTAGGTCGCCGCGGCGGATGAGTGCGTAGACCTGGGCCTCGGAGATGTTGAGCTCCTCGGCGACTTGTTCGCGGGTGAAGAAGCGGGCGGGCATGGCGGCAATCTAAGTGCTAGGAACATGCCATGCACCTCCAAGCGGCTTCATGCACGCAGAGTTATCTCGCCGGTGTGGGTTGCCGACTTGACGACCCGACATTCCTGACAGACGTGGGCCTTCCCTTGGCGCTGACTCTTCTCGGCCTCTTTCTCGCATACAGATACGTGGTGGCCCAGATCGCAAGCGACCGGGAGCTACGCCGCGCCGACCATCGGAGAATTCCGGCTCAACGCGTGGGAACCGCGCTGTATGACGCGGTTCAAACGTATCGGTCGCGAGAACCGCGGTACACGACAAGGATGGCATGGCCCGAGGCCGGCCCCGTCGCGAGCCAACTCCGAGCAGCCACTCTGGCACTTGGGGAGCCAGGAGCCTTTGGCGAGGCCACGGCAAGGGCGGAGGACCTATCAGTCGCCTGGTCTGCGATCGCTGACCGAGCGAAATACCTGGGGTACCGAGGAGCCGTTGGTGTCGATTTCTTGCGGCTGGCCGCTGACGAGCTCGCAACGGCTATGGTCCTGGATCCTCTGGTTGACGACTTGGAGACGGCCGCCGCAGCTCTGATGTCGTGGTCCGGGGTCGGGGCAATCCCGAGTGGACCCGAGACCAAGTACCTGCATGCGCCAGATCGAACGCGGCGCGAGGCGCGGAGCCGGTGGGCGTCGTTCTTTGCAGTGCAATACGCCACTCATGTTGGCGCACCTGTGTCTTAGTCACGGCCGCCTCGTCCTTCGCACCAACCGCGCCGCCTCGACTTGTTCGAGCAGGTCCCGCCGTACCCACCACCGTCCGCCGTTCTGAGTTGCCGGCAGTTGCTCACGTTCGATGCGGTACCTGACTGGTGTCCTGGTGACACCGAGGAGCTGGGCGACCTCGTTGATGGTGAGCCAGTCGTGGACGGTGTCGGGTCGGTGGTCGACGCGTTGGTACCGCCGCCGGGGCTTGGGTGGGCGGGAGAGCGTGCGCTTGGGCTCGTCGCTCGGCGAGGGCCTCGACTTCGGCGCGGTCCAGGGACGGGTGCTGGCGGGTCACGTCTGGCCGGCGGGCCAAGTTCCCCTTGGCGACGAGCTTGGCCAGATAGCTGGGGTGACACCCGAGAATGACTGCGGCGTGCCTGTGGGTGACCCAGTCGGTCATGGACCGAGCCTGCCCGGGATTGGTAGCTAGAAACCAGGGGGCCACGGAGGGGGAGGTGCATTCTTCGTGGCTCTCGGCATCTTTCGTCTGATCCACGCTGCTCGTGCGGCGATTCCTTGTGGGTTCTGGTGAGGGGCGGGATCGCTTGCCGACGCAGACGGCACGGTCGACGAATGCGGCGGGGTAGGTAGGACGCGTTCCAAGAAGACGGTTGTCAGTTGCGGCGGACCCGAGGAAGAAACGACTCTCCAACCCTGCGAGGTCAGCTTTCGCAGCTTGCGGCTCTTGCCTGTGATTCCGAGTTGCACGACCTTGGTTTCGACATTGGCCATTTCGGCAGTATGCCGGAAAGTCGCGGACGCAGGTAACCATGAATGGTGGGCTAGAGCGATACGTCTTGGCACGTTACGACATGAGAGTGGAGGGCGCGAGGCTTCGGATGGGTGACCGAGCAGGGGCCGGCATCGGCAGCCGCCGCGGTGCCCTGACGGCCGAGATGGACGGACTGACCTCGAGGCTCTCCGCGGGTCGCATCGAGCTCAACCACCGCCTCTACGTCCCGCCGAAGATCAACTACGCCGACCTGGCGCCCACCACGGCCCGTGGCGGGGGCTCGGGGGCCTGGGGGTGGCGACACCTACAACGTGTACAGCCGCACCGAGAACCCGATGCACGTGGCTCGCGAGGTCGCTCGCCTCCAAGCGTTCGCGGGGTGATCTGACACGTGCACCGTGTAGCCGACGAGGTCGCTCGGCGAATGGCGTTCGCTGGGGGCGCCTAGGGTCTCTTGGCTCGCACATTCTCCGGGTGAAACGCGCCGGGCGCAGAGGCTAGCAGGCATAGGGTCGCTACCCTCAGCCCTGTGAGTGAGCCAGCGGCATGGTCGAGGACGTTCCTTTTCTCATGGCGCCCGACCCTCCTATTCTCCCGTCGGCGACTGGATCTCCTCGATTGGCTGGAGGCGGAGGTGAACCCGCCGTCATTTCTCGAGTCAGATCAGCAACTTGGTTTCGCAGTCGGGAACCGGTCCCAACGAGTCCGCCTGGATCGGCGCCACCTGCACCTCGAGCTATTGGCACCTGACGCTCAGCTCGAGTCATTCGATGAGGTTGTAGGACAGGTGTTCCAGCTCATGGAACCGGTCGACGTTTCACTGGACGCTTATCGCGCGCACAGTTCGTTGAGTCTGAGTGCTGCATACGACATCTCGCGGGCTGCTTTGGCCGATCAGTTTGCTCCCACGGGTCTGGAGCTCGGGTCGGCCTTCGACTGCGCAGTCCTGGTGGAGCACGACACGCCCTTGGGGCATCTCATGTACGAGTACGGAGTCGTCGACCGTGAGGAGCTGGCGGATCGGGTGTCAGGTCAGCAGAAGGACCGGCTCGACGATCGCACGACGCGTCACCATCCGCCGTCTCATGTGACGCCTGGGGATGACGCCCCGTCGTACCTCTTTGTGGACCAAGCATGGGGGGTGCACGTTGCACCTGGGACCGATGATGCCCGTGGGTTCCTCGAGGCGGCGACGACGGTCGACTCAGCGGCACGCGCGCTTGTTTCGGCGATTGGGAACTCGTTCACATGATTGCCAAGCAACCCTATAGTGGGGTGTACACAGAAGGAGGTGGCAAAGATGTCGACGACATACGGATCGGCCCTACTACTGGAGCGAGCCACGAGCACGCTGGACCTACCGGAAGAGTCGGCATGGATGGACAGCCCGCGCCGTCGCCCTTCCATGCGCAACGAGTCTGCCATCAAGCGCATCCTCGACGCACCGGAGAAGCCTGCGTACCGCCCTCCTTCAGCCCGCTAAGGCGGCGCCCCGGTTTCGGGGCGCCGTGTGCCTAGGTGCCGGCTAGCAACTTCCTCAGACCGACACCTGGTCGCCGCATTCGTTTGCGTCCGCGCTGGTGAGTACTGGACTGAGGAAGTTCAAGCGTATGTGGACTCGTTGCCCGAGTGGCTCGCGGAGTCGTCAGGGCATCAAGCCATGCTCCACTTTGATACGGAGGATGAAGGCAGGCTCGTCGGAATTGTCGCGTTTGAGCCGCTCGATAGTAATCGGCCAGAGTCCGGGTTCTGGGTCGGCTTCGGAGCGGTGGCCACGGATCTTCACGGGCGTCACCTCGGCCGAATCATGTTCAGACGGATGTGGAACTACTTTGCGGAACAGGTGCCAGGCGGACGCGTAGGTTGGCAGGTGCACCAGAGCAACTCCCGAAGCCTGGGTCTTGCTCATCACATGGGTCTCGTAGGGGAGCGCGCGTACGGGGGTTCCCCCTACATCGACTTCCTGGAGTTTATGCCGCACACGTTCGTGCCAATCGAGGCTGAGGACGACAGTGACGGTCTCATCGCGGGTCCGGGAAGTTCTCGGACGTAAGCCCGCCCCGCGGGAGTTGTAGCTTGCTCCGCGTCTCCCCAGCCCGTCGCGCGTTCCAGGCAAGGATCACAAGCGCCAGAGCCTCGGTCTCGTTGACCCGGCCGCCACCGACTCGCATCTTCACGATCCTGTTCCTCAGGGCTGCGATGGGGTCTTCAGCGGCAAGACTGTCGCCGTCTGCGAGCCGGGCGAGGAACCAGCCGGCTTCGTCCGGGTCGATGTCGGCGAACAGCCAGTGGCACAGCCCGATGATGCTCGCCGGCAGGAGCGTGCGGTTGGCGACCTTGACCGCCACCTCGGCCGAGGTTCGTAGGCGTCGGTTCGCGGCGAGGAACTCATTCATCTCGAGCGCGGTCGGCGTCATGGATCCGGTCTTGGTCCTGTAGCCCCCCGACCACAGGACTGCGCGTCTGGTGACGGCTGCGAGGACGCTGGTGTTCTCCTCGCCCTGGAGCTTCAGGGCATCGGCGTAGGTGCGCTTGGCGCCTGCGTCGACGGTGGCCATGACTTCGGGTGGGATGTTGCCGACCACGATCATGGGGACCGTGACGCCGGCCTGTACGACGGCACTGAGGCGGTGCTGACCGTCCAGTAGCTGCCCGTTGGAGGCGATCTTCACCGTCTCCCCGTTGAGCACCCAGGAGCCTGATGCCATGTCTCTGGCGTAGGAGTTGATCACCTGGCCGCGCAGGTTGCGGTTGTTCGGGTTGCGGCTGAGGAAGTCCTCGGCCATCTGCGGGGTGACGTCGATGATCTGGACCGTGGGCGAATCGGGCATGGCTGGTCTCTCACTAGTGGGGACAGTCGGCTAGGGGCGATCGAAGACCGGTGTGCCGCCTTCGAGCGCCTGCCCGCCGTTGTCGGCGGGCGCGATGGTGGGGAACGGCCGGGGGAGTAGGGAGCGTTCACGGCTTGGCCTCGGATGCTGGGGAGATCTCGACGAGGTCCCGGATGGCCTGCGCAAGTGCGTCGCTGACTGCCCTCCGCGCCGCGAGGTCGGCTCGCATCTCCGTGAGCTTCGCCTGAGCCTCTATCGGATCCAGAAGCTCGGGCAGAGGTTCTCCATCGCGGTAGAAGTAGATCCCCCCGGGGCCGCCCGTCCAGTCGCCACCCGGCCCGACGACCTCGATCAGGTGGCCGTGCACTGCTCGCTGATCCGACAGGTGGTAGTCAACGCCCGGCTCGAGGTCGATGTGCTCTGCACACCAGGACGGGCACCCCGTCTTCGGCGGAGTCTGTGTGGTCATGTCGGCTCGACCTCGCCGTCGAGGACGTCGCACACGTAGGTGAGTGCGGTGATGAGCTCTCGGGTGTCTGCAACGGATAGCCGCAGCCGCTCGTGGTCGTAGTCGTGCTCGCGAGGGCTGCCCGGACGCGCCTGTCGAAGCCCCACCGTGACGACAGGGTCGTCACCGGTGGCCGCTCTCGCGCTGACTTCGAGCATGGCGGGGTGGATGTACCACTTCTCGCCCGGGAACTCGCTGTGCCAGCCCGGGTACAGGCTCGCTGCCAGGGTGGGCGAGGGTTCAAGAGAGTGGTCGGCCTTGAAGGGGTGGTCGGAGTTGACGTCGTGGTCGTAGCCGGGGGAGCGCGGCACCCAGCACCAGGCGGGGCACGGATTGTCGTCGGGGTGACCCTCGCCGTCCTGCTTGTAGTGGATGCTTCGCAGGCCCAGCCGCGCGCGAAGAGCGACGTCCTCGTCCTCTTCGTACTGCTCCACCTCGGCGTCAGTGTTCTCGAGGGGCTCCTGCTCGGCGGCGCTCATGACCGGCCCTCCGCGAGATCGCACGCCCTGAGCAGGGCTTCGGCCAAGCGCCGCGCGTCAGCGACATGAAGGTCAACCGAGCTCATGTGCCCCGGATGGGTGTTCTCGGCGACCACGCGGTCAGGCCACTCCTCGGTGTTGTAGTCGTGGCGGAAACCCTCGATGCGCACCTCGATCTTGTCGGCACCCTGTTCGGCCGGAGTCCAGGCGGCGATCACGGCGCTCGTGTGGCCGACTCCTGCGTCGTCGCGGTGCATGGGCCGTCCGTGGTCGTCGACTCGGTCGGGCCGGTGTTCCCCGCCGCACCAGGAGGGACAGATGTCCCCGCGGAGCCGTTCGGGAGTCGGGGTCGTGGTGCTCATGCGCGTCCCTCCATCAGGTCGCACGCCAGCGCGATGGCCTCGGTGAGGCGCCGTGCGTCAGCGAGCTCCATCTCAACCCCGTCGACGGAGCCGGGATTGCTCTCGCCCGTGACCTCGATCGTGTCGGCCCAGCGCTGGGAAATGCCGGCGTCGTTGCGCCAGCCGACCACCCGAACGATGACCGGCGTCCGCGCACCGTTGACCATCCACGTGTCAATGACCGGGCTGTGGTGCCGCACGCCACGGTCGTCGGGGTAGGTGAGTTCGTCGCGGTCGACGTAGTGCTCACCCCCGCACCACGGCGGGCAGATGTCTCCGGGGAGTTGGGTGGGTGGTGTGGCTGTGGGTGACAATGTCTTCATGGTTTCGCGTGCCTCCAATGCACGTTGATTCCTAGGCTCCGGCCGGCGCCTGTGAACGCCGGTTGGAGCCACTTGAGTCGAGCCTGACGCAGACCACCGACAGGACACCGTCGCGATGGGGTGCTATCACGATGGCCTCCTCAGTCGGTGATATTTCGACCCACACCGCTCCTGACCTGCACGGCAAGGACGCTCAGCCGTACACCGCTCAGCCGTTCCTAGTGCGCGACTACCTCGACTGAGTCGGCCGTGCCT
The DNA here is from genome assembly GCF_058215735.1 of Nocardioides sp. Z30_9. NCBI lineage: Bacteria > Bacillati > Actinomycetota > Actinomycetes > Propionibacteriales > Nocardioidaceae > Nocardioides > Nocardioides sp. Z30_9. Next base: position 175,929 of record NZ_JBZAJF010000003.1, read on the forward strand.
CGACCGCAGGCCAGGGCGACCGCGCCCGGGCCGACGGTGCCGCAGTGGCGCTCCCGCCTCGCGAACGTCGTGGGGGTGCTGGCGCTGCTCCTGATCGTGCTCTCCATCCTCGACGAGGGCACCCCCTGGACGTTCCTGGCCGGGGGTGTCTGCTTCGTGGGGATGATGCTCATCGACGGGTCCTTCGGCCGCTGGTGGCGTAAGGAGCCGCGGCGCAAGTAAGCCGTACGCCGCGAAAGTGATCTGCGTCACACGTGTGGCGACCCGGCGAAGTGCGGTTTCAAAGTGAAATGGTGGGTGCTCCGCACACTCTGGGAGGTCAACATGGCAACCATTCTCTGGATCATCGCCGTCGTGCTGGTGATCAGCGGGATCGTCACCCTGATCAGGGGGCAGATGCTCTTCGGCATCCTGCTCATCGTCGCGGGGCTGCTCGTCGGTCCCGGTGGCGTGAGCATCTTCACCTAGCCCAGGGCGACACACACCACGGCGCCTGCGCACAGCAGGAGGCCGACGGACTGCTCGCGGTGCAGCTTCTCGTGCAGGAACAGCACCGCGAGCAGGACCGTGGCTGCGGGGTAGAGCGAGGTGAGCACCGCGGCGACGCTGAGCAGGCCGAGCTGTCGGGCAAGCAGGAACCCGACCACGGCCAGGGTGGCGAGCAGGCCTGCGCCCAGCCCCCACCAGTCGGCGCCGGCGTTGCCCAGCCGCGGCCGCGGGTCGCCGCCCAGGAGCAGGGCCGACACGGTCACCGCGACCAGGGAGACCGCCTGGCAGCCGAGCACCGGCCCGAAGCCGGCGGCCTCGGGGACCTGCCCGAGCGCGGCGAAGAGAAGACCGAAGCCGAGCCCGGCGAGCACGCCGTCCAGCAGTCCCTCGGCGGTGGAGCCCGGCGCATCGGCGGCGACTGGCTCGCGGGAGACCAGCCAGATGCCCGGCAGCGCCACCAGGATGCCGACCCACACCAGCAGCGTCGGTCGCTCGCCGGAGGCGACGCCGATGGCCGCTGGCAGCAGTGCCGCGCCGACCGCGGAGACGGGGGCCACCACGCCCATCCGGCCGCGGGCGAAGCCCCGGTAGAGGAACGCGGTGCCGGTCCCGCTGCCCACGCCCGCGAGCAGCCCCCAGGCGTAGTGCGCCCCGGTCGGGTCGCCCGGGATGGCCACGGCGAGCACCAGCGTGCCCAGGGTGGCTCCCAGGCACGCCGTGAAGGCCACCGGCCACACGGAGGTACGCCGGGACGCGACTCCGCCGACGAAGTCGGAGAGACCGTAGGCCAGGGCGCCGCCGAGGGCGAGCAGGACCGCCATCAGGTCAGGACGACGCCCACGGCCCAGGTGGCCGCGGCGGTCAGGCAGGCGAGCAGCTCGATCACGATGGAGAGGCCCACCGCGCGCAGCGCCTGCACCGTCGCGGGCCACGCGTCCCTGCTCCCGAGGCGGCGGAGCTCGGCGAGGTAGACCCCGAGGACGAAGCCGACCAGCAGCCCGACCACGGGGACGACGAAGAACCCGACGATGCCCAGGGCCCCGCCCAGCATCAGGGTCGAGCCCGGGATGCCGTTGGCGGTGAGGCGCCGCCCCGGGACGGCGTACTTCACCACGCTGCCCAGGGCGATCGCGGTCGTCGCCACGGCGAAGACGATCCAGGCGGTGGCGGTGCCCACGTCCCACGACCACACCAGCACCGCACCGAGCACCAGCAGCGAGCCGGGGAGCACGGGCACGACGACGCCGACCACGCCGACGGCGATGGCCAGGGCGACGAGGACCTCCAGACCGCTCATGGCCGAACCCTCTCACCTCGGCGCGCGGTCAGCAGCACTTGCAGGTGGAGACCCCTGGAAAGGGCCGAGGCCCCGGTCCACAAGGGACCAGGGCCTCGGTCAGGTTCCGGGCGGGCGCGCTCAGTCGGTCGAGGGCTTGTCGGCCAGACGGCCGGTCTCGTCCTGGACGTGCTGGGCCACCTCGCGAAGCTTGTCGCTGTGCTCACGAGCGTGGTGGGCACAGAAGAGCAGCTCACCGCCGGTCTTGAGCTGTACGCGGAGGTAGGCCTGTGCGCCGCATCGGTCACACCGGTCCACCGCGGTGAGCGGGGCCGGGCTGGGGGCTGTCGCAGTAGTCACGTCTGGCCTCACTCTCGTTTGGGTAACTTCCTCAACGACCGAGACGAGTGGAAGTTCCACCGCTCGATTGCTTCATCAGTCACAACAGTCAACCACGCTGGATACTTCCTGCTGGAAGCGCACCTCCTCGTTGAGACGGTGGTGTCGCTCCTCACACGCTGAGTCGAGTCTGACGCGCCGTGTTCTCGAACGTGGCGAAACGGACCAACTCGTTGTGTGCGTACCCGTTCTTTCTAGTTCAGCACACCGCACAAGGCCCGCATTGAGGAACGTTGCCGAATCGTGTCCGAGCGTGTCGCGAACCACGGTGGCGCGTCGGTGGATGAGCGGCACCCGGCGGTCGGTAGATTCGGACCTGCTCCCCACCGCAGCCGTGGGGCCAGCCATGCCGCGTCCAGAGCCAGAGGTAGACCAATCGACAACACCTACAACGCCCAGCACCTGCTCGTCCTCGAGGGTCTCGAGGCGGTGCGCAAGCGGCCGGGCATGTACATCGGGTCGACCGACACCCGGGGGCTGATGCACTGCCTGTGGGAGATCATCGACAACGCGGTCGACGAGGCCCTCGGCGGGCACGGCGACCACATCCGGGTGTTCCTGCACCCCGACGGCTCCGCGGAGGTCCGTGACAACGCCCGTGGCATCCCCGTCGACAAGGAGCCCAAGACCGGGCTCTCCGGAGTCGAGGTGGTCTTCACCAAGCTGCACGCGGGCGGCAAGTTCGGCGGCGGTTCGTACGCCGCCACCGGTGGGCTGCACGGCGTGGGCTCCTCGGTCGTGAACGCCCTCTCGGCGCGACTCGACGTCGAGGTGGACCGGCCGCCGGCGACCCAGACGATGTCCTTCCAGCGGGGCGTCCCCGGCGTGTTCTCCGGCGAGGGCCCGGGCACCGACTTCGCACCCCAGTCGGGGCTGCACAAGGGTGCTCGGGTGAAGAAGGGCGTGACCGGCACCCGCGTCCGGTTCTGGCCGGACCGCCAGATCTTCACCAAGGACGCCACCTTCACCTGGGACGAGCTGGTCACCCGGGCCCGCCAGACCTCCTTCATCGTGCCCGGTCTCGAGCTGACCCTCACCGACCTGCGCGGCGAGGAGCCCGTGACGGAGTCGTTCCACCACGCCGGCGGCATTGCCGAGTTCTGCGAGTACCTCAGCCACGACGAGCCGGTGACCGAGGTACTGCGCCTCCAGGGGTCCGACGTGTTCACCGAGACCGTCCCGCTGCTCGACGCCAAGGGCCACATGACGCCCCAGGACGTGGAGCGCGAGCTCGGGGTCGACGTCGCGTTGCGCTGGGGGACCGGCTACGAGACCGAGCTGCGCTCCTTCGTCAACGTGATCGCGACGCCCAAGGGCGGCACGCACGTGGCCGGGTTCGAGGCCGCGATGACCAAGACGTTCAACGACGTGATGCGCAACAGCCGGGTGCTCAAGGCCAACGACACCGACGTGGTCAAGGACGACGTCCTCGAGGGCCTCACGGCCGTGGTCACCGTGCGTCTGGCCGAGCCGCAGTTCGAGGGGCAGACCAAGGAGGTGCTCGGTACGCCGGCGGCGCGCGCCGTCGTACGCAAGGTGGTGGCGGCCGAGCTGAAGAACTTCCTCACCTCCACCAAGCGGGCCGAGAAGGCCCAGGCCAAGCTGGTGATGGAGAAGGTGGCCGGTGCCGCCAAGACCCGTCTGGCGGCCCGTCAGCACCGCGACACCCAGCGCCGCAAGAACGCGCTGGAGTCCTCGGCGCTCCCGGCCAAGCTGGCCGACTGCCGGTCCACCGACGTGGAGCGATCCGAGCTGTTCATCGTCGAGGGGGACTCCGCGCTGGGCACGGCCAAGCTGGCCCGCAACTCTGAGTTCCAGGCACTGCTGCCGATCCGCGGCAAGATCCTGAACGTGCAGAAGGCCACGGTGGCCGACATGCTCAAGAACGCCGAGTGCGCCTCGATCATCCAGGTCGTCGGTGCCGGCTCCGGGCGCACCTTCGACCTCGAGCAGGCGCGTTACGGCCGGGTGATCTTCATGGCCGACGCCGACTCCGACGGCGCGCACATCCGCTGCCTGCTGGCCACGCTGTTCTTCAAGTACATGCCCGAGCTGGTGACGGCCGGCCGGCTGTTCACCGCCGTGCCGCCGCTGCACCGGATCGAGCTGACCAACCCCAAGAAGGGGATGGACAAGTACGTCTACACCTACTCCGACCCCGAGCTGCAGCGAAAGCTCGCTGAGCTGACCAAGAAGGGCGTGCGCTGGAAGGACCCCGTGCAGCGCTACAAGGGTCTCGGCGAGATGGATGCCGACCAGCTGGCCGAGACCACGATGGACCCGCGCCACCGCACCCTGCGCCGGATCACCGCGGACGACGCGGCGCAGGCCGCCGAGGTCTTCGAGCTGCTGATGGGTGCCGAGGTGGCGCCGCGCAAGGACTTCATCGTGGCGGGCGCCTACGAGGTTGACGCGGACGCCATCGACGCCTGACGCGCGTGGACAACGAGACGCTCACCGCCGCCTGGGACCAGGTGTGGGGGCTGCTCACGCTGCTGCTGGGGCGACGCTCGGTACAGCTGGGCTACGTCGTCTCCGCGCTCGGGCTGGTGGCGCTCACCCTGGTGGCCACCTGGCGGGCCCGCTGGCGCGGTGGCCGCACCTGCGTCGCCGTGGCGGCCGCGCTGGCGCTGGCACTGTTCCCCGCGCTGACCCTGGCCCGGCGAGGGGTCGACCTGCGCCGCAGTCCCACGTGCGACTGGGCCTGGGCGCTGGAGCCGACCAACGCCGAGCAGGTGCTGAACGTGCTGCTCCTGATGCCGGCGGGCTTCTTCGCCGCGTGGGCCCTGCGCCGCATCTGGCCTGTCGTGCTGGGTGCGCTGGCGCTGAGCCTGGGTGCGGAGCTCGCGCAGGCGGCGCTGGACATCGGCGCGTGCCAGGCCGGTGACATGACGCGCAACGCCGCGGGCGCTCTGGTGGGCGCGGTCCTGGGACGGGTGGTCGCGGCGCTCAGCCCTGGCGGTCGGGACCGGCGCGGGTCGGGGTGATCCGGAGGATGACGCGGCGATCACGCTCCATGGCGGCCCGGTAGTCGTCCCAGTCCTCGGCCTCGCCGCTGATGCCGCGGTAGTAGTCCACCAGCGGCTCCATCGCCTCCGGGAGCGAGAGCACCTCCGCCTCGCCCTCCACGTAGATCCACTCGCCGAAGAAGCCGTCCGGGATCACGCACAGCTGCACCCAGGGGTCGGCACGCAGCTGCCTGGTCTTGTACGCCGTCTCCCGGCTGCTGACCGTCAGCCGCCCCTCGGCGTCGACCCCCACCAGGACAGGGCTCTGGTGGACGCGGTCGGGGCTGCGGGTCGCCAGCACGGCGTGGTGGTGGGTGCGCACGAAGTCACGTGCCTGGTCCAGGTCCATGACGCCATTGTGACGCTCGGGCAGGATCTTTCCCATGGAGCGTGACGACGTACGCCGCTGGTTGACGCGCTACGAGGAGCTGTGGCGGACGCCGGGGACCGAGGCGCTGTCCGCGCTGTTCACCGAGGACGTGTCCTACCTCGCCTCCCCGTGGGCGGAGCCGGCCGTGGGGCTGGCTGCGGTCGCGCGGTTCTGGGACTCCGAGCGGGAGGGCCCAGAGGAGGGGTTCACGATGACGGCGGAGATCGTCGCCGTGGACGGAACGACGGCGGTCGTCCGGGTCGAGGTCGACTACGTCCGGGCCGACGCCGGGCGCTGGCGCGACCTCTGGGTGCTCCGGTTCGCCGACGACGGCCGGTGCCGGCACTTCGAGGAGTGGCCGTTCGCACCGGACCAGCCGGACGGGCACTGAGCCAGTCACCCGTGGCTGGGCGACGACCCTCAGGCGAGCTGTTCGAGCAGGCCGCTGTCGACGTCGTAGAGGAAGCCGCCGACCGCGACCCGCTCCGGGATCAGCGGGTGCGCGCGGACCTTGTGCACGTCGTCGCGCAGCGCCTCCAGCTGGTCCTCGACGACGCCGAAGTTCTGCCAGGACGCGTCCTGGCCTGCGGACTCGGTGACCTTGGCGCGGATCTCATCGAGGGTGGAGCTGGCCATCGCGCACCTGGTGTGCGGAACCACCAGGATGCGCTCGACCTTGAGCAGGTGGACGCCCAGCACGAGCGCCTCCAGGGCCTGCGGCGTCACGCGGCCACCGGGGTTGCGGAAGATCTTGGCGTCGCCGGGCACGAGTCCTAGCATGCCCAGCGGCGAGATGCGGGAGTCCATGCAGGTGACGATCGCGATCCCGGCGTGGGCGACACCGTCGAACCCGGCGAGGTCGAAGGTGTCCGCGAAGGTGCGGTTGGCGGCGAGCAGGTCCTCGAAGTCGTTGCTGGTCACAGGAGGAACCTAGTCCCTTGCGAAGCCCCTGAGGACGTGACGTTCAACACCGGGCGGCCGGCTGCCCGGGAGCGGTGACCGGTCGACGGCGTACGGCTCACAGGGTGGGGGTCAGGCCGGAGGATCGGACCTGACGGGTGTTCGCGCCGCGGAAGCACCAGATGGCCGCAGCAGCGGCGATCACGGCGCACATGGCGGCGCCGAGGAAGATCGCCTGGAGCTGCTCGATGCCGGCCACCTCGAGCATCCGGGTGTACTCCGCGCACCGGGTCTTGCCGTCGGAGCACACGTCGTTGGGGGAGGGGATGTCGACCTGTACGGCGTAGTAGCGGCGCAGGCCGATCGTGGTGAGCGCGGAGATGCCGACCAGCATGCCGACCATCCGGGAGACCACGAGCAGGGCGCTGGCGACGCCGTGGACGCTGTCCTCGGTGCTCGCCAGCAGGGCCGCGTTCACCGGGGCCAGCGCGAGGCCGAAGCCGAGCCCGGTCGTCGCGAGCACCGCGGAGGAGGACAGGTGGTCCAGGGACTCCAGGCCCCACCCGGCCATCAGCCAGAACCCGGCGGCGGCCAGGAGCATCCCGGCCGCGGTCAGCACGCCTGCGGAGACCCGGCGGGTCAGGGCGCCGCCGAGGATGGCGCCGACCGGGAGCGCCACCAGGAACTCCACGAGCACCAGCGCCGCCTTGATCTGGGAGCCGTCGGCGACGGTGAGCCGGGCGAAGATCGGGATGTCCACCAGGGCGGCGATCAGGGCGGCGCCGACGAAGAAGCTCACCAGTACCGCCCCCCACGCAGGCCGCTGCGCGAACGCCCCGTGCGGGATCAGCGGCGCGGGTGAGCGGCGGTTGTGCAGGGCGAACAGGACGATGGAGACCGCGGCGAGGGCGAGGTACCACGGGCCCGCGGGGGAGAAAACCTGCACCTCGGGGTCGGCGGTGGCGAAGGCCAGGATGATCCCGCCCAGCGCGAGCGAGAGCAGCCCGGCGCCGACCAGGTCGGCCTCGCGCACCGACCGCCACCAGTCGGGCAGGTCCACCAGGGGGCTGCGGGCCAGCACGAGCCGCGCGAACAGGGCCACCCCGAGGCCCACCGCCACCAGCCCGATCGGCGACCACCAGATCGAGCCCCCGCTGGTGAACGGCACGAACGGCCCACCCAGCTCCACCGAGGACACCAGGCTGCCCGGCTGCCACATCACCAGCAGCATCGCGGCCAGTCCCAGGACCAGCAGGATCAGGCCGATCCAGTCGAAGTGCCGCCACCTCGGATAGTCCCGGCCGTTCGGCAGGTCCGCACCGGCGTGTCGACCTGCCGAACGACCGGGATTGCCCGTGCTTGTGAGGGTGACGATGGCCGCGGCGAGGACGAGGCCGACGGCGAGGTTGATCCAGAAGATGTCGCGCCAGGTGCCGAAGGAGAGCACGACGGCGCCGTACAGGGGGCCGATGACGCTGCCGAGCTCCTGGACGGCGCCGACGATGCCGAGGGGAATGCCGCGGCGGTTCGCGGGGTAGAGGTCGGCCACCAGGGCGAGGGTGACCGGGACGAGGCCGCCGCCCCCGACCCCTTGCAGGAATCGGCCGGCCACCAGGCTGCCGAGGTCGTACGCCGCTGCGGTGACCAGCGAGCCGAAGGCGAACACCACCAGCGCCGCGACGAGGACCGGGGTCCGGCCACGGAGGTCGGCGATGCGGCCGATCAGCGGGAGCATCGCGACGTAGCCGAGCAGGAAGCCGCTGACGATCGGGGCGGCCCGCTGGAGCTCGTCCACGCTGAGGCCGACCGAGCCCATCATGTCGGGCAGGGAGAGGACGACGACGTAGGTGTCCGCCGCGGCGAACGCGACCGCGACCGCAGCCAGGGCGAGCAGCACCGTCGCGGAGCGGGAGGGGCCCGTGGCGCCCTCCTGGGGCTCGACCGCCCGCTCACCGCGTTCGCTGCTCGACCGCCTGCGGCCGGGGCGTGAGGTCGTCACAGGGGTCGGCCGATCAGCTCGTGGGAGCGGTGATCTTGACGCCCTTGTCGTAGTCGGTGAGCTTGACGTCGTAGGTCACGTCGCCGCCGCCGGAGAAGAACGGTCCGGTCACCTTCACGGTCGTCGCGTAGCCCTTGTCGTCCACGCCGACGCTGGTGTCGTAGCTCTCCTTGGTGACGGCGCTGGGGATGATCCGCTTGACCGCCGCACCGGGCAGGGTGCCGGTGTAGGTGGTCACGATCGTGTCCGCGTTGCGCTTCTTCTCGCCCTTCTTCAGCCCTTCGAGCTGGGTGAGCAGCGCGGAGAGGCCCTGCTCGGGGTCCGCGAACTGGGCCGGGTCGGGGGCGCCGTACTCGGCGGGGTCGATCACGGAGTACTTCGTCTGCAGGGGCAGCTTGGCGTGGACCTCCCCGTCCACCGAGGTGATCGGGACGGTGGCGGTGAGCCCGCTGAGGACCACCTTCACGTCGCCCTCGAACGCCGCGGGGTGGGCGATGTCGCCGGTGGCGCCGAGGACGCCGTTGCCGGCCGAGGGGGTCGACTCCGTGGACAGCGCGATGCGCACGCTGCTGGCGTCGTCGAACTTGCCCTTGGCCGTCTCCATCACCTCGGTCGGCGACTTCTCCGCCTTCTTCGCCGCCTCGTCGCCGCCGCAACCGGTCGCCAGCACGGGTGCCACCAGGGCGAGGGCGAGCAGGGAGAGGGCGCGAGTGCGTCGGGGTCCGATCATGGGGTCACCCTGCCACGTCGGCGGTCGCGTCCGGACCCGGACCGGCCGGAAGGACGGCCGCGACCGGGCTGGCGCAGGCGACGATCGGCTGGCTGCCCGGCAGGCCCGAACCGTCGCGTCGTCCGACCGGGTCGGGCAGCTCCACGGGGGCGCCGCTGTCGGCGGCCGCGAGGGCCGGGGACTGTCCCGCCCAGGCGAAGACCAGCTCGTCCTCGCCCTTGAGGAACCGGTGGCAGCGCACGCCCCCGGTGGCCCGGCCCTTGGGCGGGTACTCCGTGAACGGTGCGACCTTCACCGAGCCCGCCTCGGTGCCCGGCAGCGCGGAGGACGCGCCCGAGACCGTGACCACGACCGCGTCCTCGGGGTCCAGTGCCGTGAACGAGGTGACGTGGGCACCGGCGCCCAGCTTCACGCCGGCGACGCCGCCGCCGGAGCGGCCCTGCGGACGCACCTGGTCGGCCCCGAAGTGCAGCAGCTGGGCGTCGCTGGTGATGAAGCAGAGGCTCTCCTGCCCCGTGCGCAGCTCCACGGCCCCGACGACCTCGTCGCCCTCCTTGAGGGAGATCACGTCCCAGTCGTCGCGTGCGGAGAGGTACTCCGGGTTGACCCGCTTGACCACGCCGAGCCTGGTGCCGAGCGCGAGCCCGGGGGAGTCGGGATCGAAGCTGGTCAGTCCCAGCACGCGCTCGCCCTCGAGGGTCAGGAACTCCCCGACCGGCGCCCCGCCCGCGAGGTTGGGGTGGTGGGCGGTGCTGGGCAGGGTCGGCAGGTCGAGCACGCCGAGCTTGACGACCCGGCCGGCCGAGGTGAGCACCCCGACCTCGCCGCGGGCGGTGGAGGCGACCGCGGAGACGATCACGTCGTGACGGGCCCGGCCCCCCTCGTCCCCGGGCGGGTCGAGGGTCGTCGTACGCGCGAGCAGGCCGGAGGAGGACAGGAACACGTAGCAGGGGTCGTCGGCCACCTCCAGCGGCGTGGCCGAGGCGGTGGCGGTCTGCCCGGAGGACTCCAGCAGGACCGTACGCCGCGGGGTGCCGAACGTCTTGGCGACCTCGGCGAGCTCGTCGGACACGACGCTGCGCAGCCGGCTCTCGTCGCCGAGGATCTCGTCGAGGGCGGCGATCGTGGCGAGCAGCTCCGCGTGCTCCTTGTCGAGCTCGATCCGGGAGAACTTGGTCAGCCGGCGCAGCGGCATCTCGAGGATGTAGTTGGTCTGGGTCTCGGTGAGGTCGAAGACGTCCATCAACCGGTTGCGGGCCATCTCGGTGTTGTCGCTGCTGCGGATCAGCTGGATGACCTCGTCGATGTCGATGATCGCGACGAGCAGGCCGTCGACGAGGTGCAGCCGGTCGGCCGCCTTGCCGCGCCGGAAGCGCGAGCGTCGCCGGACCACGTCGAAGCGGTGCTCGAGGAAGACCTCCAGCATCTCCTTCAGGCCGAGAGTGCGGGGCTGGCCGTCGACCAGGGCGACCGCGTTGATGCCGAAGGAGTCCTCCATCGCGGTGCTCTTGAACAGCTGCTCGAGCAGGGCCTCGGGGTGGAACCCGTTCTTGACCTCGATCACCAGGCGCAGGCCGTGGGAGCGGTCGGTGAGGTCCTTGACGTCGGAGATGCCCTGGAGCTTCTTGGCCTGGACGAGCTTCTTGATCGCCGCGATCACGCGCTCGGTGCCGACGCCGTAGGGCAGCTCGGTCACCACGATGCCCTTGCGGCGTGGGGTGACCGACTCGATCCGGGTGGTGGCGCGCATCCGGAAGGTGCCGCGCCCCGTCTCGTAGGCGTCCCGGATCCCGTCCAGCCCGATGATCTTCCCGCCCGTGGGCAGGTCGGGGCCGGGGATGAACCGCATCAGTGCGTCGAGGTCGGCCTTGGGGTGCTTGACCAGGTGGCGCAGCGCCTGCACGACCTCGATCAGGTTGTGCGGTGCGATGTTGGTGGCCATGCCCACCGCGATGCCGGTGGCGCCGTTGACCACGAGGTGCGGCACGGCGGAGGGGAGCACCGAGGGCTCGATCTCGCGGCCGTCGTAGTTGGGCCGGAAGTCGACGGTGTCCTCGTCGATGGTCGCGGTCATCGCGACCGCGGCAGGAGCCATCCGCGCCTCGGTGTACCGCATCGCGGCGGGCGGGTCGTCGGGCGAGCCGAAGTTGCCGTGGCCGTCGACGGTGGGCAGCCGCATCGAGAACGACTGCGACATCCGGACCAGTGCCTCGTAGATGGCGCCGTCTCCGTGCGGGTGGAACCGGCCCATCACCTCACCGACGACGCGGGAGGACTTCACGTGGCCGCGCTCGGGACGTAGCCCCATCTCGTGCATGGCGTGCAGGATCCGGCGCTGCACGGGCTTGAGCCCGTCGCGTGCGTCCGGCAGGGCCCGCGAGTAGATGACCGAGTAGGCGTATTCCAGGAAGCTGGTGCGCATCTCGTCGCCGACGTCGATGTCGACGATGTGTTCCTCGAAGTCCTCCGGGGGAGGTGGTGCGGTACGACGGGCCATGGGGGGATTCTCCCAACCGGCGCCGGTGATCGATCAGGGGGCACGCCGTAGGGCCGCGGACGGTACATTTCACTCGTGACCGCGACGGGCGTCGACCCAGCCCCCTCCCCCCGGGACTATCCCGAGCACTGGGAGGCCGACGTCCTGCTCCGGGACGGGCGCACCGCCCACCTGCGCCCGATCGTGCCCGAGGACGCCGAGGGGCTCGTGGAGTTCTACGCGCAGGTCTCCGACCAGTCGAAGTACTTCCGGTTCTTCGCGCCGATGCCCAGGCTCTCCGACCGCGACGTCGAGCGGTTCACCCACGTGGACTACCGCGACCGGGTCGCGTTCGTGATGACGGTTGCGCAGAAGATCATCGCGGTCGGGCGCTACGACGTGGTCGAGGAGGGGCGCGCCGAGGTCGCCTTCCTGGTGCAGGACGCCCACCAGGGCCGCGGCATCGCGCAGCTGCTCCTCGAGCACCTCGCGCAGGCCGGGCGCGAGCGGGGCGTGGGCAGGTTCGTCGCCGAGGTGCTGCCCGACAACCGCCGGATGATCCAGGTCTTCCGGGAGCAGGGGTACGTCGTCAAGGGCGGCTGGGACGAGGGGGTGATGCACCTCGAGTTCGACATCGACCCCACCGAGACCTCGATCGGCGTGCTCGCCGCGCGCGAGCACCGTTCCGAGGCGGCGTCCATCGCGGCCTTCCTCAACGCCCGCAGCGTGGCCGTCATCGGGGCCTCGCGGCGCAGCGACACGATCGGCGCGCTCCTGGTGCGCAACCTGGTGCTCGGGGACTACTCCGGCCGGGTCTACGTGGTGAACCCCGCTGCGGACGCCGTGGCCGGCATGCCGGCGTACGCAAGCGTCAGCGACATCCCCGGCGAGGTCGAGGTCGCGATCGTGGCCGTGCCAGCCGAAGCCGTGCAGGACGTCGTCCTCGACTGCGCCGCGAAGGGCGTCCACGGGCTGATCGTGATCTCCAGCGGCTTCGCGGAGACCGGCGAGGAGGGGCGCCACCGCCAGCGCAAGCTGGTCGGCCTCGCGCGCTCCTACGGGCTGCGCCTGATCGGGCCCAACTGCCTCGGGGTGATCAACACCGCCTCCGAGGTCTCGCTGAACGCATCGCTGGCGCCGCTGATGCCACCGCGCGGGAGGGCGGGCTTCTTCTGCCAGTCCGGTGCGCTGGGCTCGGCGATCCTCGAGAAGGTGCGCGGGCGTGGCCTGGGGCTCTCCACCTTCGTCAGCGCGGGCAACCGCGCCGACGTCTCCGGCAACGACCTGCTGCAGTACTGGGAGGAGGACGCCGCGACCGAGGTCATCCTGCTCTACCTGGAGTCCATCGGTAACCCGCGCAAGTTCTCCCGAATCGCCCGCCGCGTCTCCCGCTCCAAGCCGATCATCGCGGTCCGCTCCGGGCGCAGCACCCAGGGCGTGCCGATGGGCCACGCCGTACGCCAGATCGCCGCGCCGCCCGAGGCCGTGGACGCGATGTTCCGCCAGGCGGGGATCATCCAGGTGGACACCCTCGACGAGATGTTCGACGTCGCCCAGCTGCTCGCCCACCAGCCGCTGCCGACCGGCCCCCGGGTCGCGATCGTCGGCAACTCCGACGCCCTCGGGCTCCTCGCAGTCGACGCGGCCGCCGCCAGCGGGCTCACCGTCACCAGCGCCACGGCGCTCGGGGCCGACGCGACGGCGGAGGACTTCGAGGACGCCCTCGACGCCGCGATCGACGACGGGCACGTGGACGCCGTGGTGGCGGTCTACATCCCGCCCCTGGACGCGGGTGGCGAGGAGGTGGCGAACGTGCTCGCCGCCGTCGGCGAGCAGTCGGACAAGCCCCTGGTCTCCTCCTTCCTCGGACGTGAGGGGGTGCCCGAGCTGCTGCGGGTCCCCGACGTCTCGGGCCACACCGCCGGCCGCGGTTCGGTCCCGTCGTACCCCGCGGTCGAGGCCGCGGTGCGCGCCCTGGCCCGGGTGGTGGACTACGCCGCCTGGCTCGGCCGCCACGACGACGAGGTGGGTGTTCTGGAGGACATCGAGCTCGACGCCGCCAAGCGGCAGGTGAACGGACTCCTGGTCGACCACCCCGAGGGACACGAGCTCTCCGAGGCCGAGCTGCGCGACCTGCTCGGCAACTACGGGATCGACCTGTGGGAACGGCGCCACGTCGGGACCGTCGAGGAGGCGATCGAGGCCGCCGGGGACCTCGGCTGGGACGTCGTGCTCAAGGCGACCGCCGACCGGCTGCGGCAGCGTCCCGACCAGGCCCACGTGTGGCGCAACATCCATGACGCGCAGGAGATGCGCGACGCCTGGCACTCGCTGAGCGCGATCATCGCCGACCCCACCGACGCCGGGTTCGTCGTGCAGCGCACCGCCGCGCCCGGCGTCCCCGTCGCCGTCCGTGGCCTCGAGGACCCGCTCTTCGGCCCGGCCGTCTCCTTCGGTGTCTCCGGCGCGCTGACCGAGCTCGTCGGCGACCGGGCGTTCCGGATCCCGCCGATCAGCGGGCTCGACGCCGCCGAGACGGTGCGGTCCATCAAGGCGGCGCCGCTGCTGTTCGGCTACCGGGGGAGCGAGCAGGTCGACGTGCCCGCGGTGGAGGACCTGCTCCGCCGGGTGGCGCAGCTGAAGATCGACCTGCCCCAGGTCAGCCAGATCGACCTGGGACTCGTGCACGCCACCGCCGACGGGGTGACCGTGCTGCAGGCCGCGGGCCGGGTGGACGCGATGCTCGAGCCCCGCTCGGACCTGTTCGTACGCCGGCTCACCGACCCGCTCGACGACTCGCTGCCCCGCTGAGCGGCCTCGCCGTGCACCGTGCGCGTGCAGCGGCGGGCGGCTGGGCCGGAACGCGTGACAGACTGCGGTCATGCGTCAAGCACCCCCCAGCGACCGCTTCTCCGACCTCGTGATGGCGATCGAGAAGACCGGCTACTACCCGCAGGTCGTCGCCGCCGGAGTCCGGTCGGCCGTCGCCGGCGAGAACGTCACCTCCTACCTCGTCCACCACGAGCCCACCATCGACCGGGACGAGGTGCGCCGGCACATCACGGTCGTCGTGCTCACCGGGACCCGGCTGATCCTGTGCCACACCGACGAGCACGCTCCTGACGACCTGCTGCCCGAGCCCTACACCTCCACCTCCACCGAGGCGATCCAGCTGAGCTCGGTGCGCTCGATCGTGGTGAACCGGATGGTGGCGAACCCGGCGACCTTCGCCGGTGGCGGTGAGCCCACTCCCAGCGAGGCCGTGCTCACCATCGGCTGGGGCGGCATCAACCGGATCGACCTCGAGCCCGCCGCCTGCGCGGATCCCGAGTGCGACGCGGACCACGGCTACACCGGCATGGTGGTCTCCGACGACTTCTCGCTGCGGGTCAGCTCGGCAGCGGACGGCCAGGGTGCCGTCGACGACCTCCTCGTCTTCGCCGAGAGCCTCTCCGCCCGCACGCAGACCTGACGGTGCGGCCAGCCCTGCCGGACTTCGTAGAGCCGGCCTACTCCGGCGACCTGGCGGGTCGCACCCTCGGCGACGTGCTGCCTGCGGTCGCCCGGGCCCTCGGCGTCGACGTCGGCTTCCACGAGTCCTCGCTGCGGCTGCCCCCGGCGCCGGCGTACGTCGTGATGCTGGTGGACGGGCTCGGTCACGACCTGCTGGCCGAGCACCGGGTGCAGGCGCCGTACCTGCACTCCCTGCTGGGGGAGCCGCCGGCCACCTGCGGCGTCCCGTCGACCACGGCCACCTCGCTGACCTCCCTTGGCACGGCGCTCGCGCCGGGCCAGCACGGGCTGGTCGGGTTCAGCTCACGGGTGCCCGAGACCGGCGCGCTGCTGAACTCGCTGTTCTGGGACCAGCCGGTCGACCCGCTGCAGTGGCAGCCCAACGCCACCGCCTTCACGCGGCTCGAGGCGGCCGGGGTGCACACGAGCGTGGTCAGCAAGCGCGAGTTCGCCGGCTCGGGACTGACCCGGTGCGGCCAGCGCGGCGCGGAGTACGTCGGCGCCGACGACGTGGCCGAGCGGGTCGCGGGAGCCGTCGCGGGAGCTGCGCGACGCCCCTCGGTGACCTATGTCTACGACGGTGACCTCGACTGGCACGGCCACCGTGCGGGGGTGGACTCCCAGCGCTGGCGTGCGCAGCTGCGCGACATCGACGAGGACGTCCAGGAGCTGCGCGACGAGCTGCCCGACGAGGTCCGGCTGGTGGTGGTCGCCGACCACGGGATGATCGACTCCCCGGCGGAACGCCACGTCGACATCGACGGGTTCGCGCAGCTGCGCGACGGGGTCACCCTGCTCGGTGGCGAGGCCAGGTTCCGGCACGTGTACTGCCGCGGCGGTGCGGTGCCCGCCGTCGCCGACGCGTGGCGCGAGACCCTGGGCGACCGGGCGACGGTGCTCACCCGCGACGAGGCGATCGAGCGCGGCTGGTTCGGCGAGGTGGACTCGCGGGTGCGCCTGCGCCTCGGCGACGTGGTCGTGGCCGCCCGCGACGACTGGGCCCTGATGAGCTCCACGGACTTCCCCTACGAGATGACGCTCGTGGGCCTGCACGGCTCCCTGACACCGCGCGAGATGCACATCCCGATCCTCGTCGGCTGACGCAGCCCTCTAGGAGAACGGGAGCGGCTCGGCGATCATCGAGATCGCCCTGGCCCGTGAGGCCGTCATCCGGCGGCGGTGATGGGCCCTGCAGAGGACCTCGTAGGAGATCTCCGCCGGCACCTCTCCCTCGACGTCACCCACGACGATGACCTCGCCCTCGGTGACCATCTCGCCGTCGGCCGTCCGGGCGTTGTGGGTGGCCCGCTTGCCGCACCAGCACAGCGCCTCGACCTGGAGCACGTTCATCCGGTCGGCGAGCTCGACCAGGCGCCGGGACCCCTCGAAGAGCTGGGTGCGGAAGTCGGAGAGGATCCCGAAGGCGAACACGTCGAGCTGCAGCTCGTCGACGATCTTGGCGAGCTGGTCGACCTGCGCGCCGGTGTAGAACTGGGCCTCGTCGCAGATCAGGTAGTCGATCCTGGCGCCGTGGGTGAGCTCGTCGACGACGTAGCGCCAGAAGTCGAAGTCCTCGTCGACCTCGAGGGCGTCGTGGGTCAGGCCGAGCCGGGAGGAGATCCGGGCCGAGCCCGCACGGTCGTGGGTGGTGAAGATCCGGCCGATCCGGCCCCGGGCGGCGTGGTTGTGGTTCGTCTGCAGCGCGAGCGTGCTCTTCCCGGAGTCCATCGTGCCGGTGAAGAATTGGAGTTCAGCCATCGGGGAGGATCATGCCATGCACGCATCCCGGAGCCAGCCGCTGATCGACGTCGAAGCCCTCGCAGCCGCGGTCGCCGCAGGCTCGTGCACCGTGCTCGACGTCCGCTACCGGATGGGCGGGCCTCCCGGGGCCGAGGAGTACGCCCGGGGTCACGTCCCCGGCGCGGCGTACGTCGACCTGGACGGGGTGCTGGCGTCGCCTCCCGGGACGGGCGGGCGGCACCCGCTGCCGGACCCGGAGGTCTTCCAGCGGGCCATGCGCGCCGCAGGGGTGAGCGAGGATCGCCCCGTCGTGGTGTACGACGACTGGGCCGGCCGGGCCGCGGCGAGGTGCTGGTGGCTGCTGCGCTGGGCGGGCCATCCCGACGTGCGTGTCCTGGACGGCGGCTGGAGCGCCTGGGTGGAGGCAGGTCAGCCGGTCTCCACCGAGTCCGTGCACCCGGCCCCCGGCGACTTCGTCGCACGGCCCGGACAGCTGCCGGTGCTGGAGACCGACGAGGTCCTGGCCTTCGCCCACGACCACGTGCTCCTCGACGCACGCGAGCCGGAACGCTTCCGGGGCGAGGTGGAGCCGGTCGACCCGGTGGCCGGCCACATCCCCGGGGCGGTCAACGTCCCGACGAGTCGCAACCTGCGTCCCGACGGGCGGTTCCGCAGCCGCGAGGAGCTGGTCGGGCACTACGCCGTGGCGCAGGGCCGCGAGGTCGCGGCGTACTGCGGCTCGGGCGTGACCGCTGCCCACGACGTGCTCGCGATGGCGGTGGCCGGCATCGAGGCCGCGCTCTACCCGGGTTCGTGGAGCGAGTGGGTCACCGACCCGGACCGGCCGGTGGCAACGGGCGAGGCCTGAGGCCCTGGTGGTCGGAGCCCGGGTCGCCGTCCTGGTCGCCGTCCTGGTCGAGAGGCTGCACCGCGACGACCGCGTCGGGTGACAGCGGGCCGTAGATGTGCGGGAACGTGTCGTCGCCCACGGGGTCCTCCTGCCACGGCACGCCGAGCAGGTCGGTGTCGATGCTCAGCAGGACCAGTGGCTCGCCGGCGTCGCGGTAGTAGCGGTCGAACACGCCGGCCACCTGGCCCACCCGTGCGGCGTGCAGGAATCCCTGCTGCGCCAGGCTGACCCCGCGGGTCGACGTGGTGTAGGCACCTGAGCGCCGCGCGGCCTCCCAGTCGGCGACGGTGGCGAGGTGGAAGATCCGCATCAGCACATCGTGGCACTCACTGAGTGTGTCCCTTTCGCGGGACTCACCGGCTCCCCTTGACCCGCCCCTCTACTGAGGGGCGGGTTCTTGGTTGCCTTCCAGCCGCCGCACCACCTGGGGTGTGGTCTTGCGCTGGTTCCGACCCAGGGCCTCATTGTGGTGCGAGGTGACGGTCGGCTCTTGGCCCGGCTCATCCGGGTGCAGACACGGTGCGTGTGTCAGGCGGCCGCGGGAATCGGTGGAGTCTCGGGTGGGGGTGCGGTGTAGCGGGCCAGGTTGACAGCCGCGTTGACGTCCCGGTCGATGACGAGCCCACACGCCGTGCAGGCGTAGACCCGGTCCGAGAGCTTCAGGTCGGCGTGGAGGCTGCCGCACCCGGAGCACGTCTTCGACGACGGGAACCAGCGGTCGGCGATGACCAGCTCGGTGTCGTACCAGGCTGCCTTGTAGGTGAGCTGGCGACGGAACTCCCCGAACGCAGCGTCCGAGACCACGCGTGCGAGCCGCCGGTTGGCGAGCATGCCGGCCGCGTTCAGGTCCTCGATGACCACGGACGTGTACCCGCGGGCCAGGTCGCCTGTGATCTGGTGGAGCAGGTTCCGGCGCAGGTGTGTCATCCGGGCGTGCATCTTGCCCAGGCGACGTGCTGCCTTCTTCCGGCCGTTGGAGTCTCGCTTGGTTCTCGCGAGAGCCTGGTTGGCCAGCTTCAGGCGTGCCTGGGCGTGCTGCAGCGCTTTCACCCCCGCCCATGCCTGCAGCTGGCGTCCATCCTCATCCGCGACCACGGCGAGGGTCTTCACCCCCCAGGTCCACGCCCACCCGAGACGTGTGCCGGCTGGTCGGCGTACGGCGCTGGTGGTGCATCGTTGCTGCGACGCCGGTGACGGCGACGACCCAGCGGCCGCGCTCGAGCCGGAACGATGCCGCGTAGATGTGAAACCGTCCCACCGCGAGCATCTTGGCGAGCTTCCCGGTGTGCTCGTGGACCCGGATCTCGCCTAGCTTGGGGAACCTCATCGACCGCGGCCCGGTCGGCCGCACCGGGGACGCCTGCCCCTCGGCGTACTTCGAGCGCAGCCGGAACGCCGGCGCGGTCTTGTGCCGCGACTTGAACCGCGGGAACCCGGCCGCCTTCCCGGCGCGGGCGCCCTTGCGGGAGTCGGACCAGTTCTTCAACGCCTGGGCCGCATTCACGCTCGCGCACTCGAAGACGTCAGCGGACACCTCGCCCCGCCATGGCAGCCCGCGGACCTCGTTGCCGTCCTCGTCCCACGTGATCCGGGTGTCGGCGGCGCGGCCGTCCTTCCAGGCGTTCATCTCGTTGATGAACGACACCTTCGACCACGACAGGGACGGGGTGAGGACGGCGTCCGCGATGCCGTAGGTGCGCTCGGCCGCGCGCTGGTCCAGGTTGGCCCGCATCCGGGCGAGGTGATGGTTGTACGCGAGCCTCGCCGCGCCCGCGTGCGCACGCAGCAACTGGTCCTGGGCTCGGGTCGGGGTCAGGGTGAACTTGAACGTCGTCGACCTCGTCAGCGGCGCACCGGTGTGCGACACCAGTACGGCGGTGTCGTTCTTCACGGCGGCGGGCATGAGGCTGATGGTGCCGCCCAGCACCGACAGCGCAGCAGATAGGGGAACAGGGTCAGGCAGGGGCGAGCTCGCGCAGCAGCAACGCCACACACGCGACCTGGAGCCAACCGGTCGCCGAGCTGGTGGTGTTCTCGAAGCTCTTCGCCAACCTCCGGCTGCGTCCGAGCATCCCGTGGGCGACCTCGACCCGCCACGCGTGCGCGATGGGCCGGAACACCGGCTGACGGTCGGGCCAGAACACCTGGCGCACCTCGAGCTCGAACCGGCGCGACATCGTACGAGCGGCCCGGGCCGTGGTCCCGCGGTCGACCAGGACCAGCTCGAGCCGCTCTGTGACACCCAGGTCGACCAGGTGCTCGAGCAGCAGCTCCGTCGCCCGGGACTCCGTCGTCGATGCCGGCACCACGATGGCACCGACCGGCATCCCGGTCGCGTCGACCGGGACTACCCGCTTGGCGCCCAACGTCGCGCCGTACGGGCCGCCGCGGTCGTGGAACGTCACACCGCCCTGGGAGGCACCGCGCGCAAGCTGGGAGTCGATGACCACCATCGACGGGTGGGCGTCCCGGTCCGCCGCCAGGCGCAGCTGCTCGTGCAGGACGGCCAGCAGGGTGGCCCAGGTGCCGTTGCGTGACCAGCGGCGGAACTGCGACCACACCCGCGTCCACGGCCCGAACGACTCCGGCAGGTACCGCCACTGGCAGCCCGTCCGCGTGATGTAGAGGATGCCGTCCACCACGGTGCGCAGGTCCGCGTGCTTGCGGCCAGACTTCCCAGGACGGATCAGCGCAGGTTCGAGCAGTGCCCACTGCTCATCGGTCAGGTCAGACGGGTGCTCACGAGCACTCACATCGGCCACCGTCGCGCCGACCTGAGCGAAAGGGACACACTCAGTCAGGCCGTGGCTGCGAGTTCTCCCGGGACGTTGCCCGACAGGTCCCCGAGCGGGCTGAGCCGCGCGAGCAGGCTCTCGAAGAGCCCGGCGGTCTCCTCCAGGGAGAGCAGCGCGGCCTCGTGGCCGCGCCAGCCGAAGACCACGGCGCCGTCGAGATCGTGGGTCTCCAGCGGCACCGCCCCGGGGTTGAGCACCAGCCGCCCGGCCGCCCCGGCCTGCCGGTGGGACTCGCAGTCGCACTCCGCGCGCAGGAGCAGGGTGGTCAGGTCCGAGGGCCGGTAGGCCGCCAGGCGGAGCCGGGTGCCGCGGGCGTCGAAGTGCAGCACCCGGTCGGTGCCGGGCCGTTCACGCAGCCACAGGGAGACGGGGACGGCGTGGCTGGGGGCGAGCACCTCGTAGCCGCGCGCGCCGAGCGCGCGGGTCCAGGTGCCGAAGTTCATCGGTGGCATGGGGAGATCGATCCTGTGTGTCGGGGCTGTCGGGGTCCGGGGGACGCACCAGCCCGCAGGCTGGTGTCAGCGGCAGCGACAACACAGGTTCAGCACGAGATGGAGGCTACCAGTGGACGCCGCGGAACGCGCGGGCGAGCGCACGCTGGACACTGACGCGCTCGGTGCGCGCGTCGTCGTCGCCGCGGGCGGCCGTGGAGTCCGGGAACACCTGGTAGGCCACGTGCAGGATCCGGAAGGCAGTCCGGGGGGCCAGCGTGTGCCCGAGGGCGCCGAGGTTGCCGGTGAGGGTGTTGATCTCGTGGGGCCGTTCGACCAGGGCCCGGATCACCTTCGCCGCGGCCTGCGCCGGGGTGATCGCGGGGAACTTGTCGTACATCTTGGTCGGGGCGATCATCGGCGTGCGGACCAGCGGCATGTGGATGCTGGTGAAGGACACGCCGTCGCTGATCAGCTCGCTGGAGACCACGTTGCTCCACGCGTCCAGGGCGGCCTTGGAGGCGACGTACGCCGAGAACCGCGGTGGGCTGGTGAGGACGCCGATCGAGGACACGTTGACCACGTGGCCCGACCGCTGCTCGCGCATCTTGGGCAGGATCCCGAGGACCAGGCGGACCGCCCCGAAGTAGTTGAGCTGCATGGTGCGCTCGAAGTCGTGGAAGCGGTCCTCGCTCAACCGCAGCGAGCGCCGGATGGAACGGCCGGCGTTGTTGACCACGTAGTCGATGTGCTCGAAGTCCTCGTCGAGCTGCTTGGTCAGGGCGTCGATGGCCTCGAGGTCGGAGAGGTCGCAGGGGTAGCTGTACGCCGTCCCGCCCTGGGCCTCGATCAGCCGCCGGGTCGACTCCAGCTTGTCCCGCCCACGGGCGACCAGGATCGGGATGCCCCCGGCCTTGGCGATCTGCACCGCGGTGACCAGCCCGATGCCGGAGGAGGCGCCGGTGATCACCACGACCTTGCCGGCGAGCTCGCGGACCGCCGAGGAGTCGCTCCTGATCGAGTCGTCGAGCATCTCCTCCCAGTAGGACCACAGCGTCGAGGCGTAGGAGTCCAGGTCGGGCACCGAGATCCCGGAGCCGGCCAGCGCCTTGTCCGTGGAGCGGGTGGCGTAGACCGAGGGGAAGGAGACGTGCTCGAGCACCTCGGGAGGAATGCCGAGGCGACCGATGGTCTGGCTCAGCGCGAGGTGCAGCGCCGGTGTCCGCAGCGCGGCCGCGACGAGGTTGGCCGGCCGCAGCGCCCGGGGGAGGAGCTCGGTGGGCAGGATCGAGGTGACGCTGCGGTCGACCGGGACCGCGAACCGCGGGGCCTTGGCGGCGGCCGCCAGCGTGTTCACGAGGTCGACGGTCCCGATCGGGTCGGGGTTGACGAGGTGGAAGGCCTGCCCGTCGAGCCCGCGCTCGTGCGCGAGGTGGTCCATCGCCCGGGCGACGTAGTCCACCGGGACCACGTTGGTGTCGCCGAGGTCGACGCCGACGAGAGGAAGCCAGGCGGGCACGTTGTCGCGCAGCCGCTTGAGCAGCGGGAAGAAGTAGTACGGCCCGTCGATCTTGTCCATCGCCCCGGTCTCGGAGTGGCCGACCACGATCGCCGGCCGGTAGATCCGCCAGGGGACGCCGGCCTCCTCGCGCACGATCCGCTCGGACTCGAACTTGGTGCGGTGGTACGCCGAGGGCAGCCGCTGGCCCTCGTCGAACATCGTCTCGTCGAACACGCCGCGGTAGTCGCCCGAGACGGCCACCGAGGAGACGTGGTGCAGGCAGGACACCTCGAGGCGGGCGGCGAGGTCGATGGCGTTGCGGGTGCCACCGACGTTCATCGTCTCGTTCAGGTCCTCCGAGGCGGTCATGTCGTAGATGGCGGCGAGGTGGAAGAAGTGGTCGATCTCGTCCGCGTGCGCGGTGACCCACTGGTGGCTCACCCCCAGGCCGGGCTCACCGAGGTCGCCGATGACGGGCACGACCCGGTCGGCGTCGAGACCGGCTGCGCCCCACTCCTCGATCATCGCCTCCAGCCGGGGGAGCGATCCCTCCCGGCAGAGCGCGAAGACCTCGCCGTCGCGGTGGTCGAGCAGTTCCTGGACCAGGTGCCGACCGAGGAACCCGGTCGCACCGGTGACGAAGTAGGCCATGGTGAGATGCACCGCTCTCAGGGGTCGACGAGGTTGACTGAGGTCATTCAACTCGCCCGAGCGCGCCGGGTCACCATCATCGACCAGATGCCGACCTGCCGGCACCCCTCGTCCGGGGCCGGTGCCCCGGGTCGGTCAGTCGTTCTTGCCGCCGCCGAACATGATCTCGTCCCACGACGGGACCGAGGAACGGCTCTTCTTCTTCGGCGCCGGTGCGGGCGCCGGAGGCGGGGTCGGCGGTACGTCGGCCACGGACTCCTCGACCTCGACCGGGTCCAGCGCCCCGTTCTCGTTGAGGTGGTCCTCGATCTCCGGGATCGGCTGGAGGTCGGGCTCGCCGCCGGGTCCGGCGTCGCGCTGGTGCTCCGAGAGCGTCTGGCCCGCCGCCGGGGGAACCGCGGGGCGGTCCTGCGCGAGCCAGTCGGCGTCCGCGGCGGCAGCCGGGTCAGCGGTCCGGTCGCCGGCCTCGGAGCCGGTCTCGGAGGAGCCGGTCTCGACATCGGGGGAGTCGGCAGTGGCCGGCTCCGGGTCGGGCTGCCGGTCCCTGACCAGCTCGATGGCGTCGTCGCCGAGCGGCAGCTCGTCCTGGGAGGGCACCGAGCTCAGCCGGCGGATGCTGCCGGCGCGGTCGCCGTCCGGCTGCCCGGGAGTGGCAGGGGCCTCGGTCTCGCGCACCTCGCCGGTGAGCACGAGCGCCTCCTGGTTCTGCGCGACCACGTAGCGCCCCGGCATGTCATGGGTGAACTCCGCGGTGCGCGGGGTGCCGCGGACGGCGTACGTCGCCACCAGCGCCCAGCGGCCGTCGGGGCGACGCCAGGCGTCCCACTCCACGTCCTCGTCGTGCAGGCCGTGGTCGCTGAAGAACATCGCAGCGGCCTCCCCGAGGGTGCGGCCCCCGGAGGAGGACTCCCCGGAGCGGCGGCGGACCGAGGCCTTGAGCGCGGTCTGGGCGACGTGGGCCCGCTCCGCCAGCACGGGGGTGGCGAAGCCCATGATGGCCTCCACGGACGTCTGCGCGGCCGCGGCGACCTCCTCGGGTGACTCGCCCGCCCGGATGCGGGCCTGGATGTCGCGAGGGCGCAGTGCGCTTTCCATCTTCATCTCCAACTGGCCGAGTCGTGCGTTCTCGCCACGCAGTACGGCGCGTAGCCGGGCGTCCACGGGGACCGCGAACTCCTCGCCCGTCGGGCTCACCAGCAGCAGTCGCCTGCCGTTCTGACTGAGCCCCACCGGGGTGAGGTCCTGCATGCTCGCTGCTCCTTCGCATCACACCTGCGGCCCCGAGCCTACTTCAGCCCGGTCCACGCCTGAGCAGGGCGACGCGCCGACCCATCCTAGTGTTGAGCCATGGCCGAACCGAACCCGAGCACCTTCCTGCTGGTGCTCGACCTCAGCGGCATCTTCGTGTTCGCGATCTCCGGCGCCCTGGTCGCCGTGCGCAAGCAGTTCGACGTCTTCGGTGTCCTGGTCCTGGCCGGCACGACCGGGCTCGGTGGCGGCTTCCTGCGAGACGTGCTGATCGCCGCCACGCCGCCGGCTGCACTCACCGACTGGCGCTACCTGATGGTGCCGGTCGCTGCCGGGCTGATCACCTTCGTCTTCCACCCGGCGGTCGGTCGGGCCGAGCGCGTCGTGAACGTCTTCGACGCCGCGGGACTGGGGCTGTTCTGCGTCACCGGGGCGCTGAAGGCCCTCGAGTACGGACTGGGACCGGTGCCCTCGGCGTTGATGGGGATGGTCACCGGCATCGGGGGCGGGATGGCACGCGACCTGCTCGCGGGCCGGGTCCCGGTGGTGTTCTCCAGCGAGCTCTACGCGACCCCGGCACTGGTCGGGGCGACGTGGGCCGTGCTCGCCCAGGGGTGGGGCCTCCCGGAGGGCCTGGTGGCGATCCCCGGGGTGATCCTCTGCTTCGGCCTGCGGGTGCTGGCCCTGTGGCGGGACTGGCGGGCGCCGCTGCCGCGGGGCTCTGCCAGCGTCTAGGGCCAGCGTCCAGGGCCAGCGTCCAGGGCCAGCGTCTAGCCCAGGACCCGGTCGAGGTAGGCGTTGGTGAAGACCCGCTCCGGGTCGAGGCGGTTCCGCAGGTCCTGGAACTCCTGCCAGCGCGGGTAGGCCGGCGCCAGGTCCTCGGCGGTGCGCGTGTGCAGCTTGCCCCAGTGCGGACGGCCGTCGTGGGCGCGGAGCACCTCCTCGACGCCGCCGAAGTACTCGTGGTGGTCGGTCTGGACGTTGGTGTGGAACGCGAGGTACATCGAGTCCCGGCCATAGGCGGCCGAGAGGGGGTGGTCCTCGCCGGGCGAGGTGCGGATCTCCACCGGGAAGCTGATCCGCCAGCCCCGCCGCTCGATCAGGGCGCGGACCTCGGTGAGCACGTCCAGGCCCACCTCGCGCGGCACGGCGTACTCCATCTCGCGGAAGGGCACGCCCCGCCGGGAGGTGAACACCTTGTGGGGCACGTCGCTGTACCGACGGGTGCCCAGCGCCCGCGCGGCCAGTCCGTTGAGCCGGGGGATCAGGCCCGGGCGCACGTTGCCGAGGCGGTTCAGCCAGCCGAACGCGTGGTTCGCCATCAGGTCGTCGTCGATCCAGGTGCGCAGGCGACTGAGGGGCTCGGCGTCGTCGAGCGTGCGGTTGTTGCGCTTGGCGAGCAACCGGTCCGTGTGCGGGAACCAGTACATCTCGAAGTGGTGGTTCTCGGCGACGAGCTCGTCGAACTCCGCGATCGCCTGCTCCCAGCCGATCGGGCCCTCATGGGCCTCGAGGACGAACAGCGGCTCCACCCGCATCGTGATGGAGGTGAGCACGCCCAGGGCGCCGAGGCCGACCCGGCCGACGTCGAGGACGTCGGGGTTCTCCAGCTCGGTGGCGCTGATCAGGGTGCCGTCACCGGCGACGAGCTCCAGCCCGCACACCTGGGAGCCGAGGGAGGCGACCAGGCCGCCGGTGCCGTGGGTTCCGGTGGAGATGGCGCCCGCCAGCGTCTGCTCCTCGATGTCGCCCATGTTGTGCAGGGACAGGCCGAGCCGGGCGAGCCCGGCGTTCAGCTCGTGCAGGGGGGTTCCGGCGAGGGCGGTGACCGTCATGGCGTCGCGGTCGACCGCGACGATGCCGCTGAGCCCGCTCGGGTGCAGCAGCACCCCGTCGGTCACCGCGATGTCGGTGAACGAGTGACCGGTGCCGGGCATCTTGACCGTGAGGCCTTCGCGGCGTGCGGTGACCACGGCGTCGACCACGTCGCCGGCGTCGTGCGGGCTCAGCTCCCTGGCCGGGTGGCTGGTGGCGGTGCCCGCCCAGTTGGTCCATGAGGGCATGCAGGGCAGGCTAGTCCTCCGGGGAGAGGACCCGCTGCCCGACCTGCCCGGGGGCGCGGACCGCGAGCCCGGCGAGTGCCGCCAGGGCCGCGGAGACCGTGCACACCCAGTACGCCGCGGAGCCGCCGCGGTCGTCGGCCACCACTCCCGCGAGCCAGGCGCCCGGGGCGATCCCCGCGCTCATGCCCGTCTGCACCACCCCCATCGCCTCGTTGAGGCGCTCGCGCGGGACGGAGGCCTCGATCACCGAGAACAGCGCGATCAGGGTGGGAGCCAGGGCGAGCCCGGTGACGAAGAGCGCCACCGTGACCACGACCAGACCCGGCAGGAACGGCAGCGAGACCGTGCCGACCGCCAGGATCCCCATCCCGGCGCGTGCCCGCACCAGGGGGCCGCGCTGCCACACGATGGCGCCGGCGACCACTCCCGCGATCAGGCTGCCCAGGGAGAAGGCCCCGAGCATCAGCCCGGAGAACGACTTGCGCCCGGCGTCCTCGGCGAAGGCGACCGAGCCCACCTCCAGCGCCCCGAACAGGCTGCCGAGGGCGACCGCGCCCACGGTCAGTGGGATCAGGAGCCCCCAGGGCATCGGCCGGCGGACGACACCGGGGCGCCGCGGGTGCGCCGGCGGCTCGGTGCGCCGCTGGACCGCGAGCCCCAGGGAGCCCAGCGTGCCGGCCACGACGGCGACCACGAGCCCGGACTGCGGGGCCAGCGTCGTGGACAGGAACGTGACCAGCGCGGGCCCGCTGACGAAGACGACCTCGTCGGCGACGCTCTCCACGGCGAAGGCGGTGTGCCGCTGGCTGTCCACCTCGAGCAGGTGCGCCCAGCGCCCTCGCACCATCGTGCCGATCTGCGGCATCGAGGCCCCGGCGAGGGCTGCGAGCAGGTGCGGCCACGGGGTGTCCCAGCCGTCGGTGATCGACCTGATCATCAGCCCGCTGGACAGCGCGAAGACGAGCGAGTCGACGTACAGCACCCGGCCCTGGCCGAACCGGTCCGCCAGCCTCCCGTGCGGGACGGCGAAGCCCGCGTTGCCGATGACGTACGCCGCCGCGACCTGGCCGGCGAGGGCGTAGGAGCCGGCCAGCGTGCTGACGAGCAGCACGATCCCGAGGGTCATCATCGACATCGGCAGTCGTGCCACGAGCCCGGTGGCGGAGAACGCGAGGGCCCCGGGGCGGGCGAACACGCGGCGGTAGGAGTCGAGCACCCCGCAACGATAGGAAGGCCTGCCGGAAGGCCCCGAGGCGGACTGCCGCAGGGGGCTCTCACGCCACTGCTCCTACGCTGGTCCCATGAGCAACGACACCTCTGCCGAGGGCCGTCCTACGGGTCCGCGCGACCCCCGTCCCTACGACGCAGTGCTCCTCGTCTCCTTCGGTGGACCCGAGAAGCCCGACGACGTGCTGCCGTTCCTGCGCAACGTGACGGCCGGCAAGGACATCCCCGACGCCCGCCTCGAGGAGGTCGGGGAGCACTACTTCGCCTTCGGTGGGCGCAGCCCGATCAACGACCAGAACCGCGACCTGGTGGACGCGATCCAGAGCGACCTCGAGGTCAACGACGTGGCCCTCCCCGTCTACTGGGGCAACCGGAACTGGGACCCCTTCCTGCGCGACACGCTGGAGCAGATGGCCCGGGACGGTGTCACCCGCGCGGCAGCCCTGGTCACGAGCGCCTACTCCTCCTACAGCGGGTGCCGGCAGTACCGCGAGAACCTCGCCGCGGCGGTGGCCGAGGTGCCGGGGGCGCCGCGGATCGACCGGCTGCGCCACTACTTCAACCACCCGGGCTTCATCGAGCCGATGGTCGACGCCACCCTGGCCGCGCTGGCGGACCTGCCCGAGGAGGCCCGGAGGGGTGGGCACATCGCGTTCGTGACCCACTCCATCCCGCTGGCGATGAACGAGACCAGCGGACCGCTGGGTGGTGCCTACGTCGCCCAGCACCGGGTCGTGGCAGCCGAGATCATCGAGCGGGTGCGCGAGGAGACCGGCCACCGGTACCCCTCCGAGCTGGTGTTCTGCTCGCGGTCGGGTCCTCCGCACGTCCCGTGGCTCGAGCCCGACGTCAACGACCACCTGCGCTCGCTGCGCGGACGCGAGGTCCCGGGCGTGGTGGTGGTGCCGATCGGCTTCGTCTCCGACCACATGGAGGTCGTCTACGACCTCGACACCGAGGCGGCGGCGACCGCCGACGAGATCGGGCTGCCCTTCGCCCGGGCCGCGACCGCAGGTCTCGACCCGAGGTTCGTGGCGATGGTGCGCGACCTGCTGCTGGAGCGAGCCGCCGTGGAGCGCGGGGAGCACCCCGTGCGCGCGGCCGTCGGGTCCGACCCGTCCTGGGACGTCTGCCCGGCCCGGTGCTGCCCCAACCCCCGTGGCGACCGGCCCGCGCTCTGCGGACAGGACTAGGCGATGAGTGGGGGGCCGGCTGTGCCGTCGAGCTCGGACCTGCTCGCGCTGGCGACCGCCGCCGCCCGCGAGGCCGGCGAGCTGGTAGCCGGGATGCGCGCGGGCGGGGTGGACGTGGCCGCGACGAAGTCGAGCGTGGCCGACGTGGTGACCCTGGCCGACCGCGCGAGCGAGGAGCTCATCCGGGACCGGCTGCTCGGCCCGCGGCCCGGTGACGGCTTCGTGGGGGAGGAGGGCGAGGACGTCCCCAGCAGCTCGGGCGTCAGGTGGATCGTCGATCCCATCGACGGCACCGTGAACTACCTCTACGGCAGGCCGGAGTACGCCGTGTCGATCGCCGCGGAGGTGGCCGGCGTGGTCGTGGCGGGCGTGGTGCTCGGCCCGGCCACCGGTCTGGAGTACGCCGCCACGCTCGGTGGGGGAGCCACCCGCAACGGCGTACCCGTCCGGGTCGGGGACACCCCGCCCCTGGACCAGACGCTGGTGGCCACCGGGTTCAGCTACGAGGCCGCCGTCCGGGCCAGACAGGGCAAGTCGGTGGCCCGGATGCTGCCGCAGGTGCGCGACATCCGTCGCAACGGCTCCTGTGCACTAGACCTGTGCGCGGTCGCGTCGGGGGAGTGTGACGGCTACGTGGAGGAGGGTCCGCACCTGTGGGACTACGCCGCGGGAGGGCTCGTGGCGCGCGAGGCCGGCGCCGTCCTCGAGGTCTGGCCGGCCCCCCTGGTGAACCCGACCGCGCGTCTGCTGGTGTGCGCTCCCGCGGCCGGCTGGGAGACGTTCCTCACGCTCGTGGGCGCCTGTGGCTTCCCCGTCGGGGAGCCGGATCCACAGCCGTCGGGGGGCCCGACCGTGGTCTGACCTGCGGCTGCTCGGCGATCGGCCGGACCGGGAACAAGAAGTGTTCGCCCGGTGTTCACGCCTCGTTCGAGTGTCTGTTGTCAGCACGGGGTTGCGCTCATGTGCACAATCAACCCGGTGTGGTGCACAATCTGCGCCGCACACGTGATTTCGACGCTCCGATGAATCTCGGGGCTCGATTAGGGCACTGGCCCAACCGACGCCCGGAAACCACGCTGGGACTGGGGAGCAGGAGAAAGATACGCATGGCAACCGATTACGACGCACCGCGCAAGACCGAAGAAGAGCAGAACGAGGACAGCCTCGAAGAGCTCAAGGCGCGCCGTCACGACAAGAACTCCGGAAAGGTCGACGAGGACGAGGCAGAAGCAGCCGAGTCCTTCGAGCTCCCGGGGGCGGACCTCTCGCACGAGGAGCTGGCCGTCGAGGTCAAGCCCAAGCAGGTGGACGAGTTCACCTGCATGAGCTGCTTCCTGGTGCACCACCGCAGTCAGCTCGCTGACGAGAAGAAGCTGATCTGTCGCGACTGCGCCTGACCCACGCAGCACGAAGGGCCGCTCTCCCACCGGGAGAGCGGCCCTTCGTCATCTCAGGTCCGGGTCAGCTGGTCGCAGCCTTCGCCTTCTTGGTGCTCTGTTCGTCCGAACCGAGCCCCGGGGGCAGGTGGCCGGTGGACTTGGCGTAGTAGTTCGCCGCCTTCCGGGTTGCCAGCATCCGCGCCACCTGGACCGCAGTACCGCTGGCCACGGCCCACAGCACGGCCTCCCACAGCTCCACGTCGGGGTCGGCGGGGTTCGCCGGGGGGTTCTTGCCGGTGGCGGTCTGCCAGGCCTTGGTGAGGCTCTTGCGCGCCACGGTGGCGCCGAACAGCGCTGCCGCGAGCGAGAAGATCGACCACACCTTCGAGCTGTCCTGCGACTTCTTCGACTTGTCCTTGGCCATGTCCTGCCTTTCAGGTGGGGCGATGTCAGGGATTGGGTACCCAGGAACCGCCCACCCTAGTCAGGACGGCCGGCGATCTCGGCGCTGGTGAGCGCGGCCGCGAGCCGATCCGGGTGCCGCGTGGAGACCAGCCAGTACGGCGTGGGGTCGGCCGGGTCGGAGACGGCCACCTTCACCGACCGCTTCAGGTAGGGGCGGGTCACGAGGAACGCGCGGACGTCGGCGTCGACGCCGTGGACCCGGCGGGTCTGCTCCGGGTCCAGGGGCTCGGCCGCGCCGAGGTGCTCGACGGGGATGTGCGCCCGACCGGCGTGGAAGACCCCGTCCCGGATCGCGACGCGGGCGCTGCCGGCCCACGCGAACAGCCCGAAGATCACCAGCAGGAGCGAGCCGCTGGCCAGCCAGGCGGCCCAGGCGGGCATCGCCACGATGAACGCCAGCCACAGCGTGGCGAGGAGCATCGTCGCCTGGACCCACCAGCGCAACGGCACGTAGAGGCTCTCTGAGTACGCAACGGAGGCTGGCGGCGGCACGGGCAAAGCCTGTCACCTCCGATCCTGTGTCACGCGGGTAGGGTCCCCAGCCATGGTGCACATCACGATCAGGCGCATCGACGAAGGGCTGCCCGTCCCCTCCTACGCCCACCCCGGGGACGCCGGCGCCGATCTGCGTTCCACGGTCGACCTCACCCTGGAGCCCGGCGAACGTGCCCTGGTGCCGACGGGGATCGCGATGGCGCTCCCGGAGGGGTACGTCGGGCTGGTGCACCCGCGCTCGGGGCTCGCGGCCCGCCACGGCATCTCGGTCGTCAACACGCCCGGGACCATCGACGCCGGCTACCGCGGGGAGATCAAGGTGTGCCTGGTCAACACCGATCGCCACGAGCCGTTCGACGTGCACCGCGGTGACCGGATCGCCCAGCTGGTGATCCAGCGCTTCGAGACCGCGGTGTTCCTCGAGGCCGACGACCTGCCGGAGTCGGTCCGCGGCGCCGGGGGCTACGGTTCCACAGGAGGCTTCCACCAGGAGGTGCCCCCCAGGAGCAGCCAGGAGACCGGCCAGGACCCCGAACAGGGCCGGGCAGGAGGGACAGCAACGTGAGGTTCGGCCGCAAGTCAGGCTCGGCGCAGTCCCAGGAGACCCCGGAGGTCGAGGAGTCCGAGGACTCCACGCTCGCCTCGGACCCGGCCGTGGCCGAGAGCCCGCGCGGTCCGCTGGACGCATCCGAGCTCCAGGACGAGGACCACGAGGGCATCGACCTCGGCAGCCTGCTGATCGCGCCGGTCGGCGCCCAGGAGCTCCAGTTGCAGGTCGACGAGGACTCCGGCCAGGTGATCGCCGTCGTGCTGGTCGGTGAGGACGGTGCCCTGGAGCTGCGGGCGTTCGCCGCCTCCCGTGGCGGCGGGGCCTGGGACGAGCTGCGGCCGCGGATCGCCGCGGAGATGGCGCGCATGGGCGGCACCTCCGACGAGCAGTCGGGCACCTTCGGCACCGAGCTGCTGTGCATGGTGCCGATCCAGGACCAGAACGGGAACCCGGCGACCCAGGCGTCCCGCGTCATCGGCTGCGAGGGCCCGGCCTGGCTGCTGCGAGCCACGATCATCGGCCCGCCCGCCCTGGACCCCGAGCTCGCCTCCCGGTGGGAGGAGACGATCCGCAAGGTCGTCGTACGCCGTGGCCGCGGGGCGATGGCCCCCGGTGCGCCCCTGCCGCTGACGCTGCCGCCGGAGGCGCGCCGCGTCGACGCACCCGGCGAGTGACTGGGGCGACTGACTAGTCTGTGCCGCATGTCCCCGCACAAAGGCCGCCTGCGGGCTTCCATCAGTCGCTGGGCCAACCAGGACCGCGACGAGGCCAAGGAGCTCCGTGAGGGCGCCGAGAAGGCGGGTCTGGTCACCGTCGCCGACGCACCGGACCGGCGCCGGGTCGTGGTCCAGGGGACCCTGCGGACCGTCACCCTGCGCCCGCGCGGTGGCGTGCCCGCGCTGGAGGCCGAGCTCTACGACGGCTCCGGCTCGATCAGCGTGGTGTGGCTCGGCCGGCGCCGGATCGGCGGCATCGCCCCGGGCCGCAGCATGAGGATCGAGGGCCGGATCGGCCTGCAGGACGGTGTCCGGGTGATGTACAACCCGCGCTACGAGCTGAGGCCCCGGTGACCTCTGAGAGGCCGGGATCCTCCGGGGGAGCCGCCCGGACCGCTCCCGACGGGCAGCCGACTGCCCGCACGGTCGAGGAGGTGATCCGCAAGCAGCTCTCCACCGCGCTGGGCGGCACCCGCGGCATGCTCGAGGCGGCGGTGCCGACGATCGCGTTCACGGTGCTCTTCCTGACCGTGCACGACCTCAGGCTGGCGATCATCGTCAGCGTCGGCTGCGCCGGGGTGTTGCTGGCGGTGCGCCTCGCGCAGCGCTCCTCGCCCCAGTTCGTGCTCAACGCACTGGTGGGCATCGGGATCGGCGCCCTGTTCGCCTGGCGCGCCGCGCGCGGCGGCGGCGACGAGGGGGAGCAGGCCCTCGCGTACTTCCTGCCCGGCCTGCTCTACAACTTCGCCTACGCGGTGCTGATGGTCTTCACGATCGTGATCCGCTGGCCGCTGGTGGGCTTTCTGGTCGGCAGCGTGGCCGGTGACCCGACGGCGTGGCACGCCGACCGGAACGTCGTACGCCTGTGCAGCCGGCTGACGTGGCTGCTGGCGCTGCCGTGCGTGCTCCGGGTCGTGGTCCAGGCGCCGATCTACCTCGCCGGGCGCAACGGCTGGTGGTCCACCGACTCCGCGGTCGCCGCGCTCGGCGTCGCGAAGCTGGCCATGGGGTGGCCGCTCCAGGTCGCCTGCCTCGCCGGGATGGTCTGGCTGCTCACCCGCAACAGCACGCCCGTGGCCCCCGGGGAGCCCGGACCGCGCCTGTGAGTCAGTTGGTGTGGCGCTTGCCACCGCTGTGCTCGTCGGGCGCCAGCATCCTCTCCAGCTCCTCCTCGAGCTCGGCCGGTACGACGAACAGCAGCTCGTCACCGGCCTCGATGGGCTGCTCGGGGTCCGGGGTGTAGACCTGCCCGTCGCGCAGGATGGTCACCAGGGCGCAGTTCTCCGGGAACGGGACCAGGCCCGAGGGCTTGCCGACGTACGGCGAGTTCGAGGGCATCGTCATCTCGACCAGGTTGGCGTTGCCCTTGCGGAAGGTGAACAGCCGGACGAGGTCGCCGACCGTGACCGCCTCCTCGACCAGCGCCGACATGATCCGCGGCGTCGAGACGTTGACGTCGACGCCCCACGCCTCGGTGAACAGCCACTCGTTGTTGGGGTGGTTGACCCGGGCGACGGTGCGGGGAACCCCGAACTCGGTCTTCGCGAGCAGCGAGGTGACCAGGTTGGCCTTGTCGTCACCGGTCGCGGCGATCACCACGTCGCACTCCTCGAGCCGTGCCTCCTCCAGCGAGGAGAGCTCGCAGGAGTCAGCGAGCAGCCACTCGGCGTCGGGGACGCGGTCGGGCTTGATCGAGGAGGGCTCCTTGTCGATGAGCAGCACCTCGTGGCCGTTCCCGATCAGCTCGCGGGCGATCGAACGGCCCACGGCTCCAGCACCTGCGATTGCGACGCGCATCCCTACTCGGCCTCCGGACCCTTCTTGAGAACGTCGTAGACCCGGGCGGCGTTCTGCTCGCGCATCACCAGGTGGAGCTCGTCGCCCTCCTGGAGCACCGACTCCCTGGTGGGCAGCATGCCCTCGCCGAGCCGGTCGATCCAGGCGATCCGGCTGGTGGACTGCTCCTGGAAGTGCACCGTGCGGTGGCCCACCCAGACCTCGGAGACCGGCACGTGGTCGACCCGGATCGTGCCCGAGGGGTCCCGGAAGTCCGGCTCGGCGCCGGCAGGCAGGATCCGCCGGAGCACCTGGTCGGCGGTCCACTTCACCGTGGCGACCGTGGTGATCCCGAGCCGCTGGTAGACCTCGGCGCGGCCGGGGTCGTAGATCCGGGCGACGACCTGCTGGATCCCGAAGGTCTCCCGGGCAACCCGGGCCGCGATGATGTTGGAGTTGTCGCCGCTGCTGACCGCCGCGAACGCGTCCGCGCGCTGGATACCGGCCTCGGTGAGGACCGCCTGGTCGAACCCGTAGCCGGTCACCTTGGTGCCGTTGAAGGAGGGACCCAGCCGCCGGAACGCATCGGGGTTGCTGTCGATGACGCTCACGGTGTGGTTCCGGTCCTCGAGGCTGCGGGCGAGCGTCGAGCCGACGCGGCCGCAGCCCATGATCACGACGTGCACGTGAGGAACACTAGGGCATCAAGGCCCCCGGGTTACCGGTCCGTGAGAACGGCGACCTACATCACTCCCCGTCCCGCCGCGCAACCGGTCCACGTGCCCTAACCTCGCAGGGTGGGCGTCGGCAATGTCTCGAAGCGGATTCTGCTCGGCCGCAAGCTGCGCAGCTCCCAGCTGGGCGAGACCTTGCTGCCGAAGCGCATCGCCCTGCCCGTCTTCGCCAGCGACGCGCTCTCCTCGGTGGCCTACGCGCCGGACGAGGTCTTCATCATGCTCTCGATCGCGGGCGCCTCGGCGTACGCGTTCAGCTGGAAGATCGGGCTCGCCGTCGCGCTTGTGATGCTGACCGTGGTCGCGTCGTACCGGCAGAACGTGCACGCCTACCCCAGCGGCGGCGGTGACTACGAGGTCGCCAAGGTCAACCTGGGTAAGAACGCCGGGGTGACGGTCGCGGCGGCGCTGCTGGTCGACTACGTGCTCACGGTGGCGGTGTCGATCTCGTCGGGGGTCCAGAACGCCGCCTCGGCGATCCCGCAGATCTCCGGTCACGAGTCGACGGTGGCGTGCGGCCTGGTGCTGGCGCTGGCCGCGGTCAACCTGCGCGGGGTCCGGGAGTCGGGCGCCTTCTTCGCGGTGCCGACGTACGGCTTCATGATCGCCGTGCTCGGGATGGGGCTGTACGGCGCCCTGAGGGCCGCCGAGGGCACCCTGCCCGACGTGGAGAGCGCCGACCTGGTGATCACTCCGTCCCCGGGGTACGAGGGTGAGATCACCCAGGTCGCGATGATCTTCCTGCTGGCGCGGGCGTTCTCGTCGGGCTGTGCGGCTCTGACCGGGGTGGAGGCCATCTCCAACGGCGTGCCCGCTTTCCGCAAGCCGAAGAGCCGCAACGCCGCCACGACGCTGTTCCTGCTCGGGGCCATCTCGATCACGATGATGCTGAGCATCATCGTGCTGGCCCGGTCGATGGGCCTGAGGTACGTCGACCCGCACGAGCTGGACCGGCTCACCAACCCCGACGGCTCCGCGCTGCCCAAGGGCTACGACCAGCACACCGTGATCGCCCAGATCGCGCGGGCGGTGTTCAGTGACTTCCCGCCCGGGTTCTACTTCGTGGTCGCGATGACCGGGATCATCCTGGTGCTGGCCGCCAACACGGCGTTCAACGGCTTCCCCGTGCTCGGTTCGATCCTGGCCAAGGACGGGTTCGCGCCGCGGCAGCTCGGCTCGCGCGGCGACCGGCTCGCCTACAGCAACGGCATCTTGATCCTGGCCGGGTTCGCGATGGTGCTCATCGTCGCGTTCGACGCCGAGGTGACCCGGCTGATCCAGCTCTACATCGTCGGGGTGTTCGTCTCGTTCAACCTCAGCCAGCTCGGGATGATCCTGCACTGGACCCGGTTGCTGAAGTCAGAGACCGACCCCGCCGAGCGCCGCCGGATGTTCCGCTCGCGGGTGATCAACACGATCGGCCTGGCGATGACGGCGGTGGTGTTCGTCATCGTGCTGCTGACGAAGTTCCTCGCGGGCGCCTGGATCGCGATCCTCGCCATGCTGGTCTTCTACGCCCTCCTGCGCTCGATCCGGCGCCACTACGACCGGGTCGAGGATGAGCTCGCCGTGGGCGACGACGACCAGATGCTCCCGACGCGCGTGCACGCGATCGTGCTGGTCTCCAAGCTGCACAAGCCGACGATGCGGGCGCTGGCCTATGCCAAGGCGAGTCGGCCCAACATTCTCGAGGCGGTGTCGGTGGACGTCGACGGGACCTCCTCGGACCGGCTGGTCGACGAGTGGGACGCGCGCCGGATCGACGTACCGCTGAAGATCCTGTACTCGCCCTACCGCGAGGTGATCCGGCCGGTCGTCCAGTACACCGCGGAGATCCGCAAGGCGAACCCGCGCGGGGTCGTGGCGGTCTACATCCCCGAGTACGTCGTGGGCCGCTGGTGGGAGCAGGCGCTGCACAACCAGTCGGCGCTGCGCCTCAAGGCCCGGCTGCTGTTCACTCCGGGCGTCATGGTGATCTCGGTGCCCTACCAGCTGCGCGGGGCCGAGGCTGCCAAGGAACGCGCGGACGGCGACCTGCACCGGCTGCGGCCCGGCGACATCCGTCGCGGACGCACCAGGACCGGCCGATGACGACGGAGCAGTCGCCGCTCGTGGGTCGCCGCTTCGAGGTGGAGGTGGGCCCGGTGGCGCACGGCGGCCACTTCGTCGCCCGGGTGCACACCGGTGCGGACGAACGGGAGATGGTCGTGTTCGTGCGACACGCCCTGCCCGGTGAGCGGGTCACGGTCGAGATCACCGAGGACAGCGGCAAGTTCCTGCGCGGCGACGCCGTGCGCGTCGAGACGCCCTCGGCGCACCGGGTGGAGCCGCCCTGCCCGCTGGCGCACCCCGGAGGCTGCGGCGGCTGCGACTTCCAGCACGTCGAGCTCTCCGAGCAGCGCCGCCTCAAGGCCGCCGTGGTGGCCGAGCAGCTCTCCCGCCTCGCCGGGATCGATCGCGAGGTGACCGTCGAGCCGGTGCCGGGCGACCAGGACGGCCTGTTCTGGCGGACCCGGATGCAGTACGTCCACCTGCCCGGCGGCGGGCGCGGGCTGCGCAAGCACCGTTCGCACGACGTGATCGAGGTGGAGCGGTGCCTGATCGCCCACCCCGACGCGCGGGAGCCGGAGCAGTCCGGCCCGGTCATCGAGCGGGTCGAGTCCGAGCGGTTCGGTGACCACGAGTTCGCGGTGGCCGGCGACGGGTTCTGGCAGGTGCACCCGGGCGCTCCCCGTGTCTTGGTGGAGACGGTGCTCGGGATGCTGGCACCACAGCCGGGGGAGCAGGTGCTCGACCTCTACTCAGGGGTGGGGCTGTTCACGGCCTACCTGGCCGACGCGGTCGGTGAGAGCGGGTCGGTGACGGCCATCGAAGGGGACAGGGTGGCGACCGACCTCGCTCGGGAGAACCTTGCGGCGTACCCCCAGGTGAGGGTGGTCCGCGACCGCGTGGACCGGGCTCTGAACCGGCTCGGCAAGGCCGAGGGCCGCTCCGACCTCGTGGTGCTGGATCCGCCCCGGGCCGGCGCCAAGCGCCAGGTGGTGCGGGCCATCGCCGAGCAGGGACCTCGCGCCGTGGCGTACGTCGCCTGCGACCCGGCCGCCCTCGCCCGCGACATCTCCTACTTCGCCGAGGCCGGCTACCGGCTCGAGGAGTTGCGCGCGTTCGACCTGTTCCCGATGACCAGTCATGTGGAGGTTGTTGCGCAACTCGTGAGATGCGGACCCCCTCACTAGCGGGTCAGAGTCCCCACGATTTCCTCCCAGTGCCGCAGCGGCACCAGGTGTCCCTCTCCGGGGTAGACGACGAGGCTGGCGTCGGGCAGGTGGTGCCGCAACCATTCGCCGTTGACAGGCGGAGCCATCTGGTCGAGTTCGCCGTACCAGAGGTGGACCGGGCATCGGATGTCCTCCAACTCGATACCCCATGGGCCGCACCAGGCGACGTTGTCCCAGGCAATTCCCATCGGCCCTTGCCGCAAGCCCTCATGCAGCACCGAGAAGAGGTTTCCGCGCAAGACCGGGTCACAGACCACGGCTGGATCCGTCTCGCCCCAAAGCCAGTCGATCCAGGGGGCTCGCTCGTCGTCGCGGACCGACATCATGGTTTGCAACATCTCCTCGTTGCCGATGCCGAACTGTTCGGCGGCACGAGCCGGCTCGTCGGGGAGGAACGAGAGGGCAAGGCGGTCGTTGTCGGTGAAGCTCTCGAGCGCCCCCGGCACCTGTTGGAACGGCGCGTTCCCACCAGCCACGCCCGCTCGGATCACGCGTTCGCCCAGCACTGCCGCGGCGGCTAGCGCAAAGGGTCCACCCCCTGACCACCCGAATGCTGCAAACCGCCCTATACCGAGACTGTCCGCGAGAGCGTCGACATCGTGCGCGATGCTGATGAGGCTGTACGGACCGGGACCAGAGCCGCCGTAGCCCGGCCGGTCGAAGCTGACCACCCGGACTCCCAGTGCCGTGGCGATCTCCTCACCGAAGCTGAGATCCAGTCGCGACCCGGGCGTGCCGTGGAAGTAGACGATCGGAGTTCCCCCGGAGTCCCCAGCTTCCCGGACCAGGATCGAATGACGTCCCGTCACGATCTCGCGCTCAATCATGCCGTGAGTATGCCGCCGAGCTGGCGGAGATCCTTGAGGATCACTGGGGCCTTCTGTATGAGGGACAGGTGGCCCTCTCCCTCGAGCAGTTGCGCCGACGCCCCGGCGACGTTCACGGCCAGCCACTCCGCGTGGGCGAACGGCACCATCGCGTCCAGGCGGCCTTGCCACACCGAGACCGGTACTCGGATCGCTTGCAGGTCGAACCCCCAAGGACGCGTATGGGTCATGTCGTCGTCGCGCCACCCCACGATGCCCTGACGTCCGGCAGCGTTGACCGAGGCTGCGAGATACCCGGCCAGTTCGCCGTCCAGCGCGGCGCGGTCCACCGGGGGCGCCAGCGCGCCAAGTCCTACGGCGACGTCCTCGGCACTGACGGTGAAGAACCCCGTCTGGGTCTCCAGGAACGCCTCGAGCGCCTCGACACCGGCGAAGACGGCCGTGTACTCCGCGACGTTTTCCTCGGCCATGCCGTCGCGAATGTCCCCGTCGTACTCATCGGCTGGAGCGATGCCGACGCAGCACGCGGCCGCCAGACACCGGTCCGGCAGCAGCGCAGCGCAGGCCAGCGCGCGCGGCCCACCGCCGGACCACCCGATGGTGAGAAAGTCGCCCACCCCGAGGTGGTCGAGCACCGTGACGGTGTCCGCGACGTCATCGGCGACCCGCGCCGTCGTTGCCCCGTCCGGGCGCGGCGACGAGGCGCCGTACCCCGGGCGCGAGTAGGAGATCACCCGGAGACCCTGCTCCGCCGCGGCGCGCTCCAGGGTCGGGAAAGGCACCGCACCTTGGGGAGTCCCGTGGTGGTACAGGAGCGGGAACCCGTCGTCCGGCCCCGCGTCGAGCACCTCGAGGCTGCGGCCGTCGTCGGTCGGGACGATGAGTGGCACGACTACTTGTCCCCCTTCGGCAGACTGCCTCGAATTGCTGGTCCGCCGAGTCACAGGCTACAGAGGCGGGCGCGGCTTCCCGACAACCTGTGACTACACACCCCGTGGGCGGCATCGCTGCAGGCCAGAGGGCAGTTTCGTCCATGGAGTGCAGCCAGTCGAACTGGATCGCACTCAGGCTCGGGCACATCGACCTCTTCCCGATGACGCACCACGTGGAATGCGTGGCGCTGCTGGTGAAAACCGGCTCTGACCTGCAGGGACTAACAGCTGCGGGGTGTTTGCCCGTCGGGGGTCATGGTCACGTTTGGTCGATGACGACGTAGAGCCTGGTGATCTCCTCGTCACGGACGTGGAGCACGTCGCGTCCCGTGGCCAGCGCTGGCCCGTCGGCGACAGCGAGGGTCCATCCGTAGGTGACCAGGTCCTGGGCCACCTGGATCGGCCCCGACCGGACGATCGTCGCCCCGGGGACCTGGGCCTGGAGACCAGCGATCGCCTGTTCCATGCCGTCATGGCCCCGCAGCCCCCGCTCTGGCTCGCCGATGAACACATCGGAGGAGTACACAGAGACGATGGACTGGGCTCTCCGTGGTCCTGGCGGGGCGTTCCAGGTGTCGAGGTGTGCCGCGACGATGCTCTCGATGGACTTCATGGGATTTCCTTCGCACGCTGGTGGTCGGTCAACAGGTAGAAGTCCCTGATGTCCTCGCCGGTCGTGGGTTGCGTAGGTGATGTCCACGCAGATGGCGAGTGCGCGGAGGGTCAGGGCAAGGAGAGCTCCTTGAGCTGTCTGCGGGAGGTGATGTCGAGCTTGCGGAAGATGCTCCGCAGGTGAGCCTCGATCGTGCGCGGGCTCAGGAACAGCTGTGCGCCGACCTCGCGGGAGGTTGCCCCGGTGGCCACCAGACGCGCGATGTGCAGCTCGTGGGCAGTCAAGGCATCGCTCGCCTGAGCGCGCCGTTTGCGCGGGTGCTCGCCGGTGGCGCGCAGCTCGCGGGCGGCCCGTGCGGCGAACGCCTCCGCGCCCATGTCCATCAGCAGGTCATGGGCGGTCCGGAGCTGTTCGCGGGCGTCCTGGCGGCGCCCTTCGCGGCGTAGCCATTCACCGTAGGCGAGGTGGACCCGAGCAAGATGGCCGCGCATCCTGCTGCCCCCGAGGTGCTTGAGCGCGGCACGGTACCGATCTTCGGCATCCGGTCCGGTGCTCATGAGTGCACGTGAGTGCGCCTCCAGCCCCAGCGCCCATGGCGTGCCGCTGACGCGAGCCCAGGCACCGAACTGCTCCATCGCCTCGGTCGCGTGCTCCGGATGTCCCGAACGGACGGACGCCTCGATGAGCTCCGTGAGGCTGGAGCAGACGACCGGCAGCTCACGTGAGGTGCAAGCCAGTGCAGCGGCCTGTTGTGCCACCGCGTAGTTGCCGAGCCCGTTGTGGAGCACCGCCAAGGCGTACTGGACCTGTGAGGCGTCCGCGCTCCCGTCGGGATAGGCGACGTCCTGGGCGGTGCTTGCGCTGAGCGCAGTCGTCGCGGCCTGGTCGCCGCGCCAAGCATCCAGGATGACCTGAGCGTGCGGCAGCCGCACGCCGCCGGTATCCCGCGTGATCGAGGTCGCTTCGCTCGCGAGCTCGGCGGCTCGGGCGAGCTCGCCCATCAGGACGGAGGTGATCGAGAGGAGGTTCAAGGCTGCGGGGAGCGTCGCCAGCGCACCGGCCTCACGCGCCAGCTGGACGTTGCGGCTGGCGAGGAGGTAGAGCAGCTCGTCGTCGAAAAGCGCCACTGCGGTGCGGCCGGCAAGCCATAGCCAGCGGTCGCTGCGGCGCTCCGGTCCAGGAGCTGCGTACGCGCTGTCACACACCGCCTCGACGGCGCGCCGCAGCAGGGGCGCTCCCGCCTCGTAGCCCCTCGTCAGGCTCGTCGCGAGACCGTCCAGGAGCAGGTCAACGGGGCGTGGTGGCACCTCGGCCGGGGGAGCGGCCAGGGCCGCTTCGGCGATCCGCACCGCGTCTTCGCCGCCGTTCAGAACCGCTGCGTCCATCGCGTGCAGATAGGTCTCTCGGGACAGTGCGGGCTCCGACGGGGCGAGCATCGTGGCTGCCTCGAGCAGCATCCGCGGCACGTCTCTGTCTCGAGTCAGGTGGAACGCGATCCGGGCCTGGAGCAGCTTGAGGCGACCGGCTTGCACCGCGTTCAATGGGCCGGCAGCGGCGACGGTCAGCAGCGCCAAGGCACTCTCGGACGCACCGGCGTCATGCTTGGCCTGCGCGGCTTCCAGCGCACGCCTCGCGCGAGTGGCAGGTTCAGGAGACAGGTCGGCTGCGCGGTGCAGGAACGCGGCTGCAGCGGCCAACCCGCCGCGGCGACGTGCCCGGTCGGCCGAGCGCTCCAGCTCGGCGGCGACGTCCTCGTCGGTGCCCTGTACCGCTTGTGCGCGGTGCCAAGCAAGCCGGTCAGGGTCGGACTCCGGGTCGGTGGCTACCGCCAATGCGTCGTGAGCTCGGCGCTGGTCCGGGGGCGTGGCCGCCTGGTAGACCGCAGAGCGCACGAGGGGATGACGGAAGCGCACTCGGGAGGTGATCTCCACCAGCTCCGCCGCTTCGGCGGGCGCGGCCGCCTCTCGGGCGATGCCCAGGTGGGTGGCCGCGCGCCACAGCAGCGCCGGGTCGCCGGTCGGGTCGGCCGCGGCGACCAGCAGCAGCAACTGGGTCTCGGCCGGCAGGCTGGCCGAGCGGCGTCGGAAACTCTCCTCGATGCGGCGAGGGACGCTCGGTAGATCTGGCAGCTCGAACCCACCTGCCAGGTGTGTGAGCTCGACGCTCCGGGGCAGCTCCAGCAGCGCCAAGGGGTTTCCTCGTGCCTCGGCGACGATCCGGTTGCGTACCCCCTCATCGAGAGGTGCGCGGACCGCGGTGCTCAGCAGCGCGTGCGCGTCGGTCTCCCCGAGCCTGTCCAGGCGCAGCTCGGGCA
Source organism: Nocardioides sp. Z30_9 (assembly GCF_058215735.1). Lineage (NCBI taxonomy): Bacteria > Bacillati > Actinomycetota > Actinomycetes > Propionibacteriales > Nocardioidaceae > Nocardioides > Nocardioides sp. Z30_9. The sequence continues at coordinate 218,927 of NZ_JBZAJF010000003.1, forward strand.
ACCCGTCGAACGGGTGGTTGCCGCCTGCCGCGGAGTCACGCAGCGTGAACACCAGCGCCACACGCTCGGCCGACACCCGTCGCGCAACGAAGGCCAGGACCTGAGCAGACGCCTGATCCAACCACTGCGCATCGTCGATGAGACACAGCAGCGGGGTCTCGTCGGCGGCCTCGGCCAGAAGGTTGAGAATGGCCAGCCCCACGAGGAACCCCTCCGGCGCCGCGCCGCTGCGCTGCCCGAATGCCACGCAGAGGGCGGTCTGCTGTGGATCAGGCAGCTCACTCGCGTGTTCCAGCAGTGGCGCGCACAGCTGGTGCAGGCCGGCGAACGCGAACTGCGCCTCGGACTCCGCCCCGACCGCATGCTCCACCCGGATCCCCGCGGAGGCCGCAGCGTGCCGGGCATGCTCCAGGACCGCGGTCTTCCCGATTCCCGCCTCCCCGCGCATCACGAGGGCCCCGCTGCGACCCACTTGCGCCTCGGCGAGCAGGTGCTCGATCACCTCGCGCTCGGCACGCCGGCCCAAGAGGTCCACCGGTTCGCTCCCGCCTCGTGACGCCAGAGCGCGCCATTATGGCCTACGAAACCGCGCCGGCCGGGACCCTGCCCGTCTTGCGGGACGGCGTCCTGCCGACTCATCGGTGTCCCACCACCTATGGGAAGCGCCACAACCCGCGCGACCCGACTGTCGGCACGGTGGGGCAGGAGGCACTCAACGCCGTACGACGGGGAGGCAAGGTCGTGCAGGTGGGGCCGGGCCAGCCCACGTCCACGGCGGCCCTCAGCACCATCCTCGGCAGGAGCATCGCGCTCTGTGGGTCGTCGGCAGGAAGAGCGTCTTGTGGACCGGATAGGCCCGCTTTCGAGCGTAGAGACGAAGGCGGTGAACTCAGCGGCTAGATTCCTCCCATGATCGCAGTCGCCGGCAACGGATCGCACCCACGCCAGCCGGCGTCTTCGCGATGACGCGCCGCGTTGAGTGTGTGGCGCCCCGGGTGCGCTGATGGCCGCGATCAGCGACTTCCTCGACCTGGTGGGCCAGCTCGAGGACGTGGCGGTGCGGGACCACGGCCGCTACTTCAAGCTGGAGGTGGCCGGCCGCACCTTCGGCTACCTCTGGGAGCCCACCCGCACGGTCGGTCTGCGGCAGACCCTGGTCGAGCAGGTGGCACTGGTCGCCGAGCGGCCGGAGGTCTTCGAGGTGCAGTTCACCGCCGGCGGCTTCGGCTGGGTCGTCGTCCACCTCGACGGGGTCGAGCGCGACGAGCTCGCCGAACTCACCTTCGAGGCCTGGCGCCTCTCCGCCCCGCCCCAGGTCGTCCTCGACCGCGGCGAGCGCCTCCCCGTCTAGCGGGCTCGCTGGACTCGCCGACCGGGCAGAAATGGTTGGTCCTACGGCGCCGACCGGGCACAAATGGTTAGTCGTACGGCGGTGAGAGGGCAGAAATGGGTGGTCGCGGTGCGCACTTTCTGCCCGGTCGCCGTGCTGGAGCCAACTATTTGTGCCCGGTCGGCGGGTTAGAGGGTGCGGGCGCGCTGGTCGAGGCCGAGGGAGCCGTAGGGGTAGTCGGTGGGGTGCAGGTCGCTGGCCTCGTCGAGGGCGGCGAGCTCGGCGGGGGAGAGGTCGACCTCGACGGAGCCGAGGTTGTCGTCGAGCTGCTCGAGGGTGCGGGCGCCGAGGATCGTTGAGGTCACCCCGGGGCGGTTGGTCACCCAGGACAGCGCGACCTGGGCCATCGAGGAGCCGCGTGCCTCGGCGACCTCCTGGACCGCATCGATGATCGCCCAGGTGCGCTCGGTGCCGCGCCGCTCCCAGGCCTCCATCCCGCGGCCCGGGTCCTCACCGAGCCGGGTGGAGCCCGTGGGTCGCTGGTCGCGCCGGTACTTGCCGCTCAGCCAGCCCCCGCCCAGCGGGCTCCACGGGAGCAGGCCCATGCCGGCGTCCAGGGCGGCGGGGACGAGCTCCCACTCGGTCTCGCGCACGATCAGGCTGTACTGCGGCTGCAGCGTCACCGGCTCCGCCAGGCCGAGGGCACGCGCGGTGTGCACGGCCTTGGTCAGCTGCCACCCGGTGAAGTTGGACAGGCCGTAGTAGCGGATCTTGCCGGCGCGCACGAACCCGTCGAGGGTGCGCAGGGTCTCGGTGAGTGGCGTCCAGGGGTCCCAGGCGTGCACCTGGTAGAGGTCGACGGTCTCGGTGCCGAGGCGGCGCAGCGAGTCGTCGAGCGCGCGGGTGAGGTGGCGCCGGGACAGGCCGACGTCGTTGGGGTCGGTGCCCATCGCGAACCTCCCCTTGGTGGCGAGTACGACGGAGCCGGTCACCTCGGGCGACCGGTCGGCCAGCCACCGACCGATGATCTCCTCGGAGAGGCCCGTGGAGTAGACGTCTGCGGTGTCGATCAGGTTGCCGCCCGCCTCGACGAACCGGTCGAGCTGCGCGTGCGCGCTCTCCTCGTCGGTCTCCTTGCCGAAGGTCATCGTGCCCAGGCACAGCTCGGAGACGGCACAGCCGCTGTTTCCCAAGGTCCGGTAGCGCATGGCCCCACCCTAGGGGCTCGTGGTATCTTGACATCAAGATAAATCCCTGCCAGTCCGAATTAAGGGTTGCCTTGCTTTCCTCGCCCGCCCGGGCGTGGGCAAGATGGGCCTCCGGGCAGGATCGACCGACCGATAGCCGAACAGAGGGAAAAACATGGCGAGCGCGGACAGCTTTGGTGCCAAGGGCACGTTGGACGTCAATGGCAAGTCCTACGAGATCTACCGTCTCGACTCCGTCGAGGGGGACGGCCTGGACGTGAAGTCGCTGCCCTTCAGCCTCAAGGTGCTGCTCGAGAACCTGCTGCGCACCGAGGACGGCGAGGACATCACCGCCGACGACATCAAGGCCCTCGCCGGGTGGGACGCTGACGCGGACCCCGACAAGGAGATCCAGTTCACCCCGGCGCGCGTGATCATGCAGGACTTCACCGGCGTGCCCTGCGTGGTCGACCTGGCCACCATGCGCGAGGCGATGGCCGAGCTCGGTGGGGACCCTTCGCGGATCAACCCGCTGGCCCCGGCCGAGATGGTGATCGACCACTCCGTGATCGCCGACGTCTTCGGCACCCCGGAGGCCTTCGAGCGCAACGTCGAGATCGAGTACGAGCGCAACCGTGAGCGTTACCAGTTCCTGCGCTGGGGCCAGGGCGCCTTCGACGACTTCAAGGTCGTCCCGCCCGGCACCGGCATCGTCCACCAGGTCAACATCGAGCACCTCGCGCGCGTCGTGTTCACCCGCGAGGTCGACGGTGAGCTGACGGCGTACCCCGACACCCTGGTCGGCACCGACTCCCACACCACCATGGTCAACGGCATCGGCGTGGTCGGCTGGGGCGTCGGCGGCATCGAGGCCGAGGCGGCCATGCTCGGCCAGCCGGTCTCCATGCTGATCCCGCGCGTGGTCGGCTTCAAGCTCAACGGCGACCTGCCCGAGGGCGCCACCGCCACCGACCTCGTGCTGACGATCACCGAGATGCTGCGCGAGCACGGCGTGGTCGGCAAGTTCGTGGAGTTCTACGGACCCGGCGTCTCCGCGCTGCCGCTGGCCAACCGCGCCACGATCGGCAACATGAGCCCCGAGTTCGGCTCGACCATCGCGGTCTTCCCGATCGACGAGGAGACCACCAAGTACCTCGAGCTGACCGGCCGTGACGCCGAGCAGATCGCGCTCGTGGAGGCCTACGCCAAGGAGCAGGGCCTCTGGCACGACCCCGACGCCGAGCCCCGCTACTCCGAGCGGCTCGAGCTCGACCTCGCCGAGGTCGTCCCGTCGCTCGCCGGACCCAAGCGTCCCCAGGACCGCGTCTCGCTCGTCAACGCCAAGGAGGCGTTCCGTACCTCGCTGGCCGACTACGCCCAGGACGGCGACGCCGACAGTGACGCCGAGGGCGGCTCGGACAAGGAAGGCGTTCCCGCGCAGGAGAAGCCCGACGGCGCCCGCTCCAAGGTGGACGAGGCCTCCGACGAGTCCTTCCCCTCCAGCGACGCGCCCTCGCACTCCGAGGGTGGCAACGGCTCCGGCCGTCCCGACGACTGGCGCAACCACCCGGCCGGCAGCGGTCACGGTCGTACGTCGAACAAGGCGAAGGTCACCCTCGAGGACGGCACCGAGTTCGAGATCGACCACGGGGCCGTCGCGATCGCGGCGATCACCTCGTGCACCAACACCTCGAACCCGTCGGTGATGATCGGCGCGGCCCTGCTCGCCAAGAACGCCGTCGAGAAGGGCCTGACCACCAAGCCCTGGGTCAAGACCACGCTGGCCCCGGGCTCGAAGGTGGTCTCCGACTACTACGAGCGCGCCGAGCTGACGCCGTACCTCGACAAGCTCGGCTTCAACCTCGTCGGCTACGGCTGCACCACCTGCATCGGCAACTCGGGCCCGCTCATCCCCGAGGTCAGCGACGCGGTCAACGAGAACGACCTCGCCGTCGTCTCGGTGCTCTCGGGCAACCGCAACTTCGAGGGCCGGATCAACCCGGACGTGAAGATGAACTACCTGGCCTCCCCGCCGCTGGTGGTCGCCTACGCGCTGGCCGGCTCGATGGACGTCGACCTCTACAACGACCCGCTGGGCACCGACGAGGACGGCAACGACGTCTTCCTCAAGGACATCTGGCCCAGTGCGGCGGAGGTCGAGGAGGTCATTGCCACCGCGATCACCTCGGAGATGTTCACCAAGGACTACGCCGACGTGTTCGCGGGCGACGAGCAGTGGAAGTCGCTGCCCACCCCCGAGGGCGACACCTTCGAGTGGGACCAGGACTCCACCTACGTCCGCAAGCCCCCGTACTTCGACGGCATGCCGGAGGAGCCGGAGCCGGTCGAGGACATCGAGGGCGCCCGCGTGCTGCTCAAGCTGGGTGACTCGGTGACCACCGACCACATCAGCCCGGCCGGCGCGATCAAGAAGGACAGCCCGGCGGGCAAGTACCTCGCCGAGCACGGCGTGGGCCAGCGGGACTTCAACTCCTACGGCTCACGACGCGGCAACCACGAGGTGATGATCCGCGGCACGTTCGCGAACATCCGGCTGCGCAACCAGCTCGCCAAGGGCACCGAGGGCGGGTTCACCCGTGACTTCGCCGGCGACGGCGAGGTGACCACGGTCTTCGAGGCGAGCGAGAAGTACCTCGAGAACGGCACCCCGCTCGTCGTGCTGGCCGGCAAGGAGTACGGCTCCGGGTCCTCGCGTGACTGGGCGGCCAAGGGCACCGCGCTCCTGGGCGTCAAGGCCGTGATCGCGGAGTCATACGAGCGGATCCACCGCTCGAACCTGATCGGCATGGGCGTGCTGCCGCTGCAGTACCCCGAGGGCGAGACCGCGGAGTCGCTGGGCCTGACCGGCGAGGAGGAGTTCTCCTTCACCGGTGTCACCGAGCTCAACGACGGTCGCATCCCGAAGACCGTCAAGGTCAAGGCGGGCGACGTCGAGTTCGACGCCAAGCTGCGCATCGACACCCCCGGTGAGGCGAAGTACTACCGCAACGGCGGGATCATGCAGTACGTGCTGCGCAACCTGCTCAAGGCCTGACCTTCACACCGACGTCATCGGTCCCGGAGCCCCTGGCTTCCGGGACCGATGGCGTTCGTGCTCCTGCCGGACGCCGGCGCCAGGCTCAGGGCGGCCGCGGCGAACCGCGCGGGGCTGCCCTCGGGGTCCAGCTGTGCGGCGACGCGGCGGGCGCTCCCGGTCATCGAGCGTGCGGTCCGCACCGCCTGGCGCAGTGACTCCGCGGTGAGCCGGCTCCTCCGCACCGAGACGCCCGCGCCGCACTCGGTGACCCGCCGGGCGATCTCGGCCTGGTCGCGGCCGAACGGCACCACCACGGTCGGTACGCCGGCGCACGCGGCCTTGGTCACGATGCCCATGCCGCCGTGGCAGACCACGGCCGCCGCCTCGGGCAGCACCTGGCTGTGCGGCACGAACCGCTCCGCCCGCACGTTGGCCGCCGCGGGGACCGCGTCGTCGGAGTAGGCGTCGGCCAGGGTGAGCAGCACGCGCACGGGCTCGTCGCGCAGGGCCTCCACGGCGATCCGGGCGAGGTCCTCGTCGCCCTGGTACTCCGTGGAGCAGGTGACCAGGACCCACGGGTCGCCCGGCTCGTCGAGGTACGCCGGCCGGGTGCTGTGCGGGTCCCAGGGCCGGGTGCCGACCAGGTGGATGTTCGCGGGCAGCGGCGCCCGTGGGTACTCCAGCGGCTCGCTGGTCAGGGCGATCACCGCTCTCGGCGGCTCGAACTGCTGCATCGGTGACCGGTACGGCGCCAACCCCGCCTCCGCCCGCAGCTCGTTGAGGCCGGGCAGCATCGCCTTGCCGAAGACCCGGGCCATCAGCTTCCAGCCGAGCCGGTCCCGGACCCGTCCCACGGGACCGCGCATCGGTCGCAGCCCGGGGCCGTACGGCGGGATCCCCGGCGCCTCCACCGGGAGCACCGAGGGCAGCAGCGTGGCCCAGGGCAGCCCGGAGGCCTCGGCCCGGGCCCGCGCGCCGTTGGCGTTGACGTCCACCAGCAGCACGTCGGGGTGGTGGGCCTCGATCGCGCGCTCCAGGTCGGGCCCGTCGTACCGGCCCCGGGTCATCAGGTCGGCGTGACCGGCCCGCAGCCGGTCGGTGTCCCGGGTGGCCCGGTAGTCGGTGACGGGGATGTCGGTGACCGAGGAGTCGATCGCCGAGGCGTCGACCCCGGCCTCGCGGAGTGTCCCGAGCAGGTCCGGGTTGGTCCTCAGGTGCACCTGGTGGCCCTGGCGCTGCAGCTCGAGCAGGCCCGGGACAAGAGGCAGCGCGTGCCCGACTGCCGGTGATGCGTAGGCGAGGAATCGGGTCATGGTGCTGCTCCGGTGTCGACGCGAGCCTGGATGCTCGACAATCCATTAGTACGTCGCTATATTCATTTGTGTCAAGACCAAATCGGCGGTGGGAGGCCCAGTGGCGCGGCAGTACGCGATGTCCGGACGGGTGGCGGCGATGGAACGCACCCGCGAGGCGATCCTCGACGCCGCCGTGGAGCTCTTCGAGCCGGCGTGGTTCGACGAGGTCACCCTCGGCGACGTCGCGAAGCGTGCGGGCGTGTCGCAGCAGACGGTGGTGAACCACTTCGGCACCAAGCTGAACCTCTACCTGTGCGGCCTCCGGGAGCGGTTCGGGCCGGCGATCCTGGCGGTGCGGGCGACCGCTGTGCCCGGTGACGTGGCCTCGGTCGTGGACACGGCGGTCTGCGACTACGAGGCGACCGGCGACACCACGATGCGGGTCCTCGGCCTCGCCGGCCGCACCGACGAGCTCCTCGAGGTGGTCGAGCTCGGTCGCCGGTCGCACCGCGAGTGGGTCGAGCACGTGTTCGCCCCCCAGCTCGAGGACCGAGCGGGCCCGGCGCGCGAGCGGTGCGCGCGGTTGCTGGTGACGGTGCTGGACGTCACGACCTGGCACCAGCTGCGTCGTCGGGAAGGCCTGGGCGTCGAGGACACCCGCGAGCACCTGCTCGAGCTCGTCGAGGCGGTCCTCGGCCGCTGAGGAGCCGGCCGGTCCCACCGCGCCGCCGCCCGGTGTTGGCGATCCCCGCCGTCGCTGGAAGTCTGGTCCCATGATCGTCGCGCTCAGCATCAGTCCCGGGGGAAGCCCGCTCGACCACTCGCCCGGCGACCCGTCCGAGGACGACGGCGGTGTCAGTGCGGCCGTGGCCGAGGCGGTCCGTGTCCTGCGGGCCTCGGGCCTGCCCTGCGAGACCAACGCGATGTTCACCAACCTCGAGGGGGAGTGGGACGAGGTGATGGCCGCGGTTAAGCAGGCGGTCGACGTGGTCGCCGCCCGCTACCCCCGCGTGGGACTGGTGCTCAAGGCCGACATCAGGCCGGGGTACGACGGACAGCTGAGCGCCAAGGTGCAGCGCGTCGAGGACCACCTGCGCGAGCACTGAACCACCCGAACCAGCACTCGGAGCAGGAGGCAGCATGAGGTCGGAGATCCGCCGCTACCGGACCGGTGACCGCGAGGTCGTCCGGGACATCACCGAGGACTGTGCGGACTTCGTGTCCGGGCAGGGCGACGGGCTGCTCCAGCTGTTCGTGCCGCACGCCACGGCGGGGATCGCGGTGATCGAGACCGGGGCGGGCTCCGACGACGACCTCCTCACCGCGCTGGGCGACCTGCTCCCGGCCGACGACCGGTGGAAGCACCGGCACGGATCGCCGGGGCACGGCCGCTCGCACGTGATGCCGGCGATCGTGCCGCCGTACGCCACCGTCCCGGTGCTCGGTGGGAGCCTCGCGCTGGGGACCTGGCAGAGCATCTGCCTGGTCGACCTCAACGTGGACAACCCCGACCGGCAGGTGCGGCTCTCCTTCCTGGCCGGTTGAGGTGACGCTGGGGGTCAGTGGCGGCGTGGTCGCGCTGGTGGCCGTGGTCGTGCTCCTCGGCGCCTCGATGCAGGGACTGGTGGGCCTGGGCCTGAACCTCGTCTCGGCCCCGGTCGTCACGATGGTGGCCCCGTCGCTGATGCCCGAGCTGCTCCTGGTGCTCGCGGTGCTGCTCCCGTTCCTCACCCTGGCCCGCGAGCGCGACCAGATCGACTGGCACGGCCTGGGGTGGGTGCTCTCGGCGCGGGTGCCGGGCGTGGCGCTCGGGGTGTTCTTCCTGGCCGCGTTCTCCGACCGCGCGGTCGCCATCTCCGTGGCGGTGATGGTGCTGGTCGCGGTGATGCTGACGCTGCGCTCGGTGAAGGTGCCCGTGCGCCCGCTCACCCTGGGGGTCGCCGGCCTGCTCTCGGGAGTGGCCGGGACGGCCACCTCCGTCGGCGGTCCACCGGTCGCGATCCTCTACCAGCACCGGCCCCCGGAGCAGATCCGGGCGACCCTCGCGGTGCTGTTCACCGTCGGCTCCGGGATGAGCCTGGTGGGACTCGGGGTCGGGGGACACCTCGACACCCACGTGCTGCCGCTGGCCCTGCTCCTGACCCCCTGCCTGGTCGTCGGTGCGTGGGCGGGCAACCGGCTGCAGGGCGTGCTGCCGGACCGCCAGGTCAGGTACGCCGTGCTGGCGGTGTGCGCGGCCTCCGCGATCGTCCTGCTCGTCCGCAGCCTGCTGTCCTGACCGATCCGCGGACGGGGGCGGGGGAGTCAGGGGAGGACAGCGTTGGTCGAACAGGTGTTCGATCACGGGCTACAGTTGAGGGATGTTCGGACCACCCCCACGCAGGCACGTCCCAGGCCGGGCGAACCCGGTCTCCTCCTCGGGTCGCGCGGTCAGTCCTCCCGGGTGGCCCGGGGAGGTCCGGCCCCCGGGGGCGCCGGACTGGGAGGTCACCGCCACCGCGTGGCTGCTCGACCTGTGCCCGCCGGAGTACCGCGGCTACCCGGCGCTGCGGCGCCACGCCGTGGTGCTGGCCAGGTTCGCGGTGCTGCACGTCGAGGCCTGCCAGGCAGCGGTCAACCGGGGCCTGAGCGAGGCGCGGGGCGGGTTGCGCGAGGTCGCCGAGGGGTCGGTCGTGGACGCGGCGGTGGAGACCTGGCAGCGCGAGTCGGCCCGGCTGCTCGGCGTACGGCGTGCGGTCGGCCTGGTCGAGGAGGCGCTTCGCGGACGGAGATTCGTCGAGCGCCTGTAGCAATCGCTGGCTAGGTTGGCCGCCATGCCACGCATCGCAGTCGTCCTCCTGGTGGATCCTCGCGGCCACGTCCTGCTCCAGCACCGCGACGAGCACGCCCCGCGCGCCGCCAACCAGTGGGGACTGGTCGGCGGCCACGTCGAGGACGGCGAGGACTTCGACACCGCGGTGCACCGCGAGATCCTCGAGGAGACCGGGATCTCCACCGTCCCCGGCGACCTGGAGCTGTGGCAGCAGGCCGAGTTCAGCTACAGCGACGGTCACCGCAGCGACTACCGGGTGTACGCCGGCCGGGTGGACCTGACCGACGACGACATCGTCCTGGGCGAGGGGCGGGCGATCGTGTTCGTCGACCCGGTGCGGGCGCTGACCCTCGACCTGGCCGAGTCGCTGGCCCACTTCCTGCCGCTGTTCCTCGACTCCGAGGTCTACCGCCGGCTGCGCGAGCCGGTCGCGGCACCGGCTGCCACACCGGCAGCGACCCTGCCGCCCGCTGGCCCGCTCAGGAGGCCACTGCGGCGGATCGAGGTGCCGCGGATGGGCGCCGAGGACGTCGTGGTCGACGACGAGGGCAACGCCTGGACCGGGACCGAGGACGGCAGCGTCTTCCGGGTCTCCCCGGAGGGGGAGGCGCGGCAGGTCGGGCACACCGGTGGCCGGCCGCTGGGCCTGGAGCTGCTCGGCGACGGCCGGCTGCTGGTGGCCGACGGGACCAGGGGCCTGCTCGCGATGAGCATGACCACCGGCGTCGTGGAGCAGCTGGTCACCGAGGCCGGCGGACGCCCCCTGCTGGTGTGCAACAACGCTGCCGTCTCGCGGGGCGGCGACATCTGGTTCTCCGACTCGAGCGCGGTCTACCCGCTGCACCGGTGGAAGTCCGACTTCGTGGAGCAGACCCGCACCGGGCGGCTGTTGTGCCGGCGCGCCGACGGGTCCGTGGAGGTGCACCTCGAGGGGCTGGAGTTCGCCAACGGGGTCGCGCTGGCGGCGGACGAGTCGTTCGTGTGCGTGGCCGAGACGGGTGCGCGGACCGTCGTACGCCTGTGGCTGAGCGGCGAGCGTGCCGGCACCACCGACCTGCTCGCGGGCGACCTGCCCGGCTACCCCGACAACGTCGCCCGCGGCAGCGACGGATTGGTGTGGGTGACCATCGCCTCACCGGTGGACCCGGTGGTCGAGCTGATCCGGTCCCGCTTCCCGCTGCCGGTGCGCAAGCTGGTGACCAGGCTGCCGGGCTTCCTGCAGCCCGGACCGAAGCGAACGGTGCGGGTCCAGGCCTACGACGACACCGGGAGCCTGGTCCACGACCTCGACGCGGACGCCGGCGAATTCCACATGGTCACCGGGGTCCGGGAGCACCACGGAGTGATCTGGCTCGCCAGCCTGCACGAGTCCGCGCTGGCGCAGATCACCGTGCCGGGGTCCGGCGTCTAGACTCAATCGGTCAGCTGTCATCGCCTGCGAAGGAGCACCATGGGTCACCTCGAGCACATCACAGGTCCGCAGGACCTGCGCGGGCTCGCCGACCACCAGCTCGCCGAGCTGGCCTCGGAGATCCGGGACGAGCTGATCCGGACCTGTTCGCCGCGGGGCGGCCACCTCGGCCCCAACCTGGGGGTCGTCGAGCTGACGATGGCCATCCACCGCGTCTTCGACTCACCTCGCGACCGCGTCGTCTTCGACACCGGCCACCAGGCCTACGTGCACAAGATGCTCACGGGCCGCGCCGACCGCTTCGACAGCCTGCGCACCGAGGGCGGCCTCTCCGGCTACCCCAGCCGCGCCGAGTCCGACCACGACGTCGTGGAGAACTCGCACGCCTCGACCTCGCTGTCCTACGCCGACGGGCTGGCCAAGGCCTACGCCATCCGGGGTGAGGACCGCCACGTCGTGGCCGTGATCGGCGACGGCGCGCTCACCGGCGGGATGGCCTGGGAGGCGCTGAACAACATCGCCGAGGGCCCGCTGAACCGCCACGGCGACCGCCGCCTGGTGATGATCGTCAACGACAACGGCCGCTCCTACATGCCGACCGTCGGCGGCCTCGCCAACCACCTGACGACGCTGCGCACCAACCCGCGCTACGAGCAGCTGCTCGACGTGGTCAAGCGCCGGCTCAACGGGGTGCGCGGCGTCGGTCCGGCCGTCTACGACGCCCTGCACGCGATGAAGAAGGGGATGAAGGACGCGCTTGCGCCGCAGGGCCTCTTCGAGGACCTCGGCCTGAAGTACGTCGGCCCCATCGACGGCCATGACCTCGACGCGCTCGAGCACGCCCTCACCCAGGCCAAGAAGTACGGCGGCCCGGTGATCGTGCACGTGATGACCCGCAAGGGCTTCGGCTACGACCCGGCCGAGCGTCACGAGGCCGACCAGTTCCACCAGATCGGCCCGTTCGACGTGCTCACCGGGGTCGGCAGTCCCAAGGGACGGATCTGGACCGACTTCTTCTCCGAGGAGATGGTCGCCCTCGGCGCCGAGCGCCAGGACCTCGTGGCGATCACCGCGGCGATGCTCTACCCGGTGGGGCTCGACCGGTTCGCTGCGGCGTACCCCGAGCGCACCTTCGACGTCGGCATCGCCGAGCAGCACGCCGTGACCAGCGCGGCGGGGCTGGCCATGGGCGGGCTGCACCCGGTGGTGGCGATCTACGCCACCTTCCTGAACCGCGCCTTCGACCAGGTGCTGATGGACGTGGCCCTGCACGAGTGCGGCGTCACCTTCGTGCTGGACCGCGCCGGGGTCACCGGGGACGACGGCGCCAGCCACAACGGCATGTGGGACATGTCCATCCTCCAGGTGGTGCCGCGGCTGCGGATGTGTGCCCCGCGTGACGGGGCCAGGGCCGGCGAGCTGCTGCGCGAGTGCGTTGCGGTCGACGACGCCCCCACGGTGCTGCGGCTCCCGAAGGGCCCGCCGCCGGCGGACATCGAGGCGGTGGACCGGGTCGGCGGCATGGACGTGCTGGTGCGCGACGGCGCACGCGACGTGCTCATCGTCGGCATCGGCTCGATGGCGGCCGTGTCGGTCGACGTCGCGGCCCGGCTGGCCGACCAGGGGATCGGCGTGACCGTGGTCGATCCGCGCTGGGTCAAGCCCTGGGATCCCGCGATCGTGGACCTCGCGCGTGACCATCGACTGGTGGTCTGCGTTGAGGACAACGGCAGGGTCGGCGGATGCGGCTCGACGTTGCTGCAGCTGCTCAACGACGAGCAGGTGGATACTCCCTACCGTCAGTACGGCATCCCACAGGAGTTCCTCGACCATGCCAAGCGCGACGCGATCCTCGAGCGCATCGGGCTCACCGCCCAGGCGATCGCGCGCGGCATCGTGGAGGAGGTCACCGCCCAGGACGACACCGGGGGCGGCGCCGATCTCGACCGTGTCCGCCCGGGGGACTCCGCCGAGTAGCAGCCGGGACGCAGCCCGGGGGACCGGGCGACCCAGGAGCCTCGCCGCCTCGTTCACGGTCGTGCTGCTGCTCGGCCTGGCCGGCTGCGGTGGCGCGGACACCGAGGAGCTGCCGCCGGCGAGCGAGCAGGGCGTCGGGGGCCTCACCGCGGAACAGGCCAGGATCCGCGAGCAGCGGGTCCTGAACCAGCGGGCCCGGGCGGTCCGCGAGCGAGATCTCGACCTGTTCCTGCGGCGGGTGGACCGCAGCGACAAGGAGCTGGTCGCCCGCCAGCGCCAGTACTTCCGCAACCTGGTGCAGCTGCCGCTGAAGGCCTTCGCCTACCGGGTCCTGGACCGCCAGTGGGAGGACGTCGCGCTCGCCCCGGGGTGGGGTGCCGACGTGCGCGTCCCGCAGGTGCAGCTGACCACCCAGCTCGAGGGCTTCGACGCCGTGCCGGTGCAGCGCACGGTCGGCTTCGCCTTCTCCTTCCGCAACGGTCGGCCGGTGATCGTCTCGGAGCAGGGCGCGGACGGAAAGCACCTCCACGTGGGGACCCCCGCTCCCTGGGACCTGACCGCGATCAGCGTGCGCCGGGAGCCGGGGGTGCTCGGCATCTTCGACGAGGGGACCCGAGGCTCGGCGGGCCCGGTGATGGCCGCCGTACGCGCCGGGATCGAGCAGGTGCGCGGCGCGCTGCCGTTCTCGTGGCCGGGCAGCGTGGTCGTCTACAGCGTCCAGGTCCCGCAGGTGCTGGCCACGTTCACCGACGTCCCGGGCGGGTCCCTGGACCACCTCGGGGCGCTCACCTTCCCGACGTACGCCGGCCGGGACGGCTCGCAGGTGGCCTCCACCCGGATGCTGGTGATGCCCAGCTCGGTGAGTGCCGGGGAGCTGTTCCTGGGGCGGATCACCAGGCACGAGCTGAGCCACGTGGCGATCGGCGTCCGCGATGACGGGGCGCCCGCGTGGGTCTCCGAGGGGGTCGCGGAGTACCTCGGTGCGCGCGAGATCCGGCAGCGCGACCGGGTGATCCCGACCTCGGCGCTGTCCCGCGCCCAGGCCGCGGACCACGCGCTGCCGCTCTCGAAGACGTTCAACGACACCGACCAGGAGTGGCACTACGCGCTGAGCTGGATGGCGTGCGACTACGTGGCCGAGACCTTCGGGGAGGCCAGGCTGTGGGAGCTGGTCGACGCGATGCACAACGGGGGAGAGGGCACCCCCGACCTCGCGCAGGACCGGGTGCTGGCCCAGGTCCTGGGCATCGACTCACGGGAGCTGGCGCGTCGCGCCGCGGCGCGGATCCGCGAGCTCTACGGCTGAGGCTTCAACGGGCCGTCATGGGGAGCCCCGAGGTGCTTGAGCGCCTCGCGCCGGGACAGGCCGGAGAGCCCGGCCTCGTGCTCGGAGACGAACCGCAGCACCCACTCGGGGTCGGTCCGGGCCTGGTCGCGCAGCGCCCAGCCGATGGCCTTGCGGATGAAGAACTCCCGGCCGTACGGCGACAGCGGCGGCGTGGTCCGCGTCGAGCCGTCGAGGTTCTCGGTGATCGTGAAGCCGAGCAGGTCGTGGTCGCAGCGCTCCCCGGTGCCGAGCTGGGAGAGGATCGCCGTGCGGCGTACCCAGAGGTCGTCGGAGCGCGCCCAGCCGCGGACCACCGGCTCGACCTCCTCGCGATCGGCCAGCAGCAGGTCCCGGACGAGGTGCCCGGCGATCTCGTCGACGAAGTCCCACCACGCTCCGGTACGGACCAGGTGCTCGTAGAGCTCCAGCGTGCGCGGCTGTCGGTGGTCACGGTGGAGCCGGTGCCGGGCCAGGGCGATCGCGGCGTAGCGCTCCTCGCGGAACGCAGCCCCGTTCCACAGCTCGAGGACGGTCCCGCGCCAGGTCTCCTCGTCCGGGAGCGGGTGGGCGTCGAGCACCGGGCGGAGCAGCGCCCGCAGCCGCGGCGCGGAGATGCCGCGGTAGGGCATCGCGGACTTCATGTAGGCACGCATCGCCACTGCCCGCTCGGGGTCGCCCGAGGCGGCCAGCAGGGTACGCACCGTCTGCACGAGCTCGGAGTCGGCGCTGGTCACGGGCCCATCCTGCCGGTAGGTCGTTTCGTCGGGTTCGTCGCCAGCGAGCATGCGCGGCAGTAGCGTTTCCGGCATGGATGTCTTGCGCACCAAGTCGGTGGAACAGTCCCTGGGCGACACCGAGGACCCGGACTTCAAGCTGAAGAAGAACCTGACGTCCCTCGACCTGATGGTCTTCGGCATCGGCGTGATCATCGGCGCGGGCATCTTCACCCTGACCGGGAAGGCCGCGGCCGAGTTCGCGGGACCGGCCGTGGTGTTCTCCTTCGCCATCGCCGCGATCTGCTGCGGCTTCGCGGCGCTGTGCTACGCGGAGTTCGCCTCCACGGTGCCGGTCAGCGGGTCGGCGTACACCTTCTCCTACGCCACGCTGGGGGAGCTGGTCGCCTGGATCATCGGCTGGGACCTGATCCTCGAGCTGATGCTCGGCGCGTCGGTGGTGGCGCAGGGGTGGAGCACCTACTTCGTGACGTTCATGGAAGAGATCGGCGTGGGCTGGCCCGACAGCCTGGGCCCGTCCACCACCGCGTCGTTCGGGCACTTCAACCTGGCCGCGTTCCTGATGGTGGCGATCCTGACCGCGCTGATCGCCGTGGGGATCAAGGAGTCGCTGCGGGTCAACCTGGTGCTGGTGGCGGTGAAGCTGTTCATCGTGCTGTTCGTGATCGTGGCGGGCCTGTTCTACGTCAAGGGCGCCAACTACACGCCGTTCGTCCCCCCGTCCGCCGGACCCGTGGAAGGGTCGACCGGCCTCACCCAGCCGCTGTTCCAGTGGATCTTCGGGTTCGAGGCGCAGACCTATGGCGTGCTCGGCATCGTCTCGGGGGCCTCGATCGTGTTCTTCGCCTACATCGGCTTCGACGTGGTGGCCACCACGGCTGAGGAGGCGCGCAACCCGCAGAAGGACCTGCCGCGCGGCATCATCGGCTCGCTGGCGATCTGCACGATTCTCTACATCGCGGTCGCGCTGGTGATCACCGGGATGATCCGCTACGACAAGATCGACACCGAGGCCGCGCTCGCGAGTGCGTTCCGGGACCAGGGCAAGGACGGGTTCGCCACCCTGATCGCCGCCGGGGCCGTCGCGGGCCTGACCACCGTGGTGATGACGTTGATGATCGGCGCGGTGCGCGTCCTGTTCGCGATGAGCCGCGACGGGCTGCTGCCGAGGCAATTCGCGCACGTGAACAAGAAGACCGGCACCCCGATCAACATCACGATCGTCATCGGCGTGATCGTGGCGATCGTCGCCTCGATGACCCCCATCGGCAAGCTGGAGGAGATGGTGAACATCGGCACGCTGAGCGCGTTCGCGCTGGTCTCGCTGGCCGTGCCGATCCTGCGCAAGAGCCGCCCCGACCTCGAGCGGGCCTTCAAGGTGCCGTGGAGCCCGTTCCTGCCGATCCTGGCGGCGGTGGTCTGCCTCTACCTGATGCTCAACCTCAGCATCGAGACGTGGCTGCGGTTCGCCGTCTGGATGCTGGTCGGCTTCCTGATCTACTTCCTCTACGGCTACCGGCACAGCATGGTCGGGAGGGCGTCGGGCGACGAGGCGGTGGACTACTCGCGGCAGGGCAGCCCCGGGGACTGAGCCCGGGGCGGTCTAGGGTGGTCAACCGACCACCGGTCGCACGTCTCGAGGGCCGGTTTTCCACGCTTCATCCGCAACCACCAGAGGAGTCACGTGCCCGAGGCCCGGTTCGTGCACATCGTCGACGAGGTCCCCGAGCTCGAGGGACGCGCCCACGGTCCTGTCCTGGTCGTCTCGCTCGAGGGGTTCCTGGACGCCGGCAACGCCTCCGCGCTCGCGCAGGCCCACCTGAGCGGGGAGGAGCCCGGTCGGGTGGTGGCGAGCTTCGAGGTCGACGAGTTCTACGACTACCGTGCGCGACGTCCGCCGCTGACCTTCCTCGAGGACCACTACACCGACTACGAGGCGCCCCGCCTGGTCGTCCGGCTCTCGGAGGACAGGCTCGGCACGCCGTACCTGCTGCTGAGCGGCCCGGAGCCCGACATCCGCTGGGAGGCCTTCACCCGCGCCGTACGAGCTGTGGTGGAGCACTTCGAGGTGCGGCTCGTGGTCTCGCTGGGGTCGGTGCCGATGGCGGTGCCGCACACCCGGCCGGTGCAGCTGACCAACCACGCGACCTCGAAGCGGCTGCTCGTGCAGGAGAACGTCTGGAAGGGCGACGTCCGCGTCCCCGCCAGCGCGCAGTCCCTGCTCGAGGTGCGGCTGGGGGAGTGGGGGCACGACGCGATGGGCTTCGTGGCGCACATCCCGCACTACGTCGCGCAGTTCGAGTACCCGCACGCCGCCGTCGCGCTCCTCGAGGCCCTCGAGGACGTCACCGGGCTGCAGTGGGACCACGACACGCTCAAGGAGGCGGGCGACGCCCGCCAGGTGGAGATCGCCACCCAGATCGCCGACTCCGACGACGTGCGCGAGGTGGTCAGCGGCCTCGAGCAGCAGTACGACGCGTTCCACCAGCAGGCCGCCAACCTGCTCGCCGAGGACGAGACGCTGCCCAGCGGCGAGGAGATCGGCGCGCAGTTCGAGCAGTTCCTGGCCAAGCTCGAAGAGCCGGAGGACTGAGGCGTGCCCTCCTCCGTCCAGGAGCTGGTGGAGCTGCTCGACCTCGAGGCCATCGAGGACAATCTGTTCCGCGGGCGGCAGCCGGACACGATGATGCAGCGGGTCTTCGGCGGCCAGGTGCTCGCCCAGTCCCTGGTGGCTGCGGTGCGCACGGTGCCCGCGACCTTCGCGTGCCACTCGATGCACTCCTATTTCTTGCGGCCCGGTGACACCAAGGTGCCGATCATCTACGACGTCGAGGAGATCCGCGACGGGCGCTCGTTCTGCACCAGGCGGGTCGCCGCGCGCCAGCACGGCCGGGCGATCTTCTTCCTGACCGCGAACTTCCAGGTGCCCGAGACCGGCCTCGAGCACCAGGACACGATGCCGGAGGTGCCCTCGCCGGAGGAGTGCTCTCCGCGTATCGCGCAGGGCAGCCGCTACACCGAGGAGTGGCTGCGCGAGTGGCAGGCGCTCGACGTACGACCGGTCGCGGACTCGCGCCCCGGCGGCAGCCTGGACCCGACCGAGCGGCCCGGCCGCTCGCAGTGGTGGATCCGGGTCAGCGGCGCCCTCCCCGACGACCCGGTCACCCAGCTCGGCGCGTTCACCTACGCCAGCGACATGACCCTGCTGCCCGCGGCGCTGGTGCCGCACGACCTCTACATCGAGTCGCCCGGGATGCAGGCCGCGTCGCTGGACCACTCGATCTGGTTCCACCGCCCCTTCCGCGCCGACGAGTGGTGGCTCTACGACCAGGCCTCCCCGTCAGCCTCCGGCGGCCGCGGCCTCATCCTCGCCCGGGTCTTCTCCCAGGACGGCCAGCTCGTCGCCAGCGTGGCCCAGGAGGGCCTGATCCGGCACCACCCCCAGGCCTAGAGTCCGGGCCGGAGCTCGCAGACGCGCGGACACAAGTCGGCGCCGCAGGGGCTGACTGAGCGTGAACACCTCCGCCATCGCGAACTTGTGTCCGCGCGTATGCGCAATCGGGCCCCCGGGGAGGGGATCGCACCCACAATGGGCGAGCCTCGCCGCCGTCCGCCCCCCAGGAAGCACGCCGATGAACTTCTCAGAGTCCGTCCGCTCGGTCCTGGGCAAGTACGCCACCTTCTCCGGGCGCGCCCGGAGGTCGGAGTACTGGTGGTTCTACCTGTTCACGGTCCTGGTGAGCATCGCGACGACCATCGTCGACGCGGTCCTGGAGCTGGCCATCGACAACGAGGTCGGCATCGTGAACACGCTCGCCACCCTCGCGTTGCTGGTGCCCACGTTCTCGGCCGGGGCTCGGCGCCTGCACGACACCGGTCGCAGCGGCTGGTGGATCCTGCTGCCCGTGGTCCCGATGCTCTTCACGGCCGCGGCAGTGGTGGTCGTGGTCTTCGTCGTGCCGTTCAGCTCCGGGCTCGATGGCCTCGACTTCGCCCTGATCGCGCTCGCGGTGGGCGGGTTCCTGCTGACCCTCGTCGCGGTCGTCGTACAGATCGTGATGCTCTGCATCGACTCCAACCCGGGCCCCAACAAGTACGGCCCGTCTCCCAAGCAGCCGGTCCTGTCTCAGTTCCCGGGCGGCTACCCGTACGCCGGAAGCGGTGCACCGCCGTACTGAGTCCCCGCAATTGCTGGCAAAGGGCAGTGTTCTCGCGAGATCGGATGTCATTTCCCAGCAATTGCGTGGGGGCCGCCCGCCGCGGTCACAGCTTGCGGGCGCGACCGACCAGGTGGGGCTTGCCGTCGCCGGGGCGGGTGAGCGAGAAGTCCAGCCCGTCCTCGACAGTGCGGGAGCCGAAGGCGACCTTCCCGGGCAGGAAGACCGGCTTCTTGAACTCCACCTCGACGCATCCCGCCGCGGGGAGGCGGTTGGCCATCGCGGCCACCGAGCGCGCCTTGGTCCACATGCCGTGCGCGATCTGCCGCTTGAACCCGAACGCCTTCGCGGTGAGGGGGTAGAGGTGGATCGGGTTGTGGTCGCCGGAGACCGAGGCGTAACGCCGGCCCAGGTCGCCGGGCAGCCGCCACACCAAGCCGGTGCCGGGCACGACGTCGAACGGCTCGCTCTCGGGACGCACGTCCTTGTCGCCGCCGCCGACCCGGAGGTACGTCGACGTCGACTCCCACACGGTCTCGCCGCCGGAGCGCACCGTGGTGACCAGGTCGAAGACCCGGCCCTTCGCGTGCGGCCTCAGGTTGACCGCCGTGGCGGAGACGTCCAGCTTCTCGGACGGGGCGATCTCACGGTGACGGGTGATCGAGTTGGCGACGTGCACCGTGCCGATCGCGGGGAACGGGAACGAGGCGTCGGTCATGATCCCCATGTGCAGCGGGAACGCCAGCATGTGCGGGTAGGTGAACGGCAGGCTCTGGCTCGGCTCGAAGCCGCACACGTCGGCGTACGCCGCGACGTGCGCCGGGTCGATCGACACGTCCTTGCGGTGCAGCGTCAGGTCGGGAAGCGAGCTGCCGGACTTGCGCACGCCGGGGAGCAGGTTGACGCCGGGTACGACGGGCAGGGCCGCCTTGAGCATGGTGGGCAGCGAGCTCGGCTGCCCCTCGACGGTGCGCTCGGTCATCGACTCACGCGCCCAGCATCATCTGGCCGCAGACGCGGACGACGTTGCCGTTGACGGCGGTGGAGCCGGGGGAGAGGTACCACGCGATCGCCTCGGCCACGTCGACCGGCAGGCCGCCCTGGCTCATCGCGTTCATCCGCTGGCCGACCTCGCGGGTAGCGAACGGGACCGCGGCGGTCATCTGCGTGATGATGAACCCCGGTGCCACGGCGTTGATCGTGATGCCGTTGTCGAGGTCCTCCGACAGCGCGTCGACCAGGCCGATCACCCCGGCCTTGGAGGCCGCGTAGTTGGTCTGTCCCACGTTGCCCGCGATGCCGGCGATGGAGGAGACGCCGACGATCCGGCCGTTGTCAGCGATCAGGCCCTGGTCGAGCAGCTCGCGGGTGATCCGCTCGGGGGCGGTGAGGTTCACCGCGATCACCGAGCTCCAGCGGTCCTCGGCCATGTTGGCGAGCTTCTTGTCGCGGGTGATGCCGGCGTTGTGCACCACGCCGTGCACCTGCCCGAACTTGTTCTTCACGTGCTGGGCGATCCGCTGCGGGGCGTCCTTGCCGGTGATGTCGAGGACCAGGTGGTCACCGTTGAGCTCGCGCATCAGCGCCTGGAGCTCGCTGGCGGCCTGGGGTACGTCGATCCCGAGGACCGTGGCGCCGTCGCGGTGCAGCACCCGGGCGATCTGCTCGCCGATGCCACGCGAGGCGCCGGTGACGATGGCCACCTTGCCGGCCAGCGGCTTCTCGGGGTCCGCGACGGGGGCGGCCTCGGAGGTGCCGGTGGCGCCGAGGCGGGCGACCTGGCCCGAGACGTAGGCGCTCTTGGGGGAGAGGAAGAAAGACAGGGTGGACTCGATGGTGTCCTCGGCCCCGGGAGCGACGTACACCAGGTTGACGGTGCTGCCCTTGCCGATCTCCTTGCCGAGGGAGCGGGTGAAGCCCTCCAGGGCGCGCTGTGCCACCCGCTCCGCCTTGTCCTCGACGAGCTCGGGGACGGTGCCCAGGACGAGGACCCGCGCGTTGGAGGTCAGGCTGCGCATCAGCGGGGTGAAGAACTGCTCGAGGGCGATCAGTTCGCCCGAGCTGGTGATGCCGGTGGCGTCGAAGACGAGGCCCTTGTAGTTCTCGCCATCCGCGCCGACGCTCACGCTGGTGACGCCGAGGTTGTCGAGGGCCTGGACCAGGGACTTGCCCAGGCGGCCGTCGCCGCCGGTGACCACGGTGCCGTTCACGACCGGGGCGCCCTGCGACCAGCGCTCCAGCGGCGTCGGGTTCGGCAGGCCGAGGTTCTTGACGAACAGCTTGCCCACCGGGCTGGCAGTGAAGGACTGGTAACGGTCGGTCATCTCTGATCCTCTGGTCTGCTGATTTCACGGTCTGGACACGCGGACGCTACTCGCGGGTACAGCACGAATGTAACGAGCGGTGTAACTGAGTGTCCAGATAAGGTGACTTGGCACTCACCCCGTTTATTTTCCCACGCTCTCGCGGGAGGATGGGGGCCGCGCCACCCGACCAAGGAGCCTTCAGCCCATGCAGCCCAACACCCGCCGCGTCGCCGTCCTGGGCGGCAACCGGATCCCGTTCGCCCGGTCGAACACCGCCTACGCCACCGCCTCCAACCAGGAGATGCTGACCGCCGCGATCGACGGGCTCGTCGCCCGATTCGGCCTCGAGGGCCAGCGCCTCGGTGAGGTCGTGGCCGGCGCCGTGCTCAAGCACAGCCGCGACTTCAACCTCACCCGTGAGTCCGTCCTCGGCTCCAAGCTCGCCGCCGAAACCCCGGCCACCGACCTCCAGCAGGCCTGTGGCACCGGCCTCCAGGCCGCCGTCTACGTGGCCAACAAGATCGCCCTCGGCCAGATCGACGCGGGCATCGCCGGCGGCTCGGACACCACCTCCGACGCCCCCATCGCCGTCGGTGAGCGGCTGCGCAAGATCCTGCTCGAGGTGAACCGCTCCAAGACCGCCGGGCAGCGGCTGGCGGCGCTGGCCAAGATCCGGCCCGCCGACATCGTGCCGTCGATCCCGCAGAACGGTGAGCCCCGCACCAAGCTCTCGATGGGCGAGCACGCCGCGCTCACCGCCCTGGAGTGGCAGATCACCCGTGAGGCCCAGGACGAGCTGACCGTGGCCTCCCACCAGAACCTCGCCGCGTCCTACGAGCGCGGTTTCCAGGACGACCTGATCACGCCGTTCAACGGGCTCGAGCGCGACCAGAACCTGCGCCCCGACTCCACCGTCGAGAAGCTCGCCAAGCTCAAGCCGGTCTTCGGCAAGGGCGAGGCCGCGACGATGACCGCCGCGAACTCCACCCCGCTGACCGACGGTGCGTCCGCGGTCCTGCTCGCCACCGACGAGTGGGCCGAGGAGCACGGACTGAAGGTGCTGGCGTACTTCGTCGACGCCGAGACCGCAGCGGTGGACTTCGTCCATGGCGGCGAGGGTCTGCTGATGGCCCCGGCGTACGCCGTGCCGCGGCTGCTCGAGCGCAACGGCCTCTCCCTTCAGGACTTCGACTTCTACGAGATCCACGAGGCATTCGCCTCCCAGGTGCTCTCCACCCTCAAGGCGTGGGAGGACCCGGTGTTCTGCAAGGAGCGCCTCGGCCTCGACGACACCCTGGGCTCGATCGACCGCTCGAAGCTCAACGTGAACGGCTCCTCGCTCGCCGCGGGCCACCCGTTCGCCGCGACCGGCGGCCGCATCGTCGCCAACCTGGCCAAGCTGCTCGACGAGAAGGGCTCGGGCCGCGGCCTGATCTCCATCTGCGCCGCCGGCGGCCAGGGCGTCACCGCGATCCTGGAGAAGTAGACCCAGCTGATCCCGGGCCCGCTTCCGCCGAGACGTCGCATCTGAAACCCAGAAACCCGCCGAGACGTCGCATCTGAAAGAGCACGGCTCTTTCAGATGCGACGGCTCGGCGGTTCTGGGTGGGGCCCGTCGAGCTGTCAGTTCGGGTTTGTTGCCAGGGCTCGGGCGGTGGCGACCACGAGGCGGCGTACCTCTGCTGCTGAGACGGGGGAGATCGCGGGGATGCCGGGGGCGGACTCCTTGACGAGCATGCCGACGCGGGCGAGCTGGAGGGCGCCGAGGGCGCTGGCGTACATGTGGTTCGCCAGCAGCGTGGAGTCACCGACGGAGAACTCGCCCGAGGCGGTTCCTGCGTCGAGTACGTCGCTGAGCTGGGTCAGGCAGGTGGAGATGCCGCGGCCGAGCCGGAACAGCGAGCTCTCGCTGATCTCCTCGAGCAGCTCGGGACCGGGGCGACGCATCAGCGTCTGTGCGCAGTCCACGAACGCGGGGAACTCCAGGCCGAAGTCGACGAACTCCTCCGTGACCGCGACCAGTCGCGCCATCGGAGTGTCCTCGCGCGCGGCCGCGGCCTTCAGCCTGGTCTCGAGGTCCTCGAGGTAGCTGACCAGGGTGAGCGCGAAGAGCTCCTCCTTGCCGCTGAAGTGGCGGTAGATGATCGCCCGGTTCACCCCGACCGCGCGGGCGATGTCCTCGATCTGGGCGTCACGGACGCCGGTCTCGTCGAAGAGCTGCCGGGTGGCGGCGAGGATCTCCCGCTCGCGGGCGCGACGACGGACAGCTGCCGGCTGCCGGGTCGAGCTGCGCGTGTCAGTCATGCTGCGATTCTAGTGCAACAGTGGGTTACACACGTGTGCGGAGTGCCCGGGGCGGGTCCCGGGGGGTGCCCGCGACCGCTGGGTCCCCTAGACCGCGCCACCCCGGATTTGAGGGCGTCGAGGCAGCGTGGGACGTTGCAGAGGAGTCGATCAACGCCCGAACCATCGCGACGGAGGAATGCCATGCAGGCCGTGCCCGCCCGGCTCTGGACCTTCGCGGTCGCCCTGGTGTGCTGCCTCGGACTGCTCGCGGCCTGCGGCAGCGACGACAGCGGCAAGGAGGCCGCCGGGGGCTCCACGCGCGAGACCGACGCGGCGGGAGCGACGACCTGGTCGCCGGCGCGTGCGGACTGCATCAACCCGGCGTACCCGAAGCCGCAGGCGGTCACCACGACGGCCGGGGACCAGCGGGACTACCTGGTCGGCGTCGTCGCCTGCACCAGTGAGCAGCAACCGGGGTCGGTGTGGCTGCACAACGTCGGGGGCGACGTTTGGACGCTGCAGGACGGGGGAGGCAGGGCCCGGTGGCTGGACTGGTCGCTGGAGTCCGTGGTGTTCCGGGAGACCTTCGACGGTCCGCTGCTGCTGCTGCCCGAGGACGTGGTGCTGCTCTCCAGCGCGTCGGACAAGGTCTCGTGGTCGCTGAACAAGGCCTACACGGTCGCCTGGGAGACACAGGCCGAGGGCGTGGACCGGGTCCGCTCCTACAGCCAGGAGGTGTGGGCCGCCGCGCTGCGCCGCAAGGAGACCCCGGCCCGGGTGGCGCTGGCGTCGTGCACCTCCAGCGCCTACCGGTTCGCGGACACCTACGCGCGGGATGCCGACGCGTTCCAGGAGGACCTCGCCGCCGAGCTGTCGCGTACGACGGGCGGCGCCGCCGGCTGCGCCGCGAGCTGGAAGCGCGCCTGGGACCGGGGACTCGACCCGACCCAGCGGTACCTCGACACCGTCGGACGCCAGTACCGCCTGCTCAGCGGGTTCCAGCAGGTCCCGACGATCACGATCAACTGAGCTGGGCCGGGTGGGGAGCCGCAGTCATGCCATTGGCTGCGCCGTGCGCGTCTGGGAGTGTGGAGAGACCAGCAGCGCAGGACATCAGGCAGGGCAGGACAGCGACCAGGAGAGCGACGTGACCATGAAGGACATCGGACCCGACCCGCAGAGCTTCGACCTCGAGACCGCCACGCGGCAGAACGAGAACTACCGAGACGTCGCCTGGTCGGGGAAGTACCTCCAGGTGACCCTGATGTCGATCCCTGTCGGCGAGGACATCGGCCTTGAGACCCACCCGGCGACCGACCAGTTCCTGCGGCTCGACGCCGGCCGCGGTCGCGTGCAGATGGGGCCGGCCAAGGACCAGCTGGACTTCGAGCGCGAGGTCGAGGACGGCTGGGCGATCATGGTCCCCGCCGGCACCTGGCACAACGTGACCAACATCGGTGACGTGCCGATGCGGCTCTACACCGTCTACGCGCCGGTCCACCACGCGGCGGACAAGGTCCAGCAAACCTCGGCGGACGCAGAGCGCGAGGAGGAGGCCGGCCGGGACAAGCCGCCGAGCTGGTCGGTGCAGCCCGCCGAGGTGCCCTCGGACGACCACGCCTGACCGGGTCTGACCTACCCGACCGGCCTGACCGGGCCTGACATCCCCATGGGTGCTGTCGGTGTCGCTGCGCGTGGGGCGACGCTAGGCGCGGAGTCCTGCCGAACAGGCAGCGCGTCCCCTAGCGTGGGGTCCGTCACACCTGCCACAGACGGAGCCGTCCATGGAGATCTTGCACTCCGCGATCGCGATCCTCGCCGCCATCGTGCTGATCATCAGGTTCAAGGTCGACCCGGTGATCTCGCTGCTGCTGGCGTGCGTCTACCTGGGGCTGGCCACCACCCAGGGCGCCGAGGGCACGGTCACCGCGATCACCGGCGGGTTCGGTGAGATCATGGCCGAGGTCGGCCTGCTGATCGGTTTCGGCGTGCTCATTGGGGCGCTCCTGCACGCCATGGGCACCTTCCGCGACCTGGTGGACATCCTCGCCCGTCGGGTGGGCCGCCGCCTGCCGTACGCCATGGCCGGCACGCTGGCGGTGATCTTCCCCTCGATCTACGTCGACGTGCAGGTCGTCCTCGCTGCGCCGATGGCCAAGGAGTCCGCGCCGGCCGTGGACCGCAGGCACGGCCTGCCGTGGCTGGCCGGTGCCATGGGCGTCGGCATCTTCTCCGGCTACGTCTTCGTGGTGCCCGGCCTCGCGGCGGTCGCGATCGCCGGCCTGATGGACGTCCCGCTCGGCACCTACCTGCTCTACGGGCTGCCGATCGGGCTGCTCACAGCGTTGATCACGACGCTCCTGTTCCGGGTGCTGCTGGGCCGCGGGCTGTGGAACGACAAGACCGACTTCGACCCGGACGTGGTCGTCGAGGACGGGCGTCCCGTCGACGAGACGGACCGGGTCCCGCTGGCCGAGAGGGCCGCCCGGTTGCCGCTGGGCGTGCGTCTGCTGCCGATCCTGGTGCCGTTGGTGCTGATCGCGACCGGGGCGATCGTGAACCTGGCGGGGGGATCCAACCCGGTGATCACGTTCCTGGGTGATGCCAACATCGCCTTGTTCCTCGGGCTGCTGATCGCGTTCTTCATGGTGCGCCCGTCCGTGGGCGCGGACGGTGTCGGCAAGGTCCTCACGGCCGGCTTCCACACCACCGGCGAGATCCTCCTCGTCACCGGAGTGGGCGGATCGCTCGGCGCGGTCATCGCCGGGAGCGGCATGGGCGCCCGGCTCGAGGACCTGTTCGCCGCGGACGAGAACGCGCCGGTGATCATCAGCATCCTGCTGGCCTGGGCCATCGCGGCGGTGCTTCACTTCGCGATCGGATCGGTCTCGGTCGGCGCCATCACCGCGGCGGGCATCATCTCCCCGGTCGTCGGCTCGCTCGGGGTGGACCCCGTCGTCATCGCCCTCGCGATCGCCTCCGGGGCCATGTTCGCGCTGCACGTGAACAGCAACTTCTTCTGGATGTTCACCACCCTGCTCGACCTCTCCACCAAGGGCAGTCTGAAGACCCTGACCCTGGCGACGTCGCTCGGTGCGATCGTCTCGCTGCCCCTGGTGCTGGTGGCGAGCCTGGTGGCCGCGGCCACCTGAGCGGAACCGCTGCCCGGGCCCTTCCTGGCTACCGGGGCTTGCGCGGTGCACGCCGCAGGTCGATAGTCCTCATGAGGGACACGACATCCGGCGGTGCTGCACCGCGCGGTGAGCCGACGGGGAATGCTCGATCCGAGGGCAAGGGTGGAGGCAATTGGCCAATATCCTCCAGTCGGTCACGGGCCTGCTCAGGAGCAGCCTCGAGGGTGACCCACCGCCACCGCCCCTGATCGCCACACTCGGCCCCCGGATCGAAGAGCTGATGGCGGTCAGCGTCGACCCGAGCGGCGCGGGCATCGACCGGTGGGTCAACCAGCTTCGTGCGCTGATCTCCGACGAGCGCCTCCGCGAGACCCTGGTCGTCCGCGCCGTGCAGATGAGCTTCCCTCGGTTGGCCGAGGCCCTCACGCTGGTCGGTGTCGTCGAGATCGAGTGGGAAGGCGCGACGCCGGCCGCGTTCCGGATCCGCAGGGACAGGCTCGACGACCTGCTCTCCCAGCCAGGCGACGCTGCGCTGACGCTGCTGCTGGGCAAGGTGCAGAAGCTCGACGACGTGAAGGCGCTCCAGGTGCTGGTGCTGCTGCTGATCACGTCCCCGAAGACGCTGCTGGCGCTGGAGTACCGCCAGCAGGGCTTCGCCGGCCTGCCCCTCGACGGTGTGCCCGGGGTGAGCTCCGACGAGCTGCTCGCGCTGGTGCGCCGCCTGGTCAACTCGCCGGTCAAGCTGCCGCTGCCGGTGCCCGACCCGTTCAGGATCGACGAGCTCCCCGCGCCGCCCGTCCCGGACGGCGCCGACGGGGCGATCACCGTCGAGGGCCCGGACGCCTTCGACCGGCTCCGCGACTTCGCCGTGGACCTCCTGCTCACCGACGTCGAGCTGTTCGCGACCAGGCAGGTCGACCTCGGCGGTGACTGGGTGCTGACGTTCGCCCCGGGCGACTCCGGCGACCACCACTACCGGATCCGGTTCGACGCCGACCACCTCGACATGTCCGTGCCCCGCGGCGACCTCGCGCTGTTCATCGGCAAGCAGCCGGGCGATGCCAACGCGCTCCTCGTCGGGGACCTTGCCGGAACGCACCTGGCCGTGAAGGCGGTCCGCGTGGGGCTGCGGCTGCGACCCAGCGGTCCGCTGTTCGACGTCGTGCTGGCGCTCGAGGGGATCGAGTTCGTCCTCAAGCCCGACTTCCTGGACTTCGTCAGCTTCGGTCTCGACGTCCCCAGCCTGCTGAGGTTCCGTTCCGACGTACGGGTGAGCTACGCGCAGGGCCAGGGGCTGACCGGCCAGTCCGAGGCGGGTGCGGTCGGGCTGAGCATGGAGTTCGCGACGCCGATCGACCTGCGCGTCGGTGGTGCCGGCGCCGGAGTCGAGCTCGACCAGGTGGTGACCCACCTCGACCTCACCGTCGACGACGGCCGGCTGCTGTTCCGGCTGCTGTTCCGCTACAGCGCGAACGCCGAGTTCGGCCCGCTGTCCGCGGTGATGGACGGCGCCGGGGCCTGGATCGGGCGCTGGACCGACGGCACCGGTGGACTGCTGCCGCCGCAGGGGATCGGGCTGAGCCTGGACGCCGGGCCGGTCGAGGGCGCCGGTTTCCTGAAGATCATCAGCGCCGACGAGTTCGCCGGGGGGCTGCAGCTGAAGATCCTGGGGATCGGCGCGTTCGCCTACGGCCTCTACAAGGCGCTGCCCGGCGGCGACCCGTCGGTCGTGGTGCTGATCGGGATCCGGCTGCCGCTGCCCGGGGTCCAGCTCGGCTTCGGCTTTGCCGTCTCCGGGTTCGGCGGCCTGGTCGGGATCAACCGCCGGGCCGACACCGACGTACTGCGGGAACGGCTCGCCAGCGGAGCTGCCGGCGAGGTGCTGTTCAACGACGACCCGATGAAGAACGCGCCCAGGCTGCTGGGCGACATGGCGCGGTTCTTCCCCGACGAGGCCGGCGTCTTCCTGGTCGGCCCCACCCTGCAGCTCAACTGGGCCTCGATCCTCAAGCTGGACCTCGGTGTGTTCATCGAGCTGCCCGGGCCGCGGAAGATCTTCCTGGCAGGGTCGGCCCGGCTCGTGCTGGGCTCGGAGGAGTTCGCGCTGGTCTACCTGCGGATGGACTTCGTCGGTGGGGTCGACCTGACGAAGTCGTTGGTCTTCTTCGACGCGGCGCTCATCAACTCCCACGTCCTGGGGATCTTCCGGATCACCGGGGGCGTGGCCCTGCGCATCGCGTACGGCGACAACGGCTACTTCCTGTTCACCGTCGGGGGGTTCCACCCGTCCTTCAACCCCGGAGCGATGGAGCTGCCGAAGGTGGCGCGGGTCGGGGTCTCGGTCTCGCTGGGACCGGTCTGGCTCAAGCAGGAGATGTACCTCGCGATCACCTCCAACACCTTCCAGCTCGGCTCCCGCACCGAGGCAGGCATCGAGATCGGGCCGATCTCCGCGCACGGCTGGTTCGGCTTCGACGCGCTGATCCAGTTCAAGCCGTTCTACTTCGTCGCCCAGGTCGACGCCGGCTTCGACGTCGAGGTCGCGGGCGTCTCGCTGTGCAGCGTGCACGTCGGTGGCGAGCTGAGCGGTCCGGGGCCGCTGGTGCTCAAGGCGCGGGCCAGCGTGCGGCTGCTGTTCGTCAAGGTCTCCGGCAACGTCACGATCGAGCTGAGCAGCAACCCGCCCGAGCAGGTCGTGACGATCCCCGATCTCCCCGCCCACCTGCACGGCGAGCTGATCAGCCCCGACAACCTGCGGATGGAGGGCGAGGACCCCGCGGTGGTGTTCGCGCCGCACTCCGGCGCCGACAAGCTGGTCTCCCCGGTCGGCCAGCTGGTCTGGGAGCAGAAGCGGGCTCCACTCAACCTGGCGATCGAGAAGGTGGAGGGCGTGAACCTCCAGGGCTGGCACACCCTGCTGGTCAGCAGCGGGCTCGGCTCCCTGGAGCACCCCGAGCAGGACTGGTTCGGGGTCGGCACCTACCTGAAGATGGGCGACTCCGAGGCGCTGAACACCAGCCGCTTCGTGCAGCAACAGTCCGGTCTCCGGGTCGGCTCTCTCGCCGTACGCCGCGGCGCCGAGCGTTCCGCGCCGATCAAGCTCCACCTCGTGAAGCTGCCCTCGCTGCTGAAGCTGCCCATCCTGGGCAACCTCTACGTCGGAGCCGCGCTGGCCGGCCTGCTCGGAGAGCGCGGACAGGGTGCGGTCCTCGCCCCGGGGGAGCCGAAGGTCGCGGTGCAGCAGGAGAGCTTCGACGTGCACTCCGCACAGGACGGAGGGCTGTACGCCGAGTCGCTCAACGAGGCACAGGCCTTCGGGCTCGCGAAACGGACCGGCGGCACCACCGTTGCCACCGCCGTCCCGGCGGTCGACCTCGCGGGCGTGGCGTGATGGCCGCGGACGAGCTCCAGTTCGCCAGCTGGCAACGCAACGAGATCTTCGACCGTGCCGTCCGGGAGGGCACGAGCCCGAGGCTGTCCGGCAGGCTGAGCCTGACGCTCACCGACCAGGCGACCGGACAGGCGGCCACGGGCGACGCACCCTTCACCCTGATGGGCGCCGCCGACATCGGGGGGCTCAAGCCGGGTGCGGTCAAGCACCTGGCGCCCGCGGCCTTCGCCCGGGACGCCGAGACCACCAAGCTGGTCCACCTCGACCTGTGGGACGCCGACCTGCCCTGGCGCTACACCCCGCGCCCCACCAGCGGGGACTGGCTGCTTCCCTGGCTGGCACTGCTGGTCGGCACCGCCGAGGAGATCCGGGTCGAGGCGGGCACGGTGACCCATGTCGAGGACAGCGTCCTGCTCGCGCACCCGCTCGAGGACTCCCACCGCTGGGCGCACACCCAGGACGCCGGTACCGGCCCGATCGCGCGGATCCTCTCCCCACGCGGGACCGAGCCGGGCGCCGACGGACTGCTGCCGCAACGCGAGTACGTCGCGGTGCTGGTGCCCACGTTCAACGACGCCGGCGAGCACATGTGGACCTCGACCGGGGAACGTCAGTTCGGGGCGCGGGAAAGCCTCCCGGCCCTGCACTGGTGGCGGTTCTGGACCGCGGAGGCAGGCGACTTCGAGACGCTCGCCGCCGCGCTGCGGGTGCCGCCGGCCCGCGACGTCGGCAAGGCGAGGCTGCACTACCGGCGCCGCGTGACCGAGGACGGCGTCGACGTCGACGCGACCCTCGAGGTCCGGGGAGCGATCACCTCGCTGCAGCAGCCCGAGACCGTGCAGCCCGAGGTGATCGAGGCCGTGATGGCCGACCTCGACCTTCTCAACGACGAGGTCGCCGGCACCATCGGCCTGCCGCACTACGGCCGGCCCTGGCTGCCGGACCCGGACGCCGCCGAGGTGGGCTGGCCGCACGACCTCAACGACGACCCGCGGTTCCGCGCGAGCGCCGGGCTCGGGGTCTGGATGGGGGTCGAGGCACAGGAGGCGTTGATGGACGCCGCGGTCGCGCAGGCGGGGGCGCTGCGCGAGGCCGGGCAGCGGATCGGTCAGCTCGCGCTCGGGCTCACCGCGGGCGGCCGGCTCTGGGACCGCCGGCTGCCGAAGGACCCGCACCTCCGGCTGGCGGTGCTGGGACCGATGACGGCGAGGCTGCCCGCGGCCGGTGGCGGCACGGTGCTCTCGCGGGTCACCTCCGGCACCAGCCCGCTCGTGCCGGGCCTGTTCTCGAGCGCGGCCCAACGCCTCCTCCGCGACCGTACGGCGACCACCCGCCACCTTGCTGATGGGGGAGGCGGGGGCGTCGACCGGAAGGCGGCGCTGTCGTGGGCCAACCAGCCGGAACCGCCGATCGACCGGGCCCCCGAGGGGGTGCCGCACGTCGACGCGGTTGCCGCCCAGCTGGGCCTGCGGCCGGTGGAGGAGCTCTTCGAGCTCGATGACGCCTGGCTGGACGAGGTGATGACGCAGGTCGACGAGCTCCTCGACGCCTACCGCGAGAAGTACCGCGACGGCGTACGCAACGGAGAGGACCCCCAGCGACTGCGCAGCGAGCTCGCCGAACCCCTGTTCTCCGAGCTGCGGCAGCTGTTGCAGTCACGCCTCGAGGAGCGGGGCCTGCCCTGCGAGGGCGGCCAGATCCTGGAGCAGATCGGCGCCGAGGTCGGCGGATCGCTGTTCGCCTTCCTCGAGCACGTGCTGGCCGAGGACGGCCCCCGGCTCGAGCTCCACGACCTGCTGCGGATCGCGATCCGGCACTGCATGGCCACCCGTGCCTGCTGGGAGCTGGTCGGCAGGCGACCGCGACGTGGCTTCTCCTGCAACGACCTGGTGGACCACACGCCCGGCCCGGAGATCGAGACGCAGCGTCCCATCGACCTCGTCGGGATCTCCGGCGTGGTCTCGGGTGCCGTCGACCCGCGCGGGCCACGACCGCCGGCCAAGGTGCGGCTGTGCAGCAGGCTGGTCGGCGTCGACTGCACGACGCTGGCGCCGACCGAGTACCCGATCGGGCTGGACTTCCCGACCTGGGGCCTGCTCAAGCAGTACGACCGGGAGTGGCTGCTCCCGGGAGCGGACTCCCTGGACGAGGACTCCGTCACCGCGCTGCAGACCAACCCCGCGTTCGTCGACGCGTTCATGGTCGGCATCAACACCCAGTTCATGAGCGAGATGCGGTGGCGCGACCTCGCGGTCGCCCGCACCTGCACGCCGCTGCGGATGTTCTGGGGCCAGGTCGACTACGCCAAGCACGTGCGCAGGGCCGACATCGAGCCGCTGGCCGAGTGGGCCAAGGCCCCCGATGACCCGGTGGGGGCGCTGAGCCACCAGACGATCAAGCCGAATCCGGCCAACCCATCGGGCAGCCGGCTGGTGCTCACCTTCCGCAGCGACCTGTTCCGCCGCTACCCGGCCACGCTGGTCTACCTGGTCAGGCCCGACCCGGGCGACGACGTCGACCCGCCCGACCCGGGCGACGACGTCGACGCGCTGCTGTCCGACCCGCCCCAGCTGGAGATGCCCGAAGGTACGCCGGACGAGGAAGCCTGGCGCGCCGGGCGCAAGCACTTCGGGCCGGTGTTCGCGGGGACCCTGACCCCCGAGCTGGTCTTCTTCACCTTCGACGTCAGGCCCAGCACGCTCGAGGAGTACTGGCTGGTGCTCGACGAGCCACCGGCCGAGCTCCGCTTCCGCAACGACGAGGCCCTGGGGCCCCTGGACCCCACCAACGCCGCGACGCTCGCGCAGACCGCGCTCGACCAGCCCACCAGGGTCGCGATCAGCGGCCGTGCGCTGAAGCAGGCGGGCCTGGGATGACCACCGAGACCTACCGCGACCTGCGTGTTGCCCGCGTCCTCGAGGCGCTCGCCGCCCAGCCTCCCGACGAGGTGCGCGCCCGCCTCGAACGCGAGCAGGGCGCGCTCACCGCCGAGGACTGGACCGTCGCGGACCACACCCTGGAGGCGGTGGCGGAGGACTGGCTGTGGGCCCGGACCGAGGGGCTCAAGGAGGCCGTCGACGCCGACCCGGTCCTGGTGGCCCTGCAGGTCCGCGCGTCGCTGACCGATGCGCAGGCGGCTGCCGTCGAGGGACTGTGGACCGGTGCGGCGCGGCCTCCCGCCGACTATCTCGACCAGGTCCGCCGGGCTGTCGACGGCGACGAGGCGATCCTGGCCGAGCTGGTGCACGCGGCGACCTCGGCGTGGCTGGACGCCGAGGGCGACCCGCACCCCTTCGACGACGTCGGCGTGCTGCTGCCGGTGCGACTGGAGACCCTGTTCGACGCGCCCGGGTCGGCGTTCAACGACGACCCGGACCGGTGGAAGCTCTCGCTGCGCGTGGTGCCCGATGAGGCCTCCATACGCCGTGACGACGCCCATGTCAGCGCCGGGGAGCTCTCCGTGGTGCGCGCCTTCTGGCAGGCCGCCCGTGTCCCGGGGGCCTATGACCCGTCCTGGCTCGACTCGGAGGCCGCCGGCATCGCCTGGCAGCAGCTGTGCCGGCAGGTCGCCCCCGAGCGTGCGGCCTGGCTGGTGAGCGTGCTCGAGCCGGTGATCGAGGGGGAGAACCTGGTGGTGGAACCGCCGGCGTCCATGCCGGACCAGCCGCAGCCCAACCGGGTCGGCGGGTTGCCGGAGGAGCTGTCGATCTGGGCGGTGACCACGGACTCGTCGCGCCACCGGGTCGGCCGGCTGCCGATGGATCCCGACGCCACCATCCTCCCGGACGCACTGACCATCCCGCTCCCCGACGAGGCCGACCGTGCGCGCGAGACCTGGTGGGCGTCGTGGAGCACGGCGGTCGAGGTGGGCCTGGGCGGCGAGTGGCTGCTGGACGCTGGCCTGACCCCGGAGTCCCTGGAGGCGGTGTACGTCGTGGGGCTGGGCGAGGAGGCACCCGACGAGCACCTCCGTGGCCTGGTCGACGCCGGTGAGCTCGGGGTGCTCCGGCTGGGCGCCCCGACCAACACCGTGCACGGCGCCCCCGCGGCAGACCTCGCGCTCGACGCGGAGGGCTGGCGCTCGGTGGCGCGGGCACGGCTGTCCCACAGCCGCGACGACACGGTGGGACGCACCATCGAGCAGCACCTCACCGGGTCCAGCGGGGTGCTGCCGTCCTTCCCCGGGGCCGGTTCCCCCGACGACACCCAGGACAGCAGGCGGATGGCGCAGGCGCTGTGGCCGCCGCTCCTCGGGCACTGGCTGGCCGACGTCTGGGAGGTGACCGACGACGCCTTCCGGATCAACCAGTGGGCCTTTCCCCCGGTCGACGACGTGGTGCCCTCGGTCGAGGAGATCCGTGACGTGCTTCACCGTGACCCCGAGGACCCGACCGTCCTGCTGGGTGACTCGCGCTTCTGTCCCGAGGGGCCGCTGATGCCGGTCCGGGTCGGCGACCAGCCCTACGGCCTGCTCCCGGTGACCGCGCTGGGGGAGTGGCGCACCGACCCCGCGACCACGGACCCCGAGCAGGCCCGGGTCGAGGAGGGTGCCGCGCTGGCGCTGGCCGGGCTGCGTGGTGAGTGGGCCGCCGCCGCGCGACGCAGCGGCAACGTCGTCGGCGCGAGCAGCGAGCGGTTCATGGACCTGCTCAGCCGGGAGGCGTCGAGCCGGCGCTTCGCGCACCGTTCCTTCCTGCCCGTCTCCGCCTGGGTGCTGCCCTACCAGCTCGGTCCCGATGCCCTCCAGGAGTTCGAGGACCTCTCCCGACGGCTCTACGGCCGGGTCGAGGGCCTGCTCGCGACGTCGCCGTCGACGACGTACCTCAGCAACGGCCACGCCCGCACGAGCCGGCTCCCGCTGGTGCAGCCGTCACGGACCCTGCGCCGCCAGCGCAACCGCGAGGAACCGGGGCGGGTGGCGCTGACCCGGTTCCTGTCGCTGCTGCTCGACGCGGAGGGGCCGATGGACCTGACCGAGGTGTTCGCGACCTGGTGGGTGCTCGACCGCGACGGGGAGTGGCAGCTCCGCTCCCTGCCCGACAGCCTGCTGATCCGGTTGCTGACCCACGCCTGCCAGATCGACGCCGACTGGTTGCGGGGCCAGGTCGGCGGCGAGCTGGCCCTGCGCGCGCTGCGCGGCCAGGTCGAGGCCACGCGCGCGCTGACCCACGAGCTCGACCAGCCCGACTGGAGCATCGACGACAGAGACCCCGACACCGGTGAGCGGCGCTTCACGATCACGATCCCCGACGCCCGCCGCACGCAGCTCGAGCGGGCGCTGCGAGCCACCATCGACAGTGCCGCGCACCGGATCGACCCCTGGGTGACGGGGTTCGCCTGGCAGCGCCTCCAGGCGCACAGCGCCAGCAGCCGCCACCAGCACCGGCTCGGGGCCTACGGCTGGGTCGACGGCCCGTTCCTCGGCGAACCGGGTCCCACTGCCGCGGGGCGGCTGCACACCCCGTCGTACTCCCAGACGCTGGCGGCGGTGGTCCTGCGCGACAAGTTCCTCTCCTCCGAGAGGGAGGGCGCCGCCAACGACGGTGGCCGCAACCCGTGGGAGATGGACATCGGCTCGCGCACCGCGCGGCTGGCCGAGGAGATCGCCGAGGAGGTGCGGCTCGGCTTCCACGTCTACGAGATCGTCGGCCGGCACGTCGAGAACGTCGTCGGAGACCACCAGCGGGTCAAGGAGCTGCGCACCAGCCCGGCGTACGCCATGCGCCCGGACCGGCGGGATCCCCACGAGGTCTGCAACGGCATCGACGCCCTCGCCGGGCTGCTGTCCGGCGACCCGCAGTTCCCGCTGGACCCCGACCAGGCCACGGCGCTGCAGACGCTGCACGACGCGCTCGACACCTATGGTGACCTGCTGATGGCCGACGGCGTGATGCAGCTGGTCGGCCGGCAGGTCGATCGCGCCGCCGAGACCATGGAGGCCGCTGCGGGGTTCTCGCGGCCGCCGACCTTCGAGTTCCTGCGTACGCCGCCGTCCGGCTACCAGGTGCAGAGCATGGTGCTGGCCACCGTGCCCCACGTCGATCTCGACGACGTCCCGCTCGACGCCGGCCCGGTCCGGCTCGCGGACCCGTCGCTGGCGGCGTTCTTGGAGCAGACGGTCGGTGGGGCGTGGACCTGGAGGGTCACCGACCGGGAGGACGGCACCGAGTTCGCCCTGGTGACGCTGGCCGACCTCGGCCTCACCCCGACGGACACGCTCGCGCTGTCCGAGGAGTTCCTGGCCGAGCTGGTCCGGCGCCGGCTGGACCTGCCGGAGACCGTCGTCACCGAGGACCACAACCGGGAGTGGGTGGTGCGCGACGGCGGCGGCGCCGAGCTCGGCCGGGTGCACTCGGTGGACCTGCCGTTCATGCCGTCGACCCTGGCCGGGATGCCTACCGGGACCGTGCCCGACCTGGTCCGCGCGCATCTCGGGGCGCCACCGGACAGCGTCGTCGAGGAGGCGACGCCGGCCGACCTGCGGCTGTGGGTGCTGACCGACGCGCGGGGCAACCCGCAGACCTGGGCCGACCTCGCGACGCTCGGCCTCACCGCGGAGCAGGCCGACGCGATGGACCCGCCCGAGGTCCACCGGCGGCTGCGTCGGCTGATCGGCCTGGTGGATCCCGTGGTGGCCTCGCCGGCCGAGCTCCTCCGGACCCGCCACCTCGCCAGCGGGTTCGGCAATCGGCCCGCAGCCGGCCGCGACCTGGTCCAGGACGTCGCCACACAGCAGGGGATCGACGCCGAGATCTACCAGGCGCTGGCCGCCCGCTACACCGCGCTGCACGTCACCGGCCGGAGCCTGGTCAATGACCTGCGCGCGGCCGACGACGACACGCGTCCGGGACTGCTCCGACGGGCGCTGGCCTGGGGGGTGACCCCGGTCAGCGAGCGCGCCGACCGGGACGCGCTGTACGCCGCGCTGCTCGGCCGGACGCCGCCGGAGGACGCGACTCCCGCCGCCGACCTCGCAGCGGCTGTCGCGACGGCGCTCGAGCAGCGGCTGGACGCGGCGCCGCAGCCGGCCGACCTCGTCTCGGTGGGCGAGCTCGCCGCACCGCTCCCCGACCACGAGACGCGCAAGCAGGAGCAGCGCCCGGACGGTGTGCCCACGCTCGCGGCGGCGATCGCCGACCTGGCGCTGCCCGAGGGTCGGCTCGCGGTCACGGCGAGCTGGCGGCGCGAGGCGCTGGTGGCCGACACCGGTCTGGAGGTCGGCGCGACCGAGCCGTCGCTGGACGAGTCCTGGCTGACCGTGGTGGCGCCCGTCCGGCCGGCGCTCGCCCGGCTCGAGGCGCTCCAGCTCGGCCTGGGCACCCCGCTGGACGCCTGGTCCAGCTCGCCCGGCGACCCGTTCCTGACCGCCACGGTCGTGGAAAACCTCAGGGTCCGCGCCGACGGGTCGGTGACCGGGCTGGACGTGGACCGGCGGTTCGTCGCGGCGTACGGCACGCCGGGCGCCTGGACGGGGGAGCGGGTCGCCGTCGGGCTGGTCGACAGCTTCTCCGAGGCGGTCCCGATGCCCCAGCGCAGCACCTCGGCGGCGTTCGGCTTCAACGCCCCGGCGGCACGTGCCCCGCAGGCGATCCTGCTGGCGGTCCCGCCGCGGCCGCGGCAGCGGATCGACGAAGAGCTGGTC
This sequence comes from Nocardioides sp. Z30_9, assembly GCF_058215735.1. Lineage (NCBI taxonomy): Bacteria > Bacillati > Actinomycetota > Actinomycetes > Propionibacteriales > Nocardioidaceae > Nocardioides > Nocardioides sp. Z30_9. The sequence continues at coordinate 256,953 of NZ_JBZAJF010000003.1, forward strand.
CTGCAGATCCTGGCCGAGACCCGCGAGCTGGCGCACGCCCGCACCGCCCACCTGGAGGACCTCGGCGAGCTGCAGTCACTGGCTCCCACGATCTGGCTGCAGTCCTCGGGCCCGTCCCGGGTCCGGCTCGAGCCCTACCCGCTGTTCACGACCTGAGGAACGCCCATGACCGTCACCGCCCACCTGCGCCTGGAGCCGCGCGCGCACCAGCGCAACCTCGCCGAGGGCTTCGGCGCCGCGGTGCACGACCCGGTCTGGTTCCTGGCCCGGCAGTGGCAGATGGGGGAGCACCAGGGAGAGAACGCTTCGTCGCCGGTGTGGATCGACTACCGGCTGCGCCAGCGCGCGATCGCCGCCGCGGACCCCCGCTTCGACCCGAAGGTGGTTCCGGCCGAGGCCATCGTGGAGTCGGAGATCGACGACTGGTGGACGATGGAGCGCCGCGTCCGGGTGGGGCTAGAGTTCGCCGACAACCCGTCGGTGACGGCCGATCCCTCGCTGCTGTTCCACAAGCCGGCGCCGCCGTACGAGGAGTTCGAGCAGGTGCCCGACGGCCTCCTCGTGTGGCGCAACCGCGACGCCCTCGGGCTCGCGCGCGAGGCGTTCCCAGCGGACATCCCGGCCGACAGCACGCCGGCGTGGGACAGCGAGCAGCTGCTCTACGAGCAGACCGCGGTGACGTCGTTCACCGCGGCCGGTCAGCAGCTCGCCGTACGACGGCACCGCGGCGGCCGCCTCGACTGGCACTCGGTGGACGCCGGGGCCCCGGGCGAGCCTGCAGCGGCAGGGCAGCCGCGGGAGGCGATCCCGACGCCGCTCGGCTACCCGGGGTCGCCGAGCACCCGGTGGTGGCAGATCGAGAACGCCGACGTGGACCTCGGCGGCTACCCGCCGGACAGCGCGCACGCGGCGACGGCCCTGCTGACCGACCTGATCTTCTCCCACAGCGACGACTGGTTCCTGTTCCCGGTGCTGGCCGACGCGGGGCACGTGGTCGCGGTGGAGTCCGTGGTGGTGCGCGACTCGTTCGGGCGGGAGTACGACGACACGACCTGGGCCGGCCTGCGCCCACCCGAGGCCTGGCGGCTGTTCGGGGTGGACGCGCTGACCCCGGGGGACCCGGGTCTGGCGGACGAGGAGCTGGTGCTGTGGCACGTCGCCGAGCTGCCGCTCGAGAGCGCGCCCGTGGAGCGGGTGCAGCTCGGGCTCGACGAGCAGTCCAACCTGCTCTGGGCGGTGGAGCGGACCATCGACGGTCGCGACGTCGACCAGCGTGAGCTCACCCTCCCCGACGGACCCCGCTTCAACGAGGGCGCGGCCCCCGGTGACGCCCGCGAGCAACGCGAGTACGCCTACGTCCCGGCCCGAGGGATCGGGCCGTGGTGGACGCCGTACACCTTGAGCGACGAGGGGTCCCCGCGCCGCCTGATCCAGCGCAACCTCGCCGACCTCTCGCGGCAACGACCCAGGCCGATGCCCGACCCGGTGGCGCAGGTGCTGCAGCCCGAGGCCGGCACCCCAGACCACGTGATCGCTCCGGTCGCGGTGCCCAGCAACGGCATCGAGCTCACCCGTCGCTGGTCGCTCGCGCGGGACATGCAGGGCAACCCGGTGCTGTGGCTGCAGCGCCAGCGTGGGCCGCTCCTGTCCCCGCCCGCGCGGACGTTGCGCTTCGACGTGATGGAGCAGGCCAACCTCCCGGAGACCTAGAGGGCCTTGGTCAGGGCCGGATCGGGTGCACGTCAGGCCGGCCCCGCGCCGTAGGACCTGATCTCTGTTCGGTCAAGGCTTCGGGTGGTCGCGGAGGTGGCGGTCGGTGAAGCCGTCGTCGTGGGGGAGCTCGGCCGCGAGGGTTCGGTGAGGCGGTCCATGATGGCGGCCAGGGTGCTCAGCTCCTCGGAGGCCAGGCCCGGAAGGTGTCGCGCAGAGTCTCGATGCGGGCCTGGCGCACGGCTGCGACACGGGTGGAGCCGGCATCGGTGATGGTGACGACCACGGTGCGGTGGCCGTCAGGGCACCGGTCCCGCCGCACGAGTCCGGCGTCTGCCAGGGGGCGACGCGACGGGTCGCGGTGGAGGGTGTGATGGCGAGCTGCTCGGAGATCTCGCCCTTGCTCATGCCGCGCCCGTCGCGAGGCGGGACAGGAGCAGGAAGGTCGTGCGACGAACGACGGGACCCGTGACGACCGAGGCGTGACATGCTCCGCGCATGCCCCAGGTCACAGCAGAGGCGTGGATCCCGGTCCTGCCTGACACGGCGTTCGCCGTCTCGCAGACGACAGGCGAGGTCCGGCTGGCCTGGGACCCGTTCATCCGGCACCAGCACCTGATCGACGCCGACCGTCCGGGGAAGGGCGTCCGCACGCTGACCAGGGCGCGGGTCGGGCCGACGATGATCAGCCGCTACGTCTCCTACCGGCCGCCGACCTCGGTCGGCATGACGATGGAGAAGGGGCCGTGGTTCTTCGCGAGCTTCGGTGGCGGCTGGCGCTTCACCGCCGAGGACAGCGATGGGGTGCCCGGGACCCGGGCCGTGTGGAAGTACACCTGGTCGGCCCGGCCGGCCTGGCTCGCCCCGGTCGCCGACCCGATCGGCCGCTGGTTGCTGGGCCGCGAGATCCGGGCCCGGATCGCCGCGTTCGCGCGGGCCTGCGAGAACCCTGAGGTGCTGAGCGTCCTGTAGGGGCGATCGCCGTACGGGCTACCGCCGCTCTCCCGAGGGCTCGGTGAGGGTGGGGAAACGTGGGGCGGTCGGGCTCGCGTCCGCGGCGGTGCTGACCGCACGAGGCTGCCAGGACGGCTGTGACCGCGGCGACCAGGAAGGCAGGTCGCGGCCACGAAGCCCCAGCCGAAGACGGCGCAGGCGACCATGGCAGAGGCGCTGATCGATCACCCCGCCAAGGTCTGGCGAGTAGCCGGCCACTTCACGCGGTCGTTGGCCGTCTACCATGACTGCGATGACAACGTTAGGCGGCATCGCTATCATCGTTGTCAGAGAGAGGTGAGTGCCATGACGACCGTCAGCGTCCCGGTGCCGGTTGGCGTCGACGAGGACACGGCTCGCCGCGCCGCGCTGCGCGCGATGAACGAGGTGGCCACCATCGGTCTCGTCGAGAAGATTCTGGCCGACTCCTCAGCCCACATCGGTCCCGGCCACCTGGCTCAGGCCGCGCTGCGCGAGGAACGCTGGCGCGACGTGGAGCGCGAGTGGGGGATGCTCGCGGCCGACGAGGTCGCGCTGCTGACCGGCGCACGTCCCGAGTCGGCACGCTCCCACACCGCGAACCTGCGCCGCCGCAAGGGCCTTGCCGGGGTCAAGCGTCACGGCGGCCTGCTCTACCCGGGCTTCCAGTTCGTGAGGGTGGAGGACGATCTCATCGCCGTGGCGTCCGCATGGACGGCACTGAGGGCACTGCTGGAGCCGGCGGGCTGGAGCGACGCTGACGTGCTGGCCTGGGCCTCCGCGCCGAACGCCTACCTGGACGGCCGGTCGCCGGCCGACGAGGTGCACGAGCATCCCGAGATCGTGAGTGACGCGTTGCGTCACGCGGTCGACCGGGCCCTCCCGCCGCCTGCGCCGGGCCTGTAGTCCGCGTGAGCAGACGCGAGCCGCCCAGCGGTCCGCCGACCTCGCTCGCGCGTCCGGTGACCGAACCGCTGGTCGTCGGCACCCGCCTGTGGCGCATCCACCCGGCCGCGCACCACTCACCGAGCGGGCGCATCGAGGACGACGGGACTCTGTTCAACCCGGGCGTCGGCGAGCCCACCCGGTTCGCTCCGCTGCGCGACACGCGGGGCTCACAGGTCCCGACGATGTATGTCGGCGCCTCTCGCCGCGGAGCACTCTTCGAGACGTTCCTGCACGACCAGATGCCCGGCTCGGTCGTCGATTCGGCCACGTGGAGCGAGCACCTGCTCAGCGCCCTGCGGATCGAGCGACGCATCGAGGTCGTGTCGCTGCACGGCCAAGGGCTGAGGTCGCTCGGGCTCCACGCCGCCGACCTCACCCATACCTACCCCGCGGGCTACCCGTTGGCCACCCGGTGGGCGGCGTGGCTGCACGAGCACACCGCCGCGGCCGGGCTCTCCTGGACGTCGCACCAGGACGACGACGAGCGTGCCTACGTCCTGTGGGGCGACCGGGTCCATGCCGGCGCGCTCGTGCCGGAGTCCCCGGACACCGGAGGTGCCGCGCCGCTCGCCCTCGGCTACGGCGAGGGTCTCGACTGGGCGATGGGCGTCGCCGCGTCGGTGCGCGTCGAGGTCATCTAGCCGGTCGATCCCGCGCAGGCCCAGGAACCTGTGATTCGCGAGGTGGGCTCGCGGCCGTGAGTGAGGGGGGCACGGGCCGCACAGCACCGAGCATTCGTGAAGCTGGGCGTGCCAGGGCAGACGGCGGCCACACCAACGTTGCCACCGGCCGCCTGCTGTGCCCGCACCACCACCGCAAGGTCCACGACCTGCGGTTCGAGACCCGACACCATCCGAACGGCAAGGTCAGCTTCCACCGACGCGAGTGACGCGGGGTGGCAGTCACGTGACGACCACGAGGTCAATCCCCGGACGCTGCGTCCCCTCACAAGAACTCCCGCACCCCAGCCAGGAGGTCGATCTCGCTCGCCGACTACCCACCTGCGGGAGGTGACGACTCCGGACTGGCGGCTCCTGCTCAGGTCCGAAGCCCCGTCTGTAGCGGTCTCAGGTGCCGCCCTCGGTCAGGTCCGCGGGCGGCAGCCAGTCGGCCCCGAGTAGCTGCGCGAGGTCGGTGAGGCCGGTGGTGTCGCTGCCCACCGTGTCGGAGGCTGCGGCGATCCGCTCCACCATCACCTTGCCGACCTGCTCCTCGACCGTGCCCTCGGCGTACGCGATGTGCCACGGCGAGACCTGGTGATCACGGTGGGTGCGACCGGTCACCTGGCGTGCGGCGATGCCCGAGAAGCGGGCCTGGTGGAAGATGCCGACCCGCGGCTCGGTGCTCGCCTGGCTGCCGTCGGCGAGGGTCTCGCCGGCGTGCAGGCTGATCGAGGCGACCGTGGTGAAGACGCAGACCTTGGCCCGCCCGGTCTGGAACCGGAGCCGCTCGGCCTCGACGTCGAACCGGTCGCGGCCATAGATCGTGGCCACGTCGATGTCGGAGTGACGCAGGCGGTCGACGATGGGGTCGGCGGCAGTGGTGACGAACTCGACCGAGCACGCCACCTGACGATCGGACTGGACCTGTTGGGCGATCCAGGCGACCGTCGAGTCCACCCGGATCAGCCCGGCCTTCTGCCGGAAGCGCAGCAGCGCGGCCCGGCCCTTGGCGACGTTGCGGCCGCGACGCGCGAGGTCCATCTCCCGGCAGAACTCGCCCCACTCGGCCTCGTACGCCGTCCGCTCCGCCGGCGTGAGCGCGACCGGCATGCCGGAGATCGGCACCGGCCCCCACGGCGCGGCGCGGTGCAGCATCGCCGCAGGCCGTTCGTCGGCGAGCCAGCCGCGCACCAGCTTGAGGTCGGCCGCGCGTCGCGCGGGATCGGTGGTCCACGTCGCGCCGTACCGGCCCTGCTCCACCCCGACGCCGTGGCGCTCGAGCGCACGGGCGAACACCGCCTCGGGCTGGGTCGCCGAGGTCCACTCCCGCATCGGCTCGTCCAGCACCTGCGCATAGGCGGGAGCGAGGTAGGGCAGCTCGAGGGGCGTGTGTCCTGGCGTCGCGGTGGTCGCAATGACGAACGGAGCCTTGTCGTGGGGCCGCCCGTGCCCCGAGACCTTCGCCCAGAGCTTCCACCGCTTCGTCGTCGTACGCCGCAGCGCGTGGGCCTCGTCCGCGATGATCACGTCCCACGCGTGGTCCTTGACCTTCTCGAGCCTGTCCCACGTGATCACCACCCACTCCAGGCCGCCGTCGCCCAGCGCCGTGATCGTGCGGCACCAGTGGCCGATGGTGATCGCCGCAGGCCGGTCCGCCACGACGAGCACCCGCCGCGCGCCGCGGAGGTCGCCCACCGCCGTCGCCCCGAGGACGGCCGAGATGGTCTTGCCCACACCCGGCTCGTCTGCCAGGAGGAACTGCCGACCACCCGCGGCGGCACGCTCGGCGATCGCGTCGGCCGCCTCGAACTGGATCCGCCGGGGCTCGAGAGCGCCCGTCGGCTCGGGGCTGGGCGTCGGGTCATCCGGGTTCAGGGAGTTCTCGATGAACCGACCGAGCGTGTAGGGCCCCGGAGCGTAGGGAGCGAGGTGCGGGGGCAGAGCGGGCCCGACGTACAGATGGACCCTGACCGCCGGGTGCCAGGTGGCACCGTCGACCTGCGTCCCGTACGGGACGTCGAGCACCCAGGTCCGCTCGCCCGGCCCGGCCGGCACCGGCAGCTGCGGCGGTCGCGTCCCGCCACGGCGCGGTGAGGGTCTGCGCCGACGAGCACCGGAACGGCGAGGACTGGCCACCCCCGGACGCTACCCGTGTGTCCGCTCCGGACGGACCCGGCGTGCCGAAGGCCCGGCACGCGTCAGGTCACCACGGCGCGATCACCAACCACCGGGCCGTACGACGAACACCACCTCGTCCGGCTCGACGGCGTCGTTGGCCAGGACCCGCACGTCGACGTACCCCGCCTCGACCCCCATGGCGTCGTGCTCGCGGTGGAAGACGTCACGCACCGAGACCAGGCCCTCCGACTCGATGGTGTACTCACCCAGCGTCACGAGGCCCGGCTGGTCGGCGGAGGGCGCGACCGAGACGACCGTCGGCCCGTCGACCGGGCTGAGCGTGGCCACGGCGATGCAGTCGGTCGTAGCCATGGAGGTCGCGCCACCGAACGACGTCGGCGCGGTGTATTCCTCCCGCCCCACGAGCAGCACGATCGAGTGGGGCGGTCGGATCGAGGGACTCACCCCGTGATCGTCTCGCACCCGCGACGACGGCGTTGCTGCGCAAGCGTTTTGGTTGGATCAGGCAGAATGACGGCCCCTCTGCATCTTCGGCACGTCGTGCGAGCAGCGCGTGCTGGACGCGAGGAGACGCCGCTGTCCGCACCCGTCGGGCACGCGGCTGCCACACGCCCACCGGTCGAGGAGACCCATGCCCCACCTCATGTCGCCTGTCAGATCAGAGCCATGGCAGTGACCACCGCCCAGTCGGCTCCTTCGGCCCCGGCCGGGCACGCGGGGGCTCGGCGGACCCATGGCTTCCTGGTGGCCAACGCGTTCGTGATCGGCGCCATGGCCCTGGCAGCGAGCCTGGTGCTCGACAAGCCGATCGCCGACCCGGAGGGCAGCTTCCTCGGACCGTCGTGGGTCCGACTTCCGGTGCTGTGCGTGGGTGCCATCGTCCTCGACCTCCTGCCCCGGGCGCTGTGGCAGGGACGGCTCCACCCGGCTCGGACGATCGAGGCCGTCCGGCACCGGCTGCGCACGCACTGGACGCGCCCCCGGCTGCGGCTGGTCGTCGTCGGCATCTCCGCGTTCTACGTGATCTACGTGTCCTACCGGAACCTGAAGTCCGTCCTGCCGCTCGTCCGGGACGTCAAGTACGACCAGGAGCTGCGGGCGCTCGACCGGTTCCTGCTGCTCGGTCACGACCCCTCCACCCTGCTGCAGGACGTCCTGGGCACGGGCGTGGCGGCACACCTGCTCTCCTCGGTGTACCTCGCCTACATCCCGTTGGTGGCGGTCCTCGTCACCGGCTGGCTGGTCTGGTCGAACAACATCGGCTACGGCTGGTGGTTCGTCACGGCCCAGGGCATCGCCTGGACCCTCGGAGCGGCGTCCTACTACCTGCTGCCCACCCTGGGCCCGGGGATCGTCTACCCCTGGCTGACGAGCGAGCTGACGTCGAACGGCACCTCCGACCTGATGAACTCCCTGGTGCACGCACGCCACGGGTTCTTGTGGAGCGGTGGTGAGTACCAGGGGGTGGCGGGCTTTGCCAGCCTGCACACGGCCATCTCCCTGCTGTGGGCGCTCATGGCCCGGCACACGATCCGCAACCAGGTGATCCGCACTGTGCTGTGGGTCAACTTCGCCGTCACGATCGTGGCGACCCTGTACTTCGGGTGGCACCACATCGCCGACGACCTGGCCGGCGTCGCCATCGCCATCGTCGCCTTCCGTGTCGGGGCCAGGGTGACCGGTCACCGGCTGTCTCCGCGCGAGCCGGATGCACGGGCACCGCAGCACGATCACTAGCCGGTGAACGCCACTCACCGGTGTGCCCGGTGTGGCCCGCCATCCACCGTCGTTGAAAAGATCGCCTCTGCACCGACTTCACAGAAACGCGCGCACCGCGTCCAACGTGTCGATCTCGCTCACCGGCTTGTCGTCGCGGTACCGCAGCACGCGTGCGAACCGCAGCGCCAGGCCACCGGGGTAGCGGGTGGAGCGCTGCACGCCGTCGAAGGCGATCTCGACCACCTGCTCCGGCCGGACGTGTACGACGTGACCCGACCGGGACGTCTCCAGCTCGAGGAAGCGATCGGTCTGCCAGGCGAGCATCTCGTCGGTCATCCCCTTGAAGGTCTTGCCGAGCATCACCGGCTCGCCGTCGGGGCCGCGGGCGCCGAGGTGGATGTTGGAGAGCCAGCCCTGCCGCCGGCCGCTGCCCCACTCGACAGCGAGGACGACCAGGTCGAGGGTGTGCCGGGGCTTGACCTTGACCCAGGCCGAGCCACGCCTCCCCGCGTCGTACGCCGCATCGAGCCGCTTGATGATCACGCCCTCCTGCCCGCCGGCGATCGCGGCGTCGAAGAACGCCTGCGCCTCCTCGGGGGAGTCGGTGACCAGCCGCGGCACGCGCAGCGACTCCGGCACCGCAGCGTCCAGCCGCTCCAGGCGGGTGCGGGTGGGGGCCTCGATCAGCGACTCGTCCTCGTGGAGGAGCAGGTCGAAGAAGAACGGACGGATGCCGGTCGCGCCGGTGTGCGTGGCCGTGGTCGACGCCGTCTCCTGGAACGGGCGGGGCCGGCCCGCCTCGTCGAGGGTGAGCGCCTCGCCGTCGAGGATCAGGTCGGTCGCGGGCAGGGACCGGGTCGCCGCGACCACCTCGGGCAGCCGGGCGCCGATCTCGTCGAGGCTGCGGGTGAACACCGCCACCTCCTCGCCGTGCTTGTGCACCTGGATCCGGATGCCGTCGAGCTTGGTGTCGACCGCGAACGCGCCGGCGACTTTCTCCACCCCGGCCGCGACGTCGGGAGCGGAGCCGGCCAGCATCGGGCGCACCGGCCGTCCGACCACCATGCTGAAGTCGAGCAGCGCCTCCGCGCCACCGGTCAGCGCAGCCCGGGCGATCGGACCGGTCGGGGCGCTGAACATCGCCGCGCGGCGCACCACCTTCAGGTCCAGGCCGGCGGCCTCCGCGATCGCGTCGAGCATCACCGAGTCGAGCGCGCCCTGGCGCACGTTGCCGGTCACCAGGTTGCGCAGGAAGTCCTGCTCACCGGCCGTGAGCCGCGCGAACAGCTCGGTCACCGCTGCTCGCCGCGCGGTCATCGAGCCGGAGCCGGCGAACACGCTGAGCTCCTCCAGCGTGCGGTCGACCTCGGGGAGCCCGACCGACGGCTCCGGAGCCGGGGGCGGGAGGTCGGAGAGCCCGCGCCAGCCGACGCCGGTGCGCCGCTGGCGGAGCGTGCCGGAGAGGTAGGAGGCGGCGATGTCGAGCTCGTCGGGGTCAGGGGAGGCGGCTGCCTCGCGCAACAGCCCGGCGATCAGCTCGCGCTTGGCGAGGCGCGAGCGGGTGGCCGCCACCTGTGCAGAGACCTCGACGAGCCGGGCGAGCAGCATGCGGACCATTGTGTCGGCAGGCGCCGACATAGTCTCGGAGCATGCCCACCAGCACGCTCGCGCCGCTCGTGCGCGTCTGGCAACCGGACTGGCCGTGCCCGGTGATGAAGGTGCTGCTGACCCACCGTCGCGGGATGGGCGACCCGACGTTCCGGACCGCGGCGGACGGCTCGATCTGGCGCGGGGTGCGCACGCCGGAGGGCACCACGTCGCTGCGGCTGACCACCGACCCGGGGGCCGGCATCGTGATCGGCGAGGCGTGGGGGAGCGGTGCGGAGTGGATCCTCGAGCAGCTTCCCCGGATGCTGGGCGCCGACGACGACCCCTCGGGCTTCGTGCCCCACCACAAGCCGATCGCCGACGCCTGGCGACGGCACTCCGACTGGCGCCTCGGGGCCACCGACCTGGTGATGGAGTCACTCGTCCCGGCGATCATCGAGCAGAAGGTCACCGCCCTGGAGGCGTTCGCCGCCTTCCGGACCCTGGTGCACCGCTTCGGGGAGCGGGCACCCGGCCCGCCCAGCGAGCCCGACCCGCCGGTCCGGCTGTGGATCCAGCCCTCGCCCGAGCAGCTGCGGGCGATCCCGTCGTGGGAGTGGCTGCGGCTGCCCGTGGACGGCGCCCGGTCGCGTCCCGTCCAGCACGCCGCGCGGGTCGCTGCCTCCCTGGAGCGCGCCGGGCGCGAGACGCCCGAGGAGTTCGACCGTCGGGTGCGGACCCTCCCCGGCGTCGGGCTGTGGACCAGCGCCGAGACCCGCTCCAGAGCCCTCGGCGACCCCGACTCGGTCAGCTTCGGCGACTACCACGTGGCGGCGAACATCGGCTTCGTGCTGACCGGGGAGCCGGTCGACGACGAGGGACTCGCCGTCCTGCTCGAGCCGTACGCCGGACACCGGCACCGCGTGCAGCGGCTGGTCGAGCTCGCGGGCCTGCGACGGCCGCGGCACGGCCCACGAATGGCGCCGAGAACCCACCTTCCGGGCCGCTGAGCCCCTAACGTGTGCGACGTACCCCACACCAGGAGTCGCCCGTGTCCGCCCTGCTCGACCGATTCGTCGCCATGTCACCCGCCGAGGTGAGCGACTACTTCTGCACCACCGCCATCGACGAGGTCACCGCGATGATCCGCGACGCCTCCGACGAGGAGCTGAAGAAGCTCCTCGTCCGCGACGAGTTCCGGGCCGCCGCCGTGGCCGCGATCCTGGATCGGTTCGAGGAGTTCTCCGACGCGGAGCGCCTCGCTGAGGTCGACGGGGTGGTGCGGTTCGAGCTCACCCGTTCGAAGAAGAAGCCCGAGGTGCACACCGCACGTTTCGCGGCGGGCGACGTAAGTCTCGACGAGGGCGCCGACCCCGACGTCAGCATCCGGGCCGACATCGTCGACTTCGTGCGCCTGGCCACGGGGCAGGCCAACGCCGCACTGCTCTACCTCGGCGGACACCTCGGAATCGAGGGCGCCGAGCTGCTCGCGCTCGCCGTGGGCACCGTGTTCACCGTCCCCGGCAGCGACCGGGCCGTGCTCGACCCCACCGCACTCGACCCGGTCGACGTCGCGACCGCCGTCTCCACGTCGTCGGGCAAGCACATGCGAGCGGTGATGGAGGGTGGCTTCCGCCCGATCGTGCTCGAGGAGGTGTTCCGCCGGTTCCCCGACTTCATCGACACCGGGAAGGCCGTGGATCTCCAGCTGTGCGTCGGCTTCCGCATCGGCGGCCGCAAGGACGGGGAGGTCGACCGCTACACCGTGCACGTGGAGGACGGCACCTGCCGCATCGAGACCAGCCCGCCCGAGGGGCAGCGCCGCGACGCCACCATCTCGCTGGACGGCGCCGACTTCCTGCGACTCGCCACCGGCCAGCTGCACCCGGTCCGCGGCGTGCTCACCGGCGCAATGAAGGTCAAGGGTGATCGCGCGAAGGCGCTCGCGCTCAACGCGGTGATGGTGCCGCCGCAGCCGCGCAGCTGAAGGGCGGCACCCTGACCCGAGTTGCGCCGGAGAACGCGACCCCATGGTGGTCGAGCAGCGAGCGGAGCCTTGCGTCGAGCAGCGAGCGCCAGCGAGCGGACAGTCGAGAGGAGCGGAAAGTCGAGACCACACCGGGTGAGGCGAGGACCACATCGCACCAGCCGCCCCACACCATGGAAAGGCGTGCTCGTGCTCCGCGCTGCCGGGATCGGTAAAGGAGAGGATCGCCACGGCCTGACCTGCCACACTGCCTCGGTGAGTCAGTCGCGAAGCAAGATGTTGCACCGACTGGCAGTTGCCAAGCGGGATCGGGATCCGGTGACCATCCGGCGCAAGCACCTCGACGTCGACATGGACTCGGGTTTCGTGCTCGCGATCGCTGACGACTGGCTCATCCTCCAGGGCCTGGTTGAGGGAGGCCGCCTCGATGCTGTGGTCCTCCTGCGGCTGGACCACGTGACGAAGGTGCAGCCACACGAGAATCGTGCCTTCGTGAGCCGAGCAGTCTCGGGTCGCGGAGTGCCGCTGGCCGAGTTCGAGTGTCCCCGAGAGGCTTCGACCGGCGACCTGCTTCGTCTGGTGGATGCCCGTGCCGAATTGATCTGCATCTACCTCGAGACTCGTGCTGACTACTGGCTCAACGTCGGGAAGGTCGTACGCATCGGAGAGAAGCGTCTGGACCTGCAGTTCATCGGCAGGGATGGAGTCTGGGTGGACTTCGTCGAATCGTGGAAGCTGAAGGACATCACTCGCATCGAGTTCGGTGGTCGATACATCCGGGCGCTCGAGATGTTCGGGGAGCCGGCACCAGCGGTCAGGAAGACGGTGAAGCGCTAGCGGACACCGTGAACCACCACTGCAGTGGGAAGTTGTGATGGCGCGTGCATTCAGTCGCTGATCTTCACACAGGAAACTTCCCAGAAAGTTCGAGAATCCCCTGTAGAACAATGGGAATCTCGTCAGTTCCTGTCGGTGGTCGCTGCTTGGATTGATCCATGACCAGCCAGCCGGACACCCCTCCGGACACCCCTCCGGACACCCCGTCGGGCGCCTCGTGCGCCGGTCGGGTCGCGGCCGAGCTGGCCCGGATCCGCCGCGAGGTCCAGGGGCTGACCGAGACGTTGTGGGCGGCCGGTCGCGGCGAGGAGCTGATGGACGCGGTCGCCGAGGCGGAGTCGCTGAAGTCCACGATCGATGCCCTCGAACTGGGCATCGTGCACGAGCTCGAGGTCACCCACGCCGTCAAGCCGGTCGGGTGGGCCTCGACCCAGGACTTCGTCACCGCCGTTGCGGGCGGTCGCAAGGGCGCCGGGTCCGCCACGGTGCGGCTCGCGGCAGCGGTGCAGACCCCGGTGCTGGCCCCGGTCGGTGTGGCGCTCGCGGACGGGTGGCTCTCGGTCACCAAGGCCCAGGTGATCGAACGAGCCGTCGAGGACCTCCCCACCAATCCCGGCCTCCGCACCCGCGGGTGCCAGGCGATGCTGGCCGAGGCCAAGGCGCTCGATGCCACCGAGCTGGCCAAGGTCGGCCGGATCCTCGTCACGCTCGTGGACCCCGACGGCGAGGAGCGCCGCACCGAACGCGAGCTGGACCGTGAGGACCGCGCCGCCCACCTCGACCGGGACCTCTGCGTGCGGTTCGACACCGCCGGAGGCTGCTGGATCAAGGGCCGCTGCTCGGCCGAGGACGGCGCTATGCTCCGCGCCACCCTGCTCCCGCTGGCGAAGCCCCAGCCCGCCGCCGGCCCGGTCTGCGACCCAGCCAGTTGCGTGATCCCCGGGTGCGGTCACGACGGCCGCGACCCCCGCGACCACGGCGCCCGGATGCTCGACGCCCTGGTCGAGCTCTGCGACCGCGCCGCCACCGCAGACCTGCTCCCCGAGTGCCACGGAGCGAGCCCGCGGGTCTCGGTGACCATTCCCTTGGCCGACCTCCAACGGCAGACCGGGTTCGGGACCACCGAGACCGGCGAGGACCTCTACGTCACGGCCGTACGCCGGATGGCGTGCGACGCCTACGTGATCCCGATCGTCCTTGGCACTTCCGGTGAGGTCCTCGACGTCGGCCGGCAGCTGCGGCTGGTCACCGCCGCGATCTGAAAGGCCCTGGTCGCCCGGGACAAGCACTGCCGATTCCCCAACTGCACCCGCCCACCGGTGATGTGCCACGCACACCACCTCGTCCACTGGGCCGACGGCGGTGAGACCTCTCTGGCCAACCTGATCCTGCTCTGCGGGCACCACCACCGGCTCGTCCACGCCGGGCCCTGGCAGATCATCGCCACCGGACCGAACAAGTTCGCGTTCGTGCCACCGGCCGGCGTACGCCGGATGAGCCTGGGTGGGCGAGAGCCGCCTGATGGGTGAAGTCTGTGGCCGGGGTCGCCGGAGTGGTCTCGACTGTCCGCTCACTGCGTTCGCTGCTCGACCACCTTGGGGTGGCCACTGCGTTTGCTGCTCGACCAGCGTGGGGTCGCCGGGGTGGTCTCGACTGTCCGCTCACTGCGTTCGCTGCTCGACCACCTTGTGGTCACAGGGGGAGAACGGAGCGGGGTCCTCAGGGGTGGTGACGCCGGCTGACCGGGCCACGGCGTACGGCGTCGCGCAGCTGGCGGGCCACCGTGCGTGGCCGCAGCACCGGGGTGTCGTCCGAGTCGCCGGCCCGCATGCCGGCGACGATCTCGCCGAACACGCTCACGGCGTCCGTCGTCGGCTTCCAGCCGAGCTCGCGCCGGGCGCGCGAGGTGTCCATCAGCGGCGAGGCGAAACCGAGGTCGAGCCACCCCGGGTCGACCTGCTGCAGGCGGGCGTGCCACGCCCCGGCCATCGCGGCGCGGACGAGTCGCGCGGGCACGTGTACCGGGCGGGCCCCGAGCACCTCGGCGATCCGGTCGGTCGTCATCGGCGGCTCGGCGGCGAGGTTGAACGCCCCACCGACCCGCTGCACGAGCACTCGCTCGATCGCCTCGGCGACGTCGTCCGCGTGCACCATCGCGATGGCCAGCCCGCGGTCCAGCGGCAGCACGGGGAGCAGGTCCAGCACCTTCCCGGGCACGATCGCCGGCACGCCGTAGCGCAGCAGCGCGCTCCCGGCGCTGCGCTGGCCCATGATGCCCGGTCGGATCCGGGTGATCAGCACGTCGGGACGGGTGGTCTCGTGCGCGTCGAGGAGCCGCTCGGCCGCCGCCTTGTGCTGGCTGTACGGCGAGGTCGGCACCCCTGTGGTGGGCCAGCTCTCGTCGACCGGCCGGTCGTCCCGCTTCGGGGCGTAGGCGCCGACCGAGGACAGGTGCACCAGGTGGGGGACGGTCGCGGCGTCGATCGCCTCGAGCACGCGCCGGGTGCCGCCCACCCCGAGCTCCTGCAGCCAGGCGAGCTCGTGGGAGGGCTGGAAACCCCAGGCGAGGTGGACCACCGCGTCGGCTCCCCGGAAGGCCTCCCGCAGCGTGGGCATCGCACTGTCCTGGGTGAGGTCTGCGGTGACCCACTCGATGTCGGCGAACCCGGGGTGCGGAGGGCGCCGCGAGATCCCGACCAGGTCGTGGTCGGGCGCGAGCCTGCGCACGACGGCAGATCCCAGGTTGCCGCTGGCTCCGGTGATGGCGATGCGCATGCTGCCTCCCGAGGTCGGAGTGGTGGGTTCCGTCAGCTTGGGGAGTACCCAGCCGCGGGGGATGCACCGTCCCGGCGTACCCCGTAGGGGCGAAGCGCGCCCCGGCAGGTGCTGGGGTCTGGCCAACGCTTGCCCGGTGCGCAAGGCTCGGGGCACACGGGCAGCGACAGACCATCGCCCGGCTCACCCGGCTCACCCGGCTCACCCGGCTCACCCGGCTCACCCGGCAGACACTGGACACTGGAGGACCTTCGATGCGCAGCACGATGCAGGACGGCCAGCTCACCATCGCCGAGCTGATGAGGCACGGAACCACCGTCCACGGAGACTCGGAGGTCGTCACCGCGACCGCCGACGGCACCCGCAGCCAGACGTACGCCGAGCTGGGCCGCCGGGCCGCTCAGCTGGCCAACGGGCTGCGCTCGCTGGGGATCGAGGGGGATCAGCGCGTCGGCACCTTCCAGTGGAACAACGCCGAGCACCTCGAGGCCTACCTCGCGATCCCGTCCATGGGGGCGGTGCTGCACACCTTGAACATCCGGCTGTTCCCCGAGCAGCTCGTCTACATCGCCAACCACGCCGAGGACCAGGTGGTGATCGTCGACGACTCACTGGTGGGGCTGCTGGCGCCGCACCTGCCGGAGATGAAGACCGTGCACCACGTGCTGGTGGCCGGGCCCGAGGCCGCCTCGGCCGACCTGGACTCGCTGCGCGCCAGCGGCAAGGAGGTGCTGATCTACGACGAGCTCCTCGCCGACCAGTCCGAGGAGTTCGACTGGCCCGAGCTGGACGAGCGTGACGCCGCCGCGATGTGCTACACGAGCGGCACCACCGGCAACCCCAAGGGCGTGGTCTACAGCCACCGCTCCGCCTGGCTGCACTCCCAGGCCGTCTCCACCGGCAACGTCGGCGCCCTGAGCTTCCACGACCGGGTGCTCCCGATCGTGCCGATGTTCCACGCCAACTCCTGGGGCCTGGCCTACGCGGCCCTGATGAGCGGCGCCTCGCTGTGCATGCCCGACCGGTGGCTGCAGGCCGAGCCGCTGTGCCGGTTCATGAACGAGTCGGAGCCGACCGTGTCCGGCGCCGTCCCGACGGTGTGGAACGACGTGCTCGCCTATCTGGACAAGAACCCCGAGAAGAAGCCCGAGTCGCTGCGGCTGATCCTGTGCGGCGGCTCCGCGGTGCCGGTCTCGTTGCAGAAGGCGCTCCAGGACCGCCACGGACTGCTCGTCCGGCAAGCCTGGGGGATGACCGAGACCTCGCCCGTCGCAAGTGCCGGGATGCCGCCTGTGGGAGCCGACGGCGACGACCAGTGGACCTACCGGGGCAGCCAGGGCAGGGTGCTGTGCGGGGTCGAGGGGCGCATCGTGGCCGACGACGGCAGCGAGCAGCCGTGGGACGGCAAGGCCGTCGGTGAGCTGCAGGTCCGCGGTCCCTGGGTCACGGCCGCCTACTACAACTCCGACGATCCCGAGGTCGACCAGAAGTTCGACGACGGCTGGCTGCGGACCGGGGACGTGGGCTCGATCGACGAGCTCGGCTACATCCGCCTCTCCGACCGCGCCAAGGACGTGATCAAGTCCGGCGGCGAGTGGATCTCCTCGGTCGACCTCGAGAACGCGCTGATGGCCCACGACGACGTCGTTGAGGCTGCCGTGATCGGCATCCCGGACGAGAAGTGGGACGAGCGGCCGCTGGCCTCGGTCGTCGTACGCAAGGGGGCGGAGCTGACTCCCGCCGACCTGCGCGAGTTCCTCAGCAAGGACTTCGCCAAGTGGCAGCTGCCCGACGCCTGGGCCTTCATCGACGAGGTCCCGCGCACCAGCGTGGGGAAGTTCGACAAGAAGGTGATCCGCAAGTGGTACGCCGAGGACCAGATCGACGTCGAGACCTCGCAGTGAGCCGGTCTCGCCGGGCCGGTGAGCCGATGAGTTCCGGACCCCGTTGCGGGTCGGAACCACGAGAGCGACACAGCTGATGGGAGTCGACCCGTGCGCAAGCTGATCTACTCGATGAACACGAGCCTGGACGGCTACATCGCCGCGCCCGGCGAGGACATCGGCTGGAGCACCCCCAGCGACGAGCTGCACCAGTGGTTCAACGACTGGGCCGGCGAGATCGGCGTCTCGCTGTACGGCCGCAAGCTGTGGGAGCTGATGAGCGCGTACTGGCCGACCGCGGACCAGGAGCAGGATGCGTCGCCCGTGACGGTCGAGTTCGCCCAGGTGTGGCAGCGGACGCCGAAGGTGGTGTTCTCGACGACCCTCGACGAGGTGAGCGGGAACGCGCGCCTGGTCTCCGGCGACGCCGTGGAGGAGATCACCCGGCTCAAGGCAGAGGACGGCGCCCCGATGGAGATCGGCGGCGCCGGCCTGGCCGGGACGGCGATGCGCGCCGGCCTGATCGACGAGTACCACGTGGTCACGCACCCGGTGCTGGTCGGCGGCGGCACCCCGTTCTTCAGCACCCTCGACTCCAGGGTGAACCTGCGGCTGGTGGAGACGCGAGGCTTCCCGGGCGGGGTGACCCTGGCGCACTACGAGGCCGTGCGCTGACCTCGGCGCCGACCTCGCCGTGGCCCGTCCACGACCCCCGGTGTGACCCGGGAGACGCCCGCTCAGTGGGGGTCGTGCACGCCCCAGGTGTAGGTCTGCTTCTCCAGCTCGAGGTAGAGGAACGTGTGGATCGAGACCACCCCGGGGATCGGCCTGATCCGGGAGGTGACCAGCTCGAGCAGGTGCGCATCGCTGCGGCCGACGACCTCGGCCAGGATGTCGAACCCGCCTGCGGTGATCACCACGTAGTCGACCTCCTCGATGGCGGCCAGCGCCACGGCCACTGCCTTGCGGTCGCCCTCGACGATGATCCCGACCAGCGCCTGCCGGGCGAACCCGAGCTGGAGCGGGTTGGTCACGGCGACGATCTGCATCACTCCGGCCTCGACGAGCTGGGTCACCCGCCGGCTGACGGCCTCCTCGGTGAGGCCCACGGAGGCGGCGATCTCGGCGTAGGGGCGGCGTCCGTCCTGCTGAAGCTGCTCGATGATCTGCTTGGAGACAGCGTCGATGTTCAGCTGGGGGGTTCTGGCGGGCACCTGCCGCGATCGCTCGGTGTCGTCGCCCAGTTCGCCCTTGATCACAGTGGTCGGACCTTCCGCGGGACGTGGCCGCACGATATCCCGCGCCCTGCTGCGGCGTGGCCGATCAGGCTGCTTCGTCTCAGCGCGGGCCCCGTGGGGCTCAGTGTCCGCCGGTCAGCGGCGCCATCAGGCGGGCGAGTCGGCTCCCGCGCCCGGTCCTGACCTCCTCCGCGTCCGCGAGCGACATCACCCGCAGGCCGGCGTTGATCCCCAGCCAGCGCAACGGCTCCGGCTCCCAGCGTGGACTGCGGTGGTCGACCCAGGGGAGGTCGACCAGGTCGCTGTCGGCGCCGGTGACCAGGTCGGCGAGCGTGCGCCCGGCGAGGTTCGTGGTCGCGACCCCGTCACCGACGTACCCGCCGGCCCAGCCGATCCCGGTGCGGCGGTCGAGCCCGACCGAGGCGGCCCAGTCCCGGGCGATCCCGAGGCAGCCGCCCCACTGGTGGGTGAACCGCACCCCGTCCTGCTCGGTGCCGAGCTGGGGGAGCAGGTTGCGCAGGACCCTGCGCAGGTCCTCGAAGACGCGCGGCTCGACGTCGTAGGAGGCACGCACGCGCGACCCGAAGTGGTACGGCGCCCCGCGGCCCCCGAACGCCAGCCGGCCGTCGGCCGTGCGCTGCCCGTAGATGATCAGGTGGCGTCCGTCGGAGAACGACGGCCGGTCGGCGAGACCGATCGACTCCCAGGTCGCGTCGTCGAGCGGCTCGGTGGCCACCATCAGGGAGTAGACCGGGGCCACGGCCCGCTTCAGCCCGGCGAGCTGGGGGGTGTAGCCCTCGGTGGCCCGGAGCACGACCTCGGCCCGGACCGTGCCGGCGCCGGTCAGGACCTGTCCCGGCTCGATGGCGTGCACCCGGGTGTGCTCGAAGATCGTCACTCCCGCGGCCTCGACCACGCGGGCGAGCCCGCGCACCAGCCTGGCCGGATGGACCACCGCGCAGTGGGGCGTGTACGCCGCGCCCAGGACCTCGCGTGCGGCCAGCACCTCCCGTGCCTCGTCGGGCTCGAGCATCCGTTCGTCTTCCTCGGAGAACCCCCGCGCGTGCGCCGTACGCACGTCGGCCCGCAGTCGTTCCAGCTGCACCGGGTTGCTCGCCAGCGTGATCGTCCCGCCGCGCCGGTAGTGCGCGTCGATCCCCTCGAGCTCGCTGACCCGGCCCACCTCGCGCACGGTCTCCTGCATCGCCCGGTGGAGTCTCAGGGCGCCGTCGGCCGAGGACTCCTCGACGAGGCGGTCCCACGAGGTGGGGAACAGCGCGCTGCACCAGCCGCCGTTGCGTCCCGAGGCGCCGAAGCCGGCCACCTCGGCCTCGAGCACGGCGATCCGCAGCGAGGGATCGGCCCGCGCGAGGTAGTACGCCGACCACAGCCCGGTGAGGCCGGCACCGACGACAACGACGTCGTACGACGCCGCGCCGGGCAGCGGTGCCCGGGCGGTGAAGTCGTCCTCGGCCGTCTCGTGCCACAACGAGAGGGACCGGTAGTCGGCACCTCCCGCGACCAGGCTCAGCGCACACCCCAGGAGTAGGTCTGCTTGGCGAGCTTGAGGTACATGAACGTCTCCGTGCTGCGTACGCCGGGCACCGACCGGATCCGGCCCGAGACGAGGTCGAGCAGCTCCTCGTCACCGGTGCTGACCACCTCGCAGAGGACGTCGTAGGTGCCGGCGGTCATCACGACGTAGATGACCTCCTCCATGGCGGTGAGCTTCTCCGCGACCGACTCGACCGGCCCGTCCACGTGGATCCCGACCATCGCCTGGCGCGCGAAGCCGAGCTGCAGGGGGTCGGTGACGGCGACGATCTGCATGATCCCGGCCTCGGTGAGCCGCTGCACCCGCTGGCGCACCGCCGCCTCGGAGAGGCCCACCGCCTTGCCGATCGCGGCATAGGAACGGCGGCCGTCCTGCTGGAGCTCCTCGATGATCGACTTGGAGACGTCGTCGAGGCCTGGGGTGCCCTTGCTCGCAGGGGAGGTCTTGTCGATCATGCGGCTCATCGTCACCGCCCGCACCGTGCATGGCAAGTCTGAGAACGTCCCAGAAGTCACGAAAACCGTTCCAGAGAGGTCGGCGACGTAACGGTTCCGTGGCATTCATGTGTCGCGGCGACGGAATCCCTTGTCAGGCTGCACCCGCCGTGTAAAAGTGTGCGCGACACGGAGGGAGTCCAGGTGGTCGGCTCAGGCAGTGGCAGTCGGAGAGCGCAGGGCGCCGGTCGACGTGCGAGCGGGCTGAGCTCCGCCATGTCGCCGGGACCGTCGCGCCGCACCCTGCTCAAGGGGGCGGGCTTCGCCGCCTTCGGCATCGGCAGCGCCGCCGTGCTCCCGCTGTTCGGGACGCCGTCGGCGGTCCAGGACCCCGCGGACTGCAAGGCCACCGACCTCTCGGCGTCGCAGAAGCGGCTGGTCGTCTCGAACTGGCCCGCCTACCTCGACGAGGCCGAGAAGGGCGAGCGGAACACCCTCGCGGACTTCGAGGCCCGCACCGGCATCAAGGTCGACTACACCGACGACGTCAGTGACAACGCGGAGTTCTTCGCCAAGGTCCGCAACCAGCTCGGCGACTGCCAGCCCATCGGTCGCGACCTGATGATGCTGACCGACTGGATGGCCGCCCGGATGATCACCCTCGGTTGGGTCCAGCCGCTCGATCGCGACAAGGTGCCGAACCTGCACAAGAACCTGCTCGAGGCGCTGCGTGGCCGTCAGTGGGACCCCGACCGCACCTACTCCGCGCCGTGGCAGACCGGCCTGACCGGCATCGCCTACAACGCCAAGCTGACCAAGCCGGTCGGCAGCTTCACCGAGCTGCTCACCCGCCCGGACCTCAAGGGCAAGATCACCCTGCTCTCTGAGATGCGGGACACGATGGCGTTCATGGTCAGGATCGAGGGCGGCGACCCAGACGACTTCACCAGGGACGAGTGGGACAACGCCATCGACAACATGCGGGGCGTGGTCCGGTCCGGCCAGGTGCGCGCCTTCACCGGCAACGAGTACATCCAGGACCTCTCCGCCGGCAACATCGTCGCGTGCGAGGCCTGGTCCGGTGACGTGATCCAGGCCCAGTTCGACAACCCGGACATCAAGTTCGTGATCCCCGAGGAGGGGTTGTCGCTGTGGAGCGACAACATGCAGGTGCCCAACAACGCCCTGCACCAGGCCAACGCCGAGAAGTGGATCGACTACTACTACGAGCCGGCGGTCGCGGCGAAGCTGGCCGCCTGGGTGAACTACATCTGCCCGGTCGAGGGCGCGCGCGAGGAGATGATCAAGATCGACGACTCGCTGGTGGACAACCCGCTGATCTTCCCCAGCGAAGAGGATCTGAAGGACACGTTCGACTTCATGGTGCTCGACGACGAGCAGAACAAGCAGTACGAAGGAGACTGGTCGGATGTCACAGGTGGCTGAGTACCGGCAAGAGGCCGGCCCAGACAGCGGTTTCGAGGGCCTGCGCCTGCGCAGCCTGACCAAGGAGTTCGCCAGCTTCACGGCCGTGAAGTCGCTGGACCTCGACGTACCAAGTGGCTCGTTCTTCGCCCTGCTGGGTCCGTCCGGGTGCGGCAAGACCACCACCCTGCGGATGGTGGCCGGCCTGGAGACGCCGACCTCCGGCTCGATCGAGCTCAGCGGCAAGGACATCACCTGGGACAAGCCCTACCGGCGCCCGGTGAACACCGTGTTCCAGAACTACGCGCTGTTCCCGCACCTCGACATCTACGAGAACGTCGCCTTCGGCCTGCGCCGCCGCAAGGCCAAGGAGGTCGACACGAAGGTCCGCGAGATGCTCGAGCTCGTCGAGCTCGAGTCGCAGACCCGCAAGCGCCCACCCCAGCTCTCCGGTGGGCAGCAGCAGCGGGTCGCGCTCGCGCGGGCGCTGATCAACAGCCCCGAGGTGTTGCTGCTCGACGAGCCGCTGGGTGCGCTCGACCTCAAGCTGCGGCGCTCGATGCAGGTGGAGATCAAGCGAATCCAGAGCGAGGTCGGGCTGACGTTCGTGCACGTGACGCACGACCAGGAGGAGGCCATGACGATGGCCGACACCATCGCGGTGATGAACAAGGGCGTGATCGAGCAGATGGGTGCTCCGGCCGAGCTCTACGACAACCCGCAGACCACGTTCGTGGCCAACTTCCTGGGCCAGTCCAACCTGATCGAGGTCGAGGTCCGCGGACCCGACGGCGACTTCGTCACCGTCGACATGCAGGGCACGCTCGCCTCGATCCCCACCGCCCGGGCCCACGTCAGCGGAACTGCCGGTGAGAAGGCCTGGGTCGGCATCCGCCCCGAGAAGGTGCTGATCGCCGCGGTGGGCGAGACCATCGACGCGCCCGGCAACAGCATCCCGGGCGGCGTGGTCAGCGACGTCAGCTTCATCGGCGTCAGCACCCAGTACCTCGTCCGGATGCCGTGGGGGCAGGAGATACAGGTCTTCGAGCAGAACACCGGCAGGCGGCGGCTGTTCCGGCAGGGGGAGCCGGTCGACATCTCCTGGCGGCCTGAGTACGCCTTCCTGCTCGACCACAACCAGGACGCCTCGGCCGGGGTGGACAGGGTGGACGCGGCGTCGTGAGCGCCTCGACGGCGGCGGCTCCGGTCGCACCGGCCACGCCACCGGAGCAGCCGGACAGCCCGCCCCCGCGCAAGCGGTCGCGGGTGGGCTACTGGCTCCTGCTGCCGGGCCTGCTCTGGCTGATCGTCTTCTTCGTGGTGCCGCTGTACTCCCTGGTCGCCACCAGCCTCTACGACCCGGACGGGTCGGTGCTGCAGGGCTACGACATGACCTGGGACTTCGGCAACTACCTCGCGGCGATCGAGAACTACTGGCGGCCACTGGTGCGGTCGCTGGTGTACGCCGGCATCGCCACCGTGATCTGCCTGGTGCTCGGCTACGTCCTCGCCTACGCGATCGCGTTCAAGTCGGGCCGCTGGAAGAGCCTGATGCTGGTGCTGGTGATCGCACCGTTCTTCACCAGCTTCCTGGTGCGCACCCTGTCGTGGAAGCTGCTCCTGCGCGACGACGGCTTCATCGTGAACACCCTGCAGTTCTTCCAGATCCTCGGTGACGACGGTCGTCTGCTGGCCACCCCGGTCGCGGTGATCGCAGGCCTGGTCTACAACTTCCTGCCGTTCATGGTGCTGCCGCTGTTCGCGAGCATCGACAAGATCGACCACCGGCTGATCGAGGCGGCCGGCGACCTGTACTCGCGGCCCATCGTCGGGTTCTTCAAGGTCACCTGGCCCCTGTCGCTGCCCGGCGTCGTCTCCGGCACCCTGCTGACCTTCATCCCGGCGGTGGGCGACTACATCAATGCCGAGCTGCTCGGCAGCCCGAGCCAGCGGATGATCGGCAACGTCATCCAGAACCTGTTCACCGACGCCAACGACTACCCGGCCGCCGGTGCGCTCTCGATGATGCTGATGCTGCTGATCCTGGTGATGGTGCTGTTCTACATCCGCCGCGCGGGGACCGAGGAGCTGCTCTGATGTCTTCGCTGCAACGGATGGGCCGCTGGGTCGGCCAGCACCTGGTGCTGATGGGTGGCCTGCTGGTCATCGTCTACATGTTCATCCCGATCTTCGTGGTCGTCCTGATGAGCTTCAACAAGCCGAAGAGCAAGCTGATCTACCGCTTCGACTCCTTCACGATGCACAACTGGCTCAACCCCTGCCAGGACGGCAGCATGTGCAGCGCCCTGGGGCGCAGCATCCAGATCGGGCTGCTCGCCACGGTGGTCGCGACGATCCTCGGCACCTTGATGGCCTTCGCCCTGGTCCGGCACCGGTTCGCCGGCCGGTCGGGGGCGAACCTGCTGATCTTCCTGCCGATGGCCTCGCCGGAGATCGTGATGGGCTCCTCGCTGCTCGCGCTGTTCGTCGCTGCCGGGTTCGGCGGCCAGCTCGGCTTCTGGACGATCCTGATCGCGCACATCATGTTCTGCCTGTCCTTCGTGGTGGTCACAGTGCGTGCCCGGTTGGCGGGGCTCGACGACAACCTGGAGCAGGCGGCGATGGACCTCTACGCCACCGAGGCGGAGACGTTCCGGCGGATCACGCTGCCGCTGGTCTTCCCCG
Source organism: Nocardioides sp. Z30_9 (assembly GCF_058215735.1). Taxonomy (NCBI): domain Bacteria; kingdom Bacillati; phylum Actinomycetota; class Actinomycetes; order Propionibacteriales; family Nocardioidaceae; genus Nocardioides; species Nocardioides sp. Z30_9. Next base: position 281,509 of record NZ_JBZAJF010000003.1, read on the forward strand.
GGATCCTCGGCGCCGCCCTGCTGTCGTTCTCGCTGTCCTTCGACGACTTCATCATCACGAACCTCAACGCCGGCAACACGACGACGTTCCCGATGTACGTGTGGGGTGTGGCCCAGCGCGGCGTGCCGATGCAGGTCAACGTCGTGGGCACGGTGATGTTCGTGATCTCGATCGCGATCGTGGTCGGGGTCGAGCTGAACCGCCGGCGGCAGGAGAAGGCGCTCGCCTGAGCATGCCTGCTGATCACGTGAGTGCCACCCTTCGGTCGGCCAGCCCGACGCCCTACTGGTTCGACGACCCGCAGAAGCCTCCGGTCCTGCCCGGATCCGCCGTGCTCTCCGGCGCCGACTCGGCCGACCTCGTGGTCGTCGGCGGCGGCTACCTCGGGCTGTGGACGGCCCTGCTCGCCAAGGAGCGCGACCCCGACCGCGACGTGCTCCTGCTCGAGGGGGCGACGTGTGGCCACGCCGCCAGCGGGCGCAACGGCGGCTTCTGCGAGTCCAGCCTGACCCACGGGTTCGGCAACGGTCTCTCCCGGTGGCCGGGGGAGATGGAGGTGCTGCTCGCGATGGGCCGGGAGAACCTCGACGGCATCGAGCGCACCGTCGAGGAGCACGACATCGACTGCGACTTCCTCCGCACCGGCACCCTGGCGGTGGCGACCGAGGCGCACCAGGTGGCCGAGCTGCGCGAGGAGTGGGAGCAGATGCGGTCCCTCGGCATGGGCAGCACCTGGCTCGACCGCGACCAGGTGCGCGAGCGGGTGGACTCGCCGACGTTCCTGGCCGGCGTACATGATCCGGACGTGGCGATCCTCGAGCCGGCCCGACTTGTGTGGGGGTTGCGAGACGCCTGCCTCTCGCTCGGAGTGCGGATCGCCGAGCAGACTCCCGTCACCGGACTCTCGTCGGTGACCGGGGGAGTCGAGGTGCGCACCGGCCTCGGCTCTGTCCGGGCGCCCCACGTCGTGCTGGCCACCAACGCGTTCCCGCCGCTGCTGCGCCGGCTGCGGCTGATGACGGTCCCGGTCTACGACTACGCACTGATGACCGAGCCGCTGACCGCCGCGCAGCGCGAGTCGATCGGCTGGCGCGGGCGCGAGGGGGTCTCGGACCTGAACAACCAGTTCCACTACTTCCGCACCACTCGCGACGGCCGGATCCTGTGGGGCGGGTACGACGCGATCTACCACTACGGGAGCGGGATCGGGCCGGAGCACGACCAACGGCCGGAGACCTTCGACGTCCTCGCCGACAACTTCTTCCGCACCTTCCCCCAGCTCGCCGGACTCGGCTTCAGCCATGCGTGGGGCGGCGTGATCGACACCTGCACCCGGTTCACGGCGTTCTACGGCACGGCGATCTCGGGCCGTGTCGGCTACGCGGCCGGCTTCACCGGGCTCGGGGTCGGCGCCACTCGCTTCGCCGGCGACGTGCTCCTGGACCTGCTCGCCGGAGAGGACACCCCACGCACCCGGCTGGAGATGGTGCGCAAGAAGCCGGTCCCGTTCCCGCCCGAACCGCTGCGCTGGGTCGGCATCGAGGCCACCCGTCGCTCCCTGGCCCGCGCCGACGCCAACGGAGGCAAGGAGAACCTCTGGCTCAAGGCGATGGGCAAGGTGGGACTGGGCTTCGACTCCTAGTCGTGCGAGGTCGCTGTCTGGCCAGCGCTGCGTTGAGCGGCCGATGTCGATGTGATGAATGACCAGACAGGCTCGGTGCCAGCCGAGTACGGTGCGCGGATGCCTTTGGTAGCAGGCCTCGGCGTCGTCGAGCTCATCATCGTCCTCGTCTTCATGCTGGCCCCGATCGCGGTCGTGGGCGGGGGCATCTACTGGCTCGTTCGACTGGCCGCACGCCACGGGGCACGCGATGCCGCGCGCAACTCCCACTTGCAGCGGCCACCCGACGGGTTCCGGTGACACCGAGGATCAGCCGAGGCTGAGCCCGTGCTCCTCGAGTGCCTCCTCGATGATCCGGAGTGCCTTCGGACCGACGGCGTGCAGCTCGGCGAGCTGCTTGCGGGGAACCCCGGCGAGCTCTCGCAACGACCGGTAGCCGGCTTGGGTCAGGGCCCTGGTCGCGGGTGCTCCGATCCGTGGGAGCGAGCCCAGGTCCTCAGCCATGCGTGTGGTCCATGGATGTCCTCCGCCGTCGGGGACTGATGGTCCAACGGGCTGCCGTGCGGGCGCAAGGGCGGGGTGCCGCCCGGTGGCCGCTCAGCTGCCGGCGCCCCGGGCCCTGCCGTCCGTCGGGAGCCGGGTCACCCGGTAGCCCCGGCTGAGCACCTTGGCGGCCTCCCCGTGGTCGGCGCGCAGGCGCTGGACCTCGGGATCCTTGGTCCAGAACTCCTCGAACTCGTCGGGGTCCAGGAAGCGCTCGGCGATCCGGTGCATGGCGATGTCGTGACGGACGTACTCGACGGCCACGAGCACGACCGCGGGGTCGTCGGTGTAGACGCCCCAGGCGCCGGTGGCGGTGAGGCCGCCGATCACGGCCTGCTGCCGGTCGGCCGCGGTGACCAGCAGCCGGCAGCCGAGGTTCTCCAGCACGACCTCGGGGGAGGAGTAGCGGTGGACGGTGGTGTGACCCACGGGGTCGGGGTCGGGACCGAAGCTGACCACGGAGGACTCCACCCCCGAGGCGGCCGCGTCCTTCATCAGCGACTTGAGCTCGGCGATCTCCTCGGGCCAGCCCGAGACGAACAGCTCGTGCCGCGCGGCCGAGACGACGTCCTTGGTGCGTTCCATCAGCGACGCCCGGCTCTCCATGCCGTGCAGCAGGTGGATGGCCGGCGGTGAGGCGATCTCGGGAAGCTGCTCGCTGAGGAGGTCGATGGACTGCTCGAACTCGCGGCGCATCCGGCCGAGCAGGGACGAGGGCGGCAGCGCGAGGTAACCCACGCCGCCCTCCTGTGCGCGCACCTCGTACGCCGCCCCGCGGGCGACCAGCTTGCTCAGGGTCTCGTAGACGGTGCTGCGAGGGACCCCGGAGCGCTTGGCCACCTCATAGCCGTTCAGGGGCTCTCCGCCCGCGACCAGGGCCAGGTAGGACTTGGCCTCGTAGCCGGACAGGCCGAGCCGCTGCAGCTCCGCGATCACCGCTTCGTGCGACATGCGTGGGCGTCCCTTCGAGGTCGTCGCTTGGGTCCCAGTCTCCCACGGGGGACCCGGCGAGAACGCAACTTGCCGATCACCGAGACCCGGTCACAGCTCGTGCTGGACGGCCCAGCGATCCCGCAGGATCGGGCGGATGTGCTCGTCGAGCAGGCGCAGGTGCCGCGGGTCGGTCGCGTAGACGGTGTAGCCGGAGGGACCCGAGAAGTCCACGGTCACGACGGCGTCCGCGTTGCCCTGGGCGAGCCCGGCGTCCTCTCCCACGACGAGCCGGCCGAGGTCGGAGATCTCCTCGCCGAACCTGCGCAGCGCCTCGATCGCGGAGGCCCGCTGCTCGGTGGTCGACTCGGTCGTCCACCGGAACATCACCACGTGCCTGAAGCTCATCGGGTGTCCTCCGCGAAGATCGCCGGGTAGGTGCCCCAGTAGGGCCTCGCGGTGTTCGCGTCGCGCTGGGCCGCACGCTCCGGGTCGCGGACGACGCCGGCATCGAACATCTGCTGCACCGCCCCGGTCACGAGGCCGTAGAGGTGGGCCTCGGGGTCCGCTGACCCCACCACACCTGCGGCGAGGTCCTGGCCGATGCACACGTGCATCCCGGCGGCGAAGGAGAGCCCGAACGGGGCCACGCCGTGGGGGAGAGTGCGGTGCGGGTCGAAGTCGCCGGCGTTCGGCCCGAAGACGGCAGGGTCCCGGTTGACCTTCATCAGGTCGATCACCAGGGTCGCCCCGGCCGGCACCTCCATCCCCGACTTGAACCGCACCGGTGCCAGGGCCCGCCGCTTGCCGATCGGGCTGGACGGGTTCAGCCGCACGGTCTCGTGGATGCAGCGCTGGATGAACAGGCGGTCGGCGAGCAGCGGCCGGTCCTCGGGGTGCGTCTCGAGCCAGCCCAGGATGTGGTCGATCGAGCGGACGAAGGCGGTCGCGCTGGTGTGCGCGCCGGCCAGCAGGTAGAACGCCACCTCCCGGCGGATCACCTCGTCGGTCAGCTCCAGGCTCTCCCGGTTGCGCAGCAGCACGGTGAGCACGTCGCGCGGCAGGTCCGCCTCGTCGACCTCGCCGGCCTCGAGCTGCGCGAGCAGGTCCTCGCGGCGGCGTACGGACGGGCTCAGGAACTCCGCGTCCCAGTCCAGGAGGCTCTGGTGGACGCAGGCGCGCTGCTCGACCTTGTCGCCGGTGAAGTGCGCCAGCGTGGCCCCCGAGATGAAGACCATCAGGTAGTCGTAGAGGCGCTGGGTCTCGGTCGTGGTGCCGAGCGGCCGGTCCACGCCCGCGGTGACCGCCGCCAGGTTGAGCATCAGCTCGTGGCCGAGGTGCACGAGGTCGACGTGCCCGTCGGCGACGTACGGCGCGAGGGTGTCCGCGATGACGGCGGGGAACAGCTCGCGTTCGTAGTGCTCGAAGGTGTCGCGGCGGAACATCTGGTTTTCGATGCGTCGCCGGCCCCGGTGCTCGGCCCCGTGGAGGTTCACGAGCACGTCGGCCATCACGACCTCGCCCTCGTCGTAGAGCGACTGGCGCAGGTCCTTGGCCCGGTAGGCCTCCTTGGCCTCCTCGAAGGTCTCCACCGTGAACACCTCTTCGACCATCGCGTCCTGGGTCATGTCGGCTTCTCCCCTCGGGTGCTTGCGCACAGCTCCCACAGCATGTAGTCGTTAGTACACACACGTCAAGCACCTGGGGGTCCGTGCGCCATGTCCGAAGCCCGCTCGGCGCCGCTCGCCGTGTTCTTCTCCGGCGGGGTCACCCACGACTTCGAGGCCACCAGCGCCCGGCTGTTCACGGTGCTCGCCGACGACGGGTGGCGCACCGTCGTGACGGAGACTGACGCCGACTTCGTCCGCTGGATGCCCTCGGCGGACCTGCTCGTGTTCAACACCTTGAGATGGACGATGCGGGTCCCGGAGCGTTACGCCGCGCAGGCCGCGGCACGCGGGTTCAGCCCCTCGGGCCCGATGCGTGCCGGGGTCCTCGCCCACCTCGAGCAGGGCCGCGGGATCCTGGCGATGCACACGGCGAGCATCTGCTTCGATGACTGGGCCGACTGGGAGGCCCTGCTCGGAGCCGCCTGGGACTGGGACAGGTCCTCCCACCCGCCGGTGGGGCCGATCTCGGTGCGGGTCTGCGCGCACCCGTTGACGCACGGCCTCGACGACTTCGAGACCGACGACGAGGCCTACAGCGAGCTGCGCCTGGCCGACGACGTCCGGCCGCTGCTGACCACGCCGAGCCAGGGACGCGAGCAGCCGCTGGCCTGGGTCCGGGAGTACGCCGGGGGACGGGTCGCCCACGACGCGCTCGGGCACCACCTGCCCTCGTTCGACCCGCCCGCGCACCGCGAGCTGGTCCGCAGGCTGGCCAGGTGGGCCGGGGGCCTGGAGCTGCCCGGCTGAACCGCTACGCGAGGTCGAGTGGCTAGGCAGCTAGCGCCGATTCGGGTGTCCGTCCCCTCACATCTGGGACAGCGCCACCATGTCGTCCTCGGTCAGGGCGAGCGTCTGCGTGAGCGGGCAGGCGGCCAGGAACCGCACCTGCTCGGAGGGGTGGATCTTGCGCTCGGGGATCGGCGTGACCAGGTCGATCCGCTTGCCCCGGCTGATCACCTCGTGGAACCGCGTCTTGTCGTTGAGCAGCTTGATGTTGCCCAGCGGGTCCCCGTCGAAGACCAGCACGTCGGCGAGCCAGCCCTCCTGCAGCGTGCCGACCTCGCCCTCGCGCCGCATCGCCATGCCGCCGTTGCCGGTGGCGGCGACGATGGCCTCCATCGGGGAGAGCCCGGCGTACTCGACGAGGAGCTCGAGCTCGCGGGCGTGCCACTCTCCGACCGGGGTGACGGCGAAGCCGGTCTCGGACCCCGCCAGGATCTTCACGCCCTCCTGGTGGGCCTTGTGGATCATCTGGCCGGTCGACTCGATCTCGGCGCGGAACATGTCGAGCAGCTCGGGGGCAGTGCCGATCTTCGAGCCGTAGTCGGCCAGGTTGCCCAGCAGGGTGAACGTCGGGCACAGCGCCGAGCCGTTCTCGATCACGGCCTCGAGGGCGTCGTCGTCCATGTAGGAGGCGTGGTAGATCAGGTCCATCCCGGCCAGCGCCGACTCCTTGGTGCTGCTGGAGTTGCGGCAGTGGCCGACCACGAGGGTGTTCAGCTCGTGCGCGGTGTCGCAGACGGTGCGGATCTCGTCCTGGGTCCAGACCTTGACCTCGGGCCCCTTCTGCGACGGGATCACGCCGGTGACGTGCACCTTGATCCAGTCCACGCCGTACTTGATCTGGCGGCGGATCTCGCTGACCATCACGCTGCGGTTCGGTACGACGGTCGCGTACGCCGTGCGCCCCTCGTCCTTGATCAGCCGGCCGGCTGTGCCTCCCACCGACGTCATCAGCGCGTTGCCGCCCGAGGTCATCCGGGGACCCTCGACGATCCCGGCCTCGATCGCGTCGCGCAGCTCGACGCCGATGTTCCACAGGCAGTCGGCGTCCAGGACGCCGGTGACCCCGGCACGCAGCACCTTGCGTGCGTTGTAGGCCGAGAGCATCGAGCTGTAGGCCTCGGTGCGGTGGAAGAACAGCTCGTCGTTGCCGGTGGGCTCTCCGAAGCTGAGGTGGGTGTGCGCGTCGATCAGGCCGGGCATCACGGTCTTCCCGGTCGCGTCGACCTCCACGACGTCGGTGCGCTCGGCCACGGCGTCCAGCGCAGCCTGGCCCATCGCCACGATCCGGTCCCCGGAGATCAGCAGGCCGAGGTTGGGCTCCGGTACGGCGCCGGTGCCGTCGATCAGGGTCCCGCCTCGGATCAGAAGATCGCTCATCAGTCTCTCCTCGCTACGTCGTGGGCAGTCGGTTCCGGGAGGTGCACGGGCCGGGCGGGCTCCCGGCAGGTGGGCTCAGGCATGGGTCACTCCCAGTCCCAGGCCGCCGTCGACGGTGAGCACGTTGCCGGTCGCCCACTCGGCGCGGACGAGGTACTCGACGGCCTCGGCCATCTCCTCCACCGTGCCGATCCGGCCCAGGGCGTGGGCGGAGGCGAGCCCCTTGAGCCGTTCCTCGGCCTGGGTCGAGTCGCCGAGCCCCGCGCGCTGGTTCAGCTCGGTGAACACGGCTCCCGGCCGTACGCAGCTCACCCGCACCTGGTCAGGGCCGAGCTCGGCCGCCAGCACTCCGGTGAGGGTCTCCAGCGCGCCCTTCGTGGCGGCGTACGGCGAGGCCCCGGGGAACGCCCGCTGGGTGTGCACCGACCCGAAGAACACCACGGCGCCACGGCTGCGGCGCAGGTGGGGGAGGGCGTCGCGCAGCAGCTGCACGGGGCCGACCACGTTGGCGTGGAAGAGCGCGAGCATCTCCGACTCGTCGAGGGACTCCACCGGGCCGCGGTACATGTTGCCGGCAGCGTTGACGAGGGCGTCGATCCCGCCGCCGTGCTCCACGGCGGCGTCGACGAGCTGGGCGCGGTCGGTCGCGACGGTCACGTCGGCCTGCACTGCCAGGCACGTGGGTCCGAGCGACTCCGCCACGGCGGCGACCTTCTCGCTGCGGCGGCCCGCGATGGTGACCCTGGCGCCGAGCCCGACGAAGTGGCGTGCCACTCCCTCGCCGATCCCTGATCCGCCGCCGGTGACGACCACCGAGATCCCGTCCACTGGGCGCACTGTGTCTCTCCTAGTCCGAGTTCGCTCGCGAGTGTGAGGGCGGTGAGGGCCGGGGCCCTCAGTCCTGCCCGGGGGAGTCGACGCTCCTGGGCCGGGCGAGCCCGGCCAGGGTCGCCTTGGTGATGCCGCCGTCGACGACGAGGTTCTGTCCTGAGACGTACGACGCCTGGTCCGAGCCCAGGAACAACACGGCCCCGGCGATGTCCTCGGCGGAGCCGAGGCGGCCCAGGGGGACGTGGGAGGTGCGCTGGGCACGGGTGACGGGATCGGCGTAGATCGGCTCCGACATGCCGGCGTCGATCAGGCCGGGGGAGACCGTGTTCACCCGGATTCCGTGCTCGGCCCACTCCAGCGCCATCTGCTCGGTCAGCCGGATCACCGCAGCCTTGCTGGAGGTGTAGGAGCCGGCGTTGATGGCCGCGGCGACCCCGTTGATCGAGGCCAGGTTGACGATGCAGCCACCGCCGGCACGGGCCATCAGACGCGCCGCGGAGCGGGCGACGACGAAGGTTCCGGTGAGGTTGAGGTGCAGCGCCGCCTCCCAGTCGGCCACGCTGAGGTCGAGCAGCGGGCCGAAGCGCACCATCCCGGCGTTGTTCACCACCAGGGCAGGGACCTCGGGAAGCGCAGCCAGGGCCTCGGCCACGGCGGCCTCGTCGGTGACGTCGACGACCGTTCCCTGCACCCCCTCGACGCGGGTGGTCAGGGCGTCCAGCCCGGCGCCGTCGATGTCCCATGCCGCGACGCGGTACCCCGCCTTGGCCGCGTGCTCCGCGACCACCGCGCCGATGCCGCTCGCGGCCCCGGTCACCACGGCCCAGGTCGTCCCGGGACCCGTGTCGGCCGGCATCACTGCGCCGACCCGAGGAGGACGGGGTAGGTGCCGAAGTGCTCGCGCTCGGTGTTCGGGTCGCGGGTCGGCGGATGCTGGGGATCGCGGCGAGCGTTGTTGTCCAGCAGCGCCCTGACCATCAGGGGGACGGTGCCGAGCACGTGATCGGCGCTCGCCTCGGGGCGCGGGACGGTGCCGCCGTCGAGCTCCATGCCGATGCAGGCGTGCATGCCCCCACCGAAGGTGTGCCCCCAGGGCTGCACCCCGTCAGGCACCACCCGGTCGGGGTCGAACTTTGCTGCGTTCGCGCCGAAGACCTCGGAGTCCCGGTTGGCGGCGCGCAGGTCCATGTTGACCGAGGCTCCGGCCGGGATCACGCGACCGTCGCGCAGGGTGATGTCGGTCAGCGCCCGCCGCCACGCGACGGGGCTGGCGGGGTGCATCCGGAACGCCTCGTGGACGCAGCGCTGCAGGAAGACGTCGTCGTCGAGCCGGTCGAGCTCGTCGGGGTGCTCCTCGCACCAGGTGAAGATCTCGTCGACGGAGTGCGCGAACGCGTTGGCGGTGCTGTGCGAGCCGGCCTGGAGGTAGAACACGACCTCGCGACGGATCACCTCGGGGGTCAGCTCCAGGGCGTCGACGTTGCGCAGCAGCGCGGTGAGCACGTCGCGCGGCAGGTCCGCCTCCTCGATCTCTCCGTTCTCGAGCTGCGCCAGGAGTGCCTGCCGACGGGTGATCGAGGGTGCCAGGAAGACCTCGCTGAAGTGCTCCAGGACCTCGGCCACCTCGGCGTTGACCTCGTCGTGGTCGCGCGTGGAGTGGACGAGGACGGCGCCCTCGCTGAACTTGACCGTGAACCCCAGCAGGGCCTCGGTCTCCTCCGCGGTGCCCAGGGGGCGGTCGACCCCGGCCACCTGCGCGGTGAGGTTCATCGTGATCCGGTAGCCGAGCTCGATCAGGTCGCCGCGGCCGGCGGCGACGTACGGCGCCATCGCCTCCTCGATCAGGCCGGGCACCACCTCGGCCTCCCACCAGCGGAACGTGCCCCGCCGGAACAGCCGGTTCTCCAGGCGCCGACGGGCCTGGTGCGCGGACCCGTGCAGGTCGAGCAGGCAGTCGGCCATCACCACGCCGCCGGCGTCGTACAGCGCCTGGCGCAGCTCGCGCTGTCGGAAGGCGTCCCACACCTCGTGGTAGCCGGTCAGGTCGGTGGGGGTGCCCGCGACGGGACAGTGGTCGACCGTCAACAGGGCCTCCGAACAAGCGGCGTGTAGTTCCTAACGACGATAGGTCTTCCGCGGGGGACTGTCCACCCGTATGGTCCCGCAGATGGAACCTTCGCTGCCGGTCATCGACGTGCACGCCCACGCGGTGCTCGAGGAGTCCCTGGGTGCTGCGGGGGCGGACGGCCCCGAGCTCAGCCCGGACCCGGAGCGGCCCTGGTTCCGCGTCGGTGGCTACGTGCTCGAGGGCGTGCGCTACCGCAACAGCCCGTTCATGGATCCCGACCTGCGGATCGCGCAGATGGACGCTGCCGGGATCGACGTGCAGCTGCTCTCGCCCAACCCGCTGACCTACTTCGGCGACTTGGACCCGGTCACCGCCACGGACTACTGCCGCCGCCACAACGACGCCCTGGCGGCCGTGGTCGCGCGGCACCCGGGACGCCTCCTCGGCGCGGCCCAGCTGCCGACCCAGGACCTGGCAGCGTCTGCTGCGGAGCTGGAGCGAGCGGTCCGCGACCTGGGCCTGGTCGCGGCCTACGTCGACACCGATCCCGGCCGGACCCTGGACGATCCCGAGATGGACCCCTTCTACGAGGCCGTCGTGGACCTCGACGCGCCGCTGTTCGTGCACCCCTCGCCGCTCGGCCCGGACGGGCCACCAGCCGATCCGCGGCTGCGCCGCTTCGACCTCGACCTGCTGCTGGGCTTCGCCTACGACGAGACCCTGGCCGTGGCCGCGCTGGTCTTCGGAGGGGTGCTCGAACGGCACCCCGGTCTCGACGTGTGCGTCTCGCACGGTGGGGGAGCCACCGCGCTGCTCGCGGGCCGGTTCGAGAGCGCGACCCAGCGACGCGCGTGGGCCGGACCGCACCTGCAGGACGGCGGGTTCGAGGACCACCTGCGAAGGATCTGGTTCGACACCCACGTGCACAGCGACCGTGCCCTGGACTGCCTGATCGACGCCGTGGGGTCGGAGCGCCTCGTCTACGGCACCAACTTCGCCGGCTGGGACGGCGGCGCCGCCCCCGAGCCCGCGCTCAGTGACACGCTCTCCCGCAATGCCACCCGGCTGCTGCGACTGTGAGTGCCGGACTCACCAGGTGGGGACCTCGCGGGCGCCGTCGCGCAGGGTGATCGCCCCGGACGGGCAGTTGCGCGCGATCTCCAGGAGCCGGGGGTCCGGGATCGGCGCCGGGTCCGAGAGCACCTCGGCGATGTCGTCGTCGTCGAAGCCGAAGACGGCAGGGGCGTCCGCGACGCACTTGCCCGAGCTGATGCACAGGTCCTGGTCCAGGTGCACGGTGTAGGCCATCGGTCGTCCTCTCCTTCGATCCTCCGCGGTCCTTGATCCTCCGCGCGCGCCGGTCGTCGCTCTCGGCGTACGGCTCAGCCGGCGGCCATGGCGGTGAGCGAGCGCTCCACGAGCACCCTGCTCAGGTGCCTGCGGTAGTCGGCCTCGGCGGCCAGGTCGCTGGTCGGCGCGGTCCCCTCGGCGGCCAGCTGGGCCGCCTCGTGGTGCGACGCTCCGTCACGCAGCGCCTGCTCCACCGCGGTGGCCCGGCAGGGCACGGCCGCCATGTTCACCAGCCCGATCCGGGGCGCGTCGCCGCCCACGGCGGCCACTCCCACGATCGCCCAGTCCTGGCTGCGGCGACGGAACTTCTGGAAGTCGCAGGGGAGCCCCTCGGTGCTGGGCACCCTGACCTCGAGCAGGATCTCGTCGGGGGCCAGGGCGGTCTCCCAGAAGTCGACGAAGAAGTCGGCAGCGGAGACCTCGCGGCTTCCGGCGGGCCCGGTGACGACCACGACGGCGTCGAGGGCCAGCAGCGTGGCCGGCAGGTCGGCGGCGGGGTCCGCGTGTGCCAGCGACCCTCCGATCGTGCCGCGGCTGCGCACCTGGGGGTCGCCCACGGTGGCCGCTGCCCTGGACAGCAGTGGCGCCAGCCGCTGGACCAGCGGGCTGCGCTCGAGGTCGCGGTGGCGTACGCCGGCACCGATCCGCAGGCCGTCGCCGGACTCCTCGATCCCGCCGAGCTCGGGGAGCTGCCGGATGTCGACCAGCACGGAGGGGTTCGCCAGCCGCAGCTTCATCAGCGGCAGCAGCGAGTGGCCGCCGGCGAGCAGCTTTGCCTCCTCGCCGTGCTCGACGAGCAGCTTGCTCGCCCCCTCCACGGAGTCGGCCCGCACGTAGTCGAACCGCGCCGGGATCATCGCGCCACCGCCTCGTCGGCGGACGCGTCGCGTTCACGACGGGCGACCGGCCCCGGGCCTCCGTTGGCAGCCGCCCACTGCACCGACTCCACGATCATCTCGTAGCCGGTGCACCGGCACAGGTTGCCCTCGAGTCCCGACCGGATCGTCTCCGCGCTGGGGTCGGGCTCGTCGAGGAGCAGGCTCGTGGAGGCCATCAGCATGCCGGGCGTGCAGTAGCCGCACTGCAGCCCGTGGCACTGCCGGAAGCCCTCCTGGACCGGGCTGAGCTCGCCCTCGTGGGCGAGGCCCTCGACCGTGACGACCGAGGACTGGGCCGCCGAGACCGCGAGCACGGTGCAGGACTTGACCGCCTCGCCGTCGAGCAGCACCGTGCAGGCGCCGCAGTTCGAGGTGTCGCAGCCGACGTGGGTCCCGGTCAGCCCGAGCTGCTCGCGCAACAGGTGCACGAGCAGCAGCCGCGGCTCCACGCTCACCTGGACGGGCAGTCCGTTCACCGTCAGGTTCACCGTGTCGTTCATGCGCGCTCCTTCTCCTGCGATTCGTTGCGGGCGGCCTGGATCGTGCGCCACACCTTCTGGGAGGTCAGTGGCATGTCCAGGGTGCGCACGGCGTACGGCGCCAGTGCGTCCAGCACCGCGTTCACCACTGCCTGCGGTGCGGCCGTGGCGCCGGCCTCGCCGAGCCCCTTGGCGCCCAGAGCGTTGAACGAGGTCGGGATCTCGAGGTGCGAGGTCTCGATGGACGGCATGTCGGGAGCCGTCGGGACCATGTAGTCCACCAGCGTGGAGGTCAGCGGCTGGCCGTTCTCGCCGTACCGCACTTCCTCGAGCAGCGCCTGGGCGATGCCCTGGACGACGCCGCCGTGGACCTGCCCCCGGGCGAGCAGCGGGTTGATCACCACGCCGCAGTCGTCGATCGCGACGTACCTGACCACCTCGACCTCGCCGGTGTCCTGGTCGATCTCGACCACGCACCCGTGCGCACCGCTGGGGTAGCTGAGGTTCTTGGGCTCGTGATAGCTGGTGAACTCCAGGCCCACCGGGCTGTCCTCGGGCAGCCGGTGCGGCTTGTAGGCGCTCAGCGCGACCTCCGCGAGGCTGATCGTGGAGTCGGGCGCACCGCGGACCCCCAAGGCGCCCGGTCGCATCTCGATGTCCTCCACCGAGGCCTCGAGCAGGTGCGCGGCGACCTCGCGGAGCCGGTCTGCGAGCCGGGCGGTGGCCATCTTCACCGCCGGGGCGGCGACCGGCATCGCGCGGCTGCCCATGGTGCCGATGCCCTCCTGGACCCGGCCGGTGTCGCCGTGGACCACGTTCACCGACTCGAACGGGACCGCCCCACCGAGTGCGTCCACGGCGATCTGGGCCATCACCGTCTCGTGGCCCTGGCCGTGCGGGCTGGTGCCGATGGAGAGGGTCAGGGACCCGTCCGGGCTCATCTGGGCGGTGGCGGACTCCCAGCCGCCGACGTACCCGAAGGCCTCGAAGAACGCCGAGGGGCCGAAGCCGGCCATCTCCACGAACACCGACGTGCCGACGCCGAGGAGTCGGGCGCCCGGGGTCGCGCGCCGTTCCTCCTGCTCACGACGCAGCCCCTCGTAGTCGAGGGCCTCGAGGAGCATCGAGTGCAGCTTGGGGTAGTCGCTCTCGTCATAGACGACGACCGGGAACTGCGCGGCGTAGGGCATCTCCTCGGGCTGGATGAAGTTGCGCCGGCGCACCTCTGCGGGGTCGATGCCGAGGTCGAAGGCGATCACGTCCATCAGCCGCTCGATCAGGTACGCCGCCTCCGGCCGCCCGGCACCGCGGTAGGCGGCCACCGGCGTCGTGTTCGTGGTGACGCTGCGGAACGAGGCACCGATCTTGGGGATCTTGTAGCACCCCTGGGACATGAAGATCGTCAGCGTGGGCAGGCCGCTGCCGGTGACGTCGGGCCAGGCGCCGCAGTCCTGGATGATCTTGAGCTGCATCGCGAGCAGCTTCCCGTCGTCGTCGTACCCGACGTCGAGGTCCTGCACCTGGGCGCGGCCGTGGGTCATCGCGACCAGGCTCTCGCTGCGGGTCTCGACGTACTTCACCGGACGCCCCAGGCGTCGGGACAGCTCCACGGTGAGGATGTACTCGGGGTAGAAGCTGGCCTTGGACCCGAACGCCCCGCCGACGTCGGGTGCCACCACCCGCACCTGGTGCTGGGCGAGCCCGAACATCGTGCACAGCTCGTTGCGGATGGGGTGCGGTGCCTGCACCGTCGCCCAGAGGGTGAGCCGGTCGCCGCTCCACTCCGCCACGCAGCCGATCGGCTCTACCGGCACCGGGGCCACGCGCTGGTTGTGGATGCGCAGCGACGAACGTCGGGGAGCGGCGTCGAGCTCGGCCTGGGCGTCGTCCTCGGTGAGCGGGACCTCCATCACCACGTTGCTCGCCATGTTCGGCACGATCGGGGCGGCTCCCTCGGCCATCGCGGCATCGATGGTGCTGAGCACCGGGAGCTCCGCGTAGTCGACGCTGACCAGCTCGACGGCATCGGCCGCGACGTAGCGGTCGGTCGCCACCACGACAGCGACCGGCTCCCCGACGAACCGCACGGTGCCCTGGGCCAGGCACGGACGCTCCATGCCCGGGACGGACCTGGTGAACGGGAGGCCGGGCAGGTCCTCGGCGGTCCACACGCCCAGCACGCCGGGCAGCGCCCGTGCCTCGCTGGTGTCGACCTGCTCGATCCGCCCGTGCGCCACGGGGCTGCGCACGTACGCCATCACCACGGTCCCGGCGAGCCGGACGTCGTCGACGAACTGGCCCCGTCCGGTGAGCAGGGCCGGGTCCTCCTTGCGCAGTACCGAGGTGCCGATCAACGCCGTCATGGTGTGTCCCTTCCGGCGTCGCGGGGGTTAGTCGTTAGCAGCACTCCGACGCTCGTTCGGCGACAGTCTGGCCCAGCACGTGCGCCGATACAAGGGTTTGCTGTTAGGTGCATCACAGGTGCAGGCGCGCCCACATCGCCGGGAAGCGACCTCAGGGGCGGGCAGGTCGACACGGTGAACCAACAGTGGTTAGAACCTTGACGCCTAATCAGATCCGAGCAAGTCTGCTCGTGACCGGCCGACGAGAACGAGGAGCACTGGTGACGCCCGAGCCAGACGACACAGACCGGTCCCTGACCACGGACGTGGTGGTGATCGGCGCCGGACCGGCCGGGATGGCCGCGGTCGCTGCGGCTGCGAGCGAGCAGGTCGACGTGGTCGCGGTCGAGGCGCGTGAGCACATCGGCGGCAACGCCGTGTGGTCGACCGGCTACCTGGCCTTCGTGGGCTCGCAGGCCCAGGCGGAGGCGGGGATCGAGGACAGCGAGGAGGTCTTCCTCGAGGACGCACGGCGGATGGTCGCCGATGCCGAGAACGACTTCGGCATCGTCTGGGACGAGGAGCTGGCGAGGCTGTTCGCCCGCGAGAGCGCCGAGACCTACCGGATCCTCACCGAGCGAGGGGTCCGGTTCAGCAGGTTCATCCCGCGTCCTGCCCAGCACTCGGTGGACCGCATGCTGGCCACCGAGGACACCTGGGCCTACCAGCGCGCCTTTCAGCGCGACTTCGAGCTGCCACACGTGACCACGATGTTCGGCAGCCAGGCAGTGCGCCTGCTCGTCGAGGACGGTCGGGTCGGCGGCGTCGTGGTCCGCGCCGCGGACGGGGCCGAGACGACTGTGCACGCTTCGCGAGGCGTCGTGCTCGCCGCCGGCGGCTACCAGGCGAACCCCGAGCTGCGCCGCCGGTACCAGCCGGGGTTCCTCGCGGAGGGCCCCTACCTTGGCATCGACACCGCGCGCGGTGACGGCCATCTGCTGGGCCAGTCGGCCGGTGCCGACCTGGTGAACATGACGTTCGTGCCGCCGTTGGTGATCGTCTCCTCCTCGCTGGTCGAGGACGCCATCGCCGTGGACAGCTCCGGCAACCGGTTCCACGACGAGGCCGGCCCGTACGACGACCGGGTCGAGCGACTGGTCGAGGCGCCGGGCCGCCGGGCCCACTACGTCTTCGACGAGGTGGTCGCGACCGAGAAGTCGACGCTGATCGCCCAGATGCCCCAGCCTGCGATCACCCGGCAGACGCTCGCCGAGCTGGCCGAGGCGATCGGGGTGCCGCCACCGGCCCTCGCCGAGACCGTCGCGCGGTGGAACGCCTTCCTGGCGACCGGGGAACCGCGCGACCCGGCCTTCGGTCGCGTGGTGCTGCCCCCCGGGCGCCGCGACATCTCCACCGGACCGTTCACCGCCGTGCCGATGGTGATCGGCGTGAACTTCAGCTGTGGGGGCTTCCGAGTCACCCAGGACCTCCAGGTGATCGACGTGTTCGGTCAGCCGATCCCGGGCCTCTACGCGGCCGGTGACTGCGTCGGTGGTCTCAACCCCGCCTCCGACCTCGGTGGCATCCACATCAGCGGCGGCTTCACCCTCGGCAGGCTCGCCGGCCTGGCCGCGGCGCGGGGAGCGAGCGACGCCCGGCCCCGTGCCACCGCCTTCGGCCTCAGCGCTCCCAGCAACCTCGACACGGTGATGGCCCTCGTCCGTCTCTGACCCCACTGTTCCTCTCGGGACAAGCCCCACCCACTCACCCACCATCACCACGAGCGGAGCAACGAAGTGTCTGTAGGTGTCCTCTTCACCCAGGGAATGACGACCGGAGAACCCCATCAGGTCTTGGCAGAGATCCTGGAGCAGGCCGAGACGGCTGACCGCCTCGGCTTCGAGTTCGCACTGACCACCGAGCACAAGTACTCCGACGAGTACTTCGGCTCTCCGATCCCGTTGTCCTACGCGATCGCGGCCCGCACCCAGCGGGTCAAGGTCGGTACGGCGATCGCGATCGCCCCGCTGTACAACCCGATCGAGCTCGCGCAGGACATCGCGACCCTCGACCAGCTCTCGAACGGACGTGCGTGGATCGGGCTGGGCGCCGGCTACATGGACGTCGACTACAAGACCCTCGGGGTCTCGTGGGAGGACCGCGCCCAGCGATTCGACGAGACGGTCAGGATCGTTCGGGAGGCCCACAGTCGCGAGCGGTTCTCCTTCAGCGACCAGATCTATGACTTCGACGACGTCTCGGTGATCCCACCCCCGCTGCAGCAGGGCGGTGTCCCGCTGCACCTCGCCGCCTGGAGCCCCGGTGGTCTGCGCCGTGCGGGCAGGCTCGGTGACGGCTGGATCACCAATGCGATGATGTCGCTGAGCACCATGACCGAGATGTCGGCGGCCTATCGTGCTGCCGCTGAAGAGGCCGGCCGGAAGCCGCACATCACCTCCATCCGATTCTGCTGGCCCACCCGTGACCTGGAGCACGCCATGGACAAGTTCGGGACCACCGCGCTGTCCATGGCCCGCACCCTCTTCGAGTACGGCGCCATCACCGACCTGCCCGGCGTGGAGTCGGCCGATGACATCTCCTTCGAGGAGTTCGTCCGGGACCGGTTCATCTTCGGTACGCCCGAGGAGTGCCTGGCGACGATGCAGCGCTTCCAGGACCAGGCCGGTGTCGACGACTTCCTGATGGTCTTCCGCTACCCGACCGGCCCGGACCAGGAGTCCGTCCTCGAGGCCATGGAGCTCTTCGGGGCCGAGGTGCTCCCGCACGTCACGGTGCCGGCGGCGCCCGCGGGAGTCTCGTGACGCGGCCTCTCCGGGTGGGCGTCGTCGGGGCGAGCTACGCCGCGGCCACGCACCTGCCGACGTACCGAGCGATGCCCGACGTGGAGGTGGTCGCCGTCGCCACCGCCCACCGGGACACCGCCGATGCTGTGGCCAGGCAGTTCGCGATCCCGCGCGCCCACGTCGGTTTCGAGGCGTTGTGCGCGGACCCCGAGGTGGACCTCATCGACGTCTCCACCCGGCCGAGTCGGCACCGCGAGATGTCGGTGCTGGCGCTGGAGTCGGGCAAGCACGTCCTGTGCGAGGCGCCCCTCGCGGTGGACGTGGCCTCGGGCGAGGCGATGGTCGCCGCCGCCGCGGCGGCGGGCCGGCTCGGCATCGTGGACATGCAGTCCCGGTTCTCGCCAGGCATCTGGACGCTGCGCCAGCTCGTCCGGGACGGCTGGCTGGGGACGCTCGAGAACGTCGAGGTCCGTGCCTTCTACCCGACGTTCACCCGCCCCGAACGGGTCGAGTCCTCCACGTGGTGTGCCGACTCGGCGTACGGCGCCAGCACGTTGCGGGTCCACGGCCTGCACACCGTCAACCTGGTGCAGTGGATCTTCGGGCCGCTCTCCGGGGTGAACGGGACTGCCGCGACCAGGCGACCGCTGTGGCCCGCGCCAGGCGGGGACATCCCGGCGACCAGCCGCGACAGCGTCGCGTTCACGGGGCGGCTGGGGGATGGCGCGGTCTACTCCCAGCACTCCTCGTGGGTGGCGTGGCACGGGTCCGGCTGGCGGCTGGCGGCGTACGGCAGCGACGGGATGCTGGTTGCCGAGGCGGACGGTCACACCGGGCACTTCCCGGTGCGGCTCTCCGGCGCGCGGCGCGACGATCCCGAGGTCCGGGACCTGGCGGTGCTGCGCGAGACCAGCGAGGTCCCCGAGGTCGACAGCGGCGCTGCGACGTACCCCTTCGCCAGGCTGGTGCGCCGCCTTGCCCGGGTGCTCACCGAGGAACCGGTGGACGTGGCCGCGCAGCGAGAGCGCGCGGCCGACCTGGAGCTGCCGACCTTCACCGAGGGCCTCGAGCTGTTGCGTATGGCCGAGCGCGTGGAGCGCTGAGCCGGCGACACGGACGTACGGTGTCGCCATGAACGTGCGCCGCTGGGCGATCGGCCTCGAGCGCACGTGGGACGCCGCCCGGTTGCGCCGGGTGGGATCGCGGCCGCCGGCGTACTTCCGGATCGAGCCCTACATCGGGCACGGCGGACCCAACGGTGTCGTCGTACGGGGCAGGGTGCTGGACGCCCCGGCGCCCTCGGAGGCCATCGAGGGTGAGGGCGTGGGCGCCTCGGTGCGCCGCACGGTGCGTGAGTTCGTGACCAACGAGCTGCCCCGGGTGCCGCTGCGGGTGACGGTCGCCGGAGCGGTGGCCGAGGTCGTCACCGACATCGACGGCTACTTCCTTGCCCGGCTCCACCCGGAGCCGGGTCGGCTCAGCTCTCCCTGGACGACCGGCACGGTCGAGCTCGCGGGGGAGTACCGCGGTCTGGACGGACCGCAGACCACGCTCCTCGAGGTCCGGGTGCCGGAGCCTGCCGGGCGGTTCGCGATCCTCTCCGACATCGACGACACGATCCTGGAGACCGGCGTCCAGCGCGTCGGCCAGATGATCCTGCAGACGATCACCGGGTCCGCGGTGACGCGGACACCGTTCCCGGGAGCCGCCGACCTCTACCGGGACCTGGCAGCCGGCGTGAACCCGGTCTTCTATGTCTCCTCCAGCCCGTGGAACCTGCACGCGTTCCTGGTGGCGTTCCTGCGGCACCGCGGGTTCCCGCTGGGCCCGGTCCTGCTGCGCGACCTGCTCGGCACCGCCGAGGGTCGGGAGCAGAAGACCGGTCGCCTCCACGAGGTCCTCGATCTCCATCCCGACCTGAGGTTCGTCCTGCTCGGGGACTCCGGCGAGAAGGACCCCGAGCTGTACGCCGACCTGGTCCGCGCCTACCCGGGCCGCATCCTCGCCGTCTACATCCGCGAGGTCCGCCTCGACCCCGGCGACGGCCGGGTCGAGAAGGTCACCGGCGACTGGCTGCACGACGTCCCCTTCGTCCTCGCGGCCGACAGCGACGCCGTACGCCGCCACGCCGAGCAGCTCGGCCTCCTCTGAGACTGGGGCCCGAGGTGGTCGAGCCGCGGCACCACATGGTGGTCGAGCAGCGGCACCACATGGTGGTCGAGCAGCGAGCGAAGCGAGTGGATAGTCGAGACCACTCCGGTGAGTAGGCAGACAGGCGTACGACGGGCACGCCAGTCAGGTAGTCGAGACCACTCGCAAGCGCCGCGCCGACGAACCCCTGCTGCGATAGTTGCCCCCATGCCTTCCGGGACCGGTTCGACCGCCCAGCCACAGGCGCGCATCGACTACTCGTTCGAGCCGCACGTGCCGCTCTCGCGGGAGCAGGCCGACCGCGTCTGCCAGGCCGTCCTCGACGTACTGCGTCCGGCTCTGGGCTTCGTGGTCGTCGACGCGTTCACGGACTACTCGGACGAGCTCACAGAAGGCGTCGAGGAGGCGGAGCAAGGTCTGCGCGATCTCGCGGCCCGGCAGCGCCCCCGGAAGCGACGGCCTGGCATGGGGGTCGAGGTCGATCCGCAGGACGACGAGCAGTGGGCGTTGTTGCGGGCCTATGCCGCCTGGTCGATCAACGTGGACCTCTGGGCCAGGAAGCATGAGGGAGACCTCGGCACGTTCCACGACTGCGCCCACGGCGTCTGGGCGTGTCTCAGCCCCGAGGAGGTTGCGACACTCACGGACGCGACCGCTGCGCTCGGGGTGTGGGTGCCGATGGCTGAGATACGCGCGGAAAACAAGGCAGCCGAGCAGCAGAGACGAGCGGACCGCCGGCAGGAACGGGCGGCACGGCTGCGTCGCCTGTGGCCACGTCGGTGACTGGTTCCACGGTGGACCGATCCGCCGCCGTCCCCGGGTGTTCAAGGGGGCACCCAGGGCGATTTGCCGGCGTACGTCGGCGCAACCACTAGGTGGTCGAGCAGCGAGCGGAGCGAGTGGTCAGTCGAGACCACTCAGGTGAGGCAGCAGGCAGACGCAAGCCGTGCAGAGGGGCTGAGTCAGTAGAAGGGCGGTGGTGCGTCTGGCTGCGGCGGCGGCCGATCCGCGGTGACATCCACCGTCCCGTGGTGATCCCGCAGGAACGGAAGCCCATGCGGACTGGTCCACAAGAAGGTCCCGGGCTCCAACGTGGTGTAGCCCCACGTCGAGTGCGTCTTCAACCGACTGTTTGCTCGCTGGCGCTCGCTTCTCGACGCAAGGCTTCGCTCGCTGCTCGACCACCATGGGGTTGCGTGGCCAAGGGACCCTGCTGCCGGCGTACCTCTGATTTCCGGCGCACCGGAGTGGTCTCGACTATCCGCTCGTCTCGACTGTTCGCTCGCTGGCGCTCGCTGCTCGACGCAAGGCTTCGCTCGCTGCTCGACCACCTTGGGGTTGCGTGGCCAAGGGACCCTGCTGCCGGCGTACGTCTGATTTCCGGCGCACCGGAGTGGTCTCGACTATCCGCTCGCTTCGCTCGCTGCTCGACCACCTTGGGGCGCGTCCAGCTCGAGCGCCTCGGGCTAGAGCTGGGCCCAGGCCCGGGTGAGGACGTCGCGGAGGATGGACTCGATCTCGTCGAAGACGGCCTGGTCGGCGACCAGCGGGGGAGCGAGCTGGATCACCGGGTCCCCGCGGTCGTCGGCGCGGCAGTAGAGGCCGGCCTCGAACAGGGCGCCGGTGAGGAAGCCGCGCAGGAGGCGCTCGCACTCGGCCTCGTTGAAGGTCTCCTTGGTGGCCTTGTCCTTGACGAGCTCGATCCCGTAGAAGAACCCGTCGCCGCGGATGTCGCCCACGATCGGCAGGTCGTTGAGCTTCTCCAGGGTGGCGCGGAAGTCGCCCTCGGTGTCGCGGACGTGCTCGTTGAGCTGCTCGCGCTCGAAGATGTCGAGGTTGGCCATCGCGACCGCGGTCGAGACAGGGTGGCCGCCGAAGGTGTAGCCGTGCGCGAAGGAGGTGTCGCCCTTGGAGAACGGCTCGAAGAGGCGGTCGGTGGCGACCATCGCGCCCAGCGGGGAGTAGCCCGAGGTGAGGCCCTTGGCGCAGGTGATGATGTCGGGCTGGTAGTTGTACCGCTCCGCCGCGAACATGTGGCCGAGCCTGCCGAAGGCGCAGATGACCTCGTCGGAGACCAGCAGCACGTCGTACTCGTCGCAGATCTCGCGGACGCGCTCGAAGTAGCCAGGGGGTGGCGGGAAGCAGCCGCCGGAGTTCTGCACCGGCTCGAGGAAGACGGCCGCGACGGTGTCGGGCCCCTCGAACTCGATCGCCTCGGCGATCCGGTTGGCAGCCCACTGGCCGAACTTGTACTCGTCGTCCGGAGCGCCGGTCTGGAACTGCTCCGGGGCGCGGTAGAAGTTCGTGTTCGGCACGCGGAACGTGGAGGGAACCAGGGGCTCGAAGGGAGCCTTCATGCCCGGCAGCCCGGTGATGGACAGTGCTCCCTGCGGGGTGCCGTGGTAGGCGATCGCGCGGCTGATCACCTTGTGCTTGGTCGGCTTGCCGGTGAGCTTGAAGTACTGCTTGGCCAGCTTCCACGCCGACTCCACGGCCTCGCCGCCGCCGGTGGTGAAGAAGACCCGGTTCAGGTCGCCCGGCGCATAGCCGGCCACCCGCTCGGCGAGGTCGATCGCGCTCGGGTGCGCGTAGGACCAGAGCGGGAAGAACGCGAGCTCGGCGGCCTGCTTGGCGGCCGCCTCGGCGAGCTCGGTGCGGCCGTGTCCCGCCTGTACGACGAAGAGCCCCGCGAGGCCGTCGAGGTAGCGGTTGCCGTGGGAGTCCCACACGTGCACACCGTCGCCACGCACGATCGTCTGCACGTCGTGGGTGTCGTAGGTCGAGTGCCGGGTGAAGTGCATCCAGAGGTGATCCTTGGCTGCGCGCTGGCGAGCCTCGTCCTGGCTGGCATCGGTCATGGTGGCACCTCGGGTCGTGTACGGCGGAGAGGCCAGTCTGCCCCGTCCGCGCCATGGGTGGCAAACGATTCGGCGCGCCGATGCGGCGAATCTCGATGGAATCGTTTGGTGAAGGCCGGTCGGACCTATCGAATCCGTCGCGCAATGACTACGCTCACCGCATGGCAGACACCAGGTTCCGCAACGTGGTCAACGGAGAGCTCGTCGACGCGGCGTCGGGGGAGACCTACGACGTCATCGACCCCACCACGGGGGAGGTGTACGCCACCGCTCCCAAGTCGGGTCCCGAGGACGTCGACCGCGCCTACCGGGCCGCCTCGACCGCGTTCGAGACCTGGCGCGACGCCACCCCCGCCGATCGCCAGAAGGCCCTGCTGAAGATCGCGGACGCCCTCGAGGAGCGGTCCCTGGACTTCGTCGACGTGGAGTCGCGAGACACCGGCAAGCCGATCGGCTTCACCATCGAGGAGGAGCTGCCGCCGGCGATCGACCAGCTCCGGTTCTTCGCCGGCGCCGCGCGGGTGCTCGAAGGCAAGTCCGCGGGGGAGTACCTCAAGCACCACACCTCCTGGGTACGCCGCGAGCCGATCGGCGTGGTCGGACAGGTCACCCCGTGGAACTACCCGCTGATGATGATGGTCTGGAAGGTCGCGCCCGCCCTGGCGGCCGGGAACTGCATCGTGCTCAAGCCCAGCGACACCACGCCCGCGTCCACCACCCTGTTCGCCGAGCTCGCCCAGGAGTTCCTCCCGCCGGGTGTCTTCAACGTGGTGACCGGGGACCGGGACACCGGACGTGCGCTCGTCGACCACCCGACCCCGCAGCTGGTCGCGATCACCGGCTCGGTCCGCGCCGGCATGGAGGTCGCCGGTGCCGCCGCCAAGCAGGTCAAGCGGGTCCACCTCGAGCTCGGCGGCAAGGCGCCGGTGATCGTCTTCGACGACGCGGACGTCGAGGCCGCGGCGGAGGGGATCGCGGCGGCCGGCTACTTCAACGCCGGCCAGGACTGCACGGCCGCCACCCGCGTCCTCGTCGGCCCCCGGGTCCACGACGACTTCCTCGCCGCCCTCACCGAGCAGGCCAGGAACACCAGCACCGGCATGCCCGACGACCCGGACATCCTCTACGGCCCGCTGAACAACGCCGACCAGCTCGCGCGGGTCTCCGGGATGGTGGACCGGCTGCCCGACCACGCGCAGGTCTCTGCCGGCGGTCACCGACAGGGCGAGAGCGGCTACTTCTACGAGCCGACCGTCCTCTCCGGGCTGCGGCAGAACGACGAGCAGATCCAGAACGAGATCTTCGGCCCGGTGATCACCGTGCAGAAGTTCACCGACGAGGCCGAGGCGCTCGCCTGGGCCAACGGGGTGGAGTACGGCCTCGCCTCCAGCGTGTGGACCAAGGACCACTCCCGGGCGATGCGGTTCTCACGCGACCTGGACTTCGGGTGCGTGTGGATCAACACCCACATCCCGATCGTCGCGGAGATGCCGCACGGCGGCTTCAAGCACTCCGGCTACGGCAAGGACCTCTCGATGTACGGCCTCGAGGACTACACCCGGATCAAGCACGTGATGTCCTACTTCGGCGAGTGAGATGAGAATCCTCCTCGTCGGGGCCGGCGGAGTCGGGTCCGCCTTCACGGCGATCGCCGCGCGGCGTGACTTCTTCGAGTCGTGCGTCGTTGCGGACTACGACGACGCGCGGTCGCGAAAGGCGGTCGACACGCTGGGGGACGACCGATTCGCGGCCGCGCAGGTGGACGCCTCCGACGCCTCGTCGGTGGAGGCGCTGGTGCGCGAGCACGCGATCACCCACGTGATGAACGCGGTGGACCCGCGGTTCGTGATGCCGATCTTCGAGGGGGCGTACGCCGGCGGCGCTGACTACCTCGACATGGCGATGTCCCTGTCCCGGCCGCACCCGGAGGCGCCGTACTCCCGCACCGGGGTCAAGCTCGGCGACGAGCAGTTCGCCGTGGCCGAGCAGTGGGAGCGGGCGGGACGGCTGGCGCTGTGCGGCATCGGGGTGGAGCCGGGTCTCTCCGACGTGTTCGCGCGGTACGCCGCTGACCACCTGTTCAGCCACATCGAGGAGCTCGGCGTCCGCGACGGGGCGAACCTCAGCGTCGAGGGGCACGAGTTCGCGCCGTCCTTCTCGATCTGGACCACGATCGAGGAGTGCCTGAACCCGCCCGTGGTGTGGGAGCGCGACCGCGGCTGGTTCACCACCGAGCCGTTCAGCGAGCCCGAGGTCTTCGAGTTCCCCGAGGGCATCGGCCCGGTGGAGTGCGTCAACGTCGAGCACGAGGAGGTGCTCCTGATGCCGCGATGGGTCGACTGCGAGCGAGCCACCTTCAAGTACGGCCTCGGCGAGGAGTTCATCGACGTCCTCAAGACCTTGCACAAGCTCGGGCTCGACCGCACCGAGAAGGTCCAGGTCCCCGGGGGTGCGGTCAGCCCGCGCGACGTGGTGGCCGCCTGCCTGCCCGATCCGGCCACGCTCGGGGACAAGATGACCGGGAAGACCTGCGCCGGCCTGTTCGTGACCGGGACCGGCAAGGACGGCCAGCCGCGGGCGACGTACCTCTACCACGTGGTCGACAACGAGTGGTCCATGCGCGAGTACGGCCACCAGTGCGTGGTCTGGCAGACCGCGGTGAACCCGGTGGTCGCCCTCGAGCTGCTCGCTACCGGCGTCTGGACGGGCGCGGGCGTCCTCGGTTCGGAGGCCTTCGACGCGGTGCCGTTCCTCGACCTGCTGACCGCCTACGGGAGCCCGTGGGGGCAGCGCGAGGGCAGCTGACCCACGCCACGAAGCGGCGGGCCCGCGGACGCTGGATTTCACTACAGTGAACGAGTGGTGAGAACCGTGAGCAGGCGCGCCCCCGAACGGACCAGTGCTCGGGTACGCCGGCTGGTGCTGCTGCTGATGGCCCTGACAATCGTGCTGGTGGTCCCGGGCAGCGCGAACGCCGCCGACGACCCGGAGCCGCGCCTGGTCAAGGTCGGCACCGAGGGCACCTACCCGCCGTTCACCTACAAGGACCCGCGGACCGACCAGCTCACCGGCTACGACATCGAGGTCGTCAAGGCGGTCGCGAAGGAAGCCGGCTGGAAGCCGGAGTTCGTCCAGGGGACCTTCGACGCGCTCTTCCCGGCGCTGGACTCCGGGCGGATCGACGTGATCGCCAACCAGGTCACGATCAACCCGGAGCGGCAGGCCGGCTACCTGTTCTCCGAGCCGTACACGTACTCGCGCGGCGTGATCGTCGTGGCCAAGGGGACCAAGGGGATCTCTCGGCTGGAGGATCTGAAGGGCAAGACCACCGCCCAGTCCGAGACCAGCAACTGGGCCCAGGTCGCTCGCGACGCCGGCGCGAAGGTGGAGTCGGTCGAGGGCTTCGCCCAGGCCGCCGCCCTGCTCAAGCAGGGTCGGGTGGACGCCATCGTCAACGACAACATCGCCGTGCTCGACTACCTCGCCTCCACCGGCTCCGACGACGTGGTGATCGCCGGCAACGCGGGCGGTGAGATCTCCGAGCAGGCACTGACCTTCCGCAAGAGCGACACCCGCTTGCGCGAGCAGGCCGACGCGGCGTTGAAGAAGCTGCGCCAGGACGGGACGCTGGCGAAGATCTCGAAGTCCTACTTCAAGTCCGACGTGTCGGTGGAGGACCCCGACGACGTCGACCTGAAGGGCTCCGACGCCGGCCGCAGCACCTGGAAGGTCGTGCAGGACACGGCCGGTCGGATGCTGGTGGGGGCGGTCAAGGTGACCATCCCGCTGACGATCATCAGCTTCCTGATCGGCCTCGCGCTCGCCCTTGTCACCGCGCTCGCCCGGCTCTCGAACAACCGGTTGCTCGACGCGCCCGCCCGGTTCTACATCTCCGCCATCCGCGGTACGCCGCTCCTGGTGCAGCTGTTCATCGTCTTCTACGGCCTGCCCCAGATCGGCATCGACCTGCCCGGCTTCACCGCGGCGGTGCTCGCGCTGAGCCTCAATGTCGGCGGGTACGCCGCTGAGATCATCCGCGCCTCGATCCTGTCGGTGCCCCGCGGACAGTTCGAGGCGGCCACGACGATCGGCATGGACTACCGGATGACCATGCGCCGCATCGTGCTCCCGCAGGCCACCCGGATCGCGGTGCCGCCGCTGTCCAACACCCTGCTGTCGCTGGTCAAGGACACCTCACTGGTGGCGGTGGTGCTGCTCACCGACCTGTTCCGGGTGGCCCAGAACGCCGCCTCGACGAGCGGCAAGTTCATGGCGCTCTACGTGCTGGCCGCTCTCTACTACTGGGTCATCTGCTGGGTGCTCTCACTCGTGCAGCAACGCTTGGAACGCCGCCTGGAGAGGTTCGCCGTATGAGCACGCCGACGCACGGCAGCCCGCTGATCGAGGTCACGGGGCTGCACAAGTCATTCGCGGACCACCACGTCCTTCGGGGCATCGACTTCACGGCCGACGAAGGTACGGCGACCGTGCTCCTCGGGCCGTCCGGATGTGGGAAGACCACCGTGCTGCGATCGCTCAACGTGCTGGAGACCCCGGACGCGGGCAGGATCAGGATCGCCGACGCGGCGGTGGACTTCGGCGCCCTGCCCGACGCGAAGTCCGAGCGACGCCAGCAGGTCGCCGCGCTGCGCTCCCGCACCGGGATGGTGTTCCAGGCGCACAACCTGTTCCCGCACAAGACCGTGCTGGAGAACCTGATCGAGGGACCGGTCCAGGTGCAGAAGCGCCCGCTCGACGAAGCGGTCGCCGATGCCCGGGTCCTGCTCGCCCAGGTGGGCCTGCCCGAGCGGGAGGACACCTATCCCGCCCAGCTCTCCGGCGGGCAGCAGCAGCGCGTGGGCATCGCCCGGGCGCTGGCGCTGAAGCCGCAGGTGGTCCTGCTCGACGAGCCGACCTCTGCGCTCGACCCCGAGCTCGTCGGTGAGGTGCTCGGAGTGATCAAGGACCTGGCAGCGGAGGGATGGACCCTGATGATCGTCACCCACGAGGTGCGGTTCGCCCGCGACGTCGCCGACCAGGTGCTGTTCCTCGATGACGGTGGGGTCATCGAGCGGGGTGGGGCCGAGGTGCTGACCGACCCGCAGCACGAGCGCACCCGGCAGTTCCTGAGCCGGATCCTGGCGGCTGGCTGAGCCGCCGCTCATCGGAATGTCAGCGCTCGATCAGCAGCAGATGGAATCCGCCAGGGCGAGGTGCAGGCAAGTGACGGGCACCTCTAGGTTCGGCAGCAAGGTGTGTGAACCTGGCAGAATGCGTCGCGTGAGTGCAGACCCCCGCCTGGTCATGTGGCGACGTATTCCGCCCGCCACCGGCCACAGCACCGCCCGGCTCACCCGGGCCCGCCAAGGCTGGACGGCTCGCGCGACAGAGGTCCTCCTCGACGCGGCCGCCCCGATCTCATGCACCTTCCAGGTCGAGCTGGACGAGGCGTGGCGCACCGTGGCCGCCCACGTAGAGGCGTTCTCCACCGGGGTGGCCACCCTCGACCTCCGCGCCGAGGGCGACCGGTGGTGGCAGGACGGAGAGCGGGCGCCCATCCTCGACGGCTGCGTGGATGTGGACATCGCCGCGACACCGCTGACGAACACGTTCCCGATCAGGCGCCTGCAGTCGCTGGCCGCGGGCGAGTCGGCCACGACTTCGGTGGCGTGGGTGGAGGTGCCGACCTTGAGGGTCTCCCGGGTGGAGCAGACCTACACACGGCTGGACCCCGCCGGCGGGCCGGATGCCTGGGAGTACAGCGACCTGCTGCACGGCGCGTTCCGGCTCACCGTGGACGAGGACGGCCTGGTGCTCGACTACGAGGGCTTCGCGACGCGCGCGTGGGACGAGTTGCGGAGCGGGTCCTAGCCGGGGGCACTGTCCGCCTCGATGGGGATCTCGCTCGTCGTGGTGGTCGGATGGGTGCCGGCCGCGCCCTCGCAGACGGTGCGTTGCGGCCCTTCTACGAGAACGCGTTCCATGCTGCAGAACACCTGGCGCTGGCTGAGCTGTTCAGTTACGCGCCAACCGCTGAGGAGATCAGCAACGCCAAGACCCACCAGACGGCGCGCAGCACCTACCAGTTGTGCGCCCGGCTGGAGAACGCCGACGTACGGTTCGTTCAGCTACTCGGCGAACTGGACAAGCCTGTGCCACGCACGACCATCATGTCTGCATCGATCGATGTGTACTCGTCGCGGCAGAGCGTTCGTGTTCGAGCGCCCTTCGCGGCATGAGCGGATGTTCGCCCGGACGCTAGATGATCCTCACTCAGAGTCCCGCTCCCACATGAAGCGGTAGCCCTCGCCTCGTGCTTGCCTTGGATGGAGGAAGGGCCACCAGAAGGACCGCAGCGCGTTGCGCGCCATGTGGCGTACGACGTGACCCGGAACTTTGACCGCTCTCGCGTTCGCCTCTTCGCGGACAATGTTCTCCGCGTCGGCCTGAGTGAGTGTGCGTCGGTTGCGGCGGATGCGCCGCAGCGCGTTCAGCGTCGCCCCGGCGTGAGCCTCCGCGTTGTAGGGAGGGTCAGGCGGATGGTCACCCGTACCCACGGCTGTTCTCACCATCCCCGCACCTCCCCTCGCCTCATATGGCGTCTATGCCCAGCATGCCACTGCCGGGCCGGGGCATCCGGTCATCGGCATGAGCGCGCGGATCGCGGCAGATGCGGACGTTCGCGTCAGGCCTTGGAGCGTCTTCTGGACAGTGCTGTGCGCAGCCGCAGCACCAGGGCCAGCCCCAGCGGAGCAAGGCCCAAGATGAAGAATCCGATGCCATAGCCGAAGTAGATGTCCCGGCTGGTGTCGCTTTCCAGATACGCCCGAAAGAGCCACACGGCCGCGACGAGCCAGCAGCCGACTCCGGCGACGACGAGCAACCACACCCACAAGATGCGCTCTCCCATGGGTCCCGGCGGGACGGACGGCACCTGACTGGTCATGGCGGTGAGTCTTGCACTCGCAACGCGAGCCGATGTCCATCCACGTCGAACTCATCGCGGCAGATCCGGATGCTCCGAAAGACGATCCCCTTCCGGGATGACAGACAGCCGCATGATGCTCGACGGGTTCACCTTCCTCAGCTCCCCCGCAGGCCAGCGTGTTGGATGGTCCTTATCGTCGTTGTGCATGAACTCAACGCTGCGGTGAGCGGCCGCGGCGACCCGATGCGAGCCAGCGGTCCGCTCCACCGGGTAGTTGGGCGACTTTTGCAGCGATTGCGCGAGCTGCACCGCAACCCAGTGCGGCCGAAGGGCTCAAAGAACCTGTCATCGGCACTCACTCGGGCTTGAGATACGCACCCTGAACGTACCTCACCCGCCCATCACGCAAGGCGCGGCCGGAATTGGCACGCTTCTGGGCATGTCGCTCGCCAAGCACCAGGTGCATTCCAAGAGGAGGCGATGTGCCCGCCGGCGGTCGGTTTGCGTCCAGCCAGGCAAGGATCGTCGAAGAGACGTCCCGGAACGTGTGCTCTTTGAGGCCCAACTTGCGCAAGAGTGTTCGCAAGTCTTCCGGGGAAATCAGGTGGCTCTGCCCCGGCTCACTCGCCCAGGGAACGGGAAAATCGAGCGACTGTCCGTTGCCCGCACAGATGTCCTGGAACACGAACTGACCGCCGGGTCGCAGGACGCGCGTTATTTCACCGTAAAATTGGCGCTTTTCGGCAATGTTCATTTGCGTCTGAATCGTCCACACGCAATCGAACGCGCCATCATCAAAGGGTAGCGCCAAAGCATTGCCTCGACGGAATTGGGTCCGCTCTGCAAGGCGCGTCATGCGGGACAGCTCGTTGGCCACGGTGCAAAACTCAGGCATAAGGTCAATACCGGTGACGTCACACCTGTACGTCGCGGCGAGGAATCGTGCCGGGCCGCCCAGGCCGCTGCCCACGTCAAGCACCCGTGTTCCGGGCTTGAGTGCAGCGAGTGCGGCGAGATCCTTCGTAGCAGCGCGCCCGGCCGAGTGAAACTCATCGGCCGGCGCAAGGTCATCCACAGTCGGCGCGTCAGGGTCCTTACCCGCTTCGCGCAAACCAGCGACGATGCGATCGAGCAATCCGACAGCACGGTAGTGAGCTTGAACTGAACGCTCATCAGCCAAGATGACGCCTCCCTTCTGTCGCCCAACCAGATGTCGACACCCTAAATGCGAGGACGACCACCTCGGTCACCCCGCGATGCCACTGCCAACGCGACCCCCGGCGACCGCTTCGCGTCACAGCGATCCACACCACGACACGCGGGCCGCGCCGGATCCCGCCGTCCCGTAAGCCGAACCTCCTGCGGGAAACTGGCGGTCAGCCGTCCGCGCGACCCCCCTCTCGTCCGGCAAGACCCGTCCGGCGAAGCCTCCGGTGAAGGGGCGTCAACCGGACCAGCGCGCTGGCTCTCGGCATGACCGCGCGCGGATCGCGGCATGAGCGTGCGCATCCCACAATGGGATGCGTCCAGGTACGATGGGTCGCATGAGCACACAGATCGCCGTTCGCCTCCCCGACGAGATGGTCGCCTTCTTGGACCGCGCCGTGACCACTGGCAAGGCTCCCAGCCGGGCCGCGCTCGTCGCAGCCGCGGTGGAGCGGGAGATGCGTCGACAGGCTGCCGAGCAAGACGCACAGACCCTACGTGAGCACGGCCCCGCCGACGAGCTGGACGATCTGGTGCAGTGGAGCAGCACCCACCTCGAGGTCGAGGACTGATCGGTGCGCGAGATCTGCCTGGTCCGTCTCGACAAGACCCGGCCGGCACTGGTCTTGACCCGCGAAGCGGCAAGGGTCGCGATGACCAAGGTGACGGTCGCTCCGATCACCACCACCATCAAGGGCTTGTCCAGCGAGGTCCTGGTCGGACCCGAGAACGGGCTGGATCACGACTGCGTGGTCGCCCTCGACAATGTCATCACCGTCCCGGTGAACCTGCTCGGTCGCACCGTCGGGTACCTCAGCGCCGAGCAAGAGGCTCAGCTGGCGCACGCCGTGGTCTTGGCCTACGACCTCGAGTTGCCCGTTCTCGAATGACCCGCAGGCGTGCACCGACTGCAGCATGAGATTGCCGCTGCGTCTGATCGGAAGATGTAGGCATGCGAATCCTCCAATGCTGAGATGATCGGCGCTGTGCGCTCGTGGAAGGACATCGATTGGGATCAGCCGCGACCGTCAGTCCAGGAAGTAGTCGACTCGTGGCCGCAAGTGATTTGGGAATCGGTGCCGGTTGATTCCGCGCCCCTAGACGAGTACCTCGGCCACGTCGCAGAGACTCACGTGAATGGCGGGTACCAGCTTGGACGATGGCGCGCCGTTGAGTACGGCGACGCCGCCGCCTGGTTCGCATCGCGCAACCGTCTGGACGAGTACGAGATGCACAGGTTGCTCTTCGACAGTCCGGTCGTCCGCGATGACCTGTCACCGCTAGAGATTCCCGCGAAGCTCGACCGTGTGCCAGGCGCGTTGGAGGAGGTGCCTGGAGGTGCGCTCACCCTGGACGGCATCCTCGCCACGACCATCGTGCACGGTGGTGCCTACGGGGCTTTCGCAGGGCATGGAGCCGAGGCTAAGCGACTGGCAGATGAAGCGGTCGCGGGACTTACGGGCAGAAGGTATGAGGACTTTCGTCTCGACCGGACGAACGAACCCTGGACACCATGGTTCTTCGATGTGGCGTGGGACGAGACGTTTGTCCTCACCGACTATCGAAACGCCGAGATGACCGTCCTCTGCATCACTGACACAGACTGAGACGCTAAGAACGTCCGCATCTCGACAGACCGCGCGGAGCGCTGCATGAGCGGACTCTCGCCCGACGCGGGCGCGGTCTAGGCCTCCGATGGTGGCTCGTTCGCGTCCGTAGTGCCTGGACCGTAGAAAGCCCACAAGGCGGCGCAGAGGGCTGCGGCGGGGGCCGTGAGCATCTGCCCGAGGAAGTCGGACTCGGCCAGGTCAAGCAAGTCGAAGATGCCGCTGACGGATTGCCAACCTGCCCCCAGGGACAGCAGCGCTCCCAGCAACGAGTGGCCCATCCCACGGCCCGAGAGGGCGAGGGCGACGATGATGAGCAAGGAGGGTGCGCCAATCGCGGCCATGAGGAGTTCGCCTCCGAGGCAGCTGGATTGCTGCATGTAGCTCGAGTCGCACTGAGGCCCGGTAAAGAGCTCGTGCATGAGCAGCCAGAACGCTGACACGGAGCAGAGCGTCACCAGCCCGGCGCGCAGGGGTCTACTACGGCTCATCAGTCACGCGTCCTAGTTGGCGACGAGCCAGATCGCCGCACGAGATGTGTCGGAGCGCCGCCCTGTTCGGAGTTCATGACCCCAGGGTCGTCCAGCCGGAAGGCCGCCGCATCCGCACAGGTACTCACCGGTGCCTAGGTGTCTGTGCCTGCCACGCTCATCAGCAGGGTCGCCGCGGATGGCGGCAGATCCGGACGTTGGGGGTGGGTGCTGCGACGTCAGTGAAACTCTTGGAACACAAGAGCAACTGTGCCCGTGGATCGATAGCGCCGCGCTCCCACCGAGCCCCGGCTCCCGTCGGCTCGCGCCAGCAGTTCGCCGATGTGATCTCGGTCCGACGAGATATCCGCCGTTCCAATGCCCGTCGCTTGCACCACAAAGTCTGCGCTCTCCGCAACCATCCGGGCATCCTTCTGGCTGAGCCAGACGTGTTCGAGGTCGAGTTTCGTTCCGTCGAGCAGCACTAGCCTTCCGTCCTGCAAAATCCGAATGACCGCCACCTGTGCACCATAGGACACGCGCTCGCGTATGCGGCCCGCTCGTTGATAGGAGCGCGTCATCACCGGCAGTTGAGGGCGTTCGCGGGGACGGTCAGTCGTCCTTCATCGAGATCGACACAAAACCGTCTGTCCAGTTGTCCTCATCAAGGGTGTACGCGTCAGACATAAAGCAGTCTGGCTCCTCTCGGAAGCCGTCGAGGAGCCGTATCCGTGCGATCGCTTCGTCCACAAGGCGCTTATCGCTGTACACGCCGATGATCTTGATGTCGTCGAACTGCTCGTCGATGAGTAGCTCGCCGCTCGGCTTCCGATGCTCAATCGGCGAGCCATCCAGGTTTCGCGCATGCCTGACGTGCCAGAGAATGTGGACGTCCATGCGGTCATGTTAGAACGTCCGCTCATCGGCAGATCCGGTAAACGCGTGGCGCGCGCGGCGGTCATAGGCCCCTAGTCAGACCCCATTACTGGGAGAGAAGACGAGGACGCAAACAGCTTCTCTCCCTGACGGGTTCTGCTGACCCGGTTCCTGGAGGGCCTCAGGGCAGCGTCTCGCCCCGCGAAGTCATCGGCGCAAACTGGTGCGCAGCACGGGTGCGCGGGCGCAAACCACCGGGCTCAGGCCAAGCCGAGCGCGACCTCCTCGAGCACGTCGAGCGCCTCGTCGAGCAGGTGGTCGGGCATCACCAGCGGGGGCAGGAAGCGGAGCACGTTGCCGTAGGTTCCGCAGGTCAGCGTGAGCACGCCCGCCTGGTGGCAGCCGGCGCTGATCTTCGCGGCGAGGGCAGCGTCCGGCTCGGTGGTCCCCGGCCGGACCAGCTCGATCGCCATCATGGCGCCGCGACCGCGGACGTCGCCGATCGCGGGCACCTTCTCGGCCAGCGCGCGCAGGCGCGTGGTCATCGTGTCCTCGATCCGCCTCGCGGCGGCGGGGAGGTCGAGCTCCTCCATCGTGGCGATCGCTCCCAGGGCCGCGGCGCAGGCGACCGGGTTGCCGCCGTACGTCCCGCCGAGGCCGCCGCCGTGCGGCGCGTCCATGATCTCGGCGCGGCCGACCACAGCGGAGAGCGGCAGCCCGCCGGCCATGCCCTTGGCCACCGTCACCAGGTCGGGTACGACGCCCTCGTGCTCGCAGGCGAACCAGGCGCCCGTGCGGCACATGCCCGACTGGATCTCGTCGGCGACGAACACGACGCCGTTCTCGGTGCACCACTGGGCGATCGCCGGCAGGAAGCCCTCAGCGGGTACGACGAACCCGCCCTCGCCGAGCACCGGCTCGATCACGACGCAGGCCAGGTTGTCCGCACCGACCTGCTTCTCGATGACGTCGATCGCCCGGGCCGCGGCCTGCGCGCCGGTCATCTCGACCGGTTCGCGGAACGGGTAGGAGATCGGCGCGCGGTAGACCTCGCCGGCGAACGGCCCGAACCCGTGCTTGTAGGGCATGTTCTTGGCCGTCATCGCCATCGTCAGGTTGGTGCGGCCGTGGTAGGCGTGGTCGAAGACGACCACCGCGTCCCGGCCGGTGTGGGCCCGGGCGATCTTCACGGCGTTCTCGACCGCCTCGGCCCCTGAGTTGAAGAGCGCGGTCTTCTTGGCGTGGTCGCCGGGCGTGACCCGGGCCAGCGCCTCGCACACCTCGACGTAGCCCTCGTAGGGGGCGACCATGAAGCACGTGTGCGTGAACGCCGCCACCTGCTCGGTGACCCGCCGGACGACCTCGGGGGCGGAGTTGCCCACGCTGGTGACCGCGATGCCGCTGGCGAGGTCGATCAGCGAGTTCCCGTCGACGTCGACCACGACGCCACCGCCGGCGGCCTCGACGTAGACCGGGAGCGTGCTGCCCACACCGGAGGCGACGGCCGCCGTACGCCGCTCGTGGAGCTCTCGCGACCGGGGCCCGGGGATCTCGGTGATCAGGCGCCGCTCCTGCGGCAGCTCGGGGCCGCCGGTGCGCATCCGGTCCTGCCCGTTCCCAGAACGCTCGAGCTTGTCGAGACCTGCAGCGGTTTCAGTCGTCATGTGGCCCTCCGGCAACGAGATCGGCACGAGTGAGTGCGTACGCGACTCAGTATTCGCCGTCCGGGAGCCGCCGACAAGCGACCTACAGGAACGGCCGCAGCGGCTTGAGGATCAGCTCGGTGAACCTGCTGTAGACGTCGCGCGCCTCCCACTCGGTCAGGGTCAGCGGGAGGGCGTTGGTGAGGTCGGTCTCGAAGATCCGCTCCATCTCCGCGGCCAGGGCCTCGTCGATGATCTCCACGTTGACCTCGTAGTTGCCCGTCATGCTCAGCCGGTCGATGTTCGCGGTCCCGATGGTGGTCCAGGTGCCGTCGATCGTGGCCGTCTTCGCGTGCACCATCGCGCCCCGGAAGCGGTAGATGCGGACACCGGCGTCCAGGAGCTGGCGGAAGTAGCCCCGGGAGAGCCAGTCAGCGACGATGTGGTTGGACTTGGCGGGCAGCAGCAGCCGCACGTCGACGCCGCGGCGGGCCGCCATCACCAGGGTGCGCACGAAGTCCTCGTCGGGCAGGAAGTAGGCCACGGTGAGCCACACGTGGTGCTGCGAGCGGTCGATCGCCTCGAGGTACATCGCCCGGATCGGGAACATCCACAGCCGGGGCACGTTGCGGTGCAGGCGGATCTTGGGCTCCCACGAGGGGGCGGGGGGCAGGTCCATCGGGTGCTCGCTGCGGCGGAACCGCTTGTCGCGGTGCAGGTTCCAGAAGTCGGCGAACGCGCGCTTGAGGTCCCACACGGCGGGGCCGGTGATCCGGCAGTGGGTGTCGCGCCACTCCGTGGCGTAGGCCGAGCCGAGGTTGTAGCCGCCCACGAAGGCGACCTCGTCGTCGACCACCAGGATCTTGCGGTGGTCGCGGCCGTAGCGGCTGATGTCGAAGAACCGCCAGCCGGCCGAGTACATCGGGAAGACCAGCACCTTCACGCTGGAGGGGAAGTGCTTGAACGGCGGGCGTACGACGAGGTTGGCGAACTGGTCGTAGATCACGCGGACGTCCACGCCGCGATCGGCCGCGTCGGTGATCGCCTTCTTGAACCGCTGCCCGACGGCGTCGCCCTTCCAGATGTAGGTCTCGAGGAGGACCTGGCGCTGCGCCCCCTCGATGGCGGCGAGCATGTCGTCGTACAGGTCCTGGCCGTAGCTGTAGGTCGTGACCGTGCCCTGGCCGACCGGCACCTCCTGGGCGGTGCGGGTGGGGAACGGCTTGGGCTTCTTGCCGCGTCGCCGGTAGGAGTCGACCAGGCTCATCGCGGTGGCCACCAGCACCGGGATCCCGAAGACCACGAGCATCGTCCGTCTCACGATGCGGAGCGCCGGGTGGTCGAAGTTGACGAGTGGATGACGGGACGACACCCCGCCATCCAACCAGAGTGCCGGGAACGGCCACACGACTCGTTTGTCCCCTGACGTCCCCCCGAGCGGCCCCGGACGCCGCTGCGCTTGTCAGTGGTCCCCCGTAGGCTCGTTTCCATGCGTCCAGTCACCGATCTCGAGCGCCGTGTGGCGCCGTTCGACGTGCAGTCCGACTACGTTCCCTCCGGCGACCAGCCGACCGCGATCGCGGAGATCTCCAAGCGGATCAAGGCAGGGGAGAAGGACGTCGTCCTCCTCGGTGCCACCGGCACCGGCAAGACCGCGACCGTGGCCTGGGTGGCCGAGCAGCTCCAGCGCCCGATCCTGGTGATGCAGCCCAACAAGACTCTCGCGGCCCAGTTCGCCAACGAGCTGCGGATGCTCTTCCCGGACAATGCGGTGGAGTACTTCGTCTCCTACTACGACTACTACCAGCCTGAGGCCTACGTCCCCCAGACCGACACCTACATCGAGAAGGACTCCTCGATCAACGAGGAGGTGGAGCGGCTGCGCCACTCCGCGACCAACTCGCTGCTCACCCGCCGCGACGTCATCGTGGTCTCCACGGTCTCGTGCATCTACGGCCTCGGCACCCCGCAGGAGTACGTCGACCGGATGCTGCGGCTCAAGGTCGGCGAGGAGATGGACCGCGACTCGGTGCTGCGGCGGCTGGTGGAGATCCAGTACGCCCGCAACGACCTCTCCTTCACCCGCGGCACCTTCCGGGTCCGCGGGGACACCCTGGAGATCTTCCCGGTCTACGAGGAGCACGCGGTCCGGGTGGAGTTCTTCGGCGACGAGATCGAGCGGCTGATGACGCTGCACCCGGTCACTGGCGAGGTGATCACCGACGACAAGGAGCTCTACGTCTTCCCGGCGACCCACTACGTCGCAGGCCCGGCGCGGATGGAGCGGGCGATCGCCGGCATCGAGGCCGAGCTCGAGGAGCAGCTCGCGACCTTCGAGAAGCAGGGCAAGCTGCTCGAGGCCCAGCGGCTGCGGATGCGCACCACCTACGACGTGGAGATGATGCGGCAGGTCGGCTCCTGCTCGGGCATCGAGAACTACTCGATGCACATCGACGGCCGCAGCCCCGGCAGCGCCCCCAACTGCCTGCTCGACTACTTCCCCGAGGACTTCGTGCTCGTGGTCGACGAGTCCCACGTCGCCGTCCCGCAGATCGGCGGGATGTACGAGGGCGACATGTCCCGCAAGCGCAACCTGGTCGACCACGGCTTCCGGCTGCCCAGCGCGATGGACAACCGCCCGCTGAAGTGGGAGGAGTTCCTCGACCGCATCGGCCAGACCATCTACCTCTCCGCGACCCCGGGCAAGTACGAGATCAGCAAGGGTGGGGGCATCGACAAC
Organism: Nocardioides sp. Z30_9; assembly: GCF_058215735.1. NCBI lineage: Bacteria > Bacillati > Actinomycetota > Actinomycetes > Propionibacteriales > Nocardioidaceae > Nocardioides > Nocardioides sp. Z30_9. The sequence goes on from NZ_JBZAJF010000003.1 coordinate 319,667, forward strand.
GTCGTCGAGCAGATCATCCGGCCGACCGGGCTGATCGACCCCGAGGTCGTGGTCAGGTCGACCAAGGGCCAGATCGACGACCTGATGCACGAGATCGGGCTGCGCGTGGAGCGCAACGAGCGGGTGCTGGTGACCACGCTGACCAAGAAGATGTCCGAGGACCTCACCGACTACCTGCTCGAGAACGGCGTCCGCACCCGTTACCTCCACTCCGAGGTGGACACCTTGAAACGGATCGAGCTCTTGCGCGATCTGCGCCTGGGGGAGTACGACGTACTGGTGGGTATCAACCTGCTCCGCGAAGGCCTCGATCTCCCCGAGGTCTCCTTGGTGGCGATCCTCGACGCGGACAAGGAAGGGTTCCTGCGCTCGGACAAGTCCTTGATCCAGACGATCGGGCGTGCGGCCCGCAACGTCTCGGGCCAAGTGGTGATGTACGCCGACCGGATGACGCCCTCGATGGAGATGGCGATCGACGAGACCAACCGCCGTCGCGAGAAGCAGGTCGCCTACAACAAGTTTCACGGCGTCGACCCGCAGCCGCTGCGCAAGAAGATCGCCGACATCACCGACATGCTGGCGCGTGACGACGAGGACACCGAGGCACTGCTCCAGACCTGGCAGGGGACCGGTGCGCGTGGGGACAAGAGCAAGAAGGCGCCGGTGCCGGGCCTCTCGAAGATGCACGAGCGGCTGCCGGACACGGCCGGCATCCCCTCCAGCGACCTGGCCGAGCTCGTCCAGCAGCTCTCCACCCAGATGCACAACGCAGCCGCAGAGCTGCAGTTCGAGGTGGCGGCGCGGCTGCGTGACGAGATCTCCGACCTGAAGAAGGAGCTGCGCCAGATGATGGAAGCGACCAAGTGAGCACCAGATGAGCGAACCGCCGCAGTGAACGAGGACCTCGCTGCCGAGATAGCGGACGTGCTGCTGACCCCGGTGCGCCTGCGCACCGGCTACGAGATGCCCGAGGTCGACGACTTCCTCGACCGCCTCGCCGTCGCCGTCACCGAGGGCGGCTCGGTCCGGACGCTGGTCGACGCGGCGAGGTTCACCCCGACCCGCATCCGGGAGGGGTACTCCGTCACCGAGGTCGAGCAGCTGCTCGACCGGATCGCGAGCGAGGTCGACCGCCGCATCATCGCGGAGGACCCACGGGCCGAGCAGTAGTGAGGCCTTGGCCGCAGCTGAGCGAGAGAGCTGTTGCTCGCGTAGATTGGTGCCAGTGACAACCTTCTCTCGGTCTCGGTCTCGGTCTCGGGCCGGATCCGGCGTCCGGCCCTCCTCCCGACCCTCTTTTCGGCCCTCTTTTCGGGGAGCCTGGACGGTGTGGGCCGTCGGGCTGATGGTCTACGTCCTGGCCGTGTTCCACCGCTCCTCCCTGGGCGTCGCCGGGCTGGTCGCTGCGGAGCGGTTCGACATCTCCGCAACCCAGCTGGCCAGTTTCACCATGCTGCAGCTCCTCGTGTACGCCGGGATGCAGATCCCCGTCGGCCTGCTGGTCGACCGGTTCGGCTCGCGCAGCGTGATGCTCGTCGGACTGGTGCTGATGACGTTGGGCCAGGTCGGCTTCGCCTTCGCGCAGAGCTACGCCCTGGCGCTGGGGGCGCGGGCGCTCGTCGGGGTGGGGGACGCGATGACGTTCATCTGCGTCCTGCGCCTGGTCAGCTCGTGGTTCCCGGTGCGGCGGATCCCGCTGATCACCCAGCTGACCGGCATTGCGGGGCAGTTCGGCGCCATCGCCGCCGCGGTGCCGATGACCCTGGCGCTGACCCGCCTCGGGTGGACGGGCTCCTACCTCGGCGCGGCCTGCGTCGGGGTCGTCCTGTTCGTGCTGGTGGTCCTGGTCCTCCACGACGCGCCGGAGGGCCGCAACCTGCGTGGCCCTCGGCTGTCCCCCCGGACCATCGGCGTCAGCCTCGCCGAGTCGTGGGCCCAGCCGGGCACGCGCCTGGGGTTCTGGATGCACTTCAGCACCCAGTTCAGCGCGACCGCACTGACCCTGCTGTGGGGGTACCCGTTCTTCGTGCTCGGTGAGGGCCGCTCGCCCTCGACGGCCGGGATCCTGCTCACCCTGATCGTCCTCTCCCACGCGATCTGCGGCCCCGGCCTGGGCTGGCTCGTCGGCGCGCACCCCTGGCACCGCTCCACGATGGTGCTCTCGGTCGTGGGCGCGATCGTCGCGGTGTGGACGGTCGTGCTGGTGTGGCCGGGTGACGCGCCGCTGGGAGTGCTGGTGGTGCTGGCGGTCGTGGTGGGGCTGGGTGGACCGGCATCGGTGATCGGCTTCGACCTCGGTCGCACCTCCAACCCCTCGCGCCGCCTGGCCAGCGCGACCGGGATCATCAACCAGGGGGGCTTCTACGCCTCGTTGTGCCTCGTGGTCGCGATCGGGCTGGTGCTGGACTGGCGCACCCCGGGGACCGGTTCGGACTACCCGCCGGAGGCCTTCCGGTGGGCGATGAGCGTTCAGTACGTCCTGTGGGGGATCGGCCTGGTGCAGATCGTGCGCTACCGGCGACGGACACGCGCCCTGATCATCGAGCAGGGCGGGTTCGACCACCCCGACGAGCTCGTCCACGCCCTGGAGGAGGCGCCGGACCCGTCGTCAGACGGGCCTCAGCGGCGCTTGTTGTAGACGGTCATCCCGACCAGTCGCGAGATCACCATCGCGACGTACAGCACCCCGGCGACCTGCTCGATCATCACCACCGACCGGGCATGGCTGCCCGTCGGCAGGATGTCGGAGAGCCCGACACTGGTCAGGTTGGTGAACGAGAAGAACAGCAGGTCGAAGAAGCGGCCCGACCCGTTGCTCAGCGGGTCGATCGAGCCTGGCCAGATGATCTCGACGGCCACGTAGAGGAACGCGAAGCTCCACGCGAGCACCGTGAAGGCGGCCCCGATCGCGTAGAGCTCGTCGGTGGTCACCTTCTCGTCGTGGAAGACGTAGCGGATCGTGCCGTAGAAGACGTAGAGGTAGAACGGTGCGTGCAGCAGGGCGCTGGCGAGCACCACCCACGTCTCCCCGGGCATGAACGCCTCCAGCACGGTCATCAGCAGCGCCGGTACGCCGAGCCCGACCGCGATGTAGGTCAGCGCCGGGGTGCTGCGGACCACCCACAGGGCCAGGCCGACCGCCACCATGGAGATCACTCCCAGCACCGCTGACCCGGCCCGTGAGGTGTCCAGGAAGGGGTAGGCGAGCACCGCCAGCAGCTGCGCGAGGAGCAGCAGGGCAGAGGGGTGGTTGAGCCCTCCTGGCCACTTCTTGATCATTCGAGCCGATTCCTCCACTCACGGAGTCTAGGGCCGTAACTTGTGATCGCGGCCACATCCATGACCTTCCGGACGCTGGCTCGTTCATACGTCCACAAGCACGTGTGCCTTGTTGCACGAAACGAGAACAAGTTCTAGGTTTGCGGCGGTCACGGGGGTGGCCTGCCGGCGAGATCGCGACCGGGATTCAGGGGCTAGGGAGGGTTCGATGGGCTTCACTGCTGCGTCCGTCGTCCGCGGACCCGGAGAAGTCGCCGCGATGGTCGTCGACGTGACCAAGGCCGTGTTCACCACGAAGTTCCAGACCCGTGAGTTCATCGACCAGGCCTGGTTCATCTGCAGCGTCACGCTGCTGCCGACGATCCTGGTATCGATCCCCTTCGGTGCGGTGATCTCCCTCCAGGTGGGCAACCTGACCGGACAACTGGGCGCGCAGTCGTTCGCGGGCGCCAGCGCCGTGCTCGCGGTGGTCCGCGAGGCCGCTCCGATCGCGGCCGCCATGATCATCGCCGGCGCGGCCGGGTCCGCGATCTGCTCCGACATGGGAGCTCGCAAGATCCGCGAGGAGATCGACGCCATGGAGGTGCTCGGGATCGACCCGATCGAGCGTCTCGTGGTGCCACGCGTGCTGGCGACGGTCTTCGTCGCCCTCGGGATCAACGGACTCGTGATCGCCGCCGGCATCGGTGGCGGCTACTTCTTCACCGTGATCATCCAGGGCGGCAACGCGGGCGCGTTCCTGTCCAGCTTCACCGCCCTCGCGAGCCTGCCCGACCTCTACGTCTCGATGGTCAAGGCGGTGATGTTCGGCTACATGGCCGCGATCGTCGGGGCCTACAAGGGGCTCAAGGCCGGCGGTGGCCCGAGCGGCGTGGGCCGTGCCGTCAACGAGGCGGTCATCATCGCGTTCATGGTCCTGTTCGCGCTGAACTCGATCATCACGGCGATCTACTTCCAGGTCGTTCCCCAGGACGGGCTGTAGCCATGGCGACCGTCACCGACATCGGCAAGGAGCTCCTGCGGGAGCGGCGCCTGGGCATCGAGCAGCGCGGCGACCAGCTGCTGTTCTACATCAAGGCGCTCGCGTGGACCCCGGTCGCGATCAAGCGCTACCGCAAGGAGATCCTCGCCATCCTCGCGGAGGTCTCCTTCGGCGTCGGCGGGCTCTCGATCATCGCGGGGACCGTGGGCGTGATCGCGTTCATGGCGTTCTTCGCCGGCACCGAGGTCGGCATCCAGGGCTACGCCTCGCTGAGCCAGATCGGCGTCGCCAAGTTCACGGCGTTCATCTCGGCGTACTTCAACACCCGCGAGGTGGCCCCGCTGGTGAGCGCGATCGCCCTCGCCGCGACCGTGGGCTGCGGCTACACCGCCCGGCTGGGCGCCATGCGGATCTCCGAGGAGATCGACGCGCTCGAGGTGATGGCGGTCCCGGCGCTGCCCTTCCTGGTCACGACCCGGATCATCGCCGCCTTCATCGCGGTGATCCCGCTCTACATCGTCGCGCTGGCCGCCTCCTACCTGTCCCCACGCCTGATCACCACGTTGATCTACGGGCAGTCGGCCGGCACCTACGACCACTACTTCCTGCAGTTCCTGCCACCCATCGACATGTTGTGGTCGTTCTTCAAGCTGCTCTTCCTCGCGGTCGCGGTGATCCTGATCCACTGCTACTACGGGTTCACCGCCTCCGGCGGCCCGGCCGGCGTCGGTACGGCGGTCGGCAACGCGATCAGGACCTCGATCGTGACGATCGTGGTCGCCGACTTCTTCCTCAGCTTCGCGATCTGGGGCTCCACCACCACCGTGCGGATCACCGGATGAGCGCCGCGGGGGTGATCTCGTGCTGGTGAACGTCATCCACGACACCAAGGCCGAGCATCGGCGGCTGGTGCTCGCGGGCATCGTCTTCATCGCCGTGATGGCGCTGCTCGTCGGGCTCTCGATCGGCGTGTTCAACAAGACGTTCACCACGGTGACGATGGTGACCGTCAAGGCGGACCGCGCCGGGCTGCAGCTGGCGAAGTACGGCGACGTGCGGATCCACGGGGCCCTGGTCGGACAGGTGCGAGGAATCAGCCAGGACGGCAACGAGGCCGAGATCAAGATCGGGCTGCGGCCGTCCGCCGCCAAGAGCATCCCGGAGAACATCAGCGTCGAGATCCTGCCCACGACCCTGTTCGGGCAGAAGTTCATCTCGCTGATCCCGCCCGAGGAGCCCTCGGAGAAGATGGTGAGCGACGGCGACGTGATCCCCTCCTCCCGGGTGCGGACCAACTCCGAGCTGCAGACGATCCTCGCCGACCTGTTCCCGCTTCTGCGCTCGATCCGCCCCGCGGACCTGAGCACCACCCTCACGGCACTGGCCAACGCCCTCCGGGGCCGGGGAGACCAGCTGGGCGCGACCATGGTGAAGCTGGACTCCTACCTCACCGACGTCAACGTCCACCTGCCGACGCTGCGCAAGGACCTCGTCCTGCTCGCCGATGTCAGCCAGAGCTACGCCATCGCGGCCCCGGACCTCGTCCGGCTGCTGCGCAACGCGACCACCACTGCCCGGACGGTCTCCTCGATCGAGCCCCAGATCCAGGGATTCTTCGAAGGCGTGACCGGGCTGGGCGCGACCTCCACCCGCGTGCTGAAGACCAACGAGAAGGCGATCGTGCGGGAGGCCGCGCTGGCCCGGCCGCTGATGAAGCTGCTCGACACCTACTCCCCGGAGTTCCCGTGCCTGCTCAACGGCGCAGCCGGTTACACCGAACGCCTCAACGAGATCTTCGAGAGCGGCCGGGTCGCCCAGACGATGAGCCTCGCAGCCACGCAGAAGCGCGCCTACACGCCTGAGGACCGCCCGGAGTACGGCGAGATGGGCACCGGCCCTCGGTGCCTGGGCCTGCCCAACCCGCCGGTGCCGATCGCACCGCTGGACCTCAAGGACGGCTCCGACGTGAACAAGATCGAGGGGGACTGATGGCTGCCTCGCGCAACACCGCCACGATCCTGTCCGCCTTCAAGCTCGGTGTCTTCGTGCTCGCCTCGGTGATCGTGACGGGCACGCTCTTCGCGATCATGGGCTCCTTCGGTTTCGGCTCCCAGTCGGAGTACAAGGCGATCTTCACCTCGGCCAGCATGATCAAGAAGGGCGACGACGTCCGGGTCGCCGGCGTCTCGGTCGGCGAGGTCAAGGGTGTCGAGATCAAGAACCGCAACACCGCCGAGATCACGTTCAAGGTCGCCTCCGACGTGCCGATGACCCAGGCGACCCGCGTCGACATCCGGTTCCTGAACCTGGTGGGCAAGCGCTACGTGGCGCTGGTCGAGGGCAAGCAGGGTGCCGCGAAGCTCCCCGAGGGCGGCACGATCCCGCTCTCCCGCACCCGGCCCGCACTGAACCTGACCGAGCTGTTCAACGGCTTCCAGCCGCTCTTCCAGGCCCTCCAGCCGGCCGAGATCAACGACCTCTCGATGAACCTGATCCGGGTGCTGCAGGGGGAGGGGGGCACGATCGGCTCGCTGATGAGCCACGCGGCCTCGTTGACCAACGACCTCGCCGACCGCGACCAGCTGATCGGCAACGTCATCGACAACCTGTCCGCGATGCTGGAGACCGTCGATGACCGCCACGACCAGCTGAACACGCTGGTCGTGGAGCTGCGCACCTGGATGGCCAAGCTGTCCGGGGACCGCAAGGCCATCGGCGACTCGGTCTCCAACCTCTCCACCCTCACCGCGAGCCTGGCCGACCTGCTCACCCAGAGCCGGCCGTACCTCAAGAGCGACATCGCCCAGCTGCGCAAGGTGATGAGGACCCTGAACAAGCCCGACAACCAGGCAGTGCTCGACGAGGTGCTGACCCGGCTGCCGGTGATGCTGGAGCGCCAGACCCGTACCGGCACCTACGGCTCCTGGTACAACTACTACCTCTGCGACCTGTCCGGCTCGATCCTGCTGCCGAAGTTCGGGCCGGCGATCGACAAGCTGCTGGAGCCGATCCAGAAGGCGCTGACCGGCATCTCCTTCTACAGCCCGCACCCGAGGTGCAGCGACTGATGGCCCGCCGTAGTGATGCCAAGATCCTCAGGCTGGGTGCGATCAGCATGGTCGTGCTCTTCGTGACCATGGCTGCCGCGTTCAACCTGCAGAAGTTCCCCGGGTTCGCAGGGGTCGACTACCACGTGCAGCTCAAGGACGCGAGCGGGCTGCGCAAGGGCAACATGGTGCAGGTGGCCGGGGTCAAGGTCGGCCGGGTCAACGCCCTGCACATCTCCGAGGACCGGGTGACCGTGGACTTCGACGTCAAGGGCGCCACCCTCGGCAAGAAGACCCGGGCCGCCGTGGAGGTGCTCAACCTCCTCGGGGAGAAGTATCTCGAGGTCACGCCGGTCGGCTCCGGGGAGATGCGCGCGGGGGAGACGATCCCGACCTCACGGACCGACTCCAGCTACGACATCGTCTCCACCCTGTCCGAGCTGACCACCCGCACCGAGGACATCGACACCGCCCAGCTCTCCACCGCGCTGAGCACCATCGGCGACACCCTCAACGCCGCGAGCCCGCACATCCAGTCGACGTTCACCGGCCTCTCACGCATCTCCCAGGCGATCGCGAGCCGCGACGAGGCCATCGAGCAGCTCCTGACGCGCGCTGACCGCGTCACCAAGCTGCTCGCGGAGCGCCGCGGCGACCTGGTCACGTTGATGAAGGAGGGCGACCTCGTCTTCAAGGAGCTGATCTCCCGGCGCGACGCCATCCGCAGCCTGCTGGTCAACGCCAGGCAGCTCGCGGTGACGCTGCGCGGGGTCGCCACCGACAACCAGGCCCAGATCAACTCGGCCCTGACCGAGGTGAACACCGCGATGAAGTTCCTGCAGGAGCGCAGGAAGCAGCTCGACGAGACCATCAAGAACCTCGGTCCCTACGCCTCGATCCTGATCAACATCGTCGGCACCGGCCCCTGGTTCGATGCCTACGTGCCCAACTTCGCCGGTCTCGCAGCCGGCGAGTTCACGCTGGGGAAGCGGCCGAAATGACCTCGATCATGAACCGTCTCGGCTCCCGCTCCGTGGCCATCGCTGCCGTGGTCGTCCTGGTCGCGGTCACCTTCCTCGTCCTGCCGGGTGGCTCGGAGCCGCGGAAGGTAAGCGCCTACTTCGACCGCACCGTGAGCATCTACAAGGGCTCCGAGCTCCGCGTGATGGGCGTGCGGATCGGCACCGTCACAGCCGTGGTCCCCGAGGGCGACCGGGTCCGGGTCGCGATGGAGTACGACGACGAGTACAAGCTGCCGGCCGACGCCAAGGCAGCGATCATCACCCCCACGCTGACCGCCGACCGGTTCGTGCAGATCGCCCCGGCGTACTCCGGCGGCCCGGTGCTGCAGGACGACGCCAAGATCGCCCTCGAGGAGACGGGGACGCCGGTCGAGCTCGACCAGATCTACCAGAGCCTCTCGGACCTCACCCAGGCGCTCGGGCCCAACGGGGCCAACAAGAACGGTGCGCTCGACGACCTGCTCACCGCCGGCAGCAAGGCACTGAAGGGCAACGGCACGCTGGGCAACGAGACGCTGCTCAACCTCTCGGCGGCCGTCCAGACCTTCGGGGACAACTCCGGGCCGCTGTTCGACTCGGTCAAGAACATGTCGCAGTTCACCAACACCCTCGCGGCCAACGACCGGTTCGTCGATGCCTTCATGGGGGACCTGACGTCGGTCTCGAGCCAGCTCGCCGACGAGCAGGGCAACCTGCGCGAGGCGCTGGCCGCGCTCTCGCGCGCCGTGGGCATCGTGAGGACCTTCGTCCGTGACAACAAGACCCTGCTGCAGAAGGACATCGAGCAGCTGACCGACATCGTGGGGGTCCTCGCCAAGCAGAAGGAATCCCTGAACACCGCCGCGGGGCTGAGCGCCCTCGGACTGGGCAACCTCGCACTCGGCTGGGACTCCAAGTCGGGCACCCAGGGGTCGCGGGTGCAGTTCGGGCCCACGGTCGCCAGCCTCGACAACGTGATCTGCGACCTGGTGAAGACCTCGGCGCTGACCAAGGTGCTCACTGCGGACCAGGCCGAGCTCGGCTGCGACCTGCTCAAGACGATCCTCAAGCCGGCTCTCGACCAGATCGGCAACAACCCGGCGGACTTCCAGCCGCCCCAGCTCAAGCTCGGGGGCACCGCCCCGGTGACCTCGCTCGAAGGTCTCCTCGGCGCGTTGAAGGCAGGGAACCGATGAGGCGCATCGTGTCAGGGATCGTCGGGGTGCTCGTGACCCTGCTGGTGGCCACCGGGTGCAAGTTCGACGGGGCCTACGACCTGCCGCTCCCGGGCAACGCGGTCAGCGAGGACGAGGCCTATCCCGTGACCGCCGACTTCGAGGACGCGCTCAACGTCGTCCCGCGCACCGCGGTGATGGTCGACGACGTCGTGGTCGGTCAGGTGACCGAGGTGGAGCGCTCCGGATGGCACGCCCGGGTCAAGTTCCTGGTCCGCAAGGACGTCGACCTCCCGGAGAACGTCCAGGTCGACGTACGCCAGACCAGCCTGCTCGGTGAGAAGTACATCGCCCTGCTCGAGCCGGAGAAGTCGGCGGCCAGCAGCAAGCGGCTCTCGGCAGGGGACTTCATCCCGCTGTCCCGCACCGGCCGCAACCCCGAGGTCGAGGAGGTGCTCGGCGCCCTGTCCATGGTGCTCAGCGGTGGCGGCATCGGGCAGCTCAAGACCATCAGCGTGGAGCTGAACAACATGCTCAACGGGCGGCAGGACCAGGCCCGGCACCTGCTCGGCAACCTCGAGCGGATGGTCGGTGCGCTCGACGACCAGCGCGGCGACATCATCAAGGCGATGGACTCCATCGACCGGCTCAGTGCCACCCTGGTCAAGGAGCGCGAGACCATCGGGGAGGCCATCGACGCGATGGGGCCGGCCCTGAAGGTGCTGAACCGCCAGCACAAGGGCCTGATGACGATGTTGCGTCAGCTCGACCAGCTCGGTGTCGTCGGCACCCGGGTGCTCGACGCCAGCACCGAGAACATCGTGGCCACCCTGCGGCACCTCGAGCCCACGCTGACCAAGCTGGCCGAGGCCGGCGACGGACTGCCCAAGGGCCTGTCGATGATGGCCAGCTTCCCGTTCCCCGAGCAGGCGGCCAACATCGCCCGTGGCGACTACGCCAACGCGCTGTTCCACCTCGACATCGACCTGAACAAGATCATCCGGTCACCCGGTGAGGGCCTGCCGGACGTGCTCAACCTCTGCGCGGGCGCACTGCCCGAGGCCGCCGTGATCCCGGCGGTCTGCGAGGCCCTGAGTCCTCCCCTGAAGAACCTGCTCTGCCAGGCCACTCCCGGCCTCGCCGGCTACCTGGGCTTCTGCCCCGCTGCCACCCGGGAGAGCCGGAAGCCGCCCGCGGCCCCCAAGCTGTCCATCCCCGGCCTCACCGGCTCCGGAGACGGCACGGGCGACGGTGGCAAGCCGCCGACCGGCGGCCTCCTCGGTGGCCTGCTCGGGGGAGGTGGCACGCGATGACCCGCGGCGTCAAGGTCCGGCTGATCGCCTTCGTGGTGCTCAGCGCCGTCGGCGTGGTCTATGTCGCGGGCAGCTTCCTGGGGATCGTGGACAAGCTCCTGGGGCGAGGGTTCACGATGAGCGCCACCCTGCCGGGATCGGGTGGGCTGTTCACCGGCAGCGAGGTGACCTACCGGGGAGTGAAGGTCGGCAAGGTCTCCCGGGTCGACGTGATCCCGAACGGCATCCGCGTGGACCTCGCGATCAAGGACAAGGTCAAGATCCCCAAGGACACCACGATCCACGTGCACAACCTGTCTGCGGTGGGGGAGCAGTACCTCGACTTCGAGCCGGCCGAGAACGCCGGCCCCTACCTGGGGCAGGGGGACACCGTCCGGGGTGACGCCAGCAGCCTGCCCAAGAGCGAAGAGGTGCTGCTCACCGAGCTCGACGACCTGGTGGGGTCGGTGAACCGCACCGACCTGACCACGGTGATCTCCGAGCTCGGCAACATGTTCCGCAACACCGCCAACCCGCTGCAGCGCATGGTGGACTCCGGGACCGAGTTCGTCGACGCGGCCGACGCCAACAAGGACGAGACGATCGCGCTCCTCCGGACCGGGCAGACCGTGCTGCAGACCCAGGCGGACCACGAGGGCGACATCAAGTCGTTCGCGAAGGATCTCGCCGATCTCACCGGGACGCTGCGCACCTCCGACAAGGACCTCCGCAACGTGATCCAGGGGGGTGCCCCGGCGGTGCGCGAGGTGGACTCGTTGCTCAAGGGTCTCGAGCCCACGCTGCCGGTGTTCCTGTCCAACCTCGTCACGGTCAACCAGGTGCTCACGACCAACATCCCGGCCCTGGAGCAGACCCTGGTGACCTTCCCGCGCGTGATCTCGTCGGGCTTCACCGGCACGCCCGGGGACGGCTACGGCCACATCAACCTGCAGCTGAACTACGACGTGCCGGCCTGCACCCAGGGCTTCCTCCCCAGGGGCAAGTGGCGATCTGCCCTGGACCTGACGGACAAGGAGATCTTCATGGCCAGCTGCAAGGACCCGAGAGCCCAACCCGGGTACACCGGCGGCTCCCCGATCAACCAGCGAGGCGTCAACTTCGCGCCCAGCTTCGGTTCGGGGAGCTCGGCAGGCCAGAGCTACCGGGTCTCGCCGTACGACGTGGGCACCGGGGAGGCCGACGCGGGCAACGGAACAAAAGTGAGGGTCCACAACGGCGGTGGTCTGCGTACAGTGTTCGGGGACGACGCGTGGAAGTGGATGCTGACAGGACCGGTGAATGACGAGTGACTGAACTTGCCGAGCGCCCCCAGCGGGCAGGCAGGTCACGGCGGGGAGTCAACATCGTGCTGTTCCTCGTCGCCCTGGCGCTGGTGGCCGCCTCCGTCGTGCTGTTCCGCGAAGGCGCGGCTGCGACCCCGGGCGACTCCCGCGCCGAGGCGCTGTCGCGGCTGCACCGCGAGGTGACCGCGGCCGCGACCAAGGAGACCGAGGCGTTCCTGACCATCGACCACAAGAACATGGATCCGCTGATCGAGAAGGTGCTCGCAGGTGCGACGGGTGAGTTCAAGGAGCAGTACGAAGCCGCCCAGGTGACCCTGAAGGCCTCCGCCCAGCAGTCGCAGGCGACCTCGAGCGGAAAGGTGATCGAGGTGGGCATCGGCGACATCGACGAGGACAACGCGGTGGTCTTCGTGGCAGCGGACTCCAAGGTGACCAACAAGTCCACCAAGGGTGAGCAACAGCCGAGGTACTACCGGCTCAAGCTGTCCATGGCGCGCAAGGGCGACGCCTGGCTCACCTCGACCCTGCAGTTCGTGGGCTGACATGGTCGACCTCGTCAAGAGTGCCGAGAAGCAGTGCCCCTACTGCGCGGAGACGATCAAGGCTGCGGCCCTCAAGTGCCGCTACTGCCAGAGCGACCTCACCGACTCCACCGACTCCACCGGCTCCACCGAGTCCTCGGGGCACGAGGAGGCCGCTGCGCCCCCGGCTCCGCCGGTCGCCGAGGAGAGCCGGGAGGGCGACGACCTCGACTCCATCCCCCCGACCGATCCGGACAAGCCCTCGTTCCTGGCCAGCGGGCGGCTCACCGGCATCCTGGTCGCGCTGTGCCTCGTGCTCGCCGGCGTCGCCGGCTACGCGTGGTACGCCGCCGAGAACCCCGGCGACGGTGCCGCGCCGGACGGGGTGATCACCTCCAGCCAGGCCCGCGACGCGGGGATGGCGGCGGCCACGTCGCTGACCGAGAAGGTGCTCGGCTACGACTGGAAGACGCTCGATGCCGACATGAAGGCCGCGCAGGCGGTGATGGCGCCCACCTTCCGCAACGAGTACGTCAAGGCGATGGACGGCGTGAAGGCCCAGACGGTCAAGAACCAGGTCAAGCTCACCGCGAGCGTGGTGGCGACCTCGGTCCTCTCCGCCAGCAGCACGAAGGTCGAGGCGCTGGTGTTCGTCAACCAGGTGACCACCGCCAAGGGCTCGGCAAACCAGCGAGTCGACCAGAATCGGGTACGGGTGACATTGACCCGCGCCGGGGGAGACTGGCGCGTGTCCAAGATGGACGCGTTCTGATAAATTAGAACACGTTCCAGTTTTCTTGCCTCGGAAAGGTCGTGCCCATGGTCGAGGGAGTGGGGGGTCCCGCGGCAACACGCGAGGTGGACACCGACCTGCTCATCGTCGGCGCCGGTCCCGCAGGCCTCTTCGGCGCCTACTACGCCGGCTTCCGAGGGATGAGCGTGACGCTCGTCGACTCGCTCCCCGAGCTGGGTGGGCAGGTGTCTGCGCTGTACCCCGAGAAGGCGATCCTCGACGTCGCGGGCTTCGTCAGCATCAAGGGCCGTGAGCTGGTCGAGCAGCTCGTAGAGCAGGCCGCCAGCGCGAAGCCGACCTACCTGCTCGGCCGCACCGCCACGACGCTGGAGGTGGGCGACGAGCACGCGACGATGCGGCTCGACGACGGGACCGTCGTACGCGCCAAGGTCGTGATCATCACCGCCGGCATCGGGAAGTTCACCCCGCGGCCACTGCCCGCCGGCGACGGCTGGGAGGACCGCGGCCTGGTGTTCTTCGTGCCGTCGTTCGCGGAGTACGCCGGACGCGACGTGGTGATCGTCGGGGGCGGCGACAGCGCCTTCGACTGGGCCCACCACCTCGAGCCGATCGCCGCCTCGATCACGCTGGTGCACCGGCGCGACCAGTTCCGCGCGCACCAGGCCACCGTGGACGCCGTACTCGCCGGCAGCACCGAGGTGATCACCAAGGCCCAGGTGACCGCGCTGCGCGGAGAGCACCACGTGGACAGCGTCGAGATCACCACCACCGAGGGGGAGGTGCTCGTGCGCCCCGCGCAGAGCGTCGTCGCCGCCCTCGGCTTCATCGCCGACCTCAGCGCGATGAAGGAGTGGGGGCTGGAGTTCGACAAGCGCCACATCAAGGTCGACACCGCGATGCGCACCAACCTCGAGCGCGTCTTCGCCGCCGGGGACATCACCGAGTACGACGGCAAGGTGCGCCTGATCGCCGTCGGGTTCGGAGAGGTGGCCACCGCGGTGAACAACGCCGCCGTGCTCGTGGACCCCGACGCCCACGTGTTCCCCGGGCACTCCAGCGAGGGCTCCTAGCGCGCCGCACCCCCAAGACGACCAGTCAGCCAGACCGCCAGCCAGCCGACCACCCCGAACGGAGCAACCATGAGGAAGATCAAGGTCGACTTCGACCTCTGCGAGGCCAACGCCATGTGCGAGGCACTGGCCCCGACGCACTTCGAGGTCGACGACGACGACTACCTCCAGGTCCTCCAGGAGAACGTCAGCGACGAGGACCTCGCGATGGTCGAGCAGGCCGTCGCATCGTGCCCCAAGTCGGCCCTGAGCCTGGTCGAGGAGTAGACGGGTGCCCACCTCCAACGACCCGCTGTCCCTCGAGGGCCGCGTCGCGGTCGTCACCGGCGCCGGCGCCGGCCTCGGCCGAGCCGAGGCCCTCGCCCTGGCGCGGGCCGGCGCCGACGTGGTGCTCAACGACCTGCCCGGCGCGGCCGAGGAGGCCGCCGAGGAGATCCGCGGCCTCGGGGTCGAGGCGCTCGTCGTGGCCGGCGACGTCGCCGAGCGGGCCACCGCCGACGCGATGATCCAGGCCGCCACCGAGAAGCTGGGCCGCCTCGACGTCGTGGTGAACAACGCCGGGATCACCCGCGACAAGATGCTGTTCAACATGACCGACGAGGACTTCGACCTCGTCCTGAACGTGCACCTGCGCGGCCACTTCCTGCTCTCGCGCAACGCCGCGTCGTACTGGCGCGGCCGGTTCAAGGAGACCGGGGAGCCGGTCGACGGGGCAGTGGTGAACACCGCGTCGGAGGCCTTCCTGACCGGGTCGCCGGGGCAGGCGAACTACGCGGCGGCCAAGGCCGGGATCACCGCGCTCACGCTCTCCACCGCCCGTGGGCTGTCCAGGGTCGGGGTCCGCGCCAACGCGATCTGTCCCCGGGCACGCACGGCGATGACCGCGCAGGTCTTCGGTGAGGACGAGTCCGGGCGCTCGGTGGACCCCTACTCCCCGGAGCACGTCGCCCCGCTCGTGGCCTACCTGGCCTCGCCGGCCTCGGCGCGGATCACCGGGCAGGTCTTCGTCGTGTACGGCGGCATGGTGGCCCTGCTCGCCGCCCCGGTGGTCGAGCAGCGCTTCGACGCCTCCGGGGAGGTGTGGGACCTCGCCGGGCTCGACTCCGACCTCGGCGGCTACTTCGCCGAGCGCGACCCCGCCGTCGGCTTCGCTGCCGACTCCGTGATGACCCTTCAACCCAAGGAACGTCGATGAGCAGACTCGCCGGCAAACGCGCCATCGTGACCGGTGCCGCCCAGGGACAGGGCGCTGCGATCGCGCAGGCCTTCGTCGAGGAGGGCGCCCAGGTCGTGATCGCCGACATCGCCGAGGAGGCGGGGACCGCGCTGGCCGAGGAGCTGTGCGCGAAGTTCCCCGGCTCGGCGTACTTCCGCAGTCACGACGTCAGCGACGAGGCGAGCTGGACGGCCCTGGTCGAGGAGGCCAACGAGCGGTTCGGGCCGGTCAACGTGCTGGTCAACAACGCCGGCATCCTGCGCTTCGGCGAGGTCGAGAAGATGCCGGCCGAGGAGTTCGAGCTGCTGTTCCGGGTCAACCAGCTCGGGTGCTTCCTGGGGATGAAGTCGGTGACCCGCACGATGCGCAAGGGCGGTGGCGGCTCGATCATCAACGCCTCCTCGATCGAGGGGCTGGCCGGGATGGCGTTCTGCACGGCGTACGCCGCGACGAAGTTCGCCATCCGGGGGATGACCAAGTCCGCCGCGATGGAGCTCGGGCCCAAGGGGATCCGGGTCAACTCGGTGCACCCCGGGATGATCGACACCCCGATGACCCGGATCCACGGCGGCGACGCGGCGATGGAGTTCGGCGCCGGCAAGGTCGCCCTCAAGCGCGTCGGGACCCCCGCCGACATCGCCCCCGCCTACGTCTACCTGGCCAGCGACGAGTCCAGCTTCGTCACCGGCGCCGAGCTCGCCATCGACGGCGGCGCCACCGCCACCCACGCCTTCGGCGGCTGACCGGGCACAGGCTGTTCCTCGGTGATCGAGCGGTAGCGTCACCGATATGGGCAGGTCGTCTTCGGCGCGACTGATGACGCCGGCGTTCGTGGCGCTGACGATCTCCGACCTTGCCTACTTCACCGCGACCGGGATGCTCATCGCGGTCACACCGCTGTTCGCCACCGGACCGCTCGGGGCAGAAGAAGCCGGTGTCGGCATCGCGATGGGATCGTTCAGTGCCACGACCCTGTTGCTGCGACCGTACGCGGGTCGCTGGAGCGACCGGCGTGGCCGGCGGATGATGCTGGTCGGTGGCTCGACCCTGTTCGCGATCGGGATCCTCGGTCACTACCTGGTCACCTCCGTCGCCATGCTGGTCGCGCTCAGGGCATTGCTGGGAGCGGCGGAGGCGCTCTACTTCGTCGCTGGCTTCGCCGCCCTTGCCGATCTGGCACCCCCGGGGCGTGCCGGCGAGGCGCTCAGCTTGAACTCCCTGGCGCTCTACGTCGGTCTCGCGGCCGGGCCGCTGATCGGTCAAGGGTTGCTGCACTGGAGAGGGTTCCACCTGGTCTGGGCGGGGGCAGCGGTCCTCGCGGCGCTCGCCGCCACCGCCGCGACTCAAGTGCCGGAAACCCGACCCGCGACCGCACCTGTCACCGCGCCCAGCGCGCTGTTGCAGCGCAGCGCGTTCGTTCCCGGCGCCGCGCTGTTCAGCGGCGTTGCGACCACGTCCGGCTTTCTCGCCTTCACGGTTCTGCAAGCACGCGAAGTCGGGATCGAGGCATGGAGCGTGGTGCTCCTGGTCTTCGGCACCACCGTCGTCGTGCTTCGACTTTCGTTCGCCAGCCTGCCGGACCGGGTCCCGCCACTGCGTCTGGCCGCAGTCGCGCTGGCGGTGGCTGCCGCCGGCCTGCTGGTGGTAGGAGCAATCAGCACGCCGATCGGACTCATCACGGGCACCGTCGCCCTGGCAGGTGCGAGTGCGTTTCTCACCCCAGCGATCTTCGCTGCCGTGTTCAGCAGCGTTCCGGCACACGAGCGCGGCAGCGCAGCGGCGACCACCAGCATCTTCATCGACCTCGGACTCGGTGCCGGCCCCCTGCTCCTGGGGTTGGTCGCCGCCGCGACCACCATCCCGACCGCGTTCCTTCTCGTCTCGGCACTGCCTGTCGCCGGCAGCCTGCTGCTCCTACCGTTGAGACGGCCACCAGCCAACCTCGCAGCCTGACCCGCTTCGATGGCAGCCCAAGGCCCCGCGTCGGCGGGGTGTCAGCGGAAGATGAGCTCTACGATTGCGTCCCGCTGTAGCTCGCCGAGCGGGCAATTGTGTCCCGCTGTACGACATCGAGCGGGCAAATGTGTCCCGCTGGTGTGCGCCGACCGGGCACAAATGTCTCGACCGAGCCTAGGGTGTCGCGATGCCACCGATCCGGTTCAGCGACGACGCTCCAGACGACGACGCGTACTCGCGGGTGTCGCGGGACCTGGCCGCCGTCACGGCACCGTTCGGCCAGGTGTTGGACCGTCTTCCCGCGACCTTGGTCACGAAGCTCGAGTGTCGGAGGAGAACGACAACGATGCCGGAGCGGCAGCGGCTCCTCGCGGTGACCGGACCACTTGAGAGCAGCTTTGCCATCGAGCCTGACGGCCCCGGGCGCGCCAGCCTGCTGCTGGGCAGGGCCTCGTTCGAGGGGGGTGTCCAGGCTGTCGTCGCCGTGGGTTCAGCCGTGGCTGAGCCGATCCCCGACTGCTTCTGCGACGCGTGCGGCCAGAATGCTGACTCCATGATCGAGCAGCTCGACGAGCTAGTCGCCCTCGCCGTCGGCGGGTTCCACGAGTTCCGCCGACCCCATGTGGCGCGTCCTGGCGACCTGTTGCACCACGGCCCATGGATGGAGCATGGCTACGAGTCGGGGGATCGCCACGACACGACGGCGAGTGCCGACGTACGCGGAGACGCGTTTTCGGTGCACTGCAGACCGTGGCGGGTGCGCTGAGAGCCGGGCGTTCCTGCCCGGTCGACGCCATACGAGGTGACGTTTCTGCCCGGTCGACGCCGTACGACGTGACGTTTGTGCCCGGTCGGCGGCTACGGCGAGACGTCTGTGCCCGGTCGGCGAGGTGTCAGCGGAGGATGAGCTCGACGGCGGTCTCGAGGTGCTCGGTGACCTGCTCGGCGGTGATCCGGCCGGTGACCCAGGCGACCAGGGAGGCGAGCCAGACGTCGCTGATCACGCGGGCCACGGCGATCTCGCGGTCGGTGGGGTGGGCGCCCTCGACGTACTGGTCGCCCTGGAGCGCCCGGTTCAGCATCGAGGTCAGCCGCAGTCCGACGACGTGGATCTCGCCAGCGACCGAGGAGTCGGCGAACATGAACGCCCGGGTGAGTGCCTCGGTCAGGTGGGGCTCGCGCTGCAGGCCACGGGTGGCCCGGGTGAGCACGTGGGTGACCCGGTCGGCCGGGGTGTCCCCGGGGATGGGCTTGCGGCCGAGGTTGGCCTCGGTCTCCTCGAACTGCCGCGCGAGCGCGGAGACGAGCAGGTGGATCTTCGAGGGGAAGTAGCGGTAGAGCGTCCCGAGTGCCACGTCGGCGTGCTCGGCGACGGCCCGCATCTGGACGGCGTCGAAGCCGCCCTTGGACGCCAGTGCCACAGTGGCGTCGAGAATGCGGCGTCTGCGGTCTCGCTGCGCGGCTGACCCAAGGTCGTCATAGGTCAGCGAGCTCACGGTGGCCAAGATCTCAACCTCCCGGGGGCCGATTCTCGTGGTGATCGTCCGGAGGCTTGTGCTTCGGACCTGCAGTCCAAGGCTACCAGTGGGTTCCGGCATAATAGAAACACGTTTCAGTACCAGCAGGTCGGTCCCAGTCCGGGGTCGCTCTTAGTTGGCAGCTCCAGGAAGGCGCCTCTTGCGCATTGCACTCTTGTCCTACCGCAGCAAGCCACACTGTGGCGGCCAGGGCGTCTACATCCGCCACCTCAGCCGTGAGCTGACCGCACTCGGGCACACCGTCGAGGTCTTCTCGGGTCAGCCCTACCCCGAGCTCGACCCAGGGGTGGGCCTGACCAAGGTGCCCAGCCTGGACCTCTACCGCGAGCCGGACCCGTTCCGTACGCCGAAACCGTCGGAGATCCGCGACCTGATCGACGTGGAGGAGGTGCTGACGATGTGGACGGCCGGCTTCCCGGAGCCGAAGACGTTCTCCAAGCGGGCCGCCCGACTGCTCCGTGACCGGCTCGACGACTTCGACATCGTCCACGACAACCAGGTCCTCGGCTACGGGATGCTCGACATCGCGAAGATGGGGCTCCCGCTGATCACGAGCATCCACCACCCGATCACCTTCGACCGGCGCATCGACATCGAGGCGGCCCCGACGCGGCGCAAGAAGCTGACCCTGCGCCGCTGGTACGGCTTCTTGAAGATGCAGGGCAAGGTGGCTCGCTCGGTCGGCAAGATCCTGACCGTCTCGGAGTCCAGCCGCCGCGACATCATCACCGACTTCGGGGTGGACCCGGCCAACCTGCAGGTGATCCCGCTCGGGGTCGACGAGGTGTTCGTGCCCCCGACCAAGCCGCGGGTCCCGGGCCGGATCGTGGCCATGGCCAGCGCCGACGCCCCGATGAAGGGGATCGCCACCCTGCTGGAGGCGTTCGCCAAGCTGCGCACCGAGCGCGAGGTCCAGCTGCTGCTGGTCACCCGCCCGACCCCGGGCGGACGCACCGAGAAGCTGATCGACCAGCTCGGCATCGCCGACCACGTCACGTTCGTCAGCGGCATCAGCGACAGCGAGCTCGTCGAGGTGATGGGCTCGGCCGAGGTCGCCTGCGTGCCCTCGCTCTACGAGGGCTTCTCGCTGCCGACCGCCGAGCTGATGGCCTGCGAGACACCCCTGGTTGTCAGCCGCGCCGGCGCCATCCCCGAGGTGGTGGGCCCCGACGGCGAGTGCGCCGACCTGGTCACCCCCGGCGACGTCGGCGAGCTCGAGCGCGCGATCGCTGCGATGCTCGACGACCCGGAGCGCCGCGCGCGGATGGGCGCAGCGGGTCGCCGCCGGGTCCTCGAGACGTTCAGCTGGCGTGCGGTGGCCGAGGCCACGGCCGCGGCGTACGACGAGGTCATCACCACCACCAACCCCACGACCGATGAGGAGCCCACCCGTGCTGACCGTTGACTTCCAACGCCTGGGCCTGAAGCCCGGCGACCGCGTCATCGACATGGGCTGCGGTGCCGGCCGGCACGCGTTCGAGATGTATCGCCGCGGCGCCGACGTCGTCGCCTTCGACCAGGACGCCGACGAGCTCGCGAACGTGCTCGAGCTGTTCGGCGCGATGAAGGAGGCCGGTGAGGTCCCCGAGGGCGCCGAGGCCGACATCAAGGAGGGGGACGCGCTCGCGCTGCCCTTCGCCGACGGTGAGTTCGACCGCGTCGTGGCCTCCGAGGTGCTCGAGCACATCCCCGCCGACATCCAGGCGATCGAGGAGCTCGTCCGGGTGCTGCGGCCCGGCGGCACGATGGCGATCACGGTGCCGCGGTGGCTCCCGGAGATGGTGTGCTGGAAGCTCTCCGACGACTACCACAACGTGCCGGGCGGACACATCCGGATCTACTCCGACAAGGAGCTGATCGGCAAGCTCGTCAACGCCGGGATGATCTTCGAGGGCAAGGACCACGCCCACGGCCTGCACTCGCCGTACTGGTGGATCAAGTGCGCGGTCGGCGTCACCAACGACCAGAACCCGCTGGTGAAGGCCTACCACCAGGTGCTGGTGTGGGACATCATGAAGACGCCGCGGTGGAGCACACTGACCCGCGGTGCCGAGAAGGTGCTCAACCCGCTGATCGGCAAGAGCATGGTGCTCTACCTGCGAAAGCCGGCATGACGGGCAGCACGACCGCGCCCCACGACATCCCGTCCGTCCCGGGCGTGCTGACCAGCGCCCAGATCGCGGTCACGGCGGCCTCGATCGCCGGGATGCAGGAGCCCGACGGTGCGGTCCCGTGGACCACGGGAGAGCACGTCGACGTGTGGAACCACGTCGAGGCTGCGATGGCGATGCTGGTCGCCGGTGAGGTCGAAGCGGCAGAAGCGGCCTACGACTGGTGCCGGCGCACCCAGCGCGACGACGGCTCCTGGCCGATGAAGATCGTCGCCGGCGAGGTCGAGGACGCGAGCGGCGAGACCAACATGTGCGCCTACCTCGCGGTGGGGCTCTGGCACCACTGGATGCTGCGCGGTGACCGCGGGTTCGTGGACCGGCTGTGGCCCGTCGTACGCCGTGGCCTGGACTTCGTGGTCGGGATGCAGCTGCCCTTCGGCGGCATCGCCTGGTCGCAGGAGTGGGACGAGCACGGCCCTGCCTCGGTCAACCGGGAGGCCCTGCTCGCGGGCTCCTCGAGCATCTACCAGTCGCTGCGTGCGGGGGTCGCCCTCGCGGAGCTGGTCGGTGAGCCGCAGCCGGAGTGGGAGATCGCCGGTGGGCGGCTCGGACACGCGCTGCGCGAGCACCGGGACCGGTTCCTGGACAAGTCCTCCTTCTCGATGGACTGGTACTACCCGGTGCTCGGTGGGGCCGTCCGCGGCCAGGCGGGTCATGAGCTGATCGCGACGCGCTGGGACGACTTCGTCGTGCCGGGCCTCGGGATCCGCTGCGTCGACACCAACCCGTGGGTGACCGGTGCGGAGACCTGCGAGCTGGTGATGGCGCTGGACTCTCTCGACGACCACGAGCGTGCCCTGCAGCTCTTCGCCGAGATGCAGCACCTGCGTCACGAGAACGGCAGCTACTGGACCGGCTACGTCTACCCCGACGAGGTGTTCTGGCCCGCCGAGCAGACCACCTACACAGCGGCCGCGGTGATCCTGGCCGCCGACGAGCTCTCCCGCACCTCACCGGCCTCCGGGATCATGCGCGGCGACACGCTGGCTGCGCACTTCCGGGAGATCGGCCTGGAGTGCGGCTGCACGAAGGCCTCAGCCGACGTGCTCTCCGGCCGCGCCTGAGCTGCGGCGCAGCACCCGCATCGAGCCGACGGTCGCGACGGGCTCGAAGGCGCCGCTCGCCACGGCGCGCTGCCACACGTGGTACGGCGCCTGGCCGCCGTCCTCGGGCCGCTCGAAGACGTCGTGGATCACCAGCACGCCGCCGGGCTGCACCCAGTGGGCGAACCCGGAGTAGTCGTTCTGCGCGTGCTCCTCGGCGTGCCCTCCGTCGATGAACAGCAGCGCGAGCGGCGTACGCCAGTGGGCGGCGACGGTCGTGGACCGGCCGACGACGGCGACCACCTCGTCCTCGAGCCCGGCGAGGGCGATCGTGCGGCGGAAGACCGGCAACGTGTCCATCAGGCCGAGCTCGGGGTCGACGAGGGTGGGGTCGTGGTGCTCCCAGCCGGCCTGGTTCTCCTCGGACCCGCGGTGGTGGTCGAGGGTGAAGACCACGCTGCCGGCCTCGCGAGCCGCGGCCCCGAGGTAGACCGCCGACTTGCCGCAGTAGGTCCCGACCTCGAGAGCCGGCCCGTCCGCGAGGTGCGCGACGGCGGTCTCGAACAGGAACGCGCCCTCGTCGGCGGGCATGAACCCCTTGGCCTCGCGGGCACGGACGAGCAGGTCGGCGGGCATCTGGGTCACGGCCGCAGCCTAGCCAGCGTGCTGGTCGGGGCCGGTGAGCCCATGGCATGATTGGAACACGTTCTAGTTTGGGCGGGGTTTCGACGAGCTCGACCGGCGTCTGGTTTCGACAGGCTCAAATGACTACCGAGGAGTTCCCGTGCCCATCGGCATCGATGACGACCACGTCGAGCTGTCCGGCTCGCTGCTCGCCTGGGCGAAGGGGCAGTCCACCACCGAGGCGGTGCGGTCCGGGGGCGGCTCCGGCGAGGCGCTGGGAGAGTGGTCGGGCAGGGCGGCCGAGATGGGGCTGAGCGCGATCGCGCTGCCGGAGCCGGCCGGTGGTGGCGGCTCCCTGCTCGACCAGGCCGTGGCGCTCGAGGCCGCCGCACACGGGCTGGTGCCCGGCGGGCTGTTGTCCACGACGGTCGCCGGGCTGCTCGTCGACGACTCGGCGCTGCGCTCCGGCATCGCCACGGGTGAGGTCACTGTCGGCATCGGGCTGCGGCCCACCCTCACGATCCGCGACGACCGCCTCGACGGGAGCGTCGCGGTCGTGGCCGACGCTCCGACGAGCACGCATGTGCTGGTGGGTGCGGGGGAGCGGTGGTTCGTGGTGCCGGTCTCCGCGCTCACGGTGCACCCGGGCACGACACCCGACCTGTCCCGCACGGTCGGTGCCGTCGAGCTCCACGACGTCCCGGTCGCCGATCTCGTGGAGGTCCCGGTCGACGCGGCCGGCGTACGACGACTGCTGCTGACCTTCGCGGCGGCCGAGGCCTCCGGGATCGCCCGGTGGTGCCTGGACATGGCCGTGGAGTACGCCGGGCTGCGGGAGCAGTTCGGCCAGAAGATCGGTGCCTTCCAGGCGATCAAGCACCTGTGCGCGGAGATGCTCGAGGAGAGCGAGTCGGTGACCGCTGCCGCCTGGGACGTGGCCCGGGCCGCGACCGAGGACCCCGAGCAGCACGAGTTCGCGGCACTGGTCGCCGGGACGGTGTGCCTCGACGGCGCGGTGGCGGTGGCGAAGTCGTGCATCCAGGTGCTCGGTGGGATCGGGTTCACCTACGAGCACGACGCGCACCTCTACCTGCGGCGGGCGGTCGCGCTGCGCAGCCTGCTCGGACCCACGAGTGCGTACGCCGCCCGGCTGGCCGACCTCGCCGCGAGCGACGTGCGCCGGAGCCTGCACATCGACCTGGGGGAGAGCGACGAGTTCCGGGCCGAGGTCCGCGAGCAGGTGCAGCGGATCGCGGGCCTGGAGACGGGGGAGCAGCGGGCCGCGCTCGCCGAGAGCGGCTACCTGACGCCGCACTGGCCCGCGCCCCACGGACTCGGCGCGGACCCGGTGCAGCAGCTGGTCATCGACGAGGAGCTGGCGCGCGCCGGGGCGGTGCGCCCCGACCTCAAGATCGGCGGCTGGGCCGCACCCACGATCCTGGCCCACGGCACCGAGGAGCAGCGCGAGCGCTTCGTCGGGCCCACGCTGCGCGGCGAGATCAGCTGGTGCCAGCTGTTCAGCGAGCCCGGTGCCGGCTCGGACCTGGCTGCGTTGCGGACCCGGGCGGTGCGGGTCTCGACCGACGCGCGGGGCCCCGGGTGGCTGCTGACCGGGCAGAAGGTGTGGACCTCGTTGGCGCGGGAGGCGCAGTGGGGGATCTGCCTGGCGCGGACCAGCACGGAGGGCAAGCAGCACGCCGGCATCACCTACTTCCTGCTCGACATGGCCAGCGAGGGGATCGACATCCGGCCGCTGCGCGAGCTGACCGGCGAGGAGATGTTCAACGAGGTCTTCCTCGTGGACGTCTTCGTCCCCGACGACTGCGTGGTCGGGGAGGTCGACGGCGGCTGGAAGCTGGCCCGGACCACCCTGGCCAACGAGCGCGTGGCGATGGCGGGGGCGCGGCTATCGGAGTCCGTCGAGCGGGCCGTTGGGCTGCTCGCGTCCGGCGAGGACGCACCGGAGGCCGGTGAGCACCGCGTCGAGATCGGCCGGACCGTGGCCTGGGCGACCGTGGTCGCGCTGCTCGGGGCCCGCGCGACGCTGCGCTCCATCGCGGGGCAGGGGCCCGGGCCGGAGTCGAGCGTGGCCAAGCTGGTCGGCGTACGCAGCCGCCAGGAGTCCGCGGAGCTCGTCGTGGAGCTGCTCGGCGACCGCGTCTTCAGCGGCGACGACCTCTCCCGCGAGGCGGTGCACCAGCTGCTGCTGACCCGCTGCCTGTCCATCGCCGGCGGCACCACCCAGGTGCTGCGCAACGTGGCCGGGGAGCGGATCCTCGGGCTACCCCGCGGCTGAGGTCTGCGGGTCCTGGCGCAGGTACGCCGCACGGTGGTGCTGCAGCCAGCGCTCGACGGCCCGGATCACGTGGTGGCTGCGGATCGACCCGAACACCTCGAAGGCGTGCTGGGCACCGGGGAACTCGGCGTAGGTCACCGTCGCCTCGGAGCGCTCCTTGAGCTTGGCCACGAAGGAGCGTGCCTGCCGGACGTCGACGAGTGAGTCGTTGGTGCCGTGGAGCACGAAGAAGTCCGGTGCGTCGGCCGAGACGTGGGCCAGCGGTGAGGCGTTCACGAACTCCGCGCGGTCCTTGACCGGGTCCTTCTTGAACACCCGGGGGGCCAGGAACAGGTCGCGCAGCATCACCGCGTGCTTCTCCTCGGTGATCCCGCCCATGTCGTAGACGCCGTAGAACGGCACGCAGCCCGCGACGCTGGTGTCGGCGGCCTCGAAGCCGGGCTGGAACTCCGGGTCGCCGGGGGTGAGCGCCGCCAGGGCGGCGAGGTGGCCGCCGGCGCTCCCGCCGGTGATCACCAGGTAGTCGGGGTCGCCGCCGTAGGAGGCGATGTGCTCCCGCGTCCACGCGATCGCCTTCTTGACGTCGATGATCTGGGCGGGCCACGGGTGCTTGGGTGCGAGCCGGTAGTTCATCGCCACGCAGACCCAGCCGTGCTCGGCCATCCGGTTCATCAGCAGCAGGCCCTGCTGCTCCTTGGTGCCGATCGTCCAGGCGCCGCCGTGCACCTGCACGAGCACGGGGGCCTTGCTGAGGTCGGTGTCCTTGGCCCGGTAGATGTCCAGCCGCGCGCGCTTGCCCCCGGCGGTGTAGTTGACGTCGCGGATCACCTCGACGCCTGGCCTGGCCATCTTGAACGGCCGGGCCACCTCGCGTACCCGCGTCTTGAGGTCCTCGGTGCTGGGCGGCTCCTCGAGGTCATCGAGGTAGTCGTCGCCGAGGCCGTCGCGCAGGGTGCTCTCCACGTGGTTCGCGGAGCGGTTGGCGTTCACCGCGAGGTAGGTCAGTCCGGCGCCCGCGACGGCGGCGAGCGCGAGCCCGGATCGGCTGGGGTGGCCGGGTCGGTTGCGGCGTACGGTCAGCTCGGCGGCGGTGTCCGCGGCCGTGGCAAGCAGCAGCTGGGGAGCGAGCTCGCTGGCCATCCAGCCGGCGAAGAACGACGGGATCATCGTGGCGCGGCCGTTGATCGGGCGGATGGCGTTGGCGGCAAGGAGCGCGGTGACGAGCTGACGACGGCGAAAGGACATGCTTGCAGGTTACTGGCGGGTCGCGGGTCAGGTGGTGTGAGAAGCACGACGCGGACAGCAACTAGAACGTGTTCCAGATCGGTCCTACACTCCGCGCATGGAACGTCTCAGCGGACTCGATGCAAGCTTCCTCTACCTGGAGACCTCCTCCCAGCTGCTGCACGTCTGCGGGGTGATCCTGCTCGACCCGGAGACGATCGCCGGCGGCTACGACTACGAGACGTTCAAGGACGAGCTGGAGCGCCGGATCACCGACGTACCGATGTTCCACCGCAAGCTCAAGCAGGTCCCGCTCGGCATCGACCACCCCGTGTGGGTCCACGACGACGACTTCGACATCGACCGGCACATGCACCGGATGGCGGTCCCGGCCCCCGGCGGTGAGCGCGAGCTCGCCGAGCTCTGCGGGCACATCGCGGGGATCCCGCTGGACCGCTCCCGGCCGCTGTGGGAGTTCTTCGTCATCGAGGGACTCGAGTCGGGCAAGATCGCGGTGTTCACCAAGATGCACCACTCCACGGTCGACGGGGTCTCGGGCGCCAACGCGATCTCCTACATGTGCAGCCTGGAGCCGGAGGCGCCGCCGCTGGAGTCGGCCGAGGGGACCAGGCAGCCCCGCACGCCCAGCGATGCCGAGCTGCTCGCCCGCGGGGTGCTCACCAACCTCACCAAGCCGGTCGCGGCGGCCAAGATGGTGGCGCCGACCGCCGGGCTGCTGACCCGCACCATCGACCGCGCCCGCAGCGGTACGGCGATGGCCGCACCCCTGACGGCGCCGCGCACCTCGTTCAACGGCACCATCACCGGGCACCGCACGATCGCCCTGCAGGACATGTCGCTGACGAAGATCAAGGAGATCAAGAACGCCGTCGAGGGCGCCACCGTCAACGACGTGGTGATCGCCGTCTCCGGTGGGGCGCTGCGTCGCTACCTCGAGGAGCGCGACGAGCTGCCGGAGACGTCGCTGCTCGCCACGGTGCCGGTCTCCGTGCGCGAGGAGTCGAGGAAGAGCGGGGGCAGCAACAAGGTCTCCACGATCTTCTCCCGGCTGGGCACCGACATCGCGGATCCGCTGGAACGGCTCAAGGTCGTCTCGGCGGCCAACAGCAACGCCAAGGAGCACCACAAGGCGATCCCGGCCGACACCCTGCAGGACTGGGCGGAGTTCGCGGCGCCGCGGACCTTCGGCCTCGCGGTGCGGATGGTCTCCTCGCTGCGGCTGGCCGACTCCGGCCCGGTGATCCACAACCTGGTGATCTCCAACGTCCCCGGCCCGCCGGTGCCGCTGTACTTCATGGGCGCCCGGATCGAGGGGCTCTACCCGCTCGGCCCGATCATGCACGGCGCCGGCCTGAACATCACCGTGATGTCGAGCGAGAAGCACATGCACGTCGGCGCGATCGGCTGCCGCGAGCTGGTGCCCCAGCCCTGGAAGCTGACCGAGAAGTTCCCCCAGGAGCTCGACGACCTGTACGCCGCCGTACAGCCGAAGAAGAAGGCGAAGAAGACCGCGGGGAAGAAGGCTGCGGGCTAGTCCCGCACTGTTCCCGCAATTGCTGGCAAAAGTCAGTGCACTTGACGCTCAGGCTGCACTTTCCCAGCAATTGCGTGGGAAAGGGCCCCCGAGCCAGCCGGTCGGCCGTCAGGCCTCGACGCGCTCGCGGTCCCGCATGCGCGCGGCGACACCCTCGACCGCCTCGACGAAGACGGGCACGAACTTGTCCGCCTGGAGCACGCAGCCGGCGTGGCCGCAGGGGGCCTCGTGGACGGTGGCGCCGGGGATCAGTGCCGCGAGCGCGCGCTGCCGCTCGGCGGGGATGACGTGGTCGTGCGCCGGGATGACGACGGCGGTGGGTACGTCGATCCGCTTCAGCCAGGGGGTGGAGTGGTGCCGACCCAGTGCCGCCACGGCCTGCGCCATCGCCCAGGGGGTGGTGCTGCGCCACTCGTTCAGGGCCCACTGGCCGGTGACCGTGGGGCCGATGTCCAGGGCCTCGGCGGTGCTCTTCGCCGCCGAGCGCACCACACGGGACTTGGCGAGGGCGCGCAGGGAGCCCATGGAGACCTCCATGCCGGCGTGGAAGGCGGTCTCGCGTCCGTTGGTGCGGAACCGGTCGGTGGTGGCGGCGAGGATCAGGCCGCCGACCAGCTCCGGGTGCTGGCGCCACACGCGTTGGGCGATCACCGAGCCCATCGAGTACCCCGCCACCATCGGCCGGTGCAGCCCGAGCTCGGTGATCACGGCGGCCACGTCGTCGGCGCAGTCGTGGACCGAGAACTTCTCGGAGATGATCCCGCGTCCGTGCCAGCGCTGGTCGAACACGACCACGCGGTACTGCTTCGCGAGCTCGTTCACCACGGGGAACCACGTCAGCATCCCGGTGCACCCGACCGCGTGCAGCAGCACGATCGCGGGTGCTCCCGGCGGGCCGGCGAGGTCGGTGACCCAGGTACGTCCCCGGCGCGGCAGGTCCAGCCACGCGCCCTGGGGGATGTCCACCTGGGGGATGGTGACGAACTCGTCGACCTGGTCACGAAGGACACCGCCCACTGAGGCGGCCAGGGAGCTGAAGGGGCGGGGGAGACACTGGCCGAGTCGGGCCATGGGGGTGTCCTCGTGGTTGCGGTTGTCCGGGCAGTCCCTAGACTAGAACAGGTTACAGTTTCTGTCGTGTTAGGGGCCCAGATGAGCGACGAGGTCGCCGACGAGATCCGATCCGTGCTCACCGATGTGGTCGAGAAGGGCCCCGAGGAGACCGGGGCGAGCTGGGCCGCGTGCGGGGAGGCCGGCCTGCTCGGCCTGGCCGCGCCCGAGGACCACGGCGGCGAAGGGCTGGGGCTCGGCGAGCTGGCCGTGCTGGTGCGCGAGGTGGGTGCCCGCGCCCTGGACCTGCCCTTCCGCGAGACCCTCGTCGCCGGCCTGCTGACGCTGAAGGCGTCCGGTACGCCGGAGCAGCAGGAGGCGTTCATCCCGCGGATCGCCGCCGGTGAGCTGCTGGTCGCGCCGGCGCTCAACGAGGTCGGGGCCGCGTTGCCCGAGCGGCCCGCCACCCGGCTCGAGGGCGAGCGCCTCACCGGTCGCAAGCTCGCCGTGCCGGCGTACGGCGACCTCCCGGAGACCAGCACGGTGCTGATGGTCACCGCGACCGCCGAGGGCGGCGAGGCGGTGGTCGTGCTCGTCGACCCGCACGCCGACGGCGTCACCCGGGTCGAGACCCCCGGATCGCGCGGGACCACCGAGGCGACCTACGTCTTCGACGCGGCGCCGGTGCTGGGGGTGCTGGGTGCCGGCGCGGCCGCGTCGCTGCGCGAGCACGTGGTCGCCGGCCTGCTGCTGCACGGCGAGGGCCTGCTCGCGGGAGCCCGCGACCTGACTGCGGGCTACGTCAAGGAGCGGGTGCAGTTCGGGCGCAAGCTCGCGGAGTTCCAGGGCGTGGCGATGCAGATCGCCGACGTCTACGTGACCTCCCGGATGGTTTCCCTGGCCGCCGAGGAGGTGACCCGCCGGGTCGTGGCCGGTGAGCCGGCCGCCGACGACCTCGGCGTCGGCGCGTTCTGGTTCTGCGACCGGGCACCCGCCGCGCTGCAGACCTGCCACCACCTGCACGGCGGGATGGGGGTCGACGAGACCTACCCGCTGCACCGCTACTTCGCCTGGGTCAAGGACGTCGCCCGCCAGCTCGGTGGCACCGAGGCCGCGCTGGCCCTGGTGCCGGCGCAGCAGCCCACCGCCGGCGCCGGTGCCGAGCTGAGCCCCGAGCAGCGGGCGTTCAAGGACGAGGTCCGCGCCTACTTCTCCGGCCTGGTCCCGCCCGAGGCACGGCGCGAGATGATGACCGACCGGCACGGCGAGGCCTACCACCGCACGATCCGCCAGATGGGCGAGGACGGGTGGATGGGCGTCGGCTGGCCCGTGGAGTACGGCGGGAAGGGGCTCGGCGGGATCGAGCAGCAGATCTTCGCCAACGAGGCCAGCCGGGCCGACGTACACCTGCCCTCGGTGACGCTGCAGACCGTCGGCCCGACGCTGCAGGCGTTCGGCACCCAGAAGCAGAAGGACCTGTTCTTGCACCGGATCCTCGCCGGCGACGTGCACTTCGCGATCGGCTACTCCGAGCCCGACGCCGGCACCGACCTCGCGTCGCTGCGCACCACGGCCCGGCTCGACGGGGACCACTACGTCGTCAACGGGCAGAAGATGTGGACCACGGGCGGGCACGCGGCCGACTACGTGTGGCTGGCGGCGCGCACCGATCCCGACGCCCCCAAGCACAAGGGCATCACCGTGCTGATCGTGGACACCCGGGACCCCGGCTACTCCTGGACGCCGATCATCACCTCCGACCACTCCCACCACACCAACGCGACCTACTTCAACGACGTGCGGGTGCCGGCCGACATGGTCGTGGGTGAGGTGAACGAGGGGTGGCGGCTGATCACCACCCAGCTCAACCACGAGCGCGTGATGCTCGGCCCGGCCGGGCGCATGGAGGGGCTGCGCGACATGGTCGTCGCCTGGGCCCGCGAGCGCACCGACGCCTCCGGTACGCCGCTGCTGTCGCTGCCCGTCGTACGCGACACCCTCGCTCGCGCCACCGCGGCGTTTCGGGTCAACGAGCTGCTGAACTGGCAGGTCGCCGGTTCCGGGGCGAGCGGGCGTGAGGCGGTGGCCGACGCGTCGGCGTCCAAGGTCTTCGCCTCCGACGAGGTGCAGTCGCTCGGTCTCGCGCTGGAGCGGGTGGTCACGGCGTACGGCGACCCGGCCGACCCGGAGACCGCGGAGCTGGCGGAGTACCTAGACGCGACCTCCAAGCGCAACCTCGTGCTCACCTTCGGCGGCGGCGTCAACGAGGTGCAGCGCGAGCTGATCGCGATGTTCGGCCTCGGCCTGCCCAAGGTGCCCCGATGAGTGGCTCGCCGGTCGGCAGCCACGACTGGATCATGGCCGAGGTCGAACGCCTCAAGGCGCTCGGCGAGACCGAGCCGCGGCTCGCCCGCGACCCGGTCAACCAGCCGATGATCAACAACTGGCTCGAGGCGATCGGCGAGACCGACGAGCGGTTCACCCACGGTGTGGCGCCGCCGGCGATGGCGCAGGTGTGGACGATGTACGGCCTGGACCCGACCCGCCCCGAGGGCGACCCGCTGCACGGCACCATGCAGATGCTGGACCGTGCCGGGTTCACCTCGGTGCTCGGGACCAACTGCGACCAGACCTACGAGCGCTACCTGCGTGAGGGAGAGCAGGTCGCGATCACCACCCGGCTGGAGTCGGTGGTCGGCCCGAAGAAGACCGGCGTCGGCGAGGGGTACTTCGTCACCACGGTGAACAGCTGGTGGGTCGGCTCCGGGGAGGACCGGGAGCTGGTCGCGACGATGCTGTTCCGGGTGCTGAAGTTCAAGCCACATGCCGCTGGTCGAGCAGCGAGTGAAGCGAGCGATCAGTCTTCTGGCGGTCGAGCAGCGAGCGATCAGTCTTCTGGCGGTCGAGAAGCGAGCGATCAGTCTTCTGGCGGTCGAGCAGCGAGCGCAGCGAGCGATCAGTCGAGACCCCAGGAACCCGATCGCTCCCTGATCACCCGGCCGGTCCGCAACCGCGACACCGAGTTCTTCTGGGAGGGCACCGCCAAGGGCGAGCTGCGGATCCAGTCGTGCAACGCGTGCGGAGCGCTGCGGCACCCGCCCGGGCCGATGTGCCCCTCGTGCCACGTCGCCGACCGGGGGTACGTCGTGGCTTCGGGCCGCGGCACGATCTTCTCGTTCCTGGTCCATCACGCGCCGAAGCTGCCCGGCCGCGAGGTGCCGCTGACGATCGCGCTGGTCGAGCTCGAGGAAGGGGTCCGGATGGTCGCCACCGTGACCGACGCGCCCGAGGAGCTCGCGATCGGAGATGCGGTGGTGGTCGACTTCGACCGGCTCGACGACGAGACGACGCTGCCGACCTGGAGGGTGGCCCGATGACCGAGCTGGACACCGAGCTGCCGGTCTGGGAGCTCCCCGTGACCCCGACCCTGGTCGTCTCCACGGCCCTGGCCACCAGAGACTTCCAGGACGTGCACCACGACCGCGACCTCGCGATCCAGCGTGGCTCGAAGGACATCTTCCTCAACATCCTCACCACCACCGGGCTGGTGCAGCGCTATGTGGGCGAGTGGGCGCGTGAGGTGGTCGGACCCGAGTTCGTGATCAAGTCCTGTGCGTTGCGGCTCGGCGCCCCGGCGTACCCCTATGACACGGTGCGGTTCTCAGGCACGGTCTCCGCCGTCGACGAGGGAACCCTGACGATCGACGTGGTCGGTGCGGTCTCGCTGGGCAACCACGTCAACGCCCAGGTGGTGGTCTCCCGATGAGCCTCTCCGGCAAGGCGGCGATCGCGGGCATCGGCGCGACGGAGTTCTCCAAGGAGTCCGGGCGATCGGAGCTGCAGCTCTCCGCGGAGGCGACGCTGGCCGCGCTCGCGGACGCTGGGCTGGCTCCGGCCGACGTGGACGGGCTGGTCACGTTCACGATGGACAACAGCTCGGAGATCGCGCTGGCCCGCGAGCTCGGGATGGGCGACCTGCGGTTCTTCAGCCGGATCAACTACGGCGGGGGAGCCGCCTGCGCCACCGTGCAGCAGGCCGCGATGGCGGTCGCGACCGGTGTCGCGGAGGTGGTGGTCTGCTACCGCGGGTTCAACGAGCGTTCGGGGCAGCGGTTCGGCCAGGTGCAGAACTGGGCGGCCGCGCAGGTGAACACCAATGGTCTCGACAACGCCTGGACCTATCCGCACGGGCTGTCCACGCCGGCGGCGACGGTGGCGATGCAGGCACGCCGCTACATGCACGAGTACGGCGCCACCTCCGAGCACTTCGGCCTGGTGGCGGTGGCCGACCGCAAGCACGCGGCGACCAACCCGGACGCGTTCTTCTTCGGCCGTCCGATCACGCTGGAGGACCACCAGTCCTCGCGGATGATCGCGGACCCGCTGCGCCTGCTCGACTGCTGCCAGGAGAGCGACGGCGCCGTGGCGATCGTGGTCACCACACCCGAGCGGGCCGCCTCGCTGAAGCAGACACCGGTCTCGATCCTCGCGGCAGCGCAGGGGAGCGCGGCCGACCAGTTCGTGATGACGTCGTACTACCGCGAGGACATCGGCGTCCCCGAGATGGGCGTCGTCGGACGCGAGCTGTGGCGGCAGTCCGGTCTCCGACCCCAGGACATCGCGACAGCGGTGCTCTACGACCACTTCACGCCGTACGTCTTGATGCAGCTCGAGGAGCTCGGCTTCTGCGGCCGGGGCGAGGCTGCGGACTTCATCGCCGGGGGAGCGATCGAGGTCGGCGGCCGGCTGCCCCTGAACACCCACGGCGGCCAGCTGGGCGAGGCCTACATCCACGGGATGAACGGCATCGCCGAGGCGGTGCGCCAGGTGCGCGGTACATCGGTCAACCAGGTCGATGACGCCCACCACGTGCTGGTGACCGCCGGGACCGGGGTGCCGACGTCCGGGCTGGTACTGGGCCGGTAGATCGCGCGCGGCGCTGGGGGCGTGCGGGACGAGAGTCGCTCCCGGATGGTCCGTGGGCGCATTCGCGGTGGAAAGACGCGACTCGCGTAAGCGCACTCATTGACCGCGCACCATGCGGCATAAGCCCCTTTGGGGCTTCCCGGACTGGGGAGAAATTGGACACCCCCGACAAGGGACGCAGCCGTCAAGCCGCGCTCGCAGACCTAGTCAAGGTCACCTCGAACCCTCGCCTCAGCGAGGGCCCGTTCTGTTCGGTCGCCCCACAAGGAGTCATCTTGGACTCGCCAGAAGCCCCACTCCTCGTCCCCTTGGCCCTCGCCCGGACCGCTGAAGTAGAAGCCAGCTCGCTTCAGCAAATCTTGCTCGAGCTTGCCGGCCTGGCGTAAGAGGTCCCGAAGTTGGTCGTGTTCGATCGCTTCGTCCGCGGGCGGAACCTCGCGGTAAAACATCATGCGCTGGTCCCAGTGCTCCCCAACGAAGTCGCGCCAATTGGCTTGACCGGCTTCCGACAGTTCCTCAACCGGGAACCGCCAGTCGTACTCCTCAGCGATCCACGCAGCCGCATAGCCGAAATGCTTGCTCAAATCTGATACGACTCCACACACAGCACTCGCCAAGTACTCGACATCGTGACTGCGCTCGTCGACGAGCGCTTCGAGGAGGTCAAGATTGACCGAGTAGAGCGTGTCGCTGGAGAACGCGATGTCCCTCCATGCGCTCGCCCCGTAGCCCAACTCGAACAACGTGCGTTCAATCCGAAACTCTTCGAGAGATACACCACCGAAACCTACGAGCCAGCGCTTCCAGGCTCCCTCATAAGTGGGACCCAGTAGCGGCTGGCCGACCACCTCTCCTCGATCTTCAAGTACAAGATGGCCAACCTCGTGGGCGAGCAGACGCTCTGCGGCTGAGGGGTCTTGCTCAACGACCAGAGGACCGTCGACAACGACGACCGGAGGCGACATCTCCGCAACGACACGTGCAGCCACCCGACCACTCCCGCGCTCCGTGCGGTAAGCCGACAGATGAGGCACCAGTGCTCGCACCGCGCCTTGCACATCCTCAGTCAAGAGCAACTTCACTGATTCAACCGGCCACACGGCTACTCCCTGACCCATGGCCTCGAGGTGGGCCGAAGGGACCTCGAAATTTCCCTCGATTGTGCAGTCCACAGTTACGTCGGTCATCCGTCCGCCCTCTGAGTCAAACCGGTTCGTAGGCCAACCGGCCTCCTTAGCTGAGACCGTAGGGCTCGGCCCTGACACTCTCGCGAGCCCAGGCCCTTGGCGGCTCAGCGACGGAGGATGCAGTCACGTGCCTCGTGACGAACTTGTGGCGCCAATGCCAACCGGATGTCGCCTCAAGACTCCTACTCGTCGCGCGGATCGCGGCAGCCATTCGGTCGTTGCGGAGCGTCCGAACAGGCGGCGGAAAGTCGCGCAGGGATCTGGTGCGGACAAAGTGGCTGGTCTTCTCACACTGCTGCGGCCAACTGGGCGGGATGTACATGTCGGCGTGGAAGAGGGTCGGGACCTTGGCCGTGGATCTCTTGTTGCGCCCGCTCAGTGCAGGCATGAGGCGGCGTGCCAAGGATTATCGGCCGCCCGGGCGTAGTGGGTCTGTCGGAGGTTCGGCATACGGTCCGACCATGGATCCGAGAACATGGGGGCCAGCCGAAATCTCGGCGGCCTGTGCTGTGGGCGCACTTTTCGTGGGTGTCGTTGTCGCGATTTTTGCAGCAGTGCAGCTCGTGCAAGCGAGGCGCCTTCGAGAGGAGCAGGTCCGTCCGTACGTGATCGTTGACTTCGAGTTCAGGCGCTTCCTGGTGCGGATCGCGATTAAAAACATCGGCGCCACACCCGCACGTGATGTATCTGTTGTCTTTGACAAACCCCTTCAGCCTGCCAACGAGGCACGGCGGGACATCAACGATTCGTCTGTCTTCTCTCGCCCCATTCCGATGCTCGCCCCAGGGAGAACCATTCGCGTTACGTTCGACTCGGGGCCTGACCTGTTCAAGCGCGACGATCTGCCCCTGAGGTACGAGACGAGGGTCAGTTACAAGGACCTGAACGGGAAGAGGTTTGATGA
Organism: Nocardioides sp. Z30_9; assembly: GCF_058215735.1. Lineage (NCBI taxonomy): Bacteria > Bacillati > Actinomycetota > Actinomycetes > Propionibacteriales > Nocardioidaceae > Nocardioides > Nocardioides sp. Z30_9. Next base: position 355,782 of record NZ_JBZAJF010000003.1, read on the forward strand.
CCCCCCGTTCCCCCTAGACCTGTCGCCGTATAAGCACACGCCAATAGATCCGAAGGGCCCTCCCGGAACTGGTATCAGGTGTGGAGGATCTTCGTGCCGAGCTAAGAAAGTGGTCGAGCAGTAGCGGCCTGCGGGTTCTCACATCCAACAACGACCGCCGTCAGTCTCGTGAGAACAGGTCGTACTACTGTTCCCATGCGCAGACAGTCTGGCGCGAGGACGGGCCAGCCGCGTGCCTCAAATGGCTCTGGAACGAGGCGCTGCACCACTACGGCTGGCGATAGAACAGCACGTCTGGTCTGACCCCCCTTGGAGATGGGCACCAAGCCGATCGCGACTTGCCAGGAGGCACGAAGGCGGCGGAATGACAAACCCCGAGGATGATCCGGCCGAGAAGCCTCTACCAGTCCGTGCGCCTCCGCCCCGTGTCATGCAAGAGCTGGCGCCGAGTCGCGGCCAGCTAGCGGCACCATTACGAGGTCCGAGCCCAGTCGACCGCCCGGTCTTCGCCCAGCAGGTCGTTGGCCTTGGTGAACGGCTTACTGCCAAAGAAGCCTTTGTAGGCGGACAGCGGCGACGGATGCACCTGCTCGATGACAGCGTGACGGGAGCCTTCAATCAACTTCGCCTTTCGGCGGGCGTCGTTGCCCCAGAGGATGAAGACCACTCGCTCCTCCTTCTCGAGGATCACCGAGATCACCGCGTCAGTAAACGTTGACCATCCTTGGTGCTCCCAACGCCATTGCCGATGCACCTGGTGGTCCTTTTCCGAGCCGGCACGCAGCGTCAAAGCCGTGTTAAGGAGCAGCACGCCCTGCCGCGCCCAACCCTCCAGACTGTTCTTGGCAGGTGTGGGAACGTCCACGTCCGAGGCGAGCTCCTTGAAGATGTTCTTCAGGCTGGCGGGAGTCTTCGAGGCAGGACTCGAGACCGAAAACGCCAGGCCGTCTGCATCACCGGGAGTCGGGTAGGGGTCCTGGCCAAATATGACAACGCGGACCTTCTCGTAGGGGGTGAGCTCAAAGGCCTTAAAGGTCTGGTCGCGCGCCGGGAAGACGCTCTGAGTCCGACGTTCGGTCTCGACGAATTTCATGAGTCTCGACCAGTACGGCGCGTCGAGTGTAGGTCGAAGTCGTTCGGCCCACTCGCCGGTCAAGATGGGCAACCGAGGGGGCGGCAGATCCCGGCTTTCGGCGTGGGGGTGTCGGCGGATGGCATCCAGGACGTCGTCCCAGTCGTCGGCCATGGGACTGTGTCCCAGGTTGTGATGCTCGCGCTGGCGGTAGAACGCCCAAGCGCGAAGCAGATCGACACCACACCACTCCGGGATCCGCCCGGACGCCTCATGGATGGACATGGCCGGTCGCAAGAGCTCGTGGTAAGCGGCCATGTCCCGCGAGAACCGCTCGTAGCCTTCATAAGTCAGTGCCCAATTCAACTCTTCGTCGGTGGCCATACCGCGGATCTTCGCACTCTCCTCTGCCCAAAACGTTGGGTGCCGTGCACGCGGTGGTACGACGCGCTTATCAGGCGTCCTTGGCGCAGGTCGACGCGCCGGGGGGCCATGGCGACAGGCTTGCCGGTCTTCGCTATCTCGGAACCGGAACTACGAGCGGATCGTCCGGATCTCGGCCCTTCCAGGTAACGAGGATTTCGTTCGGCACTGGGGCTCCCATTGCGCCGATCATCAGGAACTCGACTGACTCTTGTGGACGCAGGGTCGCGGACTCAGGCAATCCACGACTGATCTGCGCGGCACCCTCGGCGGGGATACGGACCTCCTCGGCCACGTCGGTCCCGACGTTTCTCAGCACGAACCCATTCTTGGACTTCCTATCCAGAGACCACTGCACGTTGGGTTTCTGCGCGGGGCCCGGGCCGGCATCAGGTCCTTGCCCCGACGTGACCGGTTGATTTTGCGCGACGTTCGCAGCTTCGTGCAGCATGCGCTGTTCGGTGAGCCAGTTGGCCCGCTGTGCTGCCTCGGCGGATATGACTGCCGCACGGCCGCTCTCCTTCTGGATCGTCAGCGAACGCAGCGAAATGATGAGCGCGATCGCCGCTAGAACGCCACTGACCGCGACGCCAACATAGATAGCCAGAACTTCGGGATCAGTGGTCAGCGGGTTGTGAGTGGTCATTAGCACGAGTAGGACGTTAGACCCTGGCCCGCCGCGGAGGGCAATACACCGCGGCCGATGACCGACAGGCGGCGGTGTGACGCGCCCCGGAACCGGCCGTGAGGTCACGGGGATCCATCCATCACGTTGGTCTCGGAATTGCCTTCCGCATCCACCTGACGGCTGCGTCAATAGGTGGAAGGACTTCCTGGGTCGAGACATGGAGCGCGTACCAGTTGTCTCGTTCGGTGAACCGCGGCGAGGGATCCGAGTGCGACTGCCATCGCCAGCAGCCGAAATGGTCGTAGAAGCGCTCGGCGATTGTGTCAGTGAAGTCGCCAAACTCCACGTGCAAATGTGTCTTGCCTCCTCGGGCGTGAATGAGGGCCGCCGCAGTCTCGCCGTCTGCACTGCCTCGTACGGCGTTGTTCTCCTGCGACGAGGTCAACGACGCGTTGGATGCCCACAGTTCCCAGAGGTCGTACACGGCGTCCAGGACCACAGCGACGGAATCGGGGCATCGTGTCGGATCGTCCGAGTTCACTGCCGCGGCCACCTCAGTCACCGCTCGATCGACACGTCGCCAGCGCGCCTCGAGCGCATCACCACCGGCCGTCACCTGACCATTGTCCAGTACGGGGCAGGTGCCATGCAGCGGCCGGCCAACAAGCGGTGGAAAGACGCACACCTGCACCGGTTCATCGAACGCACCTGGGCCGCTGCCTCTGTCGGATAGGAGAGAAACAACCACTACCCAGGCCTCCGTCGCCGCGAGAAGCCACCATTCGAGCTATTGGGGCCCGGCGCCGGGCAATCGGACCCCCTCCTTGAGTGCGCGGCCGTAAGTCCCCGGCACAAGCACGACACCGACGGCCACCATGGTCTGTCCAAGCCACTCCCACTGCGGTCTGGTGCCCGCATACAGCCCCAAGCTGATGAGTGCCAGACCAAGGGCGACGGACCACACCTCCTGAGCGTGGCCGGGGGGTCTCTTCCACTTGGTTGAACCGGCATGTCCGTAGCCGTGACTTATGTGTTTTGCGTCATCCAATAGGCCGCGAGCAGCACTGCAAAGTGCCTGGAAGTCGGGCGATTGCGCGACGGCACGTTGTGCCCTCTCCTGCACCGCGATGGTGTCTGGTTGCGGCAGGCGCAAGAACACAGTGGCTTGATCCAACAGATACCCGTACGTGACGTTGGCTTGCTCGTGCCCAATTACGCGAGCACCCTGCGCTCCGCTGAGGAGCCGACGGTATTCGGTCTCGGTGAGAGTAGCGGCCTGAGTCGCCCGTGTGACGAGCCCGTTCGCTAAGCTGTGAGCAGCATTCAAACCCGCGAGCAAGGCGACGCTTTCGTTGGTCCATGACACTAGGTTGCTAAACCCCTCTTCTTGCCCCGGCGCGACTCGACCATCCTCAAGTCGGGAGACCTTCGCTGCACGGTTCTCATACTCGCCCAACATGCTGCGCTCTCCCCCAGCAAGTAGTGATTCCTGGACGTCGAGAATTCGCTGGGCAAATTGAGTCGGGTAATAGAGCGCCCACGCCAGAGGATCTGTGAGTTGCGCCAATGTCTCCGCCCTCAGCGCCGCGCGCCTGCCATAGAACTGCACCCCGAACGCCAATACGGCAACCAGGACGGCCCCAACGAGTCCTGCGGTAGCGTCCAGGATTGCCAAGCCGCCTGCGAGCACAATCCCAGCCATGACGATCCAACCGACGATGTCGGCTACGGCGCCGAGTAATGCCCGTCGGCGCTCCACGCGGTAAGCCGCCGAACGAACCTCACTCGGAGTCGGATCCACATCCCCTATGGCCATCAGCCGAGAAGTCGCCGCGACTTCCTCGGGCAAGTCGTTCCTAGCGCTTGACGCCGCAAATGCTTGTTCAAAATCGGAGCGACCCAGGCGCAGCCACTCGGCGTCGCGCTCTTCGACGGTGGAGTCGAGTTTCCCGAAGATCAGACGCAGGGCGTCCTTCGCCGGGGCTTTCATGGCCAGCACGTACATGATGGCAATCCCACCGCTCACTCGGCAACCAAGACATCGAACCGCTGTTTGGCCGAGATCGCAATCGGGCTCACACGGTCGATCGATCCTCGCCTACATTTAGCACTGTTAGCGCAGCCCCTTAGCCCATCGCCTATGAGCTGACGTGTGCCTTTGGCGGACGCCTAGCAACGAAATGTGCACTTCGGCCAAGGTGTCGGAGCGTGGGGCGGGTCCGGGAGGGCGCTGCGGGGCGACTCTTCAATCCAGCGCGGTCGGCCTGCCCCCGCACATCGACGCTTCGGATAGGCCACTTCCCGGACCTGTGCGAAAGACGCAACGCCTGACCGGTTGACAACAGAAGGGAGCCGGTATGACGCACCTTGTGGGCAACCTCGCAGGCCCCGCTTAATCACGATTGGGGTGCCCTCCAGCGGTCTACCTACGTTTCACAGTCTGGAATCAATTTAGACGCCTTCGGTAGACAGGTTCGCCCAAGATTCGGAACGGCCCGACCTTGAGTGGGCTATCTGCCGACCTTGCAGGAAGCGATGTGGTCGAATCTGAGTCCAGCGACCCGAAGGCGAATCACCATGAAGATCCGGCGAATCGACATCGAGAACTTTCGCGGCATCCGGAGGCTGTCCTGGAGTCTGCCCGCCGACCAGACATTCTTCGTCCTGATCGGGCCCGGGGACGCGACGAAGTCGACAATCCTCACTGCTCTCGAGCGTGGGCTGAGCGACCGGTGGAACATCACGTTCACCGACACCGACTTCTATCGCGGGGAGCTGGATGAACCCATCCGTATCCGTATCGCGATGACTGGCGTTCCCCAGGATCTGCTCGGTGTGGAGGATCTGGGTCTGCACCTTGCTGGCATCAACGCGGCGGGTGAGTGGTTTCACGACCCGGAGGACGGGTTCGAGGAGTGTGTGATCGTCGAGCTTCAGGTTGATGCGGACCTGGAGCCCGAGTGGGTTGCGTATCGGCCTGATGCTGACGACGACGAGGAGCGGCACGTTCTTCGGGCGCGTCACCGTTCCCGGTTCGGGGCGTTCCGTGTTGATGAGCGCGTTGATGCTCATCTGCGGTGGACGCGGATGTCTGCGTTGGGAAAACTGACGGAGAAGAAGAAGGACGCCCGCAAGACACTAACGTTGGCGAACCGTGCGGCTCGTGAGGCGGTATCCGCTGCGATCCCGCCGGACCTACAGGGCCTGGCGGACGATGTTGGGAATGCGGTGTCGGCCATCGGGAGCGCCAAGTTCGAGGACCTTCGGCCGGGACTGGACATCTCCCTGACGAGCGCGCAGGGGAACCTTGCGCTGTTTGATGGTCCGGTCCCTTTGACGAACTTCGGGTTGGGAACCCGGCGTCTGGTGGGTGCGGCCGCGCAGCAGCTTGCGCACGAGGACTCCACGATCTTGCTGGTCGATGAAGTGGAGTACGGGCTCGAACCGCACCGGTTGGTTCACCTGCTGCGTTATCTCCAGCGCAAGGACACGTTCTCGCAGGTGTTCGTCACGACGCACTCTCCGTCGGCATTGCAGCACCTGGATCCGTCCGACTTGGTGATGGTCCGGGGGGAGGGCGGGGAGACGGTTGCGAGGTCGCTGGGCGACCCGGTGACGTTGAAGCCGGTCATCAAGGCCAGCCCTGAGGCGTTTCTGGCCCGCCGGGTCGTCATGGGCGAGGGCAAGACGGAGTACGGACTTCTGCTCGGTCTGTTCGAGGCGTGGGACACAGAGTGCGAGGCGGCGGATGGTGTCCCGACTGCGGCGCTCGGGGTCGTCGGCGTTGAGGGGTCGGGAGGGACCGGCTCTGCTGGTCGAGCCAAGGAGCTTCTCGGTGCCGGATACGAGGTCCTCCTCGTTCTCGACAGCGACGACCAGGCTGCGAATGCACTCGTGCATGACGTGGAGGCCGCAGGGGGGAAGGTCGTGCAGTGGACTGGCGGCGTATGTACCGAGCGGGCGATCTGTGACCAGCTTTCCGCCGAGGGCCTGACGGCGTTCATCGACACGGCTGTTGAGGCGGCCGACGACCCTGAAACGTCTCGAGTGTCTTTCGCTGACCAACTGAAAGCACGTGGCGCACCCACTGTCAGTGAGAAGGATGCACAGCTCGACGTCGCGGCGTGGGTGGCGGCCGGCACCACGTTGGAGCAGGCACGAGTGACGGTCGGCGACACAGCGAAAGACAAGAGCTGGTTCAAGAACGTTGACCGGGGCAAGGCACTCGCCGCGGTTGTCCTCAGCCGTCCCGAACTGGCCGAGGGTGCGGTTGCTGCCACGCTGGCCAAGGTCCGAGAGCACACCTACTACCAACCTGAACCCGCACCGAAGGATGCGCCGCCCGACGAGCCCGACGGCACCGCGGTCGTCGAGACAGACAAGTGAGCGACGAACTCGAGACCACGGCGGCCGGGCTCATTGCTGCGCTACCCGTCTCGGTCACCCTGCCCGCTGGAACCGGCAAGACGCACCTGCTCGCCGAAGCCGCCCGCCAGATCGTCGCGCATGGTGGCCGGACTCTGATCCTGACCCACACCAACGCGGGCGTTCACGCGATCCAGAAGCGTCTGAAGTCCTTCGGTATCACTGCTGGCGCACGCGTCTTCACACTGACCAGCTTCGGGTTCCTCCTGGCTCGCGCCTACCCGAACATCGGACAGCTGAAGGTTCCGCCGACACCCGACTGGGACGACTCGGAGAACTACATCACCGCGGCACACCGCATCACCACGATCCGCACCATCCGTCGAGTCCTCGCCGCCTCCTACAGCCATGCCTTGGTCGATGAGTACCAGGACTGCAGCGAGACCCAACACCAACTCGTTTGCGCTATCGCCGAGGCCATCCCAGCAATCGGTGTCCTCGGAGACCCCAAGCAAGCCATCTTCGGGTTCCGCGGCAACACCCTCGTCACGTGGGAAGACGTACAAGCCAGGTTTCCCGACTATCCGATTGAGCCGACACCGTGGCGATGGAACGACCACAACCAGCCCCTCGGAGAGTGGCTCCTCAAGGCGCGCACCGCACTGACACCAGGCCGCGTCATCGATTTCTCCGCCATCAAGCTTCCGCCGGGCGTCGAGTACCGCAGTTCGGGGACCGACCGCCGAGCAGCGGCAAACGCCGCCCTCAAGTACCGACCGGCGGGCGAAACGACCGTCGTCATCTCCCCTTGGGGGAACACCGCCAGACGCGCCGCAGCCGACCTTAACGGCGCGTTCACCATGATGGAAGAAGTCGCCGGTGAGTTCATGGGCGACCGCCTCGGCGAACTCGCTGCCGCCACCCCTGAGCAATTCGCAACCTGGCTCATCAACCTGACCAAGCGCTGCACCTGCGGTCACGCCCAACTCAACGACGGCGTCAAGAACCGGCTCAAAGCTGGCAAGAGCACCTCCGGCCTCAAGCGCCCCGGCCTTGAATCCGCACTCGCAGCGTTCGACACCGTCGTTGCCAACCCCTCGTACACGTCCCTCGCTACCGCGATGGGGGCCATCCCGGACTCTGCCTCGCTTCGCCTCCACTCCCACGAAGCTTGGAACGACATTCAGACCGCGCTCCGCGGCGCAGCCGCGGCAGGCGACAACCCTGACGTCCTCGGAACCGAACTCGCACGAGCACGCGACCGCATCCGCCACCAAGGCCGCCGAAACCGGAGCAAAGTCGTGTCCCGCACCCTCCTCATCAAGGGCCTTGAGTACGACCACGTCGTCATCGCCGACATCAACCAGATAACCGACGTCAATAATCTGTACGTCGCCCTGACCCGAGCACGCAAGACGATCACGATCGTCGGCGCTACAGCGACCATCACTGTCACCGAGACCAAGACCAAGGCCACGACCAGCAATTCGCAGTAGATCCGAGAGAGGAGTCTCACTCGGCTGAAGGTTCGTTTCACAAGCGTCGGGACGGTGGCTTCACGAAGCTTCACTGGCCTTTGGAGTCGCTTTCGGTGAGCGAGGTCAACCGAGCCCGTGAACGTTCCGCGCTTCGTGGTGAACCCGCGATGCGCCGTCGAGCAGCGAGGCGCGGAATCTCCTGGCATCGTCACTCAGTTCGGTCAGCATCAACGCCGAGTGTCCGATGAGGTAAGCGCCACCAATGCACGCCACGTCCAACGAGAGAGCCATGAGCTCTGGGCTCAACTCGTTCCCGTGCCAGATGTCTTCATCGTCGTCGTACCTCACGGCGTGCAGGCAGCCGAGCGTGGTCGCATGTGTGACCTGGCTCAATAGTGAGTACGCCACGACCACCCAGCCCGGGTCCCGCGGCTGCGTGGCCTGGCCGAATTCACGCAGGAGCGCGCTGAGGTGCGGAATCTTTTGCCGGTTCTTCGTCGGGGGCTTGGGTGGAGGGGACTGCACGAACGACGGGAGCTCGAACAACCGGTTCGCGGCATCCGCGGAGACGCCGTTGCCGCGCAGTTTGTTGATGGTCGTGCGTTGGTGTGCACGGAACTCGTCGAAGTATTGCGTCGCACGTGCGGCGAACCCCTTCTCGTCCGTCACGCTGAACCGCCACCGCAGACGGGCAGCTTCCTCGAGCAGCATCCGCGCAGCGAACACCGAAATGGGGCCGGACCCGAGCTTGTCGTATGTCGAGAGGCACGTGTCGAGGTTCGAGTACGCGCCGCCGTAGTTCAGCGACTCGTGCAGTGTGGTCCCGTTCGTGAAGTGCTCCTCGCCGACCGGCGTCGCTCGGGAGTTCGTCCAGAACCGCTCCGCTTCGGCGATGGTCCCGTGCAGGTCGCCCAGGAACGGCATGACGTCGGCGCAGGGGATGATAGCTCGCGGGTTCAGGATGGTGGCGGCTGGACGCACCGTTGCTACCGCACCTTTGTGGGTGCGTGGGTTGGTCGTGAAGAGTTGGTGGATGGGGCGCGCAGCTTCGGCGACGTCGCCGGCGAGCTCCATCATCTTGGTCATGAACGGCTCCTGCGGCACGTCGGCGGGCCACAGTTCGGGCACCGCAGCTGCGGTCCCGTGGAGCACCGTGACGACACCTGCGGCCGCAACCTGCATGAATAGCGCTTCGTAGATGTCGCGCAGGTCGTGGCCGGGCTGACCGTCCTCGGTTAGGCAGCTCTGGTGGCCAAGGTAGTTTCCGTGCCCTGCGAACGCGAGCACCATGACGGCGCCGCGAAGGCCGGTCGTGTCGAGCAGATGCAACGGGTCGCTGGCCGGGGCGGAGCCGCCGTGCGCGTTCGTCGAGTTCAAGAAGTCCGACAGGAGTTCCTCGTCACCCGGGAGCGGGGGAGTGTCCAGCCAGGTCAGGGACTCCCCGGTCAGGTCTGCGACCGGCGGTATGGGCATCAGCCATCGGGACAGGTTCGGCATTGGGACATTGTTCTTCCGCAACGCCTCGCAGATGTTGTTCCGTTCCTCAAGCAGGTCGCCGAGCAGCAGCGGGCGCCTTGCCTCAGGGTCCTCGCCAATCCATCGCCACCGCAGCCCGTCGACGAATAGGCTGCGAGCCATCGCGCCGAGCACGGTGCCGCCCATCGCGCCACCGATGAGGGACTCCGCGCACCCGTACCGCTGTCGGGAGTACATGAACCCCATCCCGGCTAGGAACCGGTCCCCGGTCAGGTCCTGGTTGTAGTCGACTGGAAGGTCGTCCAAGTGGTTGCGCAGCGCGCGGGTCGCAGTCCGTAGTTTCAGCAGCCCAGGGGTCGCCTCTCGCCCATCAGGACGGTCCAATGGAGGGATGAGCGATTGGTAGTACTCGGGCTCCTTCATGCGCTGAACTTTCGCTCTTGTATGGCTCGCCGTCGGACCACAATGGTGGCGGCCAAGGGACGCCAAGGTATCCCGCAGGCAGTTGGTTGGGAGCGTCAATCTGGGTGGATAGACGCGGGGATTTGCCTTGCCTCACTTTCGTGGGGACTGCCATCGAAGGCCTGATCAACCGAAATCGCGGTCCGGCGGTCGCCGCCGGCTGCCGTCTACGGCGCGACGGGAGGTATCAGCCTTCGCGCGGCGCGTCTTTCAACGGGTCGACGAGGCCCAGCGCGTGCTGGTGACCGCCGGTAGTCCGGGGACCCGAGAAGCGAGCTGGTGCGGGCAGCTAGGAGCCGGGGTTCCGCGACTTGGTCAGGCGAGGGACCATGTAGGCCGGACCTGAATCCAGGACGCAAGCTCTGAGCGCCACCCGAGCGCGGCGACGTCCACCATGTCCGGGAAGGCCCCGTAATGAGCTCCCGATCTGTTCTCCGCACCCGGCTACGCCGACTGGCCGCATTCTTCGGCTGGGCGCTCGCGCTGGTCAGCGTGCCGTTGCTGCTCGCACCGACTGCTGCGTTCGCGCGGGGTGGCGGTGGCGGCCACGGCTTCGGTGGCGGCGGGGGCTTCAGGGGAGGCGGCGGTGGGCTCGGTCGCGGTAGCGGCACCGGGTTCTTCTTCCTCGGGAGCGGTGGCGGCTCCGGCTTGCTCATCCTCATCCTGCTGCTGGTGGTCTTCCTGATGCTCAGGAGTAGGTCCCAGCGGCGTCGCGACAAGCGGACCATGAACACCACGAGCGACCGCGTCGCCCACCGCTCCGACAAGACGGCGCGCGCTCGTGCCAACGCCGTGGGGGCGCAGGTCGCCGCCCTGGCCGACACCGACGAATCCTTCGACACCGAGGCCCTCCAACGGCGTGCCGTCGACCTCTACGTCACCGCTCAGCGAGCCTGGACCAACCGCGACGAGGCCACGCTCCGCGAGATCCTGGCGCCGGTCGTCTACGGCAAGTGGTCCGAGCAGCTGCGCGCGTACGCCGCACGCGGCCAGGTCAACGTCGTCGACATCCTCGACGTCCCGCGCGTGGAGCTGGTCAACGTGGCCAACCGCGCCGGCGAGACCGATGACACGGTCACCTTCCGGATCACGGCGACGCTCGACGACTACGTCGTGGACCGCCGTACCGGGGAGCGGCTGACCCGCAAGGACCGCTCGGTGCGACCGGTCGAGTACTGGACCCTGCGCAAGAACCAGGGCGGCCAATGGGTCGTCACCGGGATCGAGCAGGCCGAGGACGGAAGCCACCACCTCACCGACGACATCGAGACCGACGTCTGGAACCAGAAGGCGGTGGGCCGCGACGCACTGCTCGAGGTCGCCGAGCGCACGTCCGGGCCAGGGATCAGCGACGTGCTGTCCATGACGAACATCTCGTGGGCCGACGCTGCTGACGACGCCGCCCGCGACCTCAGCCTGGTCGACGCACGCTTCGACAAGTCGGTGCTCGAAGTGGCGATCAACCAGTTCCTCGAGGAGTGGGCGATCAACGACGGCAGCCTCGACTTCACCGCGATCCGCACGCCCAACCGCACCGTGCTGCGATCGGCCACGGTCCGCAGCATCGAGGTCCGCGAGCTCGTCTCGCGCGAGCCGATCGAGTTCAAGGTCGCGGTCGCGGCCCACGGCATCTACTACGAGGTCGACCGCGGGACCGAGGAGGTCGTCTCCGGTGACCCGCGCGCGGAGCGGACGGTGCCGTTCCTGTTCACCGTGCGCCTGGACGACGTGTCCTCGAGGGGCTGGACGGTGTCGGCGGTCGAGCGCTCGAGCTGAGCCGGCTCCGGGCGGTCGATGACCGCTCGGCGCTCAGTTGTCGTGGGCCACTTCTTCGGCGCTCTCACCGTGGCCCTGGTCCTCACCACCCCCGAGCTGCGGCGCCAGTCCGGTCTCCGGCCCCAGGACATCGCGACGGCGGTGCCGTGCGACCTCTTCACGCCGTACTTGCTGATGCAACTCGAAGAGCTCGGCTTCTGCGACCGCGGCGAGCCCCGGACTTCATCGCCGGGGGAGCGATCGAGCTCGGCGGCCGCCTGCCGCTGAACACCCACGGCGGCCAGCTCGGCGAGGCCTACATCCACGGGATGAACGGCATCGCCGAGGGCGTGCGCCAGGTGCGGGGTACGTCGGTCAACCAGGTCGACTATGCCCACCACGTGCTGGTGACCGCGGGGACCGGGGTGCCGACGAGCGGGCTGGTTCTGGGCCGGTAGGTGCGCGAGAGGGTGCGTTGTGAGCGCGCTGGAAGTCGCTTTCGGATGAGGCCTCGTAGAGCATTCGCGGTGGAAAGACTGTGCAATGCAAACCCACAACCCCGGCCCGGGTCGGTGAGGACATACACGGCGGCTACTGCGCTCCGGCTTTGGAACATGGAGCGGACGCGAGGATTTGAACCTCGACTCCTTCCCTGGAAGGGAAGCGTGCTGCAACTACACCACGTCCGCGAAGCCAGTCTCTGACGAGCCTGACGCGTTCGTAGTATGAACCCCCTCCAGCAGCACCCGGGCGCCAGGGTGACTCCGACTCCAGAGCTTCCCGCCACATGAAGCGTCGTGATCATGGTGAAAAGACGCTCTTCGATCCGCAATCTTGCCAAGGCAGATCTAAGGTCGTGACGTGAGAGAACTCCCGGTCCTCGATGCGACTGACCAGCGCATCCTCGGCAGCCTGCTGGAGAAGCAGACGACCGTGCCCGCCACCTATCCCCTCTCCGCAAAGGCACTGGTGTCGGCGTGCAACCAGACGAGCAGCCGCGACCCCGTCACCTACCTCGACCAGCAGATCGTCGAGCGGACCGCGAAGTCGCTCAAGGAGCGCGGGCTGCTGCGGATCGTGTGGTCCGACACCGGGCGCCGAACACTCAAGTACCACCAGATCCTCGACGAGCATCTCGCCCTCGAGCCCGACGAGCGAGCGCTGCTTACGGTCCTGCTGCTCCGCGGCGCGCAGGCGCCGGGTGAGCTGCGCACCCGCACCGAGCGATTGCACGGGTTCGCTGACCGGGGCCAGGTCGAGGAGTGCCTGCGCCGAATGGCGAGCCGCCCGCAACCGCTGGTGCGCGAACTCGAGCGCTCGTCCGGCCAGCAGGATCCGCGTTGGATCCACCTCCTGGGCGCCGCGCCGGAGCACACCTCAGGCGAAATCGACCCAGCTGGGAGTGCCGACCCGTCGCGCATCCACGTCACGCAGATCATCGCCGACCTCCACGTACCCGACCTCCCCGCCTCCAAGAGCTTCTACAGCGACTACCTCGGGTTAGCCGAAGAGGAGTTCAACCTGGGCTGGGTGGCCCGCCACACGTCGCCGGTATCCAGGGTGACGCTCCAGGTGATGACCAGCGATGCCACCGCGCCCGTGGACCCCGTCGTCTCGGTCATGGTCGACGACGTCGAAGCCGCCTACCGCCAAGCACAGGAGCGTGGGTACGAGATCGTGCATCCCCTGACAACCGAGGCATGGGGCGTGACTCGCTTCTTCGTCCGTGCTCCCGATGGCAACGTGCTCAACGTCGTTCAGCAGCACGCAAGCTGAGGGTCTTGGTCATCCGCGGGGGTGTGACGCACTCTTCAGAACGTGAGCGCTGCAGGCGATGCTCAGGCGACAGGAGCCGGCGCTCAGTTGGTGAAGATGCGCTCGATCTCCTGACCTGTCGCCGCGTCAAACGTCAGCAACCAGCACGACCACGAGGAGGCGGCCACGGTCACGCCGTCCACCGAAACGTGGGTCCAGGCAACGTTGTCGCCCTCGGGCGGAAGCGCTTCCCACGTGATGGTTCCGTCCGGCTTCCGACACCTGATGCTGGACACGTAGCCGCCGTCGGTGGGTTTTAGGTCAAGGCATCCTTGGCCGCCGGGCAACTCAACGATGGGCAAATCGAAAGGATCGCAGAGGGAAGATGCAACTGCCTGCCTATCGCCATGAGCGTGCGTTTGGGGGCGCCGACAGGCGGAGGAAATACGTGGGCCAAGGCGCCTCGTCCTTACGTGACCAGCAGCGAACCCCCCAGGAAATGACCCGAGTGCCTGATGTCCTGGCTCATCCAGGCGTTCACAGCTTGGAACAGCCCTGCTGCGCAGTGGCGTTGGCATCCGGTCAACGCCGGACTAACCGTCTGGTCGCTGGTCGGATCTCAGGTACAGCAGCGTCGCGAGCACACGACGGTGGGCATCGACGACATCGACCAGTCCGAGCTTCTGGAATGTCCGCGTGATGTGCGCTTCCACTGTGCGCTCCGCGATGTACAGGCGCGCGGCGATGCCCTGGTTGGACAGCCCCTCGGCGACGCAGGCCAGGATCTCGCGCTCTCGCTCGCTGAGCTGGGCAACCGGGTCGTCAGCACGAGGGCGCCCCATCAACCGGCTCACGATGCTTGGGTCAACCACGCTCTCGCCGTCCTGGAGCCGACGGAGGGCGTCGATGAGCACGACGACGTCGAACACCCTTTCCTTGAGCAGGTAGCCGACCCGTTCCGGCCGCTCCTGGAGGAGTTTCAGGGCGTACGCCGGTTCGACGTACTGCGACAACACCAGGACGGCCACGGACGCGTGCCGATCGAGAATCTGCTGGGCGGCGACCAGGCCCTCGTCGGTGTGTGTGGGCGGCATCCGGATGTCCACGATGACCGCGTCCGGCTGCTGCTGATCGACCTGGTGGAGGAGTTCGACAGCGTCACCCGCTTGCCCCACGACCTCGTGCCCTGCCTCCTGCAGGAGGTGGACGATGCCCTCCCGGGTCAGCATCGTGTCCTCGGCCACAACTAGTCGCATGGGATCTCCATCCTCAGTAGTCCGTCGTCGGCATGCAGCTGACCACCCAGGGCGCTCACCCGGTCGGAGGTCCGAACGTACTCACCGGGAGGCGCGCCCTCGATCGTCACGACGAGGAGTTCGCCGGCGACTTCGAGCCTGACTCGCAGCGGCCCAACTCCACCACCGTTGGCGACTGCAACCAGGGCCCAGACCACAGCGAGGTAGACCGTATGGGCGACGGGTGCAGGCAGGGCCGGAGTCATCTGGTCCTCCACGGTGAGGACCACATCCGCGCGGTCGGCGAGATCGTCGAGGGCCAGGGCGAGCCCTGCGGTGTCGATGATGGCGGGGAAGGTGCCGTGCGCGAGGTCGCGCAGCTCGGCAAGTGCTGACCGGCACTCGTCCACCGCCTCGTCCAGAGCCGCGATGTGCGCGAGGTCCCCGCGACCGCGCGCAGCGGTCGCAGCCGTCTGCAGCGAGTACATGACCGCCAGCAGGCGCTGCTGGGCGCCGTCGTGCAGGTCACGCTCCAGCTCGCGACGGGCCCGGTCCGCTGCCGCCACGATTCGTGCACGTGAGTCCGCGATCCGTCGGACGTGGTACATCTCCTCAGCCCTGAGGCGCTCGTTGTCAAACGCCAGCCGTGCCGCCGGTCCCAACGCCTCCGACAGCAGTGCTGTGGATGTGGTTTGCCCACCGCCTCTGATCAGCGCAATTGGCGTCTCCCCGCGGAGCACCGACACGTCACCCGCCATAGGCGCATCAGCCAGCAGCTGCCCATTGGCGTCCACATGCCGTCCTGCCGTGGGGAGCCAGTACGCGAGCTCGAGGTCGGGGCGCCCCGCGGCTGCGGCCAGCGCGTCCGTCAGCGAGTCGATGCCGGCTGCCTCGCTCGCCACCTCGGCCAGCCGGCTCATCGCTGCGGCACGTCGCTGTTCGCGACGCCACGTGGCCCAGGCCAGCGCGGCGGCGAGGGCGACCAGCGAGACGGCTTCTACGAGGAAAAGCGTCTGGAGCGGCTCGAGGCGGGGGTCTTCGGGAGCGGTTGAGAGCACGGAGCGGGCGGCTTGGGTCACCGCAGCGAGAGTCGCAGCAGTCACGACCGGCCAGATCAGCGACCTGTTCGCGGTCGAGCGCGCCAGGACGCGCCAGGGACACCAGCAGGAGCAGGGCGGCCAGGAGCGCCGCTGCCACGCGCCACAGGAGATCGAGCGCGCCGACGAAACCCGGTGCGGCGTCTACGAGGAAGGTGCTGTCCAGGCAGTACGCCCAGCACCTGGGGTCGAGGAACGGGTCGTAGACCGCGGCCCTGACGATGACGTACACGCTCGTGACCGCGTAGCCCGACCTCACCAGCCATTTGTGCAGGGCGTCGCGGTTCCCGCGGTCCGGGAACCCGACCGCGACGTCGATGAGACAAGGGAGTAGGAGCGGAGAGAGGACCACGCCGGCGCTGCGGAGCAGCGCTGGAGCGTCCTGCCACCCGACCCACACGGGCGCCATGAAGGCGACGGCGGCGCCGAGAGTCGCTGGTCCGACAGATCCGCGTTCCTGGCCGAACCAGACGACGAGACCCGCGCCGACCAACGCCAGTGACGCGACCAGCTGGAGCGCGGCCGCCGAGGGGCGCACGGCGGCGTGCGTGGTCACGAGGTCGTTGTTGTGGGCCAGCTGGGCGGTGACTGTGCCGACCCCGACGAGCAGAACAGCCGACGTGCACAAGGTCCGTCCCGCGGGACCGCCGACGACACACACAAGAGCAGTATCGGCCAGCGCGACCGCGTCAGGCGATAGTGGACAGCCACACATCGCACGGACGCGAATACCGGGTCCGCCGCGATGTGGAGCGGGCGGCACCCGGCCTACGGTCGAGCGACACCCCCACGAAAGGCCCGGCCATGACCAGACTCTCGATCGCCGCGACGGCCATCCTCCTCGCCACTGTCACGGCAGCCAGCGGATGCAGCAACGACGAGGTCAGCAAGGCGGGCGGCTCGACACCCCCGGTCACCCTCACCATCGGCACCGATGACACCGAGGACCGGCCGGCAGGCACTCTGATCAAAGAGTTCGCGCGACAGGTCGCCGAGGCGTCCGGCGGCAGCGTCGTCGTCAAGCCAGTCTGGCGTGCGGCTGGCCCGAACCAGGCGGACTGGGACCAGAAGGTCGCCCGCCAGGTCACCTCGGGCAAGCTGGATCTGGGCATGATCCCAGCCCGGGCCTGGGACACCGAGAGCGTCTCCACGTTGCAGGCCCTGCACGCACCCCTCCTGGTCGACTCCAGCGCACTGGTCGCCACAGTGGTGGCGGATGACGTCGCCGAGGAGATGCTGGCCGGGCTGGCGAAGGCCGGGGTGACGGGCTTGGCGCTGGTGCCCGAGTCGCTGCGCCACCCGTTCTCCTTCGCGGATCCGACGCTCGAGCCAGACGACCTCGACGGACGAGCGATCCGGGCGCCGAAATCCGAACTCAGCTACTCGATCCTGAAGGCATTCGGTGCCCAGCCCACTGATGCCGCAGGGCCCGGCACCGACTTCGCTGCCGCGGTCGCGAACGGGTCGATCACCGCCGTGGAGTCGTCGTTCGACCACGCGCAGCATCTGCCCCGGCACTCAGTCGGCACCGCGAACGTCACCTTGTACCCGAAGGTGCAGTCCCTGGTCGTGAACTCGAGCGTCCTGGCCGACCTGAGCGACGGCCAGCGTGAGGCCCTCGAGGATGCGGCCGTGGCCACCCGCAGCTGGGCGATCGAAGAGATGCCCACGGACGCGGAAGCGGCCGCCGAGTTCTGCGACGCCGGCTTCAAGACCGTCCTGGCGCCGCCCAGCGCAGTCAAGGCGTGGCTGAGGGAGTCCCGGCCGGTCTACGACCAACTCCAGGCGGATCCACCCACAGCACAGATGATCGAGACGATCACGAAGCTCAAGAAGTCCGTCACCGTGGGCGAGGATGAGCGCCCGGTTGCCTGCGGCGGGGTCGAAGCAGAGGAGGCCAGCCCCAAGGTGCCGGACGGCGAGAACGAGATCCCGGACGGGACCTACCGTCGCGACAACAGCCTGAAAACGCTCATGGAGACCGGGCTCGACAAGACCACTGCGCAGGAGTACGTCGGTGTCCTCACGTTCACCCTGGACCAGGGTGTCTACACCGAGAAGCCCCCACCGGGAGCATCGTTCCCACCTTGCGTGGGCAGCTACTCCTCGACCGAGACTCGGCTGGAGGTGCGCTTCGAGACCAACTGCTCCGGGACACTCGCGGGCACCTGGGAGATCGACGCAGACGGGCTGCGGCTCTCCGACCTCCAGGATCTGACGAATCCCAAGGCCGAGATGTTCGTTGAGGCGATCTTCGGAGGTCGTCCGTTCACCAAGATCGAGTGACCCATCAGGAAGCAGGGTCCTCCGAGGATCCGGGACGGCCATCCGGACTCAGCGGCACCTCGCCGCTGAGTGTGGTGCCGCCTCCGGTCGCGCTGGTCACCCTCAGCGTGCCCCCGAACGCCTCGATCCGATCGCGCGCACCCCGGAGCCCGGTCCCCGCATCCGGGTCCGCCCCTCCAGTCCCGTCGTCGGTCACCTCGAAGGTGACCAGATCTCCGTCGGACGCGATGATGATGGTCGCGCGCGTGGCGAAGGAGTGCTTGGTGACGTTGGCCAGGGCCTCGGCGCAGGTGTAGAAGATCGCGGTCTCCACAGCCGGGGACGCGCGTCCGCCGGATTCGGCGATCGTCACCGGGATCTGGCTGGCGGCGGCCAGGCACTCGAGCGCCGGACCAAGACCCTTCTCCAGGTCCCGAGGATGCAGGCCCTGCTCCCACCGGCGGAGGTCTTCGAGGGTCTCGGCCACGTGGGCCGTCGCAGTGGCCACGTCGGAGGGCGGATCCGGGATGCTGCGCAGCGTGCCGAGAAGCCCGGTGAGGCGGGCTCGAGGTCCGATCCGCAGCAGCGATGCCAGATCGGCTCGCTCCTCGTCGGCGGTCTGCACGAGCCGTCGTCGCGACGCGGCCAACTCCTCGCGGCGCTGGCTGACTCGCGCGCGGAGGTCCGCGTTCGCGGTGGTCAGCCGGGTGGCGACCCCAACGGCCGCAGCGAGCCGGGGGTCACCGCGCAGCGCGGCATCGTGCACCACGAGTGCGACCGGCCTGCCGTTGGCTTGGATGTGCAGCGAGTCGCGGCCGGTCGCCGGTGACGGTGGCACCACCTCGCGACCCTCAAGATCGGTGTAGCCCCGAATGTGGTCACGCCAGTAGCCGACCTGGAGTTCCGGGTCCTCGAGCACCTCGGCCAGCGCGTCCCTCAGGGAGGAGGCCGGACCGTCGTTCAGCTCGAGTACACGGTCAGCCACGGAGTCGGAGTCGGTGGTGCTTTCGGCGGCGATGAGAACCACGGCCACCACGACCAACGTGGCCTCGTAGGCGAGGAGCGTCGGGAGTGCACCGCCACCCGGTTCTGGCGCAGCGAGCCGGATCAGTGCACTGGCCACCAGTACCAGGCAGGTCACGACCAGGCACGACTGTGCCGCGCGGGCCAGGGCCGGCCGGGCGGGCCCGCTGCCGAGGCCCGCGACGAGAGCGAGGAGCACGCATGCGAGGACGATCGTCGCGCGCTCGCCGCGCCAGACCAGCGGGGTGAGCGAGCACAGGTAGACGAGCGCCACGGTCCCGATCAACAGACGACCCCGCTTGACGAACGCCAGGCCGAGCAGGAGGTGTATGAGCAACCCCCTGTGCCAAAAGACGGTGGCTGGGACAAAGCTGCTGACGAACCAGGTCGTACCGACGCCCAGCGCCAGCGCGGCGACCATCGGTCGACGGTTCCAGAACCTCAGGCCCGCGGCGCACCACACGAGGCCGACCACCAGGTCGGGCCCCCACAACAAGGGCTGGCGCCAGCCGTACCCGACGGCAACGGACGTCACCCCGAGCGTCACCGCCGCCGCCACCACGGCCAGACGAACAGTCCTCACGCGACCACATCGCCGAGCACTCGCCTCAGGGTGGCGCCCGACAGGTCGCTCTTCGTGATGAACCCCTTGGCGGACGACCGCTCGAGCTCCGGGCCGTAGACCCCGGCCTCGCGGCTCGACATCAGCACGACTGTGGGCGCCGGACTGAGGCAGCTGAGCTCTCGGGCCACGGCGAACCCGTCCGGGCCGGGCAGCCTGATGTCGAGCAGCACGACCCCCGGTCGCTCGCGGCGGGCCACTGTCAGTGCCTGCTCGGCGTCCGCGGCCTCCCCGACGACGGCGAAACCTTCCGCCGTCAGCAGCATCACGATCGCGGCCCGGACGTCGTCGTGGTCGTCGACCACGAGCACGCGACGCACCATGGGCTCATCGTGTCCCCTTCCACATGCGGCCGCATCGTGGTCAGCCGCACAAGACCCAGGACCTCGCATCGGCGGGCCAGCACCCACTGTGGAGGTTACGCGAAAGGATGGTTGGCTGGATCGCGCAGATGCGGTGCAGGTCGGCGACCGGCCACTGCGCGCTCAGCCGTTCTCGTTGACGTAGAAGCGGTTGCCGTCGGGGTCGCGGAAGCTGAACATCAGCGGGGCTGAGTCCCAGTCCAGCAACTCGCCGACGTCCAGGCCCTTGGTGGCGAGGAGGGTGTGCGCGGCCTTGGCGTCCGGGGTGAGGAGACGGATGCCGGTGTCGATCCCCGCCGGCAGCTCGTCGCCGGCGGCGACCAGGGAGAGCGTCGTACCCCCTGGGTCGGGGAAAGCGAGCTCTATCCACCGGAAGCCGGGCTGCAGCTCCGCGTCCATCGTCGTGCGGAAGCCGAGTTCCTCTAACAGCGCCTTGGTCCGTTCCTGGTCAGTCACCGGAATCGTGACTGTCTGTAGCTTCGAAAAGAGTGCAGTCATGACAGTGCGGACTTCATCCGCCACGAGGACTCATCGCAGCCGCCATAAGGTCCTCGATTCCCTTGTAGAGCAAGGGGATTCTCGGCCAGAAACTGTCAGTGGTCGCTGCTTGGATTGACTCATGAGCAGCCAGCTGATGGACCGGTCGCACCCGGTCTGTGACTTCGCCGGGCGGCTGCGCGGGCGGCTGGATCAGCTGGTCGATCTGCCGACCTCGACGATGAGTCCCGAGGAGCAGCGGCAGACGCTCACCGACCTCGCGCGCGCTGAGGCGCAGCTGGCGGCGATGCGGTTGCGGGTGCTGGCCGAAGCGGACCGGGCCGGCGCCACCACCGATCAGGGCGCTGCCTCTGCCGGGGACTGGCTGGCCGTCACCACCCGGCAGACCCGGATCGCGTGTCGCTCGGACCTGAAGCTCGCCAAGGCGCTCGAGGAGCACGACGTGCTCGCCGCGGCGATGTCCAGGGGCGCGGTCAACGGGGACCAGGGGCGGGCGATCGTGAAGTCGCTGGAGCAGCTGCCCCGCAGTGGTGAGTTCGCCGTCGACGCCGACCAGCGGCGGCGGGCCGAGGAGCACCTGGTCGGGCTGGCCGCACACCACGACGCCCGCGAGCTGCGGCTCCTGGGGCGGCACCTGTTCGAGGTCGTCGCCCCCGAGCTGGCCGACCGCTACCTCGGCGAGCAGCTCGAGGCCGAGGAAGCGGCCGCCGCGCGGCGTACGTCACTGGAGCTGCGCGAGGACGACCAGGGCGTGTGCCACGGGAAGTTCCGGATCCCAGCGCTGCACGGACAGATCCTGAAGAAGTTCCTCTGGTCGCTGACCAACCCGGTGCGCTCGACAGCCACCGACATCGACCCCGACCTGCCCACGTCGGTCCGCACCGGCGTCGCGTTCTGCCAGCTGCTCGAGGCGATCCCGGGGAAATGGCTGCCCAAAGCGGGTGGGACCACCGCGACGATCGTGGTCACGATGACCCTCGACCAGCTCACCGGAGCCCTGGACGCTGCGGGCGTGTGCACCCTGGACACCGGTGGCCGGATCTCCGCGGCCGAGGCCCGGCGGCTGGCCTGCGGCGCCGGCGTCCTCCCTGTCGTTCTGGGCGGCAAGAGCCAGGTGCTCGACGTGGGCCGCAAGCGCCGGTTCCACACCGAGGCTCAACGGGTCGTGATGGGCATCCGGGACGGTGGCTGCACGGCCACCGACTGCGACAAGCCGCCCTCGATGTGCCACGCACACCACGACATCGCGTACGCCGAAGGGGGACCGACCGACGTCGAGCATGGCCGGCTGCTGTGCGGGCACCACCACCGTCGGATCCACGACCGGCGCTATCGGGTCGCCCGGCACCCCGACGGCAAGGTGAGCTTCCACCGGCGGACGTAGGCCGACGCTTCCATGACCCCTACTCGGTCCGCACTCCCACATCCCCGGTGAGCCGCGCCTCGACCGCCCACCCGCCTGCGCCGGTCGCCCCGGCGGTGAAATGACCGCCGAGCGTCTGGACGCGTTCGCGCAGGCCGACCAGGCCTCGGCCGGTGCCGGAGAGCGAGGCCTCGTGATCCGGCACGGCGTCGTTCTCGACCCGGATGGCGAGTCCGGGCTCGGCCTCGTCGACGCTGATGACGATGCGGACGTCGGCACCGGGCGCGTACCGGAGCGCGTTGGTCACGCTCTCCTGGACCACGCGGAAGGCGAGGTGCGCGACCGGTGGGGGGACCCGGTCGCGGTCCCCCTCGAAGCGGCAGGTGACGTTCAGGCCGCTGCGGCCGGCGCGGGTGACCACCTCGTCGACGAGCGAGAGGTCGGGTCCGCCGCCAGCGCCGACAGCGCCGTCGGGGGTCCCGCCGAGGAGCTCGATGAGTCGTTCCAGGTCCTGGGTGCCCTGTCGCGCTGACTCCGCAATCGCTGCGAACGCCTGCTTGGCACGCGCCGGATCGGTGTCGATCAGGCGTTGCCCGGCGGCAGCCTGGATCACCATCACGCTGATCGCGTGGCCGACGATGTCGTGCAGCTCGCTGGCGATCCTCGCGCGCTCGTGGCGCAGGGCGATCTCGGCGAAGAGCTGCTGCTCGTCCTCGAGCTCCTTGGCGCGCACCGCGAGCTGGTCGGCGGTCTCCTTGCGGAGCCGCAACACAGTGCCGGCGACGTACGGCGGCACCGAGAACATCAGTGCCGACACCCAGCTACCCCCCTCGGACAGGTAGTAGAAGGGCACGAGGTAGGCAACCGCGCACAGGCCGACCAGCCAGGCGGCGCGTCCCGACCAGCCGAGCGCGAGCACGGCGAAGGCCAGCGAGTAGATGACGATCCCTGAGTCGGGGGACTGGTGGGTGCCGAGGGCGACTGCCGCCAGGAGCAGACCGAGGGACATCACGGAGGCGACGCGCGGCTGGGTCCGCCACCACATCAGTGCGAGTCCCGACGCCAGGAACAGGACCAGGAACAGGTTGCCGCGCAGCGTGGTCGGCCACCCGTCGAGCGCGGTCGGCAACGCCACCAGGAGGAGCACTCCCACGGCGATGGCGACGCGTTCGACCCTGACCATGCGCAGCCGCCGCTATCCCGGCACCGGGAGCTGCGCCACCGCGCGGGCCCGCCCTCGGCTGACCTTGATGTCGAGCGAGCCGCCCAGGAACTTGGCACGCTCGCGCGCCCGCGTCACTGCGGTCTTGACGTCGGCCGTCCTGTTGACCGGTCCGATGACCCGGATCTCGAGCGCGTCGTCGTCGAAGCGGACATTGACCTCGATGGGGGAGCCCGTCTGGTCGGAGAGGACCTCGACGAGGTGCTCGACGATGCGGTACGCCGAGAGCTCGACCGTCGCGGGCAGCGACCGCGGGTCTCCGGTGACCGTCAGGTGCGAGTCGGAGCCGGTGTGCCGGGCGAGCAGCGCATCGAGGTGGGCGACGGTGGGAGCAGGAGCCAGCGCGACGTCGCCTCCCCGCAGGAGACCGACGATCTCGCGCATCCCGTCGAGGGTGGCGCGGCTGTCGCTCTCGATGGACTCCAGCAGGACCCTGGCGCTGACCGGGTCGAGGTCCTGGCCCGAGTCCGCCGCGGCGGTGAGCTGGCTGAGCCGTTCCTGCAGCAGCCCGTCGAGCTGGCGGGAGAGTCGGACCCGGTCACTCGTCAGCTCCAGCGCGACCCGCTCGTCGCGCAGCCGCTGGAGCTCCACGGTCCGGGCCCGGAGCTCCGTGCTCATGGCCGTGCGGTGCCGTACGGCGCGACCGACCCCGAAGACGATCACCAGGATCAGGACCGCGAGCCCCATCGGCTCGAAGCCGGTGGTGGCGTCACGGGCCAGGACCGCCGCCGTCAGCAGCGTGCACAGGCCCAGCGAGACCGCTGCCTGCCTGCGCTGCAGGGCCACTGCACCGAGGTAGGCGAGCACGAACGCCAGGGGCAGCCCGGCGCCGCACCTGGTCACCCAGCCGAAGACCACGTCGTGGAGCACCATCACGACCAGCGCGATCGCGGTGACCGCGATGACGTTGCGCCGCCACCACAGCACCGGGACCGTCGCGAGAGCGAGCACCGGGACCATGGCCCACGACTGAGAGCTGAGCTCGTGGACCATGGTGCCGTCGGCGACGGCTGCGGTCACACCCGCGTCCGTGAAGTGGATGTTCACCACCATCAGCCCGGACGCGACCGCGGTGAGTGCCCCCGCAAGCACCCAGTCGACGGGACGGACCCCCCGGAAGATCCCGTTGAAGCCCTCGCTCATCGTTCGGCCCCTTCAGGCGTGGACGCGCTTGGTGTCCACACTAGGCGCGTCGTGCTGCTTGCGGGAGCGGGATTCGACGAGGTACCCGATGCCGTAGAAGACCGCGGCGAGCGGCAGCGAGAGCGGCAGCGCGTTCAAGCCGTCCGTCGAGGCGTCCCTGACCAGCGTGACGATCTGGAGCGCCAGGATGCCGACCAGGCCGATCAGGTGGTTCTGCCTGCTCCCGGCGAAGCGGGCGACGGCGTACGCCAGCGCGAACGACAGCGGCAACGCCCACCCGCAGCGGGTGACCCACCCGAACATCGGGATGCTCGCGGCGGTCACGACGAACGAGACGCCGATCACGGCGAGGACGTTGCGGCGGCGCCACAGGATCGGCAGCGCCGCCAGCACGAAGACTGGGATCATCAGCACCGACTGGGAGTCGAGCGGGTGCGCGATCTCGTAGTCGGGTCCCGCGAGGACGTTCTCGAGCCCGATCAGCACGGCCAGGGCGACCATCACGGCCGTCAGCACGTAGTCGAGGGGCCGGATGCCCTTGAGGATGTTGTCCATCTCTGGTTCCTTCCGATGCGGCGTCTGACTGACCCCGGTGACCTCACAGTCGCAAGGCAAGTGGGTAGCCCGCGTCCACAGCAGGGATGAACCTGGAGCGCGACGTCATCCTCAAGGGGGACCCGCTGGCGCTCGAAGGTCGGCACAATGAGGCACGTGATCAGGGTCCTCATCGCCGATGACCAGGAGCTCGTGCGCACCGGCTTCCGGGTGATCCTGGAGGCCGAGGGCGACATCGAGGTCGTGGCTGAGGCCGACAACGGCCACGAGGCGATCCGTCAGGCGTCGCTGGTGAAGCCCGAGGTCGTGCTGATGGACATCCGGATGCCCGAGCTCGACGGTCTGGCCGCCACCGAGCAGATCCTCCAGCAGCCGGACCCACCGACGATCGTCGTACTCACGACGTTCGACCAGAACGAGTACATCTACCGCGCGCTGCGCGCCGGCGCCGCAGGCTTCCTGCTCAAGGACGCGCCCTCGTCACGCCTGATCGCTGCCGTGCGCGCGGCCGCCACCGGCGACTCCCTGATCGAGCCCTCGATCACCCAGCGGCTGGTGGAGCGGTTCGCCGAGCCGGTGGCCACGCCCGGTATCCCGCCCCAGCTGGAGCAGCTCACCGAGCGCGAGCTCGACGTGCTCCGGCTGATCACCCGCGGACTCTCCAACGCGGAGATCGCCGCCGACATGGTGGTGGCGGAGTCCACGGTGAAGACGCACGTCGCCCGCATCCTGTCCAAGCTGGGCGTGCGCGACCGGGTCCAGGCAGTGGTGGTCTCGTATGAGTCGGGCTTCGTGGGGCGCGGCGGCGCGTAGCGGTGCTGTTCGGCGCAAGGCTCAGCCTTCGAGCGCCACTTCCTCGGCGCTCTCGCCGGTGACGTCGTGGGTGGCCTGCGCATCGGCGAGGTGCGGCCCTCCCACCGGGTGGCTCACCCAGCCCTCCAGTGCCCAGGTGTCGCCCGGCTGCCCTCGGAGGATCCCCATGCCGGTGTTCAGGATGCTCAGCTCGACCGCGACCTCGCGCTCGAGCGCCGCGGCCAGCACGGAGAACGTCCGGATGGCGGCGCCGTGGGAGAACACCGCGACGGTGTCGTCGGGTCCGTGGGATTCGCCGATGTCACGGATGGCGTTGGCGTAGCGGGCGAGGAAGTCGTGCCCGGTCTCGCCGCCCGGCATCCGGCGGTCGAGTCCGCCCATCATCCACGCGGCCAGGCAATCGACGTACGCGTGCACGGCCTCGCGGTCGTTGCGCATCTCCAGGTCGCCTGCCGCGACCTCCTCGAGCCCGTCGGTGACGCCGACCCGCAGGCCTCGCGCGGCTGCGAGCGGGGCGGCGGTCAGCTGGGTCCGCTGCAGCGGTGAGGCGTAGACGCCGTGGATGGTCTCGCGTGCGAGGGCCTCGGGCACGGCCTCGGCCTGGAGCTGCCCGAGCGCGGTGAGTCCCGCTCCCGGGAACCCGGTGTCGAGAGCGCCGGTGACGTTGTTGGGGGTCTGGCCATGACGGATCAGCATGAGACGCACCCGAGGATCCTATGGTTGCCCGCTCGGCGTCGTACGGCGGGACGTTCGTGCCCGGTCGGCGTCGTACGGCGGGACGTTCGTGCCCGCTCGGCGTCGTACGGCGGGACGTTCGTGCCCGGTCGGCGTCGTACGGCGGGACGGGGCGGCGCGGCCTAGCCTTGGTGCATGTACGTGCCACCGTTCAACCGTGTCGAGGACGAGGCGGAGATCCGGGCCTTCGTGGCCGGCATCGGCTCGGCCGAGCTGGTGTCCGTGGGGGCCGACGGGTACCCGCTCGCCACCCTGCTGCCCGTGGTCTGGGAGGGGGATCGGGTGATCGCGCACTTCGCCCGCGCGAACCGGCACTGGCAGCAGGTCGAGGAGGACGCGCCGGTGCTGCTGGTCTGCCGCGGGGCGCAGGCCTACGTGTCGCCGTCCTGGTACGCCGCCAAGGCCGAGCACGGCCGGGTGGTCCCGACCTGGAACTACTCCGCGGTGCAGCTCCGCGGGCGGGCCCGGATCCACCACGAGCCGGAGTGGCTGCTCGAGGCCGTCACCGTGCTCACTCGCGCGCACGAGCAGCACCGCGAGGAGCCCTGGCAGGTCAGCGACGCCCCGGATACCTACGTCCAGGGACAGCTGCGGGGGATCGTCGGGGTGGAGGTGACGGTCGAGTCCGTCGACGCCAAGGCCAAGCTCAGCCAGAACCGCTCCGTCGCCGACCGCGAGGGTGTGGTGCGCGGGCTGGCCGAGGAGCCCGCGCCCGACGCCGCGGTGGTGGCCGCGCAGGTGCGCGAAACCCTGGCCGAGGACTGAGCCAGCCCGACAGCGGTCAGCGGTACTCGTCGATGAACTGCGCGTAGCGGGTGGCGCCGGTGCCCTCGGCCACGTCGCCCATCCGGAGCACGGTCAGCCCGAGGTAGCCCCAGGTCTCGAAGGCGTCGTTGATCTGGTCCCAGCCGAAGTCGTACTGGACCCCGCCGCTGAGGGCGTTCTCGCCCTTGAGGTCGGTGCCCACCCGGTGGGCGTAGTCGCCGATCCAGCCGACCAGGGTCTTCGCCAGGGAGTGGGGGCGCAGCCCGCTGGCGGTGTCGACGTCGCCGGGGTCGTTGTCGCCCATCTCCAGCGCGGTGAAGTGCATCACCACGTGCCGGCGGGCGATCGGGCGGGAGCCGAGCTCGATGATCCGGGCGTAGCCGTGACCGGTGCGCCAGGCGGACTCGTCCACGCTGGTCTGGATCAGGCCGGTGGTCACCTCGGTCGCCCGCGGGTACGGCGAGCCCGCGCCCATCTGCCAGTGGATGCCGGGCACCTTGTAGCCGATGTCGGCGTGGCGGAACTTCCCGCCCAGCGCCTTGATCACGGTGGTGAGCATCCGCTTGCCGTGGGCGACCAGCGAGCCGTTGTACCAGTCCACGAAGTCGGTGCCGTAGCGCGTGCTGCGGTAGGCGCCGGTCTCGAAGAACGCGTCCGCGTCGGCCGGCGGCCGGATCTGTCGGACCGAGCGGTAGTCGGTGCCCCAGGCCCGGTTGACGCCCCGCAGCGAGCGGTAGCGGTCGATCGCCCACTCCTGGAGGTCCCGAACCGCGAGCGGGGAGTAGGACTGCAGGCCGCCGCGGGTCGGGTAGCCGGTGCCCGTGTCGTGGCTGTTGTACGACGGGTACCGCAGCTCGCCCGAGGGGCCGAGCGAGACGTTGATCTCGGTGATGTCGCGGCCGAACTTCTTCGCGAAGTGACGGGTGAACGCCTTGGTGAAGTCGCGGTACTCACCGGCCACCAGCCGGTCCGCCCAGCCCTGCACCGTCTCGGCCGACCAGTTGCCCTGCTCGCTGCGGTGCTGGAGCCCCTTGGGCCCGATGCGGACCCCGTCGAGGGTGCGGCCGGCGTACTTCTTCCACAGCCAGCCGGGCAGCAGGCTGGTGTAGTCGTCGCCGACGTTGCCGCCGCACTGGTGGAAGGAGAAGATCGGCGCGATGTCGAGGCCCGCGGCGGTGATCGTCGAGAACACGCGGTCGTAGTAGCTCCAGTCGAACCGGTTGTCGGCCCGTCCCTCGACGTCGCCCCACCAGACGTCGACGCTGACCGCGTCCACGCCGTACGCCTTGACCGAGGCCAGGTCGCTGCGGAAGTCGGCCCAGTCGGTCACCTTGAGCGGCGCCATCACGTTGGCGCTGAAGTCAGGGTTGCCGCGTGCCACCGGGCCCGGGGGCCGCGGGGCGTCGGCCGCCG
Organism: Nocardioides sp. Z30_9; assembly: GCF_058215735.1. Lineage (NCBI taxonomy): Bacteria > Bacillati > Actinomycetota > Actinomycetes > Propionibacteriales > Nocardioidaceae > Nocardioides > Nocardioides sp. Z30_9. The sequence goes on from NZ_JBZAJF010000003.1 coordinate 384,307, forward strand.
CCGCGGGCACCGCCCATAGCGTGGCCGAGACAGCCAGGGAGACGGCCAGCGAGCTGGCCAGTGCGATGGTCGGTGCGGCGAACTTCCTGGTCCACGAGCCCATCTCCGCATGCTGCCACCACTCGCCGGGAGTCGCCAGAGGTCGCCGAGCCCCTCGCCGGTTAGACTCAGACGCTGTGCCCGACCAGGTCGGGCCCCAGCTACTCTCAGCAGCCGCTCACCAGCCCCCGACCCCCCGAAGGTGCGAGATACCCGCATGGCAACGACGAACGACCTGAAGAACGGCATGGTGCTCAAGCTCGACGGCCAGCTCTGGCAGGTCATGTGGTTCCAGCACCACAAGCCCGGCAAGGGCGGCGCGGTCGTGCGCAGCAAGCTGCGGAGCATCAGCTCGGGCAAGACCGTCGACCGCACCTTCAACGCCGACGTCAAGGTCGAGGTGGCCAGCGTCGACAAGCGGACGATGCAGTACCTCTACAACGACGGCACCTCGTTCGTGTTCATGGACACCGGCACCTACGAGCAGCTGGAGGTCTCCCCGGAGGTCGTCGGCGACGCCACCAACTTCCTGCTGGAGAACCAGGAGGCCCTGGTCGCCACCAACGAGGGCGAGGTCCTCTACATCGAGCTCCCGGCCTCGGTCGAGCTCGAGGTGCAGTACACCGAGCCCGGCCTGCAGGGCGACCGGTCCACCGGCGGCACCAAGCCGGCGACGCTGGAGACAGGCCACCAGATCTCGGTGCCGCTGTTCATCACCACCGGCGAGAAGATCAAGGTGGACACGCGCGACTCGTCCTACCTGGGCCGCGTCAGCAGCTGATGGGGTCCGCGGAATGAGCGCGCGTTCGAAGGCCCGCAAGAGGGCGCTGGACGTCCTCTTCGCCTCGGAGATGCGCAACCGCTCCACGGTGGAGGCGCTGCAGGAGCAGGCGGAGGCAGGAGCGGTCAACGAGTACACCGTCGAGCTGGTGCAGGGTGTCACCGAGCACCGCGCTCGGCTCGACGAGGTGATCGCCGGCTACGCGCAGGGCTGGACGCTGGACCGGATGCCGGCGGTGGACCGCAACGTGCTCAGGCTGGCGACGTTCGAGGTCCTGTACGTCGACGACGTGCCCGCCGCCGTGGCGGTCTCCGAGGCACTGAACCTGGTGCGCGACCTGTCCACGGACGAGTCGCCTGCGTTCGTCAACGGCGTGCTCGGCAACATCGTCCGCGACAGCGACACCCTCGCCCGGTGACGGCCGGTTCCGGCAGGATGGCCGGGTGACCCCCGAAACGAAGCCTCCCGTCCCCGACGCAGCGATCACCACTCCCGACGGGTTCCCCGAGGGCTGGACCGCTCGGGTCCCGCTCCTGGAGGACCTCGAGGTCCTGGTCGCCCTGCGCGGCGCCGACCGCCTCGCCCACACGGGGTCGTCCTCGGTGGACCGCGAGGCGATCGAGTCCGAGGTCGCCGGACCGGCGTCCTGGACGCGCCGCCAGCTGCTGGCGATCAGCCCCGACGGACGCCCGGGCGCCTGGGTCGTCGTACACGACCGGGCCGCGGGCCGCACCATGGTCGCGCTGTACGTCGACCGCTCCCTCGAGGAGGCCACAGCCCTCGCCGGAGCGCTCTACAAGTGGGCCGAGGAGCAGGCCGAGGAGATCTCCAAGCTGCGCGAGGTCGACGGCACCCGCCTCGACGCGAGCCCGTTCGCGGACGACACCCTGCAGCAGCAGTGGCTGGCGGACGCGGGGTACTCCAAGCGCCGTACGTGGCCGCAGATGACCCGCCCCGTGGTGCCCGAGGAAGCGACGTCGCTGCCCGGGCCGCGGGAGGGCGTGACCCTGCGGCGGGTCGCCTCTCACGAGAACGGCCTCCCGGTCGCCAGTGACCTCCAGCTGGTGCACGAGATGCTGGAGTCCTCCTTCGAGGACCACTTCAACTCCTACCGGGAGAGCTTCCCGGAGTTCCTCCAGCGCCTGCGCGAGGACCCCGGCCACCGCTGGGACCACTGGTGGCTGGCGTTCGTCGAGGGTGACGACGGCCAGCCGCTGGCCGCGGGGGCGCTCGTGGGGACGGTGCTGCCGGAGAACGCCGAGGGCCACGAGGGCAGCTACGTCGAGTACATCGGCGTGCACCGCGACGCCCGCGGGCGCGGGGTGGCCAAGGCCCTGCTGCACGCCGTGATCGCCGACGCCGCTCGCCGGGGTCGCGACCGGGTCGGGCTCGAGGTCGACTCGGACTCACCGACCGGTGCCGACGGCCTCTACGCCTCGATGGGCTGGAAGACCAGCTACGTCCTGGAGTCGTGGTTCAAGGATCTCGACTTCTCGTGACCGACGCGGGGGTGATGGGCCGCGAGGCCGAGCAGAGCGACTGGCTCGACCACGCCGTCCGGGCCGGCCTGGTGGCCTACGGAGTCGTGCACCTGCTGATCGCCTGGATCGCCGTCCAGCTCGCCCTCGGCGACCGCGAGGAGCAGGCCAGCACCCAGGGCGCGCTGCAGGAGCTGGCTAGCAAGCCGTTCGGCCAGACGATGGTCTGGGCGATCGCTGCGGGCATGTTCCTGCTCGTCGCCTGGCGCCTCCTCGAGGCGGTCTTCGGCCACCGCGACGAGGACGGCTTCGACCGGGTCCGCAAACGGGCGGTCTCCGCGGGCAAGGCATGCGTGTTCGTGGTCCTCGGCGTGAGCGCCGTACGGGTCGCGATCGGGTCCGGCGGCTCGGGTGACGGCTCCAAGGGGATCACCGCCAGGCTGATGGGGCTCCCCGCCGGGCCCTGGATCGTGGGCGCGGTCGGCCTCGCCGTGATCGGGTACGCCGTGGTGCTGGCCTGGCAGGGCTGGACGGAGAAGTTCGCGGAGCGGCTCGAGACCGAGGGCAAGCTCGGCTACAGCGGAGCGGCCTACCTGCTGCTCGGCAAGGTCGGCCACATCGCCAAGGGGATCGCCTTCGCCATCGTCGGCGGGCTGTTCTGCTACGCGGGGATCACCCACGACCCCAAGGAGTCCGGTGGGCTCGACGCGGCGCTGCTGAAGGTGCTCGAGCAGCCGTTCGGCCCCTACCTGCTCGTCGCGATCGGTCTCGGCATCGGCTGCTACGGGGTGTTCTGCTTCGCCCAGGCCCGCCACCTCGACCGCTGAGGCACTGGTGGCGCTGGGCAGGGGCCGGCACCGGTTCACCGGCGCGATCGCCGGCGCCGGCTCGACGAGCGGCGTGCGCGTCGTGGTCGGCCACTGGCGCGACTCGCCGCTGGGCAGCTTCACCGACGTGATGCTCGCCGAGCCCGACGGCACCCGGGTCCTGCTCGCCCCAGACGAGGAGGTCGCGGACTTCGTGTCCACGACCTACCACTTCGACAGCGTCGTGACCGGGTCGGTCAGCGCCGAGGTCGGTGACCGTTCCTGGCACGTGCTGGCACCGGGGCTCGACCTCACCCTGCGCGTGGGCAGCCGGACGTCGCTTGGCCGGCTGCTGCGACTGGTGCCGGCCCGCGTGGCCACGGCTCCGACGTGGGCGCGGGTGACCGACCCCGTGGCCCGGTTGCTGCTGCGCGGCGTACGCACCCGGGGCACGGCCGGCAACCGCCGCCGCGAGTTCTACGGCGCCACCGACCTCCACCGGGTCACCGGCCTCCGTGGCACCTGGCACGGAGCCGACCTCGGCGACCTCGCCCCCGTATCCCCCGAGCCCCGCTTCGGCTTCGGCTCCACGCCCCAGCGCCCCTCGGTCACGGACCTGGTCACCACCATCGACGTGGGTTCGTCGAGTAGCTGAGCGGCCCCTCCGCGCAGACGCGCGGACAGAAGTTCGAGCCGGGTGCCGGTCTCGCACCGGTTTGCACCACCCTCGACGAGGCGATCCAGAACTAGTGTCCGCGCGTATGCGGCTCGTCGGCTGGAAGGGGGAGACTGTGGCGATGGCGAACAACACATGTGACGTGGTGGTCATCGGGCTGGGGCCGGGTGGGGAGGCGACGGCGACTGCGCTGGCCAAGGCCGGTCTCTCCGTGGTCGCGGTCGAGGAGCGCCTGGTCGGGGGTGAGTGCCCGTACTACGGCTGCATCCCGAGCAAGATGATCGTCCGGGCCGCCGACGTGCTCGCGGAGGCGCGACGCGTCGAGGGACTCGCCGGAGAGGCCGACGTGCGGCCCGACTGGGGCGAGGTCCACGCCCGGATCCGTGACGAGGCCACCGACGACTGGAACGACAAGGTCGCCGTCGACCGGCTCGTCGCGGCCGGAGTCACCTTCGTCCGGGGCCGCGGGAGGCTGGTCGGCCCCCGCACCGTGCAGGTAGGAGACGACGTCTACGAGGCTGCGACCGGGGTGGTGCTCAACCCCGGTACGTCGCCCGCGGCTCCGCCGATCGAGGGCCTCGCCGAGACGCCGTACTGGACAAACCGCGACATCCTCCGGATCGAGTCACTGCCCGGCTCCCTCGCCGTCATCGGCGGCGGCCCCATCGGCGCCGAGCTCGCCCAGGCGCTGGGCCGGTTCGGCGTCCGGGTCACGGTGCTCGAGGTGGGGGAGCGGATCCTGGGGCCCGAGGAGCCGGAGTCGAGCAGGCTGCTCGCCGACGTCTTCGCCGACGAGGGCATCGAGGTGCTCACCGGGGTGAGCATCAGCTCGGTCTCCCACGACGACGGGCGCTTCCGGGTCGTGCTCGAGGACCGGGAGATCGACGCGGAGCAGCTGCTGGTCGCGGCTGGTCGCCGGCCCAACCTCACCGACCTCGGCCTGGAGACGGTCGGCCTCGACCCTGGTGCGCGCACGATCGAGGTGGACGAGCGGCTGCGTGCCGCGGACGGGCTGTGGGCGCTCGGCGACGTGGTGGGCCACGGTGCGTTCACGCACGTGTCGATGTACCAGTCGGCGATCCTGGTGCGCGACATCCTCGGCCAGGACGGTCCCGCCGCCGACTACCGGGCGCTGCCGCACGTCACCTTCACCGACCCCGAGGTCGGCTCGGTCGGGATGACGGAGAAGCAGGCGCGCGCCGCCGGACTCGAGGTGCGGGTCGGGCTCACCGACCTCGCCTCGTCCACGCGCGGCTGGATCGCCCGCACCCACGGCCTGATCAAGCTCGTCGAGGACGCCGACCGCGGCGTCCTCGTCGGTGCCACTGCGGTCGGGCCCAGCGGCGGGGAGATCCTCGGGATGCTCACCACCGCGGTGCACGCGGAGGTCCCGACGGACACGTTGCGGTCGATGATCTACGCCTACCCGACGTTCCACCGCGCGGTCGAGAGCGCGCTCGCCGACCTCTCCTGACGTGTCCGCGCACACACCCGGGGCGCCGTCAGAGCACCAGTCGCCGGGCGCGGAGGTCGTCGTACGCCGGGCGGCAGGCCTCGGCGACCGCGGCGTCGTGGTCGCTGAGCCGGAGCTCGCGCGGACGCCACGGCTCGAAGCCGGTGGAGGCGAGGACCGCGTCGTACCAGTGGGGCGCCCAGACGCCGTCCGACTCGCGCGGGCCCGCCGGCCAGGACAGCATCCGGTCGGTGAAGGCGATCCCGAGCCAGTCGCACAGCCACCGCAGGTGCCGCTCGGGGTCGCGCAGGAAGTCGCCCGCGTCGATCACCGGTGAGTCCTCAGGCAGCGCCGCGAGCAGCGGCAGCTGCTGGAGCAGGCCGATGTCCTCGGGCTCGCACGTCTCGCGCGACCGGACGTAGGAGGCCACCACCTCGGCCGGGTCCCGGATCAGCAGGACGTTGCGGAAGTGGCTCACCCAACCCAGGTCGAGGTCCGCTGGGAGGTGGTGGGTCATGTGCTTGGTGTAGTGCACCGGTGCGGAGTCGTCGGTGGTGAGCAACTTGATGACCTCGTCGGCCTCGGTCGGCTGTGACGCGATCACCTCGTCGCGGCCGGGGTGCTCGAGGCCCGTCCGGACGAGGTACTCGGCGTAGAACGGCTCGTCCACGACCACGGTGTCCGGGCGGTTCTCCCACGACCTCATCATGGCCGTCGAAATATTTCTGGGCCCACTCCACATGGCCACCCGGACGGTCATCCGCGCGACCCCACGTCGGCGGCCACGTGCTCCTTGTAGAGCGACTGCAGCCGCTCCACGACCGGCCCGCGCTGCCCCGAGCCGATCGTGCGGCCGTCGACGGTGCGCACCGGGACCACCCCGGCGAAGGTCCCGGTCACGAACGCCTCCGCGGCGTTGTAGACGTCGGTGAGGCTGAACGTGGTCTCCCGCGCGGGGATGTCGTTGCCCCGGCAGACCTCGAGCACGTTCGCGCGGGTGATCCCGGCCAGGCAGAACCGGCCGTCGGAGGTCCACACCTCCCCGGCCCGGGTGACGATGAAGAAGTGGGTGCTGTTGCACGTGGCCACGAACCCCTGCGGATCGAGCATCAGCGCCTCGTCCGCCCCGGCCGTGTAGGCCTGGATGCACGCCTGGATGTCGTTGAGCTTGCTGTGCGCGTTCAGCTTGGGGTCCAGCGTGTCCGGCGTGGCCCGGCGGACGTGGGTGGTGAACAGGGTGATCCCCTCGGTGACGGTGGCCGGCAGGGGCTCCTTGTGCTCGGCGATGATCACCACGGTCGCGGGTCCGATGGTCACCCTCGGGTCCTGGTACGGCGTCGACTTCACCCCGCGCGTCACCATCAGCCGCACGTGCACGCCGTCGGTCATCTCGTTGGCCCGCAGCGTCGCGTAGATCGCCTCGGTCAGCTCCTCGCGGCTCATCCCGAGATCGAGCATCAGCGCCCGGGCGCCCTCCTCGAGCCGGTCGAGGTGCTGGTCGAGGAAGGCGGGGTGGCCCGAGGCGACCCGCAGCCCCTCCCAGACGCCGTCGCCGAGGACGAACCCGGAGTCGAAGACCGAGACCACCGCGCGTTCGCGGGGGAGCAGCTCCCCGTTGACCCAGATCAGGATCGAGGCGTTGCGCGGGTCGTCGGAGGAGTGCTGCGTGCCGGTGGTGGTGCTGCCCGATGTCATGCGAGCACCCTAGGAGGCGGGCGGCTCCGCGAGCAGCGTGCGACACCACAGATCGGTGACCGTGGCGACGTAGTCCTGCGGCGAGCGGCCACGGGCGGTGGTGAGCAGGTAGAACTCCGGGCTGTTCGTGGTCCACACGAGGTGGGCGACCTGGTCGTCGGTGAGGTCCTCGCGGAGCTCCCCGGTCGCCCGCAGGTCGCGTGCGAGCACCAGCATGTTGGTGGCCCGGCGCTCGTTGAGGCCCTCCCAGACCTTGCGGCACTCGGCGTCGCCCTGGGCGGCCACCCGCAGGGACTCCGCAAGCGGGACGGTGTCGGGGAAGAGCCGGCCGAGCGCCTCGGCGTACGTCGTCAGCTTGGCCCGGGCGCCGACCGCGGACCGGACCGCGCGCACGTAGTCGCGCTGCTCGGCGGGGACCGGTTCCTCGGCGCTGCCCAGCACCATGTCGTGGACGGCCAGGAGCAGCTGGGGCTTGCGTCCCACGCTGGCGTAGAGCGTGTCCACCGAGACCCCGGCCCGGCGCGCCACGTCGGCGACCGTGGTCTCCGGGTAGCCGCGCTCGGTGAACAGGTCGCGCGCGGCCAGCAGCACGGCACGGCGGGTCGCGGCTGCCTGCTCCTCGCGCCGCGGGGAGCGGTAGCGACGGGGGCCGTTGACGGGTGCGGTCATGCGGCCTACCGTAGCAATATTCGTCCGAAGTCAGTTCGGATCAACCTTGGGAGCAGCCATGGGCGACAGCATCGTGGTGCACACCGCAGGAGACGGGCCCGGCACCTGGGCCATGGGATCGCTGTTCGAGCACCTGGTCAGTGCGGGGGAGACCGGCGGGGGCTACGCGATGTCGCTGGTGACCCAGCCACCGGGGATCGCGACGCCACTGCACCGGCACACCCAGGAGGCCGAGGCGCTGTTCGTCCTCGCGGGAGAGATCGAGTACCGCGCGGGCGAGGAGACGCACCACCTCGCCGGTGGGTCCTTCCTGCACCTGCCGCTGGGGACGCCGCACGCCTTCCGGATCCGGGGCGACGGGCCGGCCCGCTTCCTGAGCCTCACCGCTCCCGGAGGCCTGATGGGGCTCTACGACGAGGTGGGGGTGCCGGCCACCAGGATGGAGATCCCGGCGCCGGGCGAGGGGCGTTCCATGGAGGAGGAGATCGGCCGCTGGAACGAGGTCGCGCCCCGCTACGGGCTCGAGGTCCTCGGGCCGCCGCTCCCGGAGTAGTCCGGCCCGCCACCAGGCCGAGTCGCGTCCGGAGGTGCCCGGACGGGCTGCTAGTCTCGGTCCCGATCGACATCCTTTAACGAGCCGTCCTGTGAGGCGGAGAAGGAGGTCCGGCGCGATGGTTCCTGCCCGACCCGCACCTGTACCTACAGCAACCACAGACGCTGTCCCCGATGGACGAACCGTCCTCGACGCCCGTGACATCTCCCGGGCCCTGACCCGCATCTCGCACGAGATCCTCGAGCGCAACAAGGGTCTCGACGATCTCGTCCTCCTCGGCATCCCCACGCGTGGCGTCCACCTCGCGCGGCGCATCGCCGAGCGGATCGCGAAGGTCGAGGGCGCCGAGGTCCCGCTCGGCACACTGGACATCACGATGTACCGCGACGACCTGCGCAGGCACCCGGCGCGCGAGCCGCACCACACCCGGATGCCTCCCGGCGGCGTGGACGGCAAGGTCGTCGTGCTCGTGGACGACGTGCTCTTCTCCGGCCGCACGGTCCGCGCCGCGCTCGACGCGATGAACGACCTCGGCAGGCCCGCGACGGTGCGGCTCGCCGTACTCGTGGACCGCGGGCACCGCGAGCTCCCGATCCGCGCCGACCACGTCGGCAAGAACCTGCCCAGCTCGCGCAGCGAGCGGGTGATGGTCCGCCTCGAGGAGTCCGACGGGTACGACGAGGTCCGGATCGCCCCGATGGCGGGGCAGGCGGTGACCCCGGAGGCCGGGGCCGACGAGGGGGGACTGCCCGCATGAACAAGCACCTGCTCTCCATCGACGACCTCAGCGTGGCCGACGTCGAGGCCCTGTTCGACACGGCGGCCGAGATGCACGATGTGCAGCGCCGCTCGGTCAAGAAGCTGCCCGCGCTCCGTGGCCGGACCGTGGTCAACCTGTTCTTCGAGGACTCGACCCGCACCCGCTCCTCCTTCGAGATCGCCGGCAAGTGGCTCTCCGCGGACGTCATCAACGTCTCCGGCAAGGGATCGAGCGTGAGCAAGGGCGAGAGCCTGCGCGACACGGTGCTCACGGTCGCCGCGATGGGGGTCGACGGCCTCGTCATCCGGCACGGCGCCAGCGGTGCCGCGCAGCAGGTGAGCCAGTGGACCGACGCCGTGGTGATCAACGCCGGCGACGGGATGCACGAGCACCCCACCCAGGCGCTGCTCGACGCCTACACCCTGCGCCGCCGGCTCGGGACCCTGGAGGACCAGCACGTGGTGATCGTCGGCGACGTCACCCACAGCCGGGTCTTCCGCAGCAACGTGCTGCTGCTGACCAAGCTCGGTGCCCGGGTGACCGTGGTGGCGCCGCCGACCCTGATGCCGGCAGGAGTCACCGCCTGGTCGAAGGACGCCGGCTTCGCGACCACCTACGACCTCGACCCGGTGCTGCCCGAGGCCGACGCGGTGATGATGCTCCGCGTCCAACGCGAGCGGATGCACGGCGCCTACTTCCCCAGCGCGCGGGAGTACACCGTGGGCTACGGCCTCACCCGCGACCGGCTCGCCGTGCTCAAGCCGGACGCGCCGATCTGTCACCCCGGCCCGATGAACCGCGGGCTCGAGATCGCCGCCGACGCGGCCGACGCCGCGCAGTCCGCGGTGCTCGACCAGGTCTCGGCCGGCGTCGCGATCCGGATGTCGGTGCTCTACCACCTGCTCGCAGGAGAAGGGAGTGCGGCGTGAGTACCCCTACGCAGGCACTGATCATCAAGGGGGCCGCGCCGCTGGGCGAGCAGCCCCAGGACCTGTACGTCGCGGACGGGGTCCTCGTCGCCGAGGAGCCCGAGGACGCCCGAGTCATCGACGCCGAAGGCCTCGTCGCGCTGCCCGGACTGGTCGACCTGCACACCCACCTGCGCGAGCCGGGTCGCGAGGACGCCGAGACCGTGCTCACCGGGTCGAGGGCGGCCGCGCTGGGCGGGTTCACCGCCGTGCTGGCGATGGCCAACACCTCGCCGGTGACCGACACCGCCGAGGCCGCCGAGCGCATCCTCGACCTCGGTCGCGCTGCCGGGCTGGTCGACGTGCAGCCGGTCGGCGCGGTGACCCGCGGCCTCGCCGGGGAGGAGCTCGCCGAGCTCGGGCTGATGGCGCGGTCGCGCGCCAGGGTGCGGGTGTTCTCCGACGACGGCAAGTGCGTGCACGACCCGCGGGTGATGCGGCGTGCGCTGGAGTACGTCCGCGGGTTCGGCGGCGTCGTCTCCCAGCACTCGCAGGACCCCGACCTCGCCGGGCCCACCGCCTGCTGCCACGAAGGTGAGCTCTCCGGCCGCCTCGGGCTGCCCGGCTGGCCCGGGATCGCCGAGGAGACCATCGTGGCCCGCGACGTGATGCTCGCGCGGCACACCAACAGCCGGGTGCACGTCGCCCACGTCTCGACCGCCGGCTCGGTCGAGGTGCTCCGCTGGGCCAAGGCCCAAGGGATCGACGTGACCGCCGAGGTCACCCCGCACCACCTGATGCTGACCGCCGACCTGCTCACCGGCTACGACCCCGTCTACAAGGTGAACCCGCCGCTGCGCCCCGACGAGGACGTCGCCGCGCTGCGCGAGGCGCTCGCCGACGGCACCATCGACGCGGTCGCCACCGACCACGCGCCGCACGCCCGGCACGACAAGCAGCACGCGTTCGTCGACGCCGCCTTCGGGATGCTCGGCCTCGAGACCGCCCTGTCGGTGGTCAGCGACGTGATGGTCGCCTCCGGGGCGATGTCGTGGGCCGACGTGGCCCGGGTGATGTCGCAGAACCCCGCCCGGATCGCCGGGCTCGAGGGCCACGGCGGCACGCTGGGCGTCGGCCAGCCGGCCAACGTCACCCTGGTCGACCCGGCCGCAGTCGTGGTGGTGGACGCGACGAGCTCGGCCTCGCTGTCGCGCAACAACCCGTGGCACGAGCGCAAGCTCACCGGCGCAGTCGTCGCCACCGTGCTGCGCGGAGTCCCCACCGTCCTCGACGGGAGCCTGGTCTGAATGGGGCTGTTCCGCAGGCGCCCGCGCACCGACGGGCTGCCCGACCTGGTCCCGGTGCCCAAGATGGCGGACCTCCCGCCGCACAAGCTGCAGTCCCCGGCGCGCTACCTCGGCACGCTCACCGCGTCCGGCGAGAAGGTCGTCGGCAAGACGCTCTCGGCGAAGAGCTCCTCGCGGCTGCACCTGTCCGAGGAGGCCCTCGACGTGGTCCGGATGGCCGGGTCCTTCCGGATCCCGGCCGCGGCCCTGCGCGGCGCCACCTCGGCGGGGGAGTTCGACGGCACCGGCAGCGACGCGCTGCTGGTCGTCCGGTGGGAGCACGGTGAGCAGCAGTGGCGCACCGGCTTCCGGCTGGAGGCAGGCAAGGCAGGCAGGGCCGACAAGGCACGCACCGCACCCGACGCCGACCGGTGGGTGCGCACGATCTCGAAGATGACACGCAAGTCAGCGCAGGGCCAGCACGCTGGCCAGGAAAAGGGAGAAGCATGAGCGACGCGATCCTCGTTCTCGAGGACGGACGGGTGTTCCGGGGCGAGTCCTACGGGGCCACCGGCGAGACCTTCGGCGAGGCGGTGTTCTCCACCGGGATGACCGGCTACCAGGAGACGCTCACCGACCCGTCGTACCACCGGCAGGTCGTGGTGATGACCAGCCCGCACATCGGCAACACCGGCATGAACGACGAGGACATCGAGTCGCGCCGGATCTGGGTCAGCGGGTACGTCGTCCGCGACCCCGCGCGCATCCCGTCCAACTGGCGCTCCACGCGCTCGCTCGACGACGAGCTGCGCGAGCAGGGGGTCGTCGGGATCAGCGGGATCGACACCCGCGCCCTGACCCGCCACCTGCGCGAGCGCGGGGCGATGCGGGTGGGCATCTCCTCGGCGACCTCCGACGTCGAGTCGTTGCTCGCCCGGGTCCGCGAGTCGGGCGAGATGGCCGGCAGCGAGCTCGCCGGCGAGGTCTCCACGAAGGAGGCCTACGTGGTCCCGGCGATCGGCGAGAAGCGGTTCACCGTCGCGGCGCTCGACCTGGGCATCAAGTCGAACACCCCGCGGATGATGGCCGAGCGCGGCATCGAGGTCCACGTGCTGCCGGCGACCTCCACCCTCGAGGACGTGCAGGCGGTCGGGGAGTCCGGCCCGGACGGACTGTTCTTCTCCAACGGCCCCGGTGACCCGGCCGCGACGACCCACCAGATCGCGCTGCTCCAGGGGGCGCTGGAGGCGGGGCTGCCCTACTTCGGGATCTGCTTCGGCAACCAGCTCTTCGGCCGGGCGCTCGGCTTCGGCACCTTCAAGCTCAAGTACGGCCACCGCGGGATCAACCAGCCGGTGATGGACCGCACCACCGGCAAGGTCGAGGTCACCGCCCACAACCACGGCTTCGCCGTCGACGCCCCGCTCGACGGGTCGACCGAGACCCCCTACGGGACGGCCACGGTGAGCCACGTGTGCCTCAACGACGACGTCGTCGAGGGCCTCGAACTCCGAGATGACGAGGGCAACCTGAAGAGCTTCTCGGTCCAGTACCACCCCGAGGCAGCAGCCGGCCCGCACGACGCGGCGTACCTCTTCGACAGGTTCACCGACCTGATGACCGCAACTTCACCGGAAGGTTCCATCTGATGCCGAAGCGCGAGGACATCAAGAGCGTGCTCGTGATCGGCTCCGGGCCGATCGTGATCGGGCAGGCAGCCGAGTTCGACTACTCCGGCACCCAGGCCTGCCGGGTGCTGCGCGAGGAGGGCCTGCGGGTCATCCTGGTGAACTCCAACCCGGCCACGATCATGACCGACCCCGAGTTCGCCGACGCGACCTACGTGGAGCCGATCAACGCGGAGTACGTCGAGAAGGTGATCGAGAAGGAGCGCCCCGACGCGCTGCTCGCCACGCTGGGCGGCCAGACCGCGCTGAACACCGCGATGGACCTCGACCGGCTCGGCGTCCTGGAGAAGTACGGCGTGGAGCTGATCGGAGCCTCCATCGAGGCGATCAACCGCGGCGAGAACCGCGAGTCGTTCAAGAAGATCGTCGAGGAGCTCGGCGGCGAGGTGGCCCGCTCGGTGGTGTGCCACACCCTCGAGGAGTGCGTCGAGGCGTCCAAGGACCTCGGCTGGCCGATGGTGGTGCGCCCGAGCTTCACCATGGGCGGCACCGGCTCCGGGATGGCCTACAACGCGGAGGACCTGGACCGGATCGCGGGTGCGGGCCTGGCCGCCAGCCCGACCACCGAGGTGCTCCTGGAGGAGTCGATCATCGGCTGGAAGGAGTACGAGCTCGAGGTGATGCGCGACACCGCCGACAACGTGGTGATCGTGTGCTCCATCGAGAACCTCGACCCGATGGGCGTGCACACCGGTGACTCGATCACCGTGGCACCCGCGATGACGCTGACCGACCGCGAGTACCAGTACCTGCGCGACCTCTCCATCGGCATCATCCGCTCGGTGGGCGTCGACACCGGTGGCTGCAACATCCAGTTCGCGGTCAACCCCGCCGACGGCCGGGTCGTCGTGATCGAGATGAACCCGCGGGTCTCGCGCTCCAGCGCGCTGGCCTCGAAGGCCACCGGCTTCCCGATCGCGAAGATCGCCGCCAAGGTCGCGATCGGCTACACCCTCGACGAGATCCCCAACGACATCACCAAGGAGACCCCGGCCAGCTTCGAGCCGACCCTGGACTACGTCGTGGTCAAGGTCCCGCGATTCGCGTTCGAGAAGTTCCCGGCCGCCGACCCCACGCTGACCACCCACATGAAGTCGGTCGGCGAGGCGATGGCGATCGGGCGCAACTTCACCGAGGCGCTGCAGAAGGCGCTGCGCTCGCTGGAGGCCCCGACCTCGGGCGTCGGCAAGGCTGTCTTCGACTGGAGCCACCGGCTGGTCGAGCTCGACAAGGACACCCTGCTCCAGCAGGCCAGCAGGCCGCACGACGGCCGGCTGCGCGTGGTGATGGACGCGCTGCGCGCCGGGGCGACGGCACAGGAGGTGCACGACGCCACCGGCATCGACCCGTGGTTCGTCGACCAGCTGTGCCTGATCAACGAGATCGCCCAGGAGATCATCGCCGCCGAGGAGCTCACGCCCGCGCTCCTGCGCCGGGCCAAGCGGCACGGGTTCTCCGACGGCCAGCTCGGCAAGATCCGCGACATGAAGGAGGACGTGGTCCGCGGGGTGCGGCACGCGCTCGGTGTACGCCCCGTCTACAAGACCGTGGACACCTGCGCCGCCGAGTTCGCCGCGAAGACGCCCTACCACTACAGCTCCTACGACGAGGAGACCGAGGTGGCCCCGCGCGAGAAGCCGGCGGTGATCATCCTGGGCTCCGGGCCCAACCGGATCGGTCAGGGCATCGAGTTCGACTACTCCTGCGTGCACGCCAGCCTCGCGCTGCACGAGGCCGGCTACGAGACCGTGATGGTCAACTGCAACCCCGAGACGGTCTCCACCGACTACGACACCTCCGACCGGCTGTACTTCGAGCCGCTCACCCTCGAGGACGTGCTCGAGATCGTGCACGCCGAGTCCAAGGCGGGCCCGATCGCGGGCGTGATCTGCCAGCTCGGCGGGCAGACCCCGCTCGCCCTGGCCCAGGGGCTGGAGGACGCCGGCGTGAAGATCGTCGGCACCCCGCCGGCCGCGATCCACCTCGCGGAGGAGCGCGGCGCGTTCGGCCGGGTCCTCGCCGAGGCCGGCCTGCCGGCTCCCAAGCACGGGATGGCGACGTCGTTCCCCGAGGCGCAGCAGATCGCCGCCACGATCGGGTACCCGGTGCTGGTGCGGCCGTCGTACGTCCTGGGCGGTCGCGGCATGGAGATCGTGTACGACGACGAGTCGCTGAGCGGCTACATCCAGCGCGCGACCGAGATCAGCCCCGAGCACCCGGTGCTCGTCGACCGGTTCATCGACGACGCGGTGGAGATCGACGTCGACGCACTCTTCGACGGCACCGACCTCTAC
Organism: Nocardioides sp. Z30_9; assembly: GCF_058215735.1. Classification (NCBI taxonomy): domain Bacteria; kingdom Bacillati; phylum Actinomycetota; class Actinomycetes; order Propionibacteriales; family Nocardioidaceae; genus Nocardioides; species Nocardioides sp. Z30_9. The sequence continues at coordinate 399,393 of NZ_JBZAJF010000003.1, forward strand.
CTCGGCGGCGTGATGGAGCACATCGAGGAGGCCGGCATCCACTCCGGCGACTCCTCCTGCGCGCTCCCGCCGATCACGCTGGGCAGGGAGGAGATCGCTCGGATCCGCGAGGCCACCGAGGGGATCGCCCGCGGTGTCGGCGTCCTCGGACTGCTGAACATCCAGTTCGCACTGGGCTCCGACGTGCTCTACGTGCTCGAGGCCAACCCGCGGGCGAGCCGCACGGTGCCGTTCGTGTCCAAGGCGACCGCCCGCCCGCTGGCCAAGGCGGCGGCGCGGATCATGCTCGGCGAGACCATCGCCGACCTGCGTGCCGAAGGCGTCCTGGCCGCCACCGGGGACGGCGGCGACCTGCCCGGCGACGCCCCGATCGCGGTCAAGGAGGCCGTGATGCCCTTCAACCGGTTCAAGACGACCGAGGGCAAGAACGTGGACGCGATCCTCGGCCCGGAGATGCGCTCGACCGGCGAGGTTATGGGCTTCGACGCCGACTTCGGCAAGGCCTTCGCGAAGGCCCAGACGGCGGCGTACGGCTCCCTGCCGCTGACCGGACGGGTGTTCGTCTCGGTGGCCAACCGCGACAAGCGCAGCATGATCTTCCCGATCAAGCGGCTCGCGGACATGGGCTACGAGATCCTGGCCACCGTGGGGACGGCGGAGGTGCTGCGGCGCAACGGCGTCTCGGCGAGCGTGGTGCGCAAGCACAGCGAGGGCGACGCCGAGGACGGCGAGAAGACGATCGTCGGCAGGATCCTCGACGGTGAGGTCGACCTGGTCGTGAACACGCCCCACGGCAGCACGAGCGGCGGCTCGCCGCGGCTGGACGGCTACGAGATCCGCACCGCGGCGATCACCAGGAACATCCCGTGCATCACCACCGTGCAGGGTCTGGGTGCCGCCGTGCAGGGCATCGAGGCGATGCGGGCCTCCGACATCGGGGTCCGCTCCCTGCAGGACTGGGCTCGGTGAGCCTGTACCGGCAGCTCTTCGACCGGGTGCTGACCAGGACCGACCCCGAGTCCGCGCACCACGTCGCCTTCCGAGCCATCCGGGCCGCCCGGCCGCTGACCCGCGTGGTCGGCGCCCGGGCGCGCCGGGGTTGGGCGCCCGGGACCCACACGGTGATGGGACTGCAGTTCCCCGGGCTGCTCGGGCTCGCCGCCGGGTTCGACAAGAACGGTGAGGGATTCGACGCCCTGGCCGACCTGGGCTTCGGGTTCGTCGAGATCGGCACGGTGACCGGTGAGCCGCAGCCCGGGAACCCGCGGCCGCGACTGGCGCGGCTGCCGGCCGACCGGGCCATCGTCAACCGGATGGGCTTCAACAACCAGGGCGCCGAGGAGGTCGCACGCAGGCTCGCCTCGCGCCGCCTGGACCGCACCGGCCGCAGCGGGAGCGTTCCCCTGGGGATCAACATCGGCAAGACCAAGGTGGTGCCCGAGGACGCGGCGATCGCCGACTACGAGAAGAGCACCACGCTGCTCGCGCCGTTCGCCGACTACCTCGTGGTCAACGTCTCCTCCCCGAACACCCCGGGCCTGCGCGACCTGCAGGCCGTGGCCCGGCTCGAGCCGCTGCTGAGCGCCGTACGCCGCCGCAGCGACGACGTGTCGCCGGGGCACGTGCCGCTCCTGGTGAAGATCGCGCCCGACCTCAGCGACGAGGACGTGCTCGCGGTGGCGGACCTGGCGCTCGAGCTGGGCCTCGACGGGATCGTGGCGACCAACACCACCATCTCGCGGGCGGGCCTGGCCTCCACCCCCGCCGAGGTGGAGGCCGCCGGGGCCGGTGGCCTCTCGGGACCACCGCTTCGCGCACGGGCCGACGAGGTGATCCGGCTGCTGCGCGGCCGGGTCGGCGACCGGCTGGCGCTGATCGGCGTGGGCGGCATCAGCTCGACCGAGGACGCCCTGGACCGACTGGCCGCCGGCGCCGACCTGGTGCAGGCCTACACCGGGTTCGTCTTCGAAGGACCCTGGTGGCCCTCGAGGACGAACGCGCAGATCTCGGCGAGGATGCAGGCAACCAGAGCAGTGGGGGAGCAGCCATGACCGGTACCCGTCCGGCGCAGGACCAGCAGGCGCCCGTGCCCTTCGGTGCCCGCCTCCAGGAGGCGATGGACGGCCGCGGACCGCTGTGCGTGGGGATCGATCCCCACGTCGGCCTGCTGGACGCCTGGGGCCTGACCGACTCGGTCAACGGCCTGGAGAAGTTCGCCCTCCGCGCCGCCGAGGAGCTCGCGCCCCGGGTGGCCGCGATCAAGCCACAGTCGGCGTTCTTCGAGCGGTTCGGCGCACGGGGGATCGGCGTCCTCGAGCGGGTGGTCGAGACCTGCCGGGAGGCCGGCGCGCTGGTGGTGCTCGACGTGAAGCGCGGAGACATCGGCTCCACCGCCCAGGCCTATGCCGACGCCTACCTCGACCCCCGGTCCCCGATGGCGGTCGACGCGATCACGGCCACGCCCTATCTCGGCTTCGGCAGCCTCGCCCCCATGATCGAGACGGCGCGCGAGCACGGCACCGGGGTCTTCGTCCTGGCGCTGACCTCCAACCCGGAGGCGCCTGCGTTCCAGCACGCCCGCACCGAGGCCGGAGCCAGCGTCGCCGGCACCGTCCTCGACGAGCTTCGCGGCCTCAACGCGGCGGCGGGCACGCTCGGGTCCTTCGGGGCTGTCGTGGGGGCGACCATCCAGGACACCGCCGAGGACCTGGCGATCAACGGGCCCCTGCTGGTGCCGGGCATCGGCGCGCAGGGCGGCACGGTCGACGACGTACGCCGCATCTTCGGCGACGTGATCGACCTGGTGCTGCCCTCGAGCTCGCGGGAGATCCTCGGCGCCGGCCCGGACGGGGCGTCGCTGGTCGCGGCCGCGGGACGCTCGCTGGACGCCTTCATCGCCCTGCGGGACGGTCGGTGAGGCGTTCCCGGGTGGCTACGGTCCTCCTGGCCCTGCTGCTCCCGCTCGTGGGCTGTGGCGGCCAGGACTACTGCGGTGCTCTGGAGTCCGACCGCAAGCAGATCGCGGAGCTGCTGGCCTCGGGGTCGCCGACCGGCCTCCTCGAGGGACTGCCGATGTGGCGCGACCTCGCCGAGAGCTCCCCGGACGACCTCACCGACGAGTGGCAGGTCTTCCTCGGTGCGCTGGAAGGGCTCGACGACGCCCTGGAGGACGCCGGGGTGGAGCCCGCGGACTTCGTGGACAGCCAGCCCCCGGCCGGGCTCGGCGCGGCCGACCAGAAGGCGATCGCGGCCGCCGCCGACCAGATCGGCACCGAGGACGTCGTCGCGGCCTCGAAGGGGATCGAGACCCAGGCCCGCGACGTCTGCAAGATCAACCTGGGGCAGTGACGCCCAGCGGGTCCGCGGCACCGCCGAGGACCGTGCAGATGCACACGCGTGGTGACGTTGATCTCGACCCAGCACGACCAGAGGCCCCTCGCGTTGCAGGGTCCGGCGGGCCGTGACTAGATTGCCGGGTGTCCGAGAGATCCGGGCATCCTTTCCCCCAAGCACATTCCCACTTTTCACCCAGTCATGTCCCACCCGCTCGAAGCAGTCGAGCAGGAAGTCGAGGAAACCGCAGTGGCCTTGCCGCCCCTCACCCCCGAGCAGCGCCAGGCTGCTCTCGACAAGGCAGCAGCTTCCCGACGGGAGCGCGCCGAGGTCAAGAACCGCCTCAAGCACTCCGGTGCCACCATCGCCGAGGTCGTCGAGGAGGCCGGCACCAACGAGGTCATCGGCAAGATGCGGGTCAAGGAGCTCCTCCAGTCCATGCCCGGCATCGGCAAGGTCCGCGCCCAGCAGGTGATGGAGAAGCTGAAGATCTCCGAGTCCCGCCGGGTGCGCGGCCTCGGCGTCAAGCAGGTCGCGGCACTGGTCGAGGAGTTCTCCTCCGAGTGATCGCGCCGACCTGGACCTGCTGGTGACTGCCTCCCGGCTCACCGTCCTCGCGGGACCCACCGCGGTGGGCAAGGGCACGCTCACCGCCTGGGTTCGCGAGCACCACCCCGAGATCTGGATCTCGGTCTCCGCGACGACCCGGCGCCGGCGTCCCGGCGAGCAGGACGGCGTGCACTACCACTTCGTCACCGACGCCGAGTTCGACCGGATGGTCGAGGACGACGAGCTGCTGGAGTGGGCCGTGGTCCACCGCGGCGCCCGTTACGGCACCCCGCGACGACCGGTCGAGGAAGCCGTCGCCGCCGGCCGGCCGGCCCTGCTGGAGATCGACCTCCAGGGTGCCCGGCAGGTGCGCGAGCGGATGCCCGAGGCGCTGTTCGTCTTCCTGGCGCCCCCTTCCTGGGAGGAGCTGGTGCGTCGCCTGGTCGGCCGCGGCACCGAGGACGAGGCCGAGCGGGAGCGCCGCCTGGAGAGCGCACGGGCGGAGCTGGCGGCCGAGTCGGAGTTCGACGTCACCATCGTCAACCGCAAGATTCACGCTGCAGGCGAGGAATTGGTAGAGTTGATGCAGTCCGGGGTCCATCCCGGATCGTGACCGCCCGCCAAGTTGCCTTGGCGCGTCTGCGCAGAACCACCTCTTCGTTAGTGAGGCTCGATGAGCTTGTCCGGTGCCCAGCCAGTTGCCCCCGTCGCCGAGGGGATCACCAACCCCCCGATCGACGACCTGCTGACCAAGACCGACTCCAAGTACAAGCTGGTGCTCTACAGCGCCAAGCGTGCACGTCAGATCAACGCGTACTACTCCCAGCTCGGCGAGGGCCTGCTCGAGTACGTCGGCCCGCTCGTGGACACCCACGTGCAGGAGAAGCCGCTGTCCATCGCGCTTCGCGAGATCAACGCCGACCTGCTCACCTGTGAGGACATCGACCCCGACGAGGCTGCCGCCGAGGCGCTCGCCGCATCCGTGCCCGCTCCGCAGGCACCCGCGGCCGACCCGGCCAGCGAGTAGCAAGCAGCCCCGCGTGGAACACGCTGTGTCCCGCCCTCGCGTCGTCCTCGGCGTGAGCGGCGGGATTGCTGCGTACAAGGCCTGCGAGCTGCTGCGCCGGCTCACCGAGTCCGGCCACGACGTCACCGTCGTACCCACCGCCTCGGCGCTGGAGTTCGTCGGGGCGCCCACCTGGGCCGCGCTGTCCGGCAAGCCGGTCAGCACCACGGTGTGGGCCGACGTCCACGAGGTGCCCCACGTGCGGATCGGCCAGTCGGCCGACCTGGTCGTGGTGGCTCCGGCGACCGCCGACCTGCTCGCCAAGGCCGCGCACGGCCTGGCCGACGACCTGCTCACCAACACCTTGCTCACCGCCCGCTGCCCGGTGGTCTTCGCCCCGGCGATGCACACCGAGATGTGGGAGCACCCCGCTACCCAGGCCAACGTGGCCACGCTTCGCTCCCGTGGCGCAGTCGTGATCGAGCCCGCCGAGGGCCGGCTCACCGGCGCCGACACGGGCAAGGGCCGGCTGCCGGACCCGGGCGAGATCTTCTGGGTGGCCACCGACCTGCTGGCTCGCGCTGGGCGGCAGCAGGGAGCGCCGGTCCAGGACCTGGCCGGGATGCGGGTCGTGGTCTCGGCAGGCGGCACCCGCGAGTACCTCGACCCGGTCCGGTTCATCGGCAACCGGTCCTCGGGACTGCAGGGATACGCCCTCGCCCGCACCGCGGCCGCCCGCGGGGCCGAGGTCACCCTGGTCGCGGCCAACGTGAGCCTGCCCGACCCCGCCGGGGTGAAGGTGGTCCGGGTGGAGACGACGGCCCAGCTGCGGGACCAGGTCCTCGAGGCAGCGTCGGCCGCGGACGCCGTGGTGATGGCGGCAGCGCCCGCCGACTTCCGTCCCGAGAGCAGCAGCACCTCGAAGATCAAGAAGTCCGAGGACGGCACAGCACCGGAGATCCGGCTGACCCAGAATCCCGACATCCTGGCCCACCTCGCCTCGGAGCGGCCCAACGAGCACATCGTCGTGGTCGGCTTCGCCGCCGAGACCGGCGACGAGAGCGGCAGCGTGATGGAGCACGCACGCGCCAAGCTCGCCCGCAAGGGGTGCGACCTGCTGGTGGTCAACGACGTGGGCGGGGGAGCGGTGTTCGGGTCGACCGACAACGAGGCGGTCGTGCTCGCCGCCGACGGGAGCGCGGTCACCGTCCCGCTCGGGTCGAAGGCAGCGCTGGCCCACGTGATCTGGGACCGGGTAGCGGACCTGCGCCCGTCCACGGAGTCGTCCGACACCCAGTGAGACGGGTGTCTGAGCCGTGAGACGGTCAGTTAGGCTCGGCCCGCCGAGAAGCGGCACGATCGGCTGCCACGAGTCGTGCACCCCACCGCGTAGGAGTTTGAAGTGACCGGACGACTGTTCACATCCGAGTCCGTGACCGAAGGTCACCCGGACAAGATCGCCGACGCGATCAGCGACACGGTCCTGGACTACCTGCTCGCGAACGACTCGGACACCGCGAACCTCCGCGTGGCGGTGGAGACCATGCTGACCACCGGGCTGGTCGTGGTGGCGGGCGAGGTGCGCACCAACGCCTACGCGCCGGTCGCCGACCTGGTCCGCAAGAAGATCCTGGAGATCGGCTACGACTCCTCCGTCAAGGGCTTCGACGGCAAGTCCTGCGGCGTACAGGTCGCCATCGGCGGCCAGTCCGCCGACATCGCCGCCGGCGTGGACCACGGCCACGAGTCGCGGGTGAGCGAGTCCTCCGACGAGCTCGACAAGCAGGGCGCGGGCGACCAGGGGCTGATGTTCGGCTACGCCTCCGACGACACCCCCGAGCTGATGCCGCTGCCGATCACCATCGCGCACCGCCTCGCCGAGCGGCTCACCGAGGTCCGCAAGGACGGCACGCTGGGCTACCTGCGCCCGGACGGCAAGACCCAGGTCACCATCGAGTACGACGAGAACGACCGCCCGGTCCGGGTGGACACCGTGGTGCTCTCCACCCAGCACGCGGACGACGTGACCCTGGAGCGGCTGGAGGCCGACGTCAAGGAGCACGTGATCGACCACGTGCTCGCCGGCTTCGAGATCCCCTCCGAGGACTACCGCCTGCTCGTCAACCCGACCGGCGTGTTCGTCGTCGGGGGACCGATGGGTGACGCCGGCCTGACCGGTCGCAAGATCATCGTGGACACCTACGGCGGCATGGCCCGTCACGGTGGCGGGGCGTTCTCCGGCAAGGACCCGTCCAAGGTGGACCGCTCCGCGGCGTACGCCATGCGCTGGGTGGCCAAGAACATCGTCGCCGCCGGGCTGGCCCGTCGCGCCGAGGTCCAGGTCGCCTACGCGATCGGCAAGGCGCAGCCCGTGGGCGTCTTCGTGCAGACCTTCGGCACCGGCATCGTCTCCGACGAGGTCATCCAGAAGGCAGTCCTCGAGGTCTTCGACCTGCGGCCCGCCGCGATCATCCGCGACCTCGACCTGCTCCGGCCGATCTACGCCCAGACCGCTGCCTACGGGCACTTCGGGCGCGAGCTCGACGACTTCACCTGGGAGCGCACCGACCGCGCCGAGAAGCTCAAGGCCGCCGCGGGCGCCTGAGCCTGCTGCTCGGGCTGGCTTCGGGCTTCCTCGGGTTGGGCCGGCCGGTTTCCCAGGTCTAGAACCTGGGAAACCGGACCCGCGCGCGCTATATCTCTCCGGACCCGCGCGGTGCTAGTTTCGCGGGCATCGAGCGCCGGGTACCCGGCCTCGTCACCCCGGAGGTCCCGCATGCGTCGGTCCCGTCTCGTCCTGCCCACCCTGCTGGCCGTGTCGCTGGCCCTGGTGGGACTCTCCGCCCCGGGCGCGACGGCCACGAGGAAGCTGCCGCCGAAGGCGCACACCCCGACCAAGGTGGTCGTCATCGTGGTCGACGGGCTGAACCGCGAGATCGTCGAGAAGTACAAGATGCGCAACGTGCAGGCGTTGATGCGCACCGGCGCGGACGCGCCGAACTCCTACCTCGGGCACCTCGGTGCGGTCACCGTGGTCACCCACAACGTGATCACCACCGGGGCGCTGCCCAAGAACATGGGTTGGGCCGACGAGGGCTACCGCGACGTCGACGGGGTGCTCCCCGACAACCCGGACAGACCCGGCAACATGTGGCTGACCAGCAACTTCTCCGAGAAGGAGATCTTCCCGCTGCAGGAGCACGCGGGCTACCCGAAGCTCGCGGAGTACCTCCACGCCAAGCGCCCCGGCTCCACCGTGGTCGCGATCAGCCCGAAGTCGTACGCCGCCTGGGGACTCGGCGGCGCGCACGCGGACAGGACGATCACGTTCTCGGGCCGGTCCTACAACTGCGACGGCGCGGCGGCGAACAACTGGCGCGGCCCCGCCGGCATCGGTGTGCCCGCCTACCTCTCCGCTCCCGAGTGCGGCCGCTTCTACGTCAACTCGCCGTCCTCGCTGAAGTACGACACCGACGTCTCGCCGGCCTGGATGTACCCCCTGGACGGGAACCGGTACACGGTCGGCACCGACCCGGCCCACCAGGGCGGGGACGTGTGGGCGGCCGACGCGGCGATCGCCACGATGAAGAACGAGCGCAAGTGGAGCGGCGTGTTCGTCACGCTCCCGGGCGTGGACAAGGCGGCGCACATGTGGGGCGCCATGGACGACCCGGGCGGCCCCGTCCCGATGACGCACATGGACGCGTCCACCCAGGTCGCCGACCAGCAGGTCGGCAAGATCATGAGCCACCTGCGCAGCACCGGCGAGATCGAGGACACCCTGGTCGTGCTGACCTCCGACCACGGCTCGGTCCCCGGCCGGCACTTCCACGGCAAGGACGCCGCCGGCCAGGGCTACTACAACTGGTACTACGGCAGCCTGGAGAACGACGAGTACCTCGACCCGCAGGACGCCCTGAAGCCGCTGGTGGCCACCGGCAACGTGGCGATGACCTACTCCGACTCGATGGTCCGCGCCTGGCTGAAGGACCAGTCCCCGGCGAAGGTCAAGCAGGCCGCGGCCGTGATGGCGAAGATGCCGGGCGTCTCCGCGGTGTGGAAGCGGCACGGGGGCCACTTCGACCGGGTGACCCCGGTGCGCTGGGACCGGATGCCCTCGAAGGGGGAGCGGGCCTGGTTCAAGAGCAAGGCCCAGGAGCTGCTGAACACCACCGCGGCCGACCACGGCGCCGACGTGATCGCCACGCTGGTCGACGACACGACGTACTCGGTCAAGGGCGACCACGGCGGCATCCAGCGCCGCTCCCAGCAGATCCCGATCCTCTTCGCCGGGGCCAACGTGGGGTCCAAGGACCTCAAGGGTGGCGTCCGGTCGGTCGACATCGTGCCGACGATCCTCAAGGCGATGAAGATCAAGCCCACGCACCGCCTCGACGGCCGGGCCTACGAGCTGCCGAAGCGCTGACCGCCGGGGTGCGCGGGACCTGTCACTCCCGGGTGAAAGCATGCGCGTGTGACCACAGGAGACGAGGAGCAGCCGGCGCTGCTCCCGGCGCCTGAACGGGTCAAGGCGGTCGCTCGCAAGGCCAAGCCGCCCAAGGAGCGCAAGCCGGTCCCCGTGGCCGCGGTGGACCCGGTCGCCCGGGTCCTGGTCGACGTGGCGCTCGCCCACCTCGACCGGCCCTTCGACTACGCCGTGCCCGAGACGATGTCCGCCGTCGCCCAGCCCGGGGTGCGGGTCAAGGTGAGGTTCGCGGGCCAGGACGTCGACGGGTTCGTGATCGAGCGCGCCGCCACCACCGAGCACACCGGCCGGCTTCAGCCCCTGCGCCGCGTCGTCGGTGCCGAGCCGGTGCTCAGCCCCGACGTCGCCGCGCTCACCGGTGCCGTCGCCAAGCGGTACGCCGGGACCCGCTCCGACGTGCTTCGCCTCGCGGTGCCGCCCCGGCACGCGACCGTGGAGAAGGAGACCTCCGATCCGGCACCCCCGGTCAGCGTCGAGCCGCGGCCGGAGCTGACCGCGCACTATCCCGAGGCGGCCGGGGTCCTGGAGGCGCTGGCGCAGGGCCGGTCCCCGCGGGTGGTGTGGACGGTCGTGCCCGGCGACGACTGGGCCGAGCTGCTCGCCGAGGCCGTCGCGCTGACGGCGGCCGCGGGCCGCGGGGCGCTGGTGTGCCTGCCGGACCGCCGCGACGTGGACCGTCTCGACGCCGCACTGACCGCGCGCCTGGGCGCGGGGAGACACGTCGTGCTGGCGGCCGACTCCGGACCGGCCAAGCGCTACCGCGCGTTCCTCGCGATCCGCCGCGGGGCGGTCCGGGTCGTCATCGGCACCCGCGCCGCTGCGTTCGCGCCGGTGCAGGACCTCGGGCTGGTGGCGGTCTGGGACGACGGGGACGACCTCCACGAGGAGCCGCGGGCGCCGTACCCGCACGTCCGTGAGGTGCTGCTGATGCGGGCCCAGGAGACGGGGGCCGCCGCGATCCTGGCGGCGCACGCGCGCAGCGTGGAGGCGGAGTACCTCCTGCGCACCGGGTGGGCCACCGAGGTGGTGGCGCCGCGCGACGTCGTACGCCGCCGCATCTCGGTGGGCCTGACCGGCGACTCCGAGCACGACCTCGCCCGCGACCCGGGAGCGCGCTCGGCCAGGCTGCCCAGCGAGGCACTCACCCTGCTGCGGGAGTCGGTACGCCGGGGGCCGGTGCTGGTGCAGACCCCACGCGCGGGCTACGCGACCCGGCTGTCCTGCGACCGCTGTCGCACTCCGGCGCTGTGCCCGGCGTGCCACGGCCCGCTCCGGCTGCGTGGGCCCGCGCGACCACCCGAGTGCACCTGGTGCGCGACGGCCGTGCCGGCCTGGCGTTGCGGCGAGTGCGGGGGACACGGGCTGCGTGCGCCCGTCCTGGGGGACGCCCGCACCGCGGAGGAGCTCGGCCGGGCGATCCCGGGGGTGCCGGTCCGCGTCTCGTCCTCGGGGGACCGCGTCCTGGCGGAGGTGGAGAGCACGCCCGCGATCGTGGTCGCGACCCCGGGCGCCGAGCCGGTTGCGCCGGGCGGCTACGAGGCCGTCGTGCTGATGGACACCTGGCTGCTGCTGGCGCGCTCGGACCTGCGGGCGACCGAGGAGGCGGTGCGCCGCTGGGCCAACGCCGCCGCCCTGGTTCGCCCGGCGAGCGAGGGGGGCCGCGTGCTCGCGATCGGCGAGTCCTCCCACCCGGGGCTGCAGGCCCTGCTGCGGTGGGACCCAGGTGGCCTGGCCCGGCGCGAGATCGAGGAGCGACAGTCCGCCCACCTGCCGCCGGCGTCGCGGGTCGCCACGATCACCGGGGAGCCCGACGACCTCGAGCAGGCCGTGGCCGCCCTGCAGCTGCCACCGGGGGCTGAGGTGCTGGGCCCGGTGCCGGTGCCGGGCACCAGGGACTCCGTGCGGGACCTGCCCATCGGCGCCGGCGACGAGGCCGCGGTGCGCTACGTGGTGCGGGTCCCCAGGAGCGCCGGACCCGCGCTCTCGGCCGCCCTCGGAGCCCTCCAGGCGCAGCGCTCCACCCGCAAGCTGGCCCACGTGCGGGTCGAGGTCGACCCCGCCGAGCTCGGCTGAGGGCCCGGCCGGGCCTGCCACCGGGACGGTCGGGCGACGGCCCGGGCTGACCCGTGACCCCGCCGCTCCTAGACTTGCCGCCGACCCACCAGCAGAGGAGCACGCGTGTCCATCAGACCCATCCGTCTTTTCGGTGACCCCGTGCTGCGCACTCCCGCGCAGCCGGTCGTCGACTTCGACAAGGAGCTGCGGACCCTGGTCGCGGACCTCACCGACACCATGCTCGAGGCGCCGGGGGCCGGACTGGCCGCGCCCCAGCTCGGCGTCGGGCTGCGGGTGTTCACCTGGAACGTGGACGGCGAGCTCGGCCACCTGGTGAACCCGAAGCTGCGGCTCTCCGAGGAGATCCAGGACGGCCCCGAGGGATGCCTGTCGATCCCCGGGCTCACCATCGACTGCAAGCGGGCCCTCTCGGTCGTCGCCCACGGCTTCGACATGCACGGCGAGCCGGTGGTCGTCGAGGGCAGCGAGATGCTCGCGCGGGCGATCCAGCACGAGACCGACCACCTCGACGGCATCATCTTCGTGGACCGCCTCGACCGGGAGGCCCGGCGCGAGGCGATGCGGTTCATCCGCGAGGCGGAGTGGTTCGGCGCCAATGCCCCGCAGGTGAAGTTCTCGCCGCACGCCACCAACGGGCTCGGAATCTAGTGCGGGTCGTCTTCGCCGGCACCCCCGAGGTCGCCGTACCCGCGCTGGAGGCGGTGGCAGCCAGCCGGCACGAGCTCGTCGGCGTCGTCACCCGGCCCGACGCCCCGGCCGGCCGCGGGCGCAAGCTGGTCGCCTCCCCGGTCGGGCTGCGGGCGGCTGAGCTCGGAGTCCCCGTCCTGAAGCCGGAGCACCCGCGCGACCCCGCCTTCCAGGAGGAGCTGCGGGCGCTGCGACCCGACTGCTGCCCGGTGGTGGCGTACGGCGCGCTGCTCCCGCAGTCCGCGCTGGACATCCCGGAGCACGGCTGGGTCAACCTGCACTTCTCGGTGCTGCCCTCCTGGCGCGGTGCGGCGCCGGTGCAGCACGCCATCTGGGCCGGTGACGAGGTCACCGGGGCCACCACCTTTCGGATCGTCAAGGAGCTCGACGCCGGTCCCACCTTCGGGCTGATGACCCAGACGATCCGTCCCGAGGACACCGCCGGCGACCTCCTCGACCGCCTCGCCGAGGGCGGTGCCGGCCTGCTGGTGCAGACCCTTGACGGCATCGAGGACGGCACCCTGGAGGCGCGTGAGCAGCCCGAGGACTGGATCAGCTTCGCCCCGAAGATCACCGTCGAGGACGCGGAGGTCGACTGGTCCGAGCCGGCCGTCGCCGTGGACCGCCGGGTCCGGGCGATGACCCCGGCGCCGGGCGCCTGGTCGACGTTCGAGGGGGAGCGGATCAAGCTCGGCCCCGTGCTCCACGTCGACCGCGACCTGCTCGAGCCGGGTCGTCTCGAGGTCACCAAGAACGCCGTGTTCGTGGGCACCGGCACCGAGCCGGTCCGGCTCGGCCGGGTCAAGCCGTTCGGGAAGAAGGAGATGGACGCCGCCGACTGGGCGCGCGGTGTCCGGCTGGAGTCCGGTGCCCGGCTCGGCGGGTAGCGTCGGCGCCATGCCAAGCCAGTCGTCCACCCCGTCGCCACCGGCCCGGCCCGAGGACGTCGACGAGATCTGCCGCGGCCTGCCACAGACCTGGTTCGGCACCTCCTGGGGCGACGTCCCCACGTGGCTGGTGCCGCTGCGGGAGAAGGGCGACAAGGGCCGCGGGTTCGTGCTCTACCGCAAGCCGCACCGGTCGGCCATCGACCCGGCGACGGGCGCGGAGTACGACGACCTCCTCGTGATCCGCACCGCGAACCCGGACGACAAGGACGCGCTCGTCGAGGCCGCCGGGCCGTTCTTCACCATCGACCACTTCAAGGGGTACAACGCAGTGCTGGTGCAACAGTCCCGTCTCGGGGAGATCACCCGGGACGAGCTCGCCGAGGTCATCACCGATGCCTGGCTGGCGACAGCTCCCAAGAAGCTGGTCCGCGAGTTCCTGGCATGAGCAGCACCCCAGGCAAGCGCACGCCCGGCAAGCCGGCTCGCGGCGGGGCCCAGGAGAAGAAGACGGCCCAGGAGAGAACGGCGCAGGGCAAGAGGCTCCCGGACAAGCCGAAGGTGGACGCCTCCCGGCTGGCGGCGTACGACGTGCTGGTGGCCGTGCGTGAGGACGACGCCTACGCCAACCTGGTGCTGCCGCAGGTGCTCCGCGAGCGCGAGATCACCGGACGCGACGCCGCCTTCACCACCGAGCTCGTGGGCGGCACGCTGCGCGGGCTGGGCAGCTACGACGCGGTGATCGACCACCTGGCCGGTCGCGCTCCCGACCCGGCCGTGCGCGACGCGCTGCGCCTCGGCGCCCACCAGCTGCTCGGGATGCGCGTGCCCGACCACGCCGCGGTGACCAGCACCGTGGAGCTGGTGCGTGCGCGCATCGGCCACAAGCCCGCCGGGTTCACCAACGCGGTGATGCGCAAGCTGGCCGGTCACGACCTCGAGTCCTGGATGGACCTCCTGGACGCGTCCCCGGCGGTGCGGCACTCCCACCCGGAGTGGATCGTGGCTGCCCTGGCGACCGCGCTGGACCGGCCCGACGAGCTCGAGGACCTGCTGCGCGCCGACAACGAGCGGCCGCTGGTGACCCTGGCCGCGCGACCGGGACTCTCCACGGTCGAGGAGCTCGCGGCGGCGGGCTCGCAGGAGCCGTCCATCTCCCCGCTCGGGGTGACGCTGGACTCCGGTGACCCGGGGGAGGTACCGGCTGTCCGTGAGGGGCGGGCCGGGGTCCAGGACGCCGGGTCGCAGCTGGTCGCCCTCGCTCTGGCCAGGGCCGGCGTCCAGGGCCGCGACGAGCACTGGCTGGACCTGTGCGCCGGGCCGGGTGGCAAGGCGGTGCTGCTGGCAGCCCTGGCCGACGAACGAGGCGCCCGGCTGCTGGCCAACGAGCGCGCTCCGCACCGGGCCAAGCTCGTCGCCCAGGCGATGCGGCTGACCCCGGGCGACGTGGTCACCGGCGACGGCCTCGTGCCGCCCTGGTCGCCGGCCACCTTCGACCGGGTCCTGGTCGACGCGCCGTGCTCCGGGCTCGGTGCCCTGCGCCGCCGTCCGGAGAGTCGCTGGCGGCGTACCCGCGCCGACGTCGAGGACCTGGCGCCCCTCCAGGCGGCACTGCTCACCAGCGCGCTGGACTCAGTGCGGCCCGGCGGCGTCGTCCTCTACGCCACCTGCTCACCGGTGGTCGAGGAGACCGCGGCGGTGGTCCGGTCGGTGCTCGGGCAGCGCGACGACGCCCGGCTCGAGGACGCCCTGTCGCTGGTGCCGGAGGCCACCGACGCGGAGTCGGCCCACCTGCCGGGCGCGGTCCAGCTGTGGCCGCACCGGCACGGCACCGATGCGATGTTCATGGCGCTGCTGCGCCGCACCTAGGATCGGAGCCACCATGAGCATCCAGATCACCCCGAGCATCCTGAACGCCGACCTGTCCCGCCTCGCCGACGAGGTCGCGCGGATCCCGAGCGCCGACTGGGTGCACGTGGACGTGATGGACAACCACTTCGTGCCCAACCTGACCCTCGGGCTGCCGGTCTTCGAGAGCCTGGCGAAGGCGACCGACCTGCCGCTGGACGCGCACCTGATGATCGAGGACCCGGACCGGTGGGCGCCGGCGTACGCCGAGGCGGGAGCCGGCTCGGTCACGTTCCACGCCGAGGCCGCAGCGGCCCCGGTCCGCCTTGCCCGGGAGCTGCGCGCCAAGGGGGCCCGTGCCTCGATGGCGCTCAAGCCGGCCACCCCGGTGGAGCCGTTCGCGGACATGCTCGGCGAGCTCGACATGCTCCTGCTGATGACCGTGGAGCCGGGGTTCGGTGGCCAGAAGTTCCTGGACCTGTGCCTGCCGAAGATCCGGCGCGCGCGTGAGCTGATCTCCGCTGCCGGCCTCGAGGTCTGGCTGCAGGTCGACGGCGGCGTCTCGCTGGAGACGATCGAGCGCTGCGCCGAGGCCGGCGCGGACGTGTTCGTGGCCGGGTCAGCCGTCTACTCAGCCGAGGACCCCGACGCGATGGTCGCCCAGCTGCGCGAGCGGGCCTCCGCTCACTGAGCCTGCGGGCCGCTCGGCTGGTGCAGCCCGATCCGGTCCCAGTCGCCCCAGGTGACCCGGTCCACCCGGTGGTCGGAGACATCGACGTCGGTGAGCTGCTCGACCGTCTCTGCCTCCGCGTCCGCGAGACGGCTGCGCACCTCCGCAGTCCCGTCGGGACCGAACGCGTAGGAGCGGTAGGCCCGCGCCCTGCTCATGCTGTGGAAGCCCGTGTCGTCGGGATAGAGCCACTCACTGACATCGGAGAGGAAGAGCGCGGACGGGTCGTCGGGCAGCACCCGGTAGTGCAGCCGGGCGGCGACGGATCCTCCCTCGGTGAACCTCGTGACCACGACGTCCTCGGCGCCCGCGCTCAGCTCGAGGGTGTACGCCGGGACCTCACCGGTCTCGGGCAGGGCGATCACGCCGAGCTGCGGACCGGTCTCGAAGGTTGCCCTCGCCTGGTCCTCGGTCAGCTCGTCGACGACCCGCTGCTTGCGGGGATTCCACTTCCAGCCGTACAGGTGCTGCATGGTCTCCTCGTTCTCCGGGTCGGTCATGGGTGGGGTCACGGGGCCTGGGTGTAGAAGTGCCCGTTGAGGTCACGGATGAAGATGTCGCGGTCCTCGGCGTACTCGATGATCTCGCGGGGGATCCTGCCACCGGCCTGGGGAGGCACCTCCAGGATCATGTCGCCGTCGAGGGGACGACCGTTGATCCCGAGCTCACGCGTCTTGGGGGTGTCGGCGATCCGGGTGCCGGCCGGGTACTTGCGCACGAACTCGTCGATGTAGCTCTTCGCCGTCTGCTCGCTGATCTCCCCGAACTGGGTCAGCTTCCGCGACACGATCACCTCGCCGGGGGTGTAGCTGTCGAGGCGGAACGACCGCTGGTTGCCGGTGGTCAGCGGGATCTCGTTGTAGCGGTAGCGCGGGTTGAGGAAGTGGTTGAACCGGTTGCCCGCGATCACCTTGCGCATGAACTCGCGGCTGCCGCTCCAGCGCGCGAGCTCGTCGGGGGACAGGAACCGGTCGGCGGCGAAGCTCTCCGGCAGCCGCAGGTCCGCGGCGCTGTCGAGGAGCCTGCCGTCCTTGGCGAAGATCCGGATGTTCTCACCGTTCTCGGCCATCCGGGTGAGTCGGGCGACCTCCTCGGCGCCGAGGGCGTGCCTGGTCCACTTGCCGCCGGTGGCCGCCCAGCCGGCGAAGGGGATCAGGGCACCCATCGAGAGGGACCCGTTGATCACGTCGCCGTCGGCGTAGTACCAGACGCCGTTGACGAAGTCGACGGGTTCGCCGATCACCGGGATCATCCCGAGGACGTCGAGCAGGCCGTGCCCGATCTGCTTCCACAGCGGGCCCGCCTCCTCGGCGGCCACGTCGGCCTCGTGCTGGAGCGCGTCCCCGATGTTCTTCAGGTCGTTGGCCAGCAGCGGTTGGAACGCGGTGGTGCCCTCCACCGGCGGGCTCCCGATCGCGGACGCCATCGCGTTCATGAACGCCTCGGCGGCGTCGTCGCTCATCCCGCCGCGGTGCCGCAGGAAGTCGAAGAGCTCCTTGTTGACCGCGACGCTGTCGTCGTCGCTGATGTCGACCTCGGTGGTGTCGCCGGTGGTGAACAGCTCGCGGACGGCCCCCGGGTTGTGCTGCATCGCCTTGAAGACGCCGTACATCGGGTCGTCGATGATCCGTGCGCCCGGCGAGCGCTCCAGGTCGGGGTCGAAGACCAGGTCCATGCTGGCCCAGACCTCGGGACCGTCGTCGCCCTCGATCTCGCGCATGGAGCGGTAGATGCCGGTGATGAACTCGTCGGACCACTGGCCGCGGCCGAAGACCAGGCTGAGCCGCTTGATGCTGCCGGTGCGGTCACCGCCGTGCGCGTCGACGAACTCGGTCCAGGTGGCGGTCATCGCGGGTACGCCGACCTCGCCGGTGCCCCTGCTGGCCAGGCTGAGCGTCTCGCCGAGGCCGCGGAGCAGCTGCTCGTAGCGCGCGTCGAAGTCCTTGGTGGCCTCCTCGCCCTCGGAGAACATGTTCTGGCGCTTCTGGTTCACCACGTTGAGGTAGCGGTCGAGCCCCTCGGGGGAGAGCCGCTCGGCCAGCAGCTTGGCGAAGTAGGGGTCCAGCGAGTTCTCCACGAGCAGGTCGACCAG
This sequence comes from Nocardioides sp. Z30_9, assembly GCF_058215735.1. NCBI lineage: Bacteria > Bacillati > Actinomycetota > Actinomycetes > Propionibacteriales > Nocardioidaceae > Nocardioides > Nocardioides sp. Z30_9. The sequence goes on from NZ_JBZAJF010000003.1 coordinate 417,087, forward strand.
CTCCTGGTCGACGTCGCGCATGCTGTAGTCGTCGTCGTCGACCTTCAGCAGCTCCATGGCCCGGTCCACCCGGCGGCGTACCTCGGTGTCGCTGGCGGTGGAGAGCACGGAGTCGTCGAAGGTGACCACCGACATCCCCGGCGTGCTCTGCTGGATGACCCGCGCCAGCGCCAGCCGGCGGTTGAGGTCGCGCACGGCCGAGCTGATCTCGCCCTCGAGCGCGTCCACCGGCGAGAGCGGACCCGTGGAGAGCCAGACGCCGGTCAGGTTCCCCCGGATCGAGCCGGCGGCACCTGCCAGGTCGGCCTTCGCCGAGCCGAGGCTCGAGACGAGGTCGGCCAGGGCGTCGATGTCGATGGAGACCTCGGCCATCAGATCGGTCCGAGGTTGCGCCAGCGGACCTGCCACGCGTTGCGCTCGACCATCTCCGGCTGCGCGGCGATCGCGTCGTCGAACTCCTGCAGCGCGCCGCTCGACGCATGCCGGGCGGAGGAGCGCCAGCCGGACAGGCTCCCGGCGAAGCTGTCGGCGCGCCCGCCCACCCAGGCCCCGGACTCCATCGCGGCCACGGCGGCGTCCAGCGCTGTGTCCAGCGTCTGCGCGGGGCCGGTGCTGCGCCCGCGAGCCGCGCGGATCGCGCCCAGATAGGGGTTGGGCACCTTCGGCTCAGCGGTCTCCCCCATGCGGCCCCCGCCCCCCGTCGTACCGGCTCCGACGCGCCGAGGCTATCAGCGCTCGGCACCGCGAAGACGGGTCACATCGCGCCGAGCTTCTCCGGGTTGCGGATGCCGTGCAGCGTGGTGATCCGGTCGTCCTGCACGGTCACGAAGTAGACGCCGTCGAGCTCGCCGTCCAGCCTCACCACGATCGCGAGCTCGCCGTTGACCGGTCGCAGGGCGAACTCGGCCCCCGCGCTCTCCGGCTTGGAGAGCACCCCGGCGAGGAAGCGCAGCACCTTGTCGGCGCCCTGGATCGGCCGGAGCGCCGACGTCCTCCTGCCGCCACCATCGGTGACCAGGACGACGTCGGGGGCCAGGAGCTCCAGCAGCTCGGGCACGTCACCGCCCGCCGCGGCGGCGAGGAACCGCTCGGTGACCTCGCGGTGCCGGTCCCCGGAGACGACCTGGCGGGGCTGGCGAGCGGCCACGTGCGAGCGCGCGCGGTGGACGAGCTGGCGGACCGCCGCGGGACTCCGGTCGAGCGCCCGGCCCACCTCGGCAGCAGGCATCGCGAACACCTCGGTGAGCACGAACGCGGCCCGCTCGAGCGGGCTCAGCGACTCGAGCACGATCAGCATCGCCATGGACACCTCGTCGGCGAGCTGCGCTGCCGCAGCGCCGTCGACGCGTGGGTCCGGCTCGCTGGCGACCGGCTCGGGCAGCCACGGCCCGACGTAGCTCTCCCGCCGGGTGGCCAGGTCGCGGACCCGGTTCAGGGCGAGCCGGCTGGTGACGGTGAGCAGGTAGGCGCGGGGCTCCGCGACGTCCCGGTGCTCGACCCGGGACCAGCGGATCCACGCCTCCTGGACGACGTCCTCGGCCTCGACGTGGCTGCCGAGGATGCGGTACGCCGCGCCGACCAGCACCGGGCGGTGCTGCTCGAACAGCGACGCCGCGTCCGTGGGCACCGGATCGCTGGTCATCGGCTCACCTCTGAGGAAAGTCGCACTGGTTCTTGAACCCCTGGCTGGTCAGGCCCAGGGCGGAGTTGGTCCGCGAGCGGAGGTTCTCCACCGAGATGATCTCAGTCAGCTCGACCAGCTGGGCGTCGGTCAGCTCGCTGCGCAGGTCGGCGACCATCTCGTCGGTCACCTGCGGGGGAGTGGCGGTCATCGCCTCGGCGTACTCCAGGACCATGCGCTCCAGCGGGGTGTAGACGGTGCTGGAGCGCCAGTCCGCGACCTGCTCCAGCTTGGCGGCGTCGGTGCCGTTGCCGCGGGAGAGGTAGTAGCCGAAGTCGATGCACCAGCTGCAGCCGATCTGCGAGGCCACGGCGAGGCAGGCGAGATCCTTGAGCCCGTCGTCGAGGGCGGACCACTTCGCGACCCGTAGCTCGAAGCGGGCGACCGCCGTCGTCACCCTGCGGTGGTGCAGCAGCGCGAGCATCGGCTCCATCTCCTGGCCGTAGGTGCGGCGGGTCCAGAAGCGGAGCAGCCGGGCGAGCCCGCTGCCGGGGTGCTCGAGGGGGACCCGCGCGCGGTTGGTGGTGGGGGTCATGGGTGCGTCGGTGGTCATGGCATCTCCTGGGTCTGCTGGGCTTTCTTGGGTCTGCTGGGCTTTCTGGGTGGACCCGGCCGCTGCCGGGGATGTGACATCGGGTGAGCGAGGTCACCGGAGCCGGCCCCCGGCCGCTGTGGCAGACTTGGCCCCGACGAGTGAAGACTCGCGTGCTCTGGGGGCGGTGAAACTCCGCACCGGCGGTGACAGTCCGCGACCCGGTGGCCTCACGGCGATCGGTTGACCAGGTGGAACTCCTGGACCGACGGTCAAAGTCCGGATGAGAAGTGCACGCAGGAGGCCCGCGGCGACGCCGCGAGCCGTCTGAGGTCCCCCGGTGCCCGCAAGGACCAGTGAGGACAGTCAGGCGATGGGATTCTCCCCGGCGGAGCAGCACGCGATGCGTCGCGCGCTGGAGCTGGCGAGCACTCCCGGCGTACCCCACGGACCGAACCCGCGGGTGGGCTGCGTGCTGCTCAGCAGCGACGCGGCCGGGTCCTCACAGATGATCGCGGAGGGGTTCCACCGTGGCGCGGGGACCCCGCACGCCGAGGCGGCCGCGCTGGCCGAGGCCGGCCCCCAGGCCCGCGGCGCGACCGCCGTGGTGACCCTGGAGCCGTGCAACCACACCGGTCGCACGGGGCCCTGCTCGCGCGCCCTGATCGAGGCCGGGGTCTCCCGCGTGGTCTTCGCGCAGCCGGACCCGAACGAGGTCGCGGCCGGTGGCGAGGCGGCGCTGGTCGAGGCCGGCATCTCGGTGGAGTACGGCCTGATGGAGCACGAGGCGCGTGCGCTCAACCGCGCCTGGACGTTCGCGATGGAGCACCACCGCCCGTTCGTCACCTGGAAGTTCGCGAGCACGCTGGACGGCCGCAGCGCCGCGGCCGACGGGTCGAGCCGGTGGATCACCTCGCGCGCCGCGCGGGTCGACAGCCACCGCCTGCGCGCGGAGTGCGACGTGATGCTCGTCGGCACCGGGACCGTGGAGCAGGACGACCCCGAGCTCACCGTTCGCGACGAGTACGACGACCTCCTGCCGCACCAGCCGCTGCGCGCGGTGATGGGCCTGCGGCCCGTCGACCCGCAGCGACGGGTGCTCAACGACCGCGCCGAGACCGTCGTGCTGGCGACCCGCGACCCGCGGGAGGCACTCGACCTGCTGCACGCCCGCGACCGGCAGCACGTGTTCCTCGAGGGCGGGCCCACCCTGGCCGCAGCCTTCCTCGAGGCCGGCCTGGTCGACGAGGTGGTGGCCTACCTCGCCCCCGCCCTGCTCGGCGCCGGCACCCCGGCCGTCGCGGACCTCGGCATCACCACGATCGCCGACGCCCGCCGGTTCTCGATCACCGACGTGGCCACGATCGGCACCGGCGCCGAGACCAACGTGCGGATCACCATGAGCGGGCGGGTGAGCGGCCCCGCCCCACAAATGTTGGATCGGAACGCCGAAACGACCGATCAGGACGTCACAACCCAACATTTGTTGGGTCGCGGCGCCCCCGAGGAAGGACGCTGACATGTTCACCGGCATCGTGGAGGAGCTCGGTACCGTGGCCGCCCTGGAGGACCAGGGCGACGCGATCCGGCTCACCGTGCACGGACCCCTGGTCACCGGCGACGCCGCGCTCGGGGACTCGATCTCGGTCAACGGTTGTTGCCTCACCGTGGCCACCCGTGAGGACGACTCGTTCACCGCTGACGTGATGCACGAGACCCTGGCGAAGACCTCCCTGGGCTCGCTGGCCCCCGGTGCCCGGGTGAACCTCGAGCGCGCGGTCACGCCGGCCACCCGGCTCGGCGGTCACATCGTGCAGGGCCATGTCGACGGCACCGGGACCGTGCTGCGGCGTACCCCCAGCGAGCACTGGGAGCTGGTCGAGGTATCGCTCCCCGAGGGGCTGGACCGCTACCTCGTCGACAAGGGGTCGATCACCGTCGACGGGATCTCCCTGACGGTGGTGGAGGTTTCGACGAGCTCGACCACCGCGAGCTTCACGGTCAGCCTGATCCCCGAGACCCTGGCCCGCACCACCCTGGGCTTCAAGCAACCCGGCGATGTCGTCAACCTCGAGGTGGACGTGATCGCGAAGTACGTCGAGAAGATGGTGAAGCAGTGACTGAGAACCAACGGGCCCACGAGCAGGGCCAGATCCGCCTCGACACGGTGGAGGAGGCGATCGCGTCGATCGCCGCCGGACAGGCCGTGGTCGTGGTCGACGACGAGGACCGCGAGAACGAGGGCGACATCATCTTCGCCGCCTCCAAGGCGACGCCGGAGCTGATGGCGTTCACGATCCGGCACTCCAGCGGAGTCATCTGCGTGCCGATGCCGGGCCGGATGCTCGACCGGCTGGAGATCCCGCTGATGACGCCGCACAACAAGGACAAGCTCCGCACGGCGTACACCCTCTCGGTGGACGCGCGCGACGGCGTCAGCACCGGCATCTCGGCCGCGGACCGGGCGCACACCGCGCGGGTCCTGGCCGACTCCGCGACCGAGCCCTGGGAGCTCACCCGGCCGGGCCACGTGTTCCCGCTGCGCTACACCGAGGGCGGGGTGCTGGTCCGTCGTGGGCACACCGAGGCGGCCGTGGACCTCGCCAAGATGGCCGGGCTGACCCCGGCGGGCGTGCTGGTCGAGGTCGTCAACGACGACGGGACGATGAAGCGGGCTCCCGAGCTGCGCGAGTTCTGCGACGAGCACGGGCTGAAGATGATCTCGATCGAGCAGATGGTGCACTACCGCCGCCGGCACGAGAGCCACGTCGAGCGGCTGGCGAAGACCGCGCTGCCCACGCGCCACGGTGCGTTCACCGCGTTCGGCTACCGGATCACGATCGACGACTCCGAGCACGTCGCGCTGGTGTACGGCGACCCCGAGGACCTCCGCGGAGGTGAGCCCGTGCTGACCCGGGTGCACAGCGAGTGCCTCACCGGCGACGTCTTCGGCTCCGAGCGCTGCGACTGCGGCCCGCAGCTCGAGGAGGCGATGGAGCTGATCGTCAAGGAGGGCAGGGGAGTGGTGATCTACCTGCGCGGCCACGAGGGCCGTGGCATCGGCCTGCTCGCCAAGCTGCAGGCCTACGAGCTCCAGGACGGCGGGCGGGACACCGTCGACGCCAACCTCGACCTCGGGCTCCCGGCCGACGCCAGGCACTACGGGACCGCCACCCAGATCCTGCGTGACCTCGGTGTCGAGTCCGTGCGCCTGCTCACCAACAACCCCGCCAAGACCTCCGGCCTGGAGTCCTACGGGATCGCGGTCGCGGAGCGGGTGGCGCTCACGCCCCGGCCCAACGACCACAACCTCGCCTACCTGCTGACCAAGCGCGACCGGATGGGCCACCAGCTCGACGGCCTCGACGGGTTCGACCCCGAGGCGCTCGGCCTGCCGGGGAAGACGGTGCTGTCATGAGCGGCGACGGCAGCCCCGCCGACGTCCCCGTCGACTGCAGCGACCTCCGGGTGGCCGTGGTGGCGGCGAGCTGGCACGAGCAGGTGATGGACGGTCTGCTCGCCGGCGCCCGCGAGGCGCTGGAGCGCTACCGGGTCGGTGAGTCCACGGTGGTCCGGGTGCCCGGGTCCTTCGAGCTCCCCGTGGTGGCCCAGGCGCTCGCCCGCCAGGGGTACGACGCCGTGGTCACCCTGGGCGTCGTGATCCGTGGCGGCACTCCGCACTTCGAGTTCGTCTGCTCGGCCGCGACCGACGGCCTGAACCGGATCGCGCTGGACACCGGCGTGCCGATCGGCTTCGGGCTGCTCACCTGCGACACCGAGCAGCAGGCACTCGACCGGGCCGGGCTGGAGGGCAGCAGCGAGAGCAAGGGCTACGAGGCCACCTCCGCGGCGCTGCTCACCGCGCGCACCCTGCGCGAGATCGCCGGGTGAGACCCGCGTGGCCCCCGCTGTCTCCGAGAGCTCCCTGGGCGCCTGGCTGGTGAAGGCCAGCCCGGCCAGCCTGCAGGTCGGCGAGGTGCTGCGGACCCGGTTCAGCACCATCACCAGCCGGTGCGTGCGCCCGTCGTACCGCGCCGAGCTGATCCGCGCCGGCCAGCCGGTGCTGCTGTGGGTCAGCGGCGGTGACCGCGAGCACCCTGCGGGGATCTATGCGACCGGCCACACCACCGGTCCCGTGGAGCGCGGGGAGGACCTCGCGATGCCGGTGCGCCTCGAGCCGCTGGAGCCGTTCGTCGCCAGGGACGAGATCCTCGCCGAGCCCACCCTGATGACCCTCGAGGTGATCCGGATGCCGGCCGGCAGCAACCCGTCGTACCTCGACACCGCGCAGTACCGCGCGCTCCGCGAGGCCTTCCCGCAGCTGGGCCGGGCGTAGGGTGCCGCGGCCCGGGCCACGGGCGACTGCCTGCCGCGGTCGCCTTGCACATAGGCTGGGCGCGTGAAGACGTTCGAGGGGCTCTGGGCCGAGCTGAGCGAGAAGGCGGCGACCCGCCCCGAGGGTTCCGGGACGGTCGCGGCGCTCGACGCCGGGGTGCACACGATCGGCAAGAAGCTGGTCGAGGAGGCAGCCGAGTCCTGGATGGCGGCCGAGTTCGAGGGCCATGAGCGGGCGGCCGAGGAGATCAGCCAGCTGCTCTACCACGCACAGGTGCTGATGCTCGCCGCCGGAATCTCCCTCGACGACGTCTACGCCCACCTGTAAGAGGACCCCCATGAGCGACACCCCTGCACCACTGCTGAAGATCGCGATCCCCAACAAGGGCTCGCTGTCCACGGCCGCCTCCGAGATCCTGCGCGAAGCCGGCTACCGCCAGCGCACGGACTCCAAGGAGCTGAGCCTGCTCGACCCCGCCAACGGCGTGGAGTTCTTCTACCTGCGCCCGCGCGACATCGCGCTGTACGTCGGCGCGGGGACCCTGGACATCGGCATCACCGGCCGCGACCTGCTGCTCGACTCCGGTGCCAAGGCCCACGAGGCCCGCCAGCTCGGGTTCGGCCGCTCACGGTTCCGGTTCGCGGCGCGTCCCGGCACGCTGTCCTCGCTCGAGGACCTCGCCGGCAAGCGCATCGCCACGTCGTACGTCGGAGTGGTGCGCCGCTACCTCGAGCAGATGAGCATCGACACCAGCGGCATCGAGGTGATCCGCCTCGACGGCGCCGTGGAGACCAGCATCCAGCTCGGCGTGGCCGACGTGATCGCCGACGTCGTGGAGACCGGGAGCACCCTGAAGGCGGCCGGGCTCGAGATCGTCGGCGAGGTGATCCTCGACTCCGAGGCGGTGCTGATCACCCGCGCCGACGCGCCGGAGCCGACCGGCTTCGAGGTCTTCAAGCGGCGGCTCGACGGAGTCCTGGTGGCGCGGACCTACGTGATGATGGACTACGACTGCCCCCAGGCATCGGTCGAGGCGGCCGTCGCCCTGACCCCGGGCCTGGAGGGCCCGACGATGTCGCCGTTGCATCGCGAGGGCTGGGTGGCTGTCCGGGCGATGGTGCCGCGCGACGGGGCCCAGAAGCTGATGGACGACCTCTACCGGGTCGGCGCCCGCGCGATCCTGCTGACCGACATCCATGCCTGCCGGCTCTGAGCGGGAGACGACGGCCCCCAGCCTGCCGCACACGTGGCGGCCCCTCGGGGTCCGCATCGCGGTGTGGGCGCTGGGCGTGCTGCTGCTCGTCCTGGTCGGTGCGGTGTGGGTCTTCCTCCCCGAGGACACCCGCTCCCAGTTCACCCCCTTCCAGCGCGGCACCCTCGTGGTCCTTGGCTTGCTGCTGTTCGGCTGCTGGTTCGCGCTGGTGCGCTCACGGGTGACGGCCACCGCCGGGGGGCTGACCGTGGTCAACGGCTTCCGCAAGCGCCACTACGAGTGGTCGCAGGTGATCTCGGTGTCGATGCGCCGGGGAGCGCCGTGGGGGACGATCGACCTCTCCGACGGCACCACCGTGTCCATGGTCGGGGTGCAGGGCTCCGACGGTGAGCGGGCGCGCAGGGCGGTGCGCGAGATCCGGGCGACCGTGGAGGCGAACACACCCGGCACCGCCCCCTCCTGAGCGGACGAACCCGTCACCGGGTCCCGTCGAGGACCAGGTCGGCACGCTCCCGGGTCCGCTCCCGGGCGAACACCAGCGCCTCGTCGCGGGCCCACTGCTCCCAGTGGGGCGCCAAGGCCTCGCCGTCACGCGCCAGGCCCCGCTCCAGGCGCAGGTCGTGCGGCGCCTCCACCCAGGCCAGCACGGTGACCAGCGCCCCGAACCGGGAGGCTCCGCTCCCGACGCCCTCGAGCACCAGCAGCGGTCCCGGCTCCACGGCCACGGTCTCGGCGAACCGGCCCGCGACCCAGTCGTAGCGACGGTAGCGGCCGGTCGCGCCTGCGGAGAGCGGGGTGAGCAGCCCGTCGAGCTGGGTCTCGACCTCGGCGAGGCCGGACCAGCCGGGGTAGAGGTCGTCCATGTGGATCACCGGGCAGCCGGTCAGCGCGCCCACGGCGGCAGCGAGGGTGGTCTTGCCCGAGCCGGCGGGACCGTCGATGCACACCAGCCGCCCGGCGCCCAGGGTCGCCGGCCGGGCCAGCGCCAGGTCCACCACGGCAGCCGCGTCGGACGCGGGGGTCGGGCCGGTGCTCACCAGGCCAGGCCGAGGCCCCGGTAGGAGGGCACGCGATCGACGAACGAGTCACCGCTGAGCAGGTGCACGGTGTTCGTGTGCTCGGCGAGCTCACCGGACTTCGCGTGCCGGAACCACACCCAGTCGCCGATCTGCAGCAGCCCGGCTCCTTTTCCGGTCAGCGGCGTCTGCACCTCACCGGCGCCCTCGAGACCGGTCAGCGCCAGGCCGGGTGGTGCCCAGGGCAGGGGAGCGCGGTCCTTGCCGGTGGCCCCGCTCGCGACGAAGCCGCCGCCAGCGACTGTGGCCACACCGGCGGCGGGGCGGCGTACGACCTGGACGCCGAAGAAGGCCGCGGGGCGGGGATCGAAGCTCGCGTAGTGGTCGAAGAGGCCCGGCACGAGCAGCCCGGACCCGGCGGCGACCTCGGTGACCACGGGGTCGGCCACGGTCGTCTCCACGCTGCCGGAGCCGCCCGCGTTCCAGAACTCGAGGTCGGCCAGGTCGGCGAGGGCGTCGGCGATCGTGCGCCTGCGGTCGGCCAGCTGCGTGATCGAGGCGGACTTGAGCCGGCGTACGACGAGCGAGCGCGCCTTCTGTGTGGGCACAGCGTCGGGTACGCCGGCCACCTGGCCCTCGTAGGTCATCACCCCGACGAGCGCGAAGCCGCGCCGTACCACCTGCTCGGCGAACGCGGCCACCGCGTCGGCGTCGTGAAGCGGGGAGCGCTTCGGCCCGACGTGGGAGGGCCCGAGCCGCAGCCCGGCGTCGATGTCGATCGCGACCCGCACGCCCCGGGCGTCCCCGCAGGCCTCGATCAGGGACAGGTGGGCGGGGTCGTCGACCATCAGGGTGATCGCCGCGGGCGCCCGGGGGTCGGCCAGGAGCGTCCGGATGGCGCCGCGGTCGACCGAGGGGTAGCCCATCACCACGTCGTCGGTGAATCCCTCGCGCACCAGCCACAGGGCCTCGCGCAAGGTGTAGGCGAGCACCCCGGTGAACTCGGGGCGGGCCAGAGCGCGCTCGACCAGCGCCGGGATCCGCAGCGACTTCGACGCCACCCGCACCGGCTTGCCGGCGGCGCGACGGCCCAGGTCTGCGGCGTTGGCGTCGAACGCGTCGAGGTCGATCACGACCATCGGGGTCGCGGGGTCCTCGAGGTGGGCGACCGCGGCGTCCAGGCGTCGGGCAAGCTGCGTGCGGGCAGCGTCGCTGCCGAAGGCTCCACGGGGCACGGCTAGATGCCGTGCCGCTTCAGGATGGCCTCGATGTCGTCCATGCCCTCGATGTCGTCGTCGGCGGCCTTGCCGCGCTTGGGTGCGCGCTTCGCGGGGGCCTTCTCGACCGCTGCCGGCCCGGCCTTGGCCTCGGGCACGCTCCTCGCGGGTGCGCGGGTCCCGACGCCGCGGGAGCGCAGCAGGCCGGAGACGAGCCACAGCACCACGGCGACGCCGGCCACGGAGATGCCTGCCCACACGGTGGGGGAGAACACCAGCCGGGTGGCCCAGTTGACGACGTCGTTGGCGATGTTCGCGGCCAGCTTCAGGGTGCCGGTGAGCCAGGCCGCGACGGGCAGCAGGGTCCAGGCCAGGCCGCGCAGGCCGGCCGCGACGCCGCGACGGCGCCAGGCGACCCAGGAGAGGGCGGCGCCGACGAAGGTCAGCACGAGAGCGAGCGCGGCCCAGGTGGTGGAGTCCACGGTGACGTCGGTGGCCAGGGGCATGGCCCCAGCCTACGGAATCGGCGAGAGATCGGTCTGGCAGGATCGCGATGATGCGCACCATTCCCGATCCGGGCTTCGCCGGCGACGACGGCCGCCCCGCCCCCGAGGTCACCTCCGCCCTGGCGGCGTACGACGCGGCGCCGGGCGCCGAGCAGCACCTCGCCACCCTGGCCGTGCTGCAGGACTCGCGCGTGCTCGTCCCCGTGGTGGCCGTGCTCGGCGAGGTCGAGTACGACAAGCAGGGCCTGGCCCACGACAAGACCAGCGACATGGCTGCGGTGCTGATCACCGGCCGGGACGGACGCACGGCGCTGCTCGGGTTCACCGGGACCCAGCCTCTCCAGCGCTGGGCGCAGACCCAGCCCGGCAGCGACCCGCGGCCGGTGCCGGTGACGTTGCGGGAGGCGGCCCGGTCGGCGATCCAGGACGAGGCGTCGGCGCTGCTTCTCGACCTCGCGGGACCGGTGATGTTCGTGGTCGACTCCGAGGAGCTCGCCGCCCTCGCCCAGGGCCACCGGCTGGTCCGCGACGCGGAAGGCTGGGCCTGGGTGCTCGGCTGATGTGCATTACCGGGCCCCGCCTAGTAGAGTTGTCTGTGACCGATCAGTCCTGCCCGTGAGGGTGGTACCGATCTGACAAGCGGAGGCCTTCTCCCACCCGCATCGACCGTTCTCCACCAGGTCGTCGGGTTCTGGTCAACGAGTTGGGTGACGCCTGTCGCCGATCAGCTCGACGACTGAGGCTCCCGTGCGTCACGCCGGGAGCCTTCTTCCATGTCGGGGCAGAAATGCGCCGCAGCGGATGTTCTCCCGGGGTCAACCATGAAGACCACCACAGGAGGACCCATCAGCACCGAGCTGCGAATCAACGATCGGATCCGGGTACCGGAAGTCCGGCTCGTTGGACCCAACGGCGAAACCGTCGGCATCGTCTCCACGAGCGATGCCCTACGGCTGGCCCAGGAGGCGGACCTCGACCTCGTCGAGATCGCGCCGATGGGGCGACCCCCGGTCTGCAAGCTCATGGACTACGGCAAGTTCAAGTACGAGAACGCCCAGAAGGCCCGTGAAGCCCGGCGTAACCAGACCAACACGGTCATCAAGGAGATGAAGCTCCGACCGAAGATCGACGCGCACGACTACGAGACCAAGAAGGGTCACGTCGTACGGTTCCTTCGCTCGGGCGACAAGGTCAAGATCACGATCATGTTCCGCGGTCGCGAGCAGCACCGTCCCGAGCTGGGATACCGGTTGCTGCAGCGTCTGGCCGAGGACGTGAGTGACCTCGGCTTCGTCGAGTCCTCGCCCAAGCAGGACGGCCGCAACATGACCATGGTGATCGGCCCGCACAAGAAGAAGTCCGAGGCCAAGGCCGAGGTAAAGGCCGAGCGCGACGCACGAGCTGCCGAGCGCACGGCCGAGCGGGAGGCGGAGCGCGCCGAGATCAAGGCGGCGCACCCGGTTCCCTCTCCGAAGAAGGAGCGCGGTCGCTCCGAGAACCTCGACCCCGAGATCGAAGCGTAACGAGAAAAGGAATAGACACAGATGCCGAAGAACAAGACGCACTCCGGTGCGAAGAAGCGCTTCCGCGTGACGGGCTCCGGCAAGATCCGTCGCCAGAAGACGGGCCTGCGCCACAACCTCGAGAAGAAGTCCTCCAAGGTGACTCGCCGCATGTCGGGCACCGCCGAGGTGGCCAAGGCCGACGTGAAGCGCGCCAAGAAGCTGCTCGGCCTGTAAGTCACCCCGCTCACCCCCTGACACACCGGGTGCACACCCGGGTGGTCGCGACCAGCGGACCACGAAGAATCTCAAAGGAGTACTGAAATGGCACGCGTCAAGCGGGCAGTAAACGCCCACAAGAAGCGCCGGGTCGTCCTCGAGCGCGCCTCCGGCTACCGGGGTCAGCGTTCGCGGCTCTACCGCAAGGCCAAGGAGCAGGTCACCCACTCGCTGGTCTACAGCTACAACGACCGCAAGAAGCGCAAGGGTGACTTCCGCAAGCTCTGGATCCAGCGCATCAACGCTGGCGCCCGCGCCAACGGCCTCACCTACAACCGCTTCATCCAGGGCCTCAAGGCCGCGGGTGTCGAGGTCGACCGCAAGATCCTGGCCGACCTGGCCGTCAACGACCTCCCGGCCTTCGTCGCCCTCGTCGAGACCGCCAAGGCCAACCTGCCCGAGGACGTCAACGCGCCCGTCTCGGCGTGACCTGACGCTCGTCCGGTTTCCCAGGTCATGAACCCGTACTGCCTCTTCACACACACCACCACGTGTGTGAAGAGGCAGTTTTGGTTCATGACCTGGGAAACTGCCGCCGCCGACGCAACCACCCAGGCAACCCAGTGACCCCACCCGAGCGGCCGCTGTCGGCGAAGAGCGGGCGGGTCAAGGCGGTACGCCGGCTCACGCGGCGCAGTGCGCGGGCCGAGGAGCGGCTGTTCCTCGCCGAGGGGGCCAAGGCGCTCACCGAGGCGCTGCACCTGCCCGGCGGGGTGGTCGAGGTCTATGCGACCGAGGCCGCGACCGAGCAGTACGCCGCGCTGCGCAAGGCCGTCGACGACCTCGGGGTCCCGTGGCGGGAGGCGGACGAGGGAGCCGTCGCCGCCCTGAGCGGAGCGGTCACGCCCCAGGGGATCGTGGCGGTGTGCCGGTTCCTCGACGTCGAGCTCGACCTCCTCCTCGAGGCAAGTGGGCCGAGCCCCGAGGCACAGGCGCCCACGCTCGTGATCTGCGCCGACGTGCGCGACCCGGGCAACGCCGGCACCGTGATCCGCACCGCGGACGCGGCCGGAGCGCGGGGGGTGGTGCTCGCCGGGAACAGCGTGGACCCCTACAACGACAAGACCGTCCGGGCGAGTGTCGGCAGCCTGTGGCACCTCCCGATCGCCCGGGCCGAGAGCCCCGCCGAGTGCGTGGGTGCCGCGCAGGCAGCGGGGTTCACCGTGCTTGCCGCCGACGGGGCAGGGGAGACCGACCTGTTCGAGGCTGAGTCCTCCGGCCTGCTCCGGCAGCCGGTCGCCTGGCTGTTCGGCAACGAGGCCTGGGGCCTGCCCGAGGACCTCGCCGCGCTGGCCGACCACCGCGTCTCGATCCCGATCCTGGGGCGCGCCGAGAGCCTCAACCTCTCCACCGCAGCCGCGATCTGCCTCTATGCGAGCGCGCGCGCTCTGCGCTAGCGTTCGCCGCCGGCACCAGGTCCAGGGTCCTCGAACCTGCCGCCCGGCCGCGCGCCTGGGCCACGGCTGGTCGTGATCCCAGCTGCGCGGCCGATCTCACGGAGCGGCCCGTCAGCGAACTACACCAAGAAGGTGGGACGACCATCAACACTCTCGCGCGCGTCGCGGCTGCCCTGTCCACGATCACGCTGCTGGCTGGGTGTGGAGGAACCCCCGCCCAGGACAAGCCGGCTCCGGCGGCAACACCAAGGCAACCGGTGGCGACGTCTGCTGCTCCGGCCACCGAGAGGGACTACACCCTCCAGGAGCTGAAGGCGACCCTGCCGTCCAGGGCGGACGTTCCGGGGGCCAGGAAGATTCTGATCGTCTGCCCGAAGAAGGACAGCCCGATGTGCCCTGAGCGCGACGAGGGTGCCTCCGTCAGCGTGAGCTTCGCGCTCGAGCTCCCGGGCAGCCCGAAGGGCGCCGACCTCGAACGCGCGGCCGCTGAGGCCGTCATCGAGGACGACGCGAGCATCGACGTGTGGCGGCACGAGAGTCCAGGAGCAGCGCAGAGGAACGTGCGGACCGCGAAGGATGCGGTCGCCGTCTACGCCGGGAAGTACTCCATCAAGGAGGCTCGGAAGGACGACTACATCATCCCGGGAGAACGAGGTACCGGCGTCAACGAGAACCTGTCCCTGGACGGTTGGGAGGGCTTCATCAGCTCTCGCTCGGGCTCCTTCGGTTTCGACGGCAGGACCATGCAGCGCCAGTCCGTGAACCTGCGTGTGGCCAAGGGCCGCGTGACCATCACCGTCAACGTGGGCTCCGACGACGACGGTCACCCAGCCGGACACGCCGAGGACCTCGCCCGCAAGCTGCTCACCGACTACGTGGCACGCCTGCCGTAGGCGTCCCGGCCCCACTACGCATCACCGGGCGGCCGGGACCGCGCGATCTGCACACAACCTTCACGTTGCGCGCACACCTCCCGACCACCGGCGCTCCTACGCTCCTGACATGGACCCGGAGAACCCCACGACCGTGCTGGTCGTCGAGGACGAGCCGCTGATCAACCAGGCCGTGGGGGACCGGCTCCGGGCGGAGGGGCACCGCGTCGTCTCGGCGTACGACGGCCCTGGCGCGGTCGTCGCCTTCGAGGAGCACCACCCCGACCTGGTGGTGCTCGACGTGATGCTGCCCGGCTTCGACGGCCTCGAGGTGTGCCGGCGGATCCAGCAGCGCCGTCCCGTCCCGGTGCTGATGCTCACCGCCCGCGACGACGAGGCCGACGTGCTCGTCGGGCTCGGGGTCGGGGCCGACGACTACCTGACCAAGCCGTTCCGGATGCGCGAGCTGGTCGCCCGGGTCGCCGCCCTGCTGCGCCGGGTGGGCCGCGCCCAGCAGCTGGTGGACCAGGCTGCGGCGAGCCCGCCCCGGAGCATGGAGGTCGGCGCCCTGCGGATCGACCCGGGCGCCCGGCGTACCTGGCTGCAGGGCGTGGAGCTGCACCTGACCCCCACCGAGTTCGACCTGCTCGGCGCCCTGGCCAGCAAGCCGGGCCAGGTCCTGACCCGGGAGCGGCTGCTGGCCGACGTCTGGGGCTGGGACGGCGGTGCCGGCGCCACCCGCACGGTGGACAGCCACGTGAAGGCGCTGCGCTCGAAGATCGGCGCGGAGCGGGTGCGCACGGTGCACGGCGTCGGGTACGCGCTCGAGGCCTGCTGATGTCGGCTCCGGCCCCACGCGAGCCGCTGCGCCAGCTCACCTCGATCAAGGTGAAGCTCGGTCTGCTCGTGGCCGTCAGCGTGCTGGTCGCCGCGGTCCTGGCGACCCTGGGCGCAGGGACGGTGCCCGCGGCGCTGAGCATCCCGGTGACGGTGCTGCTCGCACTTGGCGTCACCCAGCTCCTCGCCGTGGGGATGACCTCCCCGCTGCGGCAGATGACCGAGGCGGCCCGGCGGATGGCCGCCGGCGACTACGACGTGCGGGTGCAGACCTCCTCGAACGACGAGGTGGGGGAGCTGGCGCGCGCCTTCAACCGGATGGCCGCCGACCTGGCCGGGGTCGACCGGCAGCGCCGCGACCTGGTCGCGAACGTCTCCCACGAGCTGCGTACGCCGCTGACGGCGCTCGTCGCCGTCCTGGAGAACCTCGACGACGGGGTCAGCGAGCCCGACCCGGCCACGATCCGGGTCGCGCTCGGCCAGGCGGAGCGCTTGAGCAACCTGGTCGCCGACCTCCTCGACCTCTCCCGCGTCGATGCCGGCGTGGTGCCCCTGGACCGCACCGAGGTGCCGGTGGCCGAGCTGGTCGCCGAGGCCGTGGGGGAGGCGGGTGCCCCGGCGCGAGAGGTGCGGTTCGACGTACGTGTCGAGCCGGCCGACCTGGTCGTGCACGCCGACCGCTCGCGACTGCACCAGCTGCTGGCCAACCTGCTGGACAACGCCGTGCGGCACAGCCCTGCCGGCGCGACCGTGCGGGTGCACGCGGGCCGGGTCGGCGAGCTGGTGCGCATCGAGGTGTCGGACGAGGGATCGGGAATCGCGCCGGAGGACCGGGAACGGGTCTTCGAGCGGTTCGGCACGTTGCACGACCCGCTGGGTGGCGGGACCGGTCTGGGACTGGCCATCGCCCGGTGGGTGACGGATCTGCACGGGGGGCAGATCCGGCTGGTGGAGCCCGGGGCCGGTGAGGCCGGCGCCCGGTTCCGCGTCGAGCTGCCGGCGCACGCCACCCCCACCGCACCCCCCGGAAACCACGAGAGGAACCCCACGATGACCCCACCTCCCACGGCCCCGGGGCCTGCGTCCCCGCCAGTGGCGCGACCGCTGCCGCCGCGCCCGATGCCCGAGGGCGTCCTGGACTCCCTGTTCGGCCAGGTGTGGCCGGACCGCGGCGTGCCGCCGAGGCGCGGGGTGCTGCTCGCCTGCCTCGCGATCGGGGTCTTCGCCGGGCTCGCGCTCCCGTTCGCGGCCCTGGGCCTGGGGGCGTCGCTGGTGATGCTGGCCTCCGGCCTGGTGGTGCTCTGGGTCAGCCGGCGGCGGCGTACGCCGTTCGCCTGGGCGTGCGCCGCGTTGGCCACCGGGTTCGCCCTGCTGCCCACGTTCCGCGACGCCGGGTGGCTCACGGCGCTCGGCGTCCTGGTCTCCGTCGTGCTGGTCACCGCGGCCGTGACCGGCGCCAGGTCGGCCTGGGGGATGGTGCTCGCGGCGATCGCCTGGCCGTTCGCCGGGCTGCGCGGACTGCCCTGGCTGGGCCGCACCATGCGGGTCCTCGCCGGTGGCAGCAACAGCGCGGCCGTGGCCAGGACGGTCGCGCTCTCCGTGATGGGTGTGCTCGTCTTCGGCGTCCTGTTCGCCAGCGGGGACGCGATCTTCGGCCACTGGGTCAACACGGTCGTCCCCGACGTGCGGGACAGCGTGCTCCTGCGGGTGTTCGTGACCGTGGCGGTCGGCGGGGTGGTGCTCGCGGCGGCGTACCTCGCCATCAACCCGCCGGCCGTCGAGTCTCCCGTCGTACGCCGACCGGCCCAGCACCGTTTCGAGTGGCTGGCGCCGGTGCTGCTCGTGGACGCGGTGTTCGTGCTCTTCCTCGCGGCGCAGGCCGCCGCGTTCCTCGGCGGGCACGATTACGTGCGCCGGGTCACGGGGCTGACCTACGCGCAGTACGTGCACCAGGGGTTCGGCCAGCTCACGGTCGCCACCGCGCTCACCCTGCTGGTGGTGTGGGTGGCATCGCGCAAGGCGGGCACGACCCCCGCCGACCAGTGGTGGTTGCGGGGATCGCTGGGGGTGCTGTGCCTGCTCACCCTGGTGGTCGTGGTCTCCGCGCTGCACCGGATGGACCTCTACCAGGACGCCTACGGCTTCACCCGGCTTCGGCTGCTGGTCGACGTGTTCGAGCTCTGGCTGGGGCTGGTGGTGGTCGCGGTCGTGGTGGCGGGCATCCGGCTGCGCGGCTGGTGGCTGCCCCGGATGGCGCTGCTCTCCGGCGCCGCGATGCTGCTGGGCCTGGCGGTCGCCAACCCGGACGCGTGGATCGCGCGGCACAACCTCGAGCGGTACGAGGCCACCGGCAAGGTCGACTGGGGCTACCTGCGCGGGCTGAGCGCGGACGCGGTGCCCACCCTCGCCGAGCTCCCGCCCGAGCAGGCAGCATGCGCGCTCCGGGGGTTCCGTCCCGCCGAGGACTCCTGGCAGGGCTGGAACCTGTCCCGGGCCAGGGCCGACGACACGTGGGCGAGGCTGGTCCTGCCCGGACCCGGGACGCCGGGCGGCAGGCAGAGCTGCCCGTAGCCCGCCGAAGGTCCACCTGTGCAGGTCAGGCGTGCCCTGCTGTACTGAAGTGATGGAGATCACTCCTGTGCCTCGGATCCGCAGGTCGCGACGCAGTGCGTGTGCGCGGCTGCTGGGAAGGACCTTCCTGGTGGCGGCGGTGCTCGGCGGCGGGCTGTGGACCGCCACCCACGGCGTCGCCCACGTGGGGTGGGGTGAGGTCGCCGCGATCCTGCGGGGTGTCTCTGCCGAGCAGCTCCTCGTGCTGACCACGATCTGGCTCGGCGGGCTGGCCGTCTACTGCCTGGTGCTCTCCGCAGCGCTTCCCGGCCTCGGCGTCTCCCGCAGCCTGCTGCTCAACCTCAGCGGCAGCGCCGTGGCCAACGTGGTGCCGCTCGGCGGGGCCGTCGGTACGGCGCTGAACTGGCGGATGGTGACCCGGTGGGGGCACAGCAACCATGCGTTCGCGGCGTACTGCCTGCTCACCAACGCGCTGGACGCGCTCACCAAGCTGGTGCTGCCGCTGGTGGCGGTGGCCGGGCTGGTCCTGGTCTCCGCGCAGGTGCCGACCACCGTCTGGGCGATGGCCGCCTGCTGTGCGGTGGGCCTGTTGGCGGCGGCGCTGCTGGTGCCAGCGCTGCACCGGCTCAGCCCCGGCACGAGCAGCCGGGTCGTGGTGCTCGGACGGCTGCGGCAGCAGACGGTGGAGTGCTGGTCCCGGGTCCGCGGGCTGCTCCGCGCCGGGGCACCGCGGCTGCTCCTCGCCAGCGCCGGCTACATCGCGGCCCAGGTGGCGCTGCTCGACGTCAGCCTGCGCGCGGTCGGTCTCCAGGCCCCGGTGACAGTCGTGCTGATGGCCGCGGCGATCGAGCGGCTCGGCACCCTGGTCGCGATCACGCCCGGGGGCGCGGGGGTCGCCGAGGTGGGCGCGATCGCCTGGCTGGTCGGGTCCGGTCTCTCGCCGGTCCAGGCCGTGGCCGGGGTGCTGCTGTGCCGCGTCTTCCTGGTGGTGATGGAGATCCCGCTCGGCGGCGCCATGCTCGCGGGCTGGCTGTGGTGCCAGCGAGGGACGCGCTCCCGGGCCGGGGCGGCCGCATGAGGATCCTGCACCTGACCGACCACTACCCGCCGGTGGTCGGCGGCATCGAGGCGCACGTCGCCTGCCTGGCGCTGCAGCAGGCGCTCGACGGCGCCCGCGTCACCGTGCTCACCTCCAGCCCCCGCACCGCGGAGACCGTGACCAGCGCGGACGCAGGACCGGTGCAGGTGATCCGGGCGCGGTCGCTGGCCCAGGGCCTCCGGGTCCGCGCCGAGGACTTCGACCTGGTGCACGCCCACGTCTCGGTGATCGCGCCGTTCACCGCTCCGCTGGCCGGGGTGCTGGCCCGCCGCGGGGTGCCCACGGTGGTGACGGTGCACTCGCTGTGGAGCGGGATGGGACCGGTCCCGGCGCTGGCCGCGGCACTGAGCGGGCTGCGCTCGGCGCCAGTGACCTGGACGGCGGTGAGCGGGGTGGCGGCGGGCGAGGTACGCCGCCGGCTGCCAGTCGGCACCCGGGTACAGGTGATCCCGAACGCGGTCGACGCCGCACCCCGTGCGCGGACGCCGGCCGAGGGCCAGGAGGTCCGGCTGGTGAGCACCATGCGGGTCGCCCACCGCAAGCGCCCGTTGGACTTGCTGCGGGTCTTCGCGGCGGTCGGCGAGGCGACCAGCCGACCGGTCCGGCTCACCGTCGTCGGGGACGGTCCGCAGCGGCGCGGGCTGGAGCGGCTCGCGCGGCGGCTGCACGTCGCGGACCGGGTCCGGGTCACCGGCCGGCTCGACCCCGAGGGAGTTCTGGAGGAGCTGGCGCACTCCGAGGTCTACGTCGCCCCGGCGGTCCTGGAGTCCTTCGGACTGGCCGCGCTCGAGGCACGTGCGGTGGGGCTCCCGGTCGTGGGGCGGCGCGGCACGGGCCTGGTGGAGTTCATCGAGGACGGTGTCGACGGGCTGCTCGGCGTCGACGACACCGGCTTGGCGCGTGCACTGGTCCGCCTCGTCGAGGACGCGCCGCTGCGCCAGGAGATCTCCGAGCACAACCGCACCGTCGCGCACGGCCTCTCCTGGGAGCGGTCCCTGGGGACCCACGAGCGCGTCTACGCCGAGGCCCGGGGCGCGGCACCACGCGTGGAGCAGTCGCGATGAGCGAGCAGCGATTCACGATGGTCTCCTTCCACGCCCATCCCGACGACGAGGCCCTGCTGACCGGCGGACTGCTCGCCCGGACGGCGGCGCAGGGGCACCGCGTCGTCCTGGTCACGGCGACCGCGGGGGAGCGCGGGCTGGCCGGTGAGCGGGACGGCTCCGGCGACACCCTCGCCGGCGTACGGATGACCGAGCTCGCCGCCTCCGCGCGGATCCTGGGCTGTGCCCGGGTGGTGGGGCTGGGCCTCGCCGACTCCGGGCTGGATTCTGGGCTGGATTCCGGGCTGGATTCTGGGCCCGACCATGGGCTGGGTGGGCCTGAGTCGTTCAGCCGCGCCGACGCCGACCGGTGCGCGGCCGACCTGGCCGCGGTGCTGCGCGAGGAGCAGGCCGACGTGCTCACGATCTACGACCGCAACGGCGGCTACGGGCATCCCGACCATGTCCAGGTGCACCGGGTGGGCGTGCTCGCTGCCCGGCTGGTGGGGACGCCGGTCGTGCTGGAGGCGACGGTCCCGGGGCGGCTGTTCTCCACCGGGTTGCGGTTGCTCGCCCTGCTCGGCCACCCGCTCGGCACGTCGCCGGTGGCGACCACCCGGGTCTTCGCCGACCCCGGGACGATCACCCACCGGGTCGGGGTGCGGGGGGCGCTGCGCCAGAAGCGGGCAGCGATCGCGGCACACGGCTCGCAGCGGCGGGGCGGAGGAGGTGTCCGGGCGCTCGACCGGTTCGCGCGGCTACCGCTGCCGCTGTTCTGGGTGGTCTTCGGCCGGGAGTGGTACGTCGAGCACGGCCGCCGGGCCCCCGACCGGCTCGAGGACGTGTTCGCCTCGCTGCGCGACTGAGGCCGACCGCCCACCGGACGGCGCCGCGAGACAGACCCGACCAGACCCCTCCAGACCAGGACAGGACAACCGACCAGGGAGGCGCAGATGCAGCACAGCGCAGGGTCGCCGCTCGGTGGGCCGCCGGGGTGGATGTTGCGGCTGTGGGCCGTGGTCGCCGTGTTCGCCGCGATCACCCTGGTGCGCTCGGCGCAGGTCGGCATCCCGGTGCGGGACCCCCACGGGGGCTTCTTCTGGGGCCGCGGGGCCGAGTTGCTGTGGATCCTGGTCGTGCTGGTGCTGCTCGACGGCTGGGTCCGGGCCGGTCGCGCCGGCGGACGGCGTACGCCCCGCGCGGCCTGGGGAGCGGCACGGGCGCGGTGGACCTGGCTGCGGCTGGCCGGGGCCGGCAGCCTGCTGCTGGCCTACCAGCTGGTCTACCTGTGCTACCACAACCTGAAGAGCTGGGACGTGTTCAACCGCCCCCGCGACGACCTGCTCCTGGCCGCGGACCGCTGGCTGCTCGGTGGGCACAGCCCGGCGGTGCTGCTGCACGACCTGCTGGGCGAGCACGTTGCCGCCTACGTGCTGATGGTCGTCTACGAGTCGTTCTCCTCGCTGGTCTCGGTGGCGCTGGTCGCCGCGGTGGTGCTCACCGAGCGGCTCCGTGAGGGCGCGGTCTACGTCGCCTCGATGGTGTGGGTGTGGATCCTCGGCGTCGCCTGCTACTACGCGATCCCGTCACTGGGCCCGTTCTGGTCGGCCCCCCAGGAGTTCGCCGGCCTGCCGCACACGATGATCCAGGACACCCAGGCCCGCTACCTGGCTCAGCGCGCCCACCTGCTCGCGGACCCGGGGGCGCCGGACGCCTTCGCGCAGGTCTCCGCTTTCGCCAGCCTGCACGTGGGCGTGACCGCGGTGATCGTGCTGATGGCGGCGTACTACGGCCTGCGCCGCACCGCCCGCGTGCTGGCCGTCTACCTGGTCGCCACGATCGTGGCGACCGTCTACCTGGGCTGGCACTTCGCCCTCGACGACGTGGCCGGCCTGCTCATCGCCTGGGTCAGCGTGCGGCTCGGCCGGTGGACCGTCTCGCCCCGGGTGCCCGACCGCGGGGCCGTGGCTGCTCCCGTTCGGTGAGCCGGTGCGATGAGGCCCGTGCGTTGAGCCCGTGCGGTGAGCGCTGGTCGGGAGAAGCGCCTTCTCGGCGGCAGCGCGTCGGCCGTCGAGACGGCGCCCGCACCCTAGGCTGACGCCCGTGGACCAGGAGGAGCCCAGCGCCAGTGTCGTCGACCAGCTGCCAGACGGGGTCGTGATCGCGGACGCCGACGGCGTGGTCACCGTGGTGAACGCGGTCGCGCGGCGGCTGCTCGGCCGTAGTGCTAAACCCGGTCAGCACCTCCGCGACGTGATGGCGCTGCAGGACCAGGAGAGCCACGACTGGTACTCCGTGAACAACCCATACGACGGGCTCGGCAGCCGGGTCGGCCTCACCGAGCAGTCCTGGCTGACCTCCGCCGGCGTCGAGGTCCTGGTCACCGGACGGATCAACCGGGTGGGCCGGTTCGGCCCCGTCGGCAGCGTCGGCCTGGTGATCCGCTCCGGTCGCGGGCGGGCCCGGCTGGACCGGGACCGCTCCGACCTGGTGGCCACCGTCGCGCACGAGCTGCGCTCCCCGCTGACCGGGGTCAAGGGGTTCGTCTCCACCCTGCTCAGCAAGTGGGACCGGCTCAACGACGAGCAGAAGAAGCTGATGCTGCACACGGTGCACTCCGACGCCGAGCGACTGTCCCGGCTGATCACCGAGCTCCTCGACGTGGCCCGCATCGACACCGGGCGGCTTCCGCTCTACCCCCGGCCGGTGGACCCGCAGGCCCTGGTGGAGCGGTGCGTGGAGTCGCTGCGGGTCGGTACGCACCGCACCATCGAGTCGGCGTACGACGACGACCTCCCGCAGGTGTCCGCGGACCCCGACAAGTGCACCCAGGTCGTGACCAACCTCGTCGACAACGCCCTGCGCCACGGGGAGGGCACCGTCCAGGTCAGCGTCTCGGCGATCACCGAGCCCTTCGCCGGCGTGCGGATCCGCGTCGACGACGAGGGCGAGGGCATCGCCGAGCCCATCCGCGCGCGGGTGTTCACCAAGTTCTGGAAGCACGGCGTCCGCGGGGGCAGCGGCCTGGGGATGTACATCGTCAACGGCCTCGTCCGGGTCCACGGCGGCGAGGTCGAGATCACCGACTCCGACTCCGGCGGCGCCCGGATCGAGGTCCGCTGGCCCTGCGAGGACCTGCGGAGCTAGCCGCAGGCGGTACCGGCTGGCCGGTGGGTTGGCCGGTCGGTTCGCCGGTCCGGGCTCCGACTTCCTAGACTGGCAGGCGCACTGTTCCGTGTGAGTCCAGCGAGAGGCAACGATGTCGGGCCCCAACTCCGAGTACGACCCGGTCCAGGTGACCCCGCTGGAGGAGGAGCAGGTGGACGCGATGCGGGAGAGCGCCCTCGCGGC
The DNA here is from genome assembly GCF_058215735.1 of Nocardioides sp. Z30_9. Lineage (NCBI taxonomy): Bacteria > Bacillati > Actinomycetota > Actinomycetes > Propionibacteriales > Nocardioidaceae > Nocardioides > Nocardioides sp. Z30_9. The sequence goes on from NZ_JBZAJF010000003.1 coordinate 440,539, forward strand.
GATCGCCGCGGCCACCGACCTCGAGAGCTTCAAGCAGGTGCGGACCGAGCATGCCGGGGACCGGTCGCCGCTGGCGCTGGCGAACCGGGAGATCGGGGCGCTGCCCCCGCAGGCCCGCAAGGACGCCGGCCGCCGGGTCGGGCAGGCACGCGGCGCGGTCAACCAGGCGCTCGCGAAGAAGCAGGCCGAGCTCGAGGCCGAGGCCGAGGCCCGGATGCTCGTCGAGGAGGCCGTCGACGTCACGCTGCCCTGGGACCGGGCCACCAAGGGCGCCCGGCACCCGATCACGACGCTCTCCGAGCGGATCGCCGACGTGTTCGTGGCGATGGGCTGGGAGGTCGCCGAGGGTCCGCTCGTCGAGGCCGAGTGGCTCAACTTCGACGCGCTCAACCTCGGCCCGGACCACCCGGCGCGGACGATGCAGGACACGTTCTGGGCCGACCCGCCCGAGGACCACCTGGTGCTGCGCACGCACACCTCCCCGGTGCAGGCGCGCACGATGCTGACCCGCGAGCCCCCGATCTACGTCGTCTGCCCGGGCCGCGTGTTCCGCACCGACGAGTACGACGCCACGCACAGCCCGATGTTCCACCAGGTCGAGGGACTCGTCATCGACCGCGGGATCACGATGGCCCACCTGAAGGGGTCGCTGGACCACTTCTCCGAGTCGATCTTCGGCGCCGGGATCACGACCCGGTTCCGGCCGTCGTACTTCCCGTTCACCGAGCCGAGCGCCGAGGTCGACCTGCGCTGCTTCGTGTGCCGCGGCCAGTCGCCCGCCGTGGAGGACTGCCGCACCTGCAAGGGCGAGGGCTGGATCGAGTGGGGCGGCTGCGGCGTGGTGAACCCGCGGGTGCTCACCGCCTGCGGCGTCGACCCGGAGCGCTACACCGGCTTCGCGTTCGGCATGGGCATCGACCGCACCCTGATGTTCCGTCACGGAGTCGCCGACATGCGCGACATGTTCGAGGGTGACGTCCGCTTCTCCAACGCTTTCGGATCGGATCTGTCATGAAGGCCCCCGTCTCCTGGATCCGCGAGTACGCCGACCTCCCGGCCGACGTCTCCGTCGACGACCTCGCCGCCCGGCTGACCGCGCTCGGCCTCAAGCTCGAGGCGATCGAGCGCCCCGGCCACGACATCACCGGCCCGCTGGTGATCGGCCGCGTGCTGACGATGGAGCCCGAGCCGCAGAAGAACGGCAAGACCATCAACTGGTGCACCGTGGACGTCGGTGCGGCCAACGGGACCGGTGAGCCCCAGGGGATCGTCTGCGGCGCGCACAACTTCGCCCCCGGCGACCTCGTGGTGGTCGTGCTCCCGGGCGGCGTGCTGCCCGGCGGTTTCGAGATCTCCGCGCGGAAGACCTACGGGCACCTCTCCGCCGGGATGATCTGCTCCACCCGCGAGCTCGGCCTCGGCGACGACCACGACGGCATCCTGGTGCTCCCCGCCGACGCGGGGGAGCCGGGCGACGACGTCTTCGAGCTGCTGAAGCTGCGCGAGGAGGTGATCGAGTTCGAGATCAACCCCGACCGTGCCTACGCGCTGTCGCTGCGCGGCGTCGCCCGCGAGGCGGCGCTCGCCCACGGAGTCGCGTTCCACGACCCCGCCGACCGGAAGACCCCGGCGCCGAACGCGGACGGCTACCCGGTCGTCGTCGACGACGCCGAGGGCTGCCCGGTCTTCGTCGCCCGCACCGTCTCCGGCTTCGACCCGAGCGCGCCGACCCCGGACTGGATGGCCCGGCGCCTGCTGCTCGTCGGGCAGCGGCCGATCTCCCTGGCCGTCGACGTCACCAACTACGTGATGTTCGAGCTGGGGCGCCCGATCCACGGCTACGACGCCGACAAGCTCACCGGCCCGATCCGGGTACGCCGCGCCACCGAGGGCGAGCACCTGACCACCCTCGACGGCAACGACCGCACCCTGTCACCGGAGGACCTGGTGGTGACCGACGACTCGGGCATCATCGGCCTCGGCGGGGTGATGGGCGGCCAGACCACGGAGATGTCCGAGACCACCACTCGCGTGCTGATCGAGGCGGCCCACTGGGACGCGCGCTCGATGTTCCGCACCGGCCGGCGCCACAAGCTGACCTCGGAGGCCGGCAAGCGCAACGAGCGCGGCGTCGACCCGACGATCTGCGAGGCCGCGGCCGACCGGGTCGCCGAGCTGCTCGCGGAGTACGGCGGCGGCACCATCGAGGACGGCGTGACCGTCGTCGGCGAGCCGCCCGTGCAGCCCTCGATCACGATCCCGATCGACCTGCCTGCCCGCGTCACCGGGATGGACATCGCCTCGCACACCTCGATCGCGAACCTCGAGGCGGTCGGCTGCGAGGTCGACGCGGCGGCGGACACGCTCACCGCGACGGTGCCGCCGTGGCGCCCCGACCTCAACGACCCCTTCGACCTCGTCGAGGAGGTCGCCCGGATCGTCGGGTACGACGACATCCCCAGCGTGCTCCCGCAGGCGCCGCCCGGACGCGGCCTCACCGTCGAGCAGTCCCTGCGCCGCCGCGTGGGTCGCACGCTCGCGGGCCAGGGGTACGTCGAGGTGCTGAACTTCCCGTTCGTCGGGGAGGCCGACCTCGACCGGCTCGGGCTCGAGGCCGACGACGCCCGGCGTACGACGCTGCGGCTGGCGAACCCGCTGAGCAGCGAGGAGCCGCTGATGACCACGACGCTGCTGCCCGGGCTGCTGCGCACTGTGGCCCGCAACGTCAGCCGCGGCGCGAACGACCTGGCCCTGTTCGAGGCGTCCCCGGTCACGCTCCCGCGCGGAGGCGGCGCGCCGATCCTGCCCGTCGACCGCCGACCGAGCGAGCAGGAGTGGGAGGCGCTGAACCGAGCCGTCCCGCACCAGCCGCTCCACCTCGCGTTCGCCGTGTGCGGTGAGCGCGACCGTGGTGGCTGGTGGGGCAAGGGTCGGGCAGCCGGCTGGAGCGACGTCATCGAGACCGCGCGGGTCCTCGCGGAGGCGCTCGGTCTCGAGCTCACCGTGAGGTCGGCGGCTGTTGCGCCGTGGCACCCGGGTCGCTGCGCCGAGCTGCTCGTCGGCGAGATCTCGGTCGGCCACGCCGGTGAGCTGCACCCGCACGTGTGCCGGGACTTCGGGGTGCCGCCGCGCACCTCGGTCGCCGAGCTGGACCTGGAGGCGCTGCTGTCCCGCGCGGACGTCGTACCGGCCGCACCCGACTTCTCGACCTACCCGGTCGCCAAGGAGGACGTCGCCCTCGTGGTGGCAGCCGACCTGCCGGCCGAGGAGCTCGCGGCGACGCTGCGCGAGGGAGCCGGGACGTTGTGCGAGTCGGTGCGTCTCTTCGACGTCTACACCGGGCAGCAGGTGGGTGAGGGCCGCAAGTCACTGGCGTTCGCGCTGCGCTTCCGGGCACCGGACCGGACGCTGACCGAGCCGGAGACCTCGGCCGCCCGTGACGCAGCGGTGGCGCTGGCGGTCGAGCGGCACGGGGCCGAGCAGCGCGCCTGATCTCCTCCCGAACTCCGGCGAGGCTCTCGGAGAGCCACTAGGGTGCGGCCACCGGCTCTCGCTGTGGCTGGTGCGGGTGGACGGGGACTGGAGGATCGCGCACTTCCACGGCTCGGTCCCCGACGCCTGAGCCGGGTCAGCGGGTCGACTCGTCGAGGACCTCGAGGACGTGGCGGTACTCCTGGCCGGTGGCGCGGTGCATGCCGAGCTCGCAGGTCCGGTTGCTGGAGACGTACGCCGTCCCGGCCGGTGTCGCGAGTCCGGCGATCTCGGCCGCCTCGGGGGCGGTGGCCGACGCGGTGAGCTCGGGGTGGAGCAGCCCCCGGTCGCCGGCGAACCCGCAGCACCCCCAGCTGGCCGGGACGACGACCTCCTCGGAGAGGAAGCCGGCGATCCGCACGAGAGCGTCGGTGCTGCCCAGGGCGGTGCTCGCGCAGGTCGGGTGGACCACCACCGCCGGCACCGGCGTGCTGACCCGCAGGCCGGGCAGCACCCGGTCGGCGACGAAGTCGGTGGCGTCGCGCACCTCGACCCCGGAGGGGGCGAGCATCTGCACCAGCCCTTCGGTGCACGAGCTGGCGTCCGCGATCACCGGCAGCCGGCCTCCCTCGGTCGCGACCAGCACCGACGCCCGCACGCGGTCGGCCATCCGGGCGTAGCCGTCGAGGTGGCCCTTGGACTTCCACGGGGTCCCGCAGCACAGCCCGTCGAGGTCGTCGGGGGTTCGCAGGACCACGCCGGCGCGCTCGCACACCCGGCGCAGCGCGGCGGTGCTCCCGCCGCCGAACATCGTCCCCACACAGGCGGCGAACAGGACCGCCTCCGGCTCGCCCTGCGATGCGGCGGGAGCAGCGGACGGGCCGGGGGAGCGGGCGCTGCCGCCCCGGGGCAGGCCCGGGTCGTAGAGCGGCACCTGCTCGGCACCGGCGACCTCGCGACCGAGCCGGGAGAGCGCCACCGGCACCGGGGCCGGGAGCCGGTCGGCGACGGTGAGCGCGGCGGCGGCCCCGCGGGTGGCCGCGGACCAGTGCCCGGCCGCGAACGACCAGGCCCGGCGTTCCCGGGGGCTCTCGGTGGCGGCCCGCAGCCGGCGGACCAGGTCGCCGGTGTTGATCAGCGCCGGGCAGGCGGTGGCGCACATCCCGTCCACCGCACAGGTCTGGATGCCGTCGTACTCGAAGTCGCGGCGCAGCTCCAGGACCAGGTCGTCGTCCCCGCGGGCCTCGGCGAGCGCCATCTCCCGGCGCAGCACGATCCGCTGCCGGGGCGTGGTGGTCAGCGACCGGGAGGGACACACCGGCTCGCAGAAGCCGCACTCCACGCAGCGGTCGACCTCCTCCTCGACCCGGGTGCTGGGCTTGAGGTCGCTCAGCCAGCCGCGCGGGTCGTCGGTGAGCACCGAGCCGGGGTTCAGCGTCTGCGCCGGGTCGACCAGCCGCTTGAGGTCGCGCATCACCGCGGTGAGGTCGGCGCCGTACTGCCGCTCCACGAAGGGCGCCATGATCCGCCCGGTGCCGTGCTCGGCCTTGAGGGTGCCGCCGAGCCCGAGGACCAGGTCGACCATCTCGTGGGTGAACGCCTCGTAGCGTTCCAGCAGCCGCTGGTCGTCGAAGCGCTCGTTGAGCATGAAGTGCAGGTTGCCGTCGCGCGCGTGCCCGAAGATCACGGAGTCCTCGTAGCCGTGGGCGTCCATCATCGTGGTCAGCCCCCGGCACATCTCCTCGAGGCTGGCCACCGGCACCGCGACGTCCTCCAGCAGTGCGCTCATCCCCTGGGGGCGTGCTCCGGCGACGGCGCTGTAGAGGCCCTTGCGGGTGCGCCACAGGCTGGCCCGCTCCCGGGGCTCCGCGGTCATCTCGGCCGGCATCGACAGCGGCAGCCGGCCGACGGCGGGCTCGGCGTCCGCGCGCAGCCCGGCGAGCTCCTCGGCCGTGCGCGCTTGGAACTCCACCAGCAGCGCCGCGTGCTGGCGTACGTCGAGCCGCAGGATCTGCGAGGGGCAGCCGGGGTCCTGCTGGGCCACCCGCAAGGATGCCGCGTCGAGCAGCTCCGCAGTCGCGACCCCGGTGGCCAGGACGTCGGGGACCGACCTCGACGCCTGGGTGAGGTCGTCGAAGACGTAGAGCCCGGTCGCGGCCCGGGGGAGCACCTCGACGGTGCGGAAGACCGCGGAGGCGACGAAGCCCAGCGTGCCCTCGCTGCCCACCATCAGGTGGACGAGGATCTCCAGCGGGTCGTCGTGGTCGAGGAACGCGTTCAGCCCGTAGCCCATCGTGTTCTTCAGGCTGAACAGCCGCTCCAGGGTCGCCACCGAGCGCGGGTCGCGGCGGACCCGGTCGCGCAGCTCGGCCAGCCCCCGGTGCAGCTCGGGCTCGGCCTGGGCGAAGTGGCGGGCGGCGTCGGCCGCACCGGAGTCGACGACCGTGCCCGAGGGCAGCACGACGACCATCGACTCCAGGGTGTTGTAGGTGTTCAGCTCGGTGCCGCACTGCATCCCCGAGGAGTTGTTGGCGATCACGCCGCCGACCGTGCAGGCGATCTCGCTGGCCGGGTCGGGGCCGAGCCGGGTCCCGTGCGGGGCCAGCCGTGCGTTCACCGACCGCACGGTGGCACCGGGACCCACCCGCACCCGGTCCCCGCCGTCGAGCACCTCGATCTGACGGAACCCCTCGCGGGTGTCGACCAGCACGGAGTCGCTCAGCGCCTGGCCCGAGAGCGAGGTGCCGCCGCCGCGGAAGGTGAGCGGCACGCCGAGGCGACCGCAGGCGCGCATCACCTCGGCGACGTCCGGGACCCCCGTGGGCGTCACCAGCACCTGCGGGTGGAGCAGGTAGTGCGAGGCGTCGTGGGCATGGGCGAGCAGGTCGATCGCCCGTCCGCTCACGGTGCACGCAGAGGCACCGAGCTCGCGTCTGAGGGAGGACGCGAGCCCGGTGCCGGCTTCTGCATGCTGGGTGCTCAGGAGCCCGCTCCGGCCAGCCGGTCCGCGATGTGCTCGGCCTGGCGGATCGCCAGCGCGACGATCGTCAGCGTCGGGTTGGCCGCGGCGCCGGTGGTCATCACCGAGCCGTCGCTGACGAACAGCCCCGGCACGTCGTGCGCCTCACCCCACTTGTCGACCACCCCGTCCTGCGGACGCTCGCTCATCCGGCAGGTGCCGAGGTTGTGCGTCGACGGGTACGGCGGCGTGTGGTGGGTGCCGAGCGCGCCGACGGCCTCGTAGAGCATGTCCGCGCGGGAGAAGGCGTGCTCGCGCATCGCGACGTCGTTGGGGTGGTCCTCGAAGTTCACGTCGGGCACGGGGAGGCCCCACTGGTCCTGCACGGCCGGGTTGAGGGTCACGCGGTTCCTCTCCTGGGGCATGTCCTCACCGACGATCCACAGCCCTGCGGTGTTCTCGTAGGCGTCGAGCAGCTGGGTCAGCTCCGGACCCCATGCTCCCGGCTCGACGAACGAGGCGAGGAAGGCCGGGCCGAGGGAGAGGGTCTCGAAGTAGTATCCACCGGCGAAGCCGCGGGAGGTGTCGAGCCGCGCCTCGTCGGCGACGATGCCGGCCATGGTCTCGCCGCGGTACATGTGCACCGGCTCCTCGAACCGTGCGTAGACCGAGCCGGTGGTGTGGCGCATGTAGTTGCGCCCCAGCTGGCCCGAGGAGTTCGCGAGACCGTCGGGGTGCATCGAGCTCGCGCTCATCAGCAGCAGCCGGGTGGACTCGATCGAGTTGCCCGCCACGCACACCACCTTCGCCGCCTGGCGGTGCAGGTTGCCGTCCTTGTCGAGGTAGAGCACGCCGTCGGCGCGGCCGGTGGCGTCGTGGGTGACCTGGACGGCCTGGGACTCGGGCCGCAGCTCGCACAGCCCGGTCGCCACGGCCCGTGGGATCTCGCGCACGGCGGTGCTCCACTTCGAGGACTGCTTGTCCCCCTGGAAGTTGAACCCGTCCTGGACCGACCCGGGCCGGCCGTCGTACGGCTCGGAGTTGGTGCCGTAGGGGCCGGTCGCGAAGAACTTGTAGCCGACCTTCTCGGCGCCGTTGGCCAGCACCTTGTAGTTGTTGTTGGCCGGCATCGGGGGACGGCCGTGCCGGTGGCTGGAGCCGATCGCCCGCTCCGCGCGGTCGTAGTACGGCGCGAGGTCGGCCAGGCTGATCGGCCAGTCCAGCAGGTTCGCGCCTTCGATGCCGTCGTAGTGGGTGGCGGTGCGGAACTCGTAGTCGCGGAACCGCGGGGTCGCCCCGGCCCAGTGGGTGGTCGTCCCACCAACCGCCTTGATCAGCCAGGCGGGCAGGTTGGGGAAGTCGCGCGCGACCCGGAACGAGCCCGACGCCGTGCGGTTGTCCAGCCAGGCCATCTGGTTGAACGCCGCCCACTCGTCGTTCTCGTAGTCCTCCGGGAGCAGGTGCGGGCCTGCCTCGAGGACCACGCACGGGACTCCCCGCGCGGTGAGCTCGTAGGCGACGGTGCCGCCGCCGGCTCCCGAGCCGACGACAACCACGACCTCCTCGTCGTGGCCGATCGGCTTGCCGTGGTCGCGGCCCAGGGAGAGGCCGGGGTCCTGGGTGCTCATCGCGCGGCCTCCGTCGTCAGGGGCGTCGTCAGCGTCGTGGTCACGGGCGTGGGCGCTGCAGGGTCGACGGCCGGCAGCTCGTCGGGCTGGTCATCGGGGGCGACCTCGACCAGCTGATCGGGCCCGTCGTACTCCTCGATCCGCGCCGGCGGCAGCCAGGCGAGGTCGTCGAAGCCGCGGTGCAGGTAGCCGCCCTGGTCGAAGGACGGCCCCTCGTAGCCGAGGAGCTCCCAGGTCTCGTGGTCGTTGTAGAGGAAGGCCACCGCGACGCTGCGCACGAAGGTGAAGAACTCCGCGTCCTCCATCCCCCGGAGCAGCCCCAGCGCCGCCGTGTCGTCCAGGCCGGCGAAGTCGCCACCGGCGGCGGCGTCGAGCGATGCCAGGCCCTGGGTCAGCGTGAGCCGGTGCCACAGCGACTCGTCGAGCTGCCTGATCACCTCCGCGGCGGTCCGCTCGTAGGGACCGTCGGGGAAGCTGGGGTGCGGATAGGCCACGCGGAGCAGGCGCACCAGGGAGTCCCGGGCGCTGTCGGTGATGGCGGGTGTGGTCGAGGCGTCGGCCATGGGGTTGCTCCAAGGGTGGTGGGACGGTGTGACCCTCGCCACACTAGGAACCGCCACCTCGCCCGGCCAGCCGCCTTATCGGCCGATGAGAACCCCGGTGCCGGGGAGCCGCTCAGCCCTCCTGGGTGCGCCCGGACCGGTAGAACCGGCTCACCCTCGACGCGGTCGTGCGCAGGGCCGCCTCCATTTCGGCGGGGGCCACCTGCATCCGCGCGTCCGGTCCGGAGAGCGCCACCGAGCCGATCAGGACCCCGTCGCCGCTGCGCACCGCAGCGGCCACGCAGGTCGCCCCGGCCTGGAACTCGTCGTTCTCCCAGGCGAGGTCCCGCCCGGCGACGACGTCGAGCTGGTCGGCCAGCTCCCGGTGGCTGGTGATGGTGCCGGGCGCGAACCGTGGCATCGGCTCCTCGTCGAGGAGCAGCGCCCGGTGGTCGGGGTCCATGTTGGCCAGCAGGATCTTGCCCAGGGCGGTCGCGTGCGGCGCCTCGTGGAACCCGAAGTCGATCCGCCGCAGCCGGGGACAGGCAGGGGAGTCGGCGGTGAACACCACCGCGATCTGGGAGCCGCGGTGGACCGCGAAGTACGCCGCGAGCCCGAGCCGCTCGTGCAGCGCGGTCACCTCGGCCCGCACCTCGCGGGGCACCCCGATCTGCTGGTGCAGCGAGACGCCGAGCTGGTGTAGCTTGTAGCCGAGCTCGAAGCGCTTCTCCTCCCGGATGTGCACCAGGTAGTCGCTGTCGAGCAGCTCGCGCGCGAGCCGGTAGACGGTGGGCAGTGGCAGACCGGTCGCGTCCGCGATCTCCTTGGCGCTGGCCCCGCCGCGGGCGGCGACGACCTCGAGGATGTCCAGGGTCCGGTGCACCGAACCGGGTCGGGCACTGTGCTCGGCCCGACCAGACGTCATGGCCTCACAGTAGGGAACAGCGCAACCCTTCTCAGCCGCCGACAACGCGGCTGGTTGCCCACGCGGCGGGCGTGGCAGCATCGCGGGCCCAGGAGAGCACTCACCGAGCACCCCGAACGACAAGGAGCCGACATGATCTTCATCTGCGTCAAGTGGAAGGTGAAGCCGGAGTACGCCGACCAGTGGGTCGAGCTCAGCCGCGAGTTCACCGAGGCCACCCGGGCCGAGGACGGCAACCTGTTCTTCGAGTGGTCCCGCAGCGTGGAGGACCCGAACCAGTACGTGCTGATCGAGGCGTTCAAGGACGACGCCGCGGAGGCGCACGTGGGCAGCGACCACTTCAAGAAGGCGCAGCAGGACCTGCCGCAGTACGTCCAGGAGACCCCACAGGTCCGCAACGTGCTGATGGAGGGTGACCACTGGGACGAGCTGGCGGAGTTCCAGGTCGGCTAGGTCACACCCACTGGTGCGCTCACATGCGCATCACTGTATAGTCATGCACATGTCGTCAACGCGTGTCGCCGTCGCCGGAGCCAGTGGGTACGCCGGGGGCGAGGTGCTGCGGATCCTGCTCTCCCACCCCGAGGTCGAGATCGGCGCCCTCACCGGCGGCTCGAACGCCGGCGAGAGCCTGGCCAAGCTGCAGCCCCACCTGGTCCCGCTCGCCGACCGCGTCCTGGAGAAGACCACGCCGGAGACCCTCGCGGGTCACGACGTGGTCTTCCTGGCGCTCCCGCACGGCCAGTCCGGGGCGGTCGCCGAGCAGCTGGCCGAGTCCTCGCCCGAGACGGTGGTGATCGACTGCGGTGCCGACTTCCGGCTCACCGACGAGTCGCTGTGGACGAAGTTCTACGACTCCGCGGGCGACACCCCCTGGGCCGGCTCCTGGCCCTACGGCCTCCCCGAGCTCCCCGGGCAGCGGGAGGTCCTGGCCGGCGCGCGCCGGATCGCCGTTCCCGGCTGCTACCCCACGATCTCCACGCTGGTGCTGGCACCGGCCGTGGCGGCGGGCCTGGTGGACACCGACGAGCTCGTGGTCGTCGCCGTGTCCGGCACGAGCGGTGCCGGCAAGGCCGCGAAGACCAACCTGCTCGGCAGCGAGGTGATGGGCTCGGCCTCGGCGTACGGCGTCGGCGGAGTGCACCGGCACACGCCCGAGATCCTGCAGAACCTCGGCGGCCTCACCGAGGAGTCCGTCAAGGTGAGCTTCACCCCGGTCCTCGTGCCGATGCCGCGCGGCATCCTGGCCACGGCCAGTGCACCGGTCAAGGACGGGGTCACCGCGGACGACCTGCGCGCCTGCTACGTCAAGGCGTACGCCGACGAGCCGTTCGTCCACGTGCTGCCCGAGGGGCAGTGGCCCGCCACCAAGTCGGTCACCGGCTCCAACAGCGTGCACCTGCAGGTGACGCTGGACCCTGACGGCGGGGGAGACTCGGGCCGGATGGTCGTGGTCGGTGCCGTGGACAACCTGGCCAAGGGCACCGGCGGAGCGGCGGTGCAGTGCATGAACCTCGCGCTGGGACTGCCCGAGCAGACCGGCCTCACCACCGTGGGGCTGGCGCCGTGAGCGGCGAGTCCGGCGAGGCCGCCGAGACCGCTGGGTCCAGCGACCCGCTCGACGTGAGCGACCTCGTCTCGACCTTCACCCTCGAGCAGTTCCCCGAGAAGCTCGCCGTCGTACGCCTGGGTGCCGGCGCCGAGGTGCCGAGCTGGGCCGAGTCGTCGTCGCTGTTCTCGGTGACCGCGACAGCGCTGGAGACCAGCGTGGTCTGCGCGATGCGCAGCGTGCCCCGGAAGGCCAAGCACGCGGGGCCGTTCACCGCCTTCGCCGTGCAGGGCCCGCTCGACCTCGCCAAGACCGGCGTCCTCTCCACACTGCTGCTGCCCCTGGCGGCAGCCGAGATCAGCGTGTTCACCATCTCCACCTTCGACACCGACTGGATCCTGGTGCCGATCAACGACGCCGAGCGCGCCGCCGAGGAATGGCGACGATCGGGCCACGAGGTCGTCGTCGCCGTGCCGGTGAAGCCGGAGCGGCCCGATCGACCCGACCGTGACCAGTCGCGATCCAAGACCCAGGAGAAGAAGAGCAGATGAGCGTCACCCACCCCGCCGGCTTCACCGCAGCCGGCGTCGAAGCAGGCCTGAAGAGCAGCGGCGGCAAGGACCTGGCCCTGGTGGTCAACACCGGGCCCCAGCACGACTCCGCCTCGGTGTTCACCGCCAACCGGTGCAAGGCCAACCCGATCCTGTGGAGCCAGGAGGTGGTCAAGGACGGCATCGTGCGCGCTGTCGTGCTGAACTCCGGCGGTGCCAACTGCTACACCGGCGCCGAGGGCTTCCAGACCACCCACGCGGTCGCCGAGCAGGTCGCGGCGGGACTCGGCATCGGCGCCCTTGACGTGGTGGTGTGCTCCACCGGCCTGATCGGGTTGAGCAACCCGCGCGAGAACCTCCTCAAGGGCGTCGACGAGTGCCTCTCCACGCTCAGTGAGGACGGCGGCACCGCTGCCGCCGAGGCGATCATGACGACCGACTCGGTGAGCAAGCAGGTGGTCGTCGAGGGGCCCGGCGGTGGTGGCTGGTCGATCGGCGGGATGGCGAAGGGCGCCGGCATGCTGGCCCCGCAGCTGGCGACCATGCTCGTCGTACTCACCACCGACGCCGTGGTCCCCGCAGCCGACCTCGACAAGGCCCTGCGCACGGCCACCCGGCTCACCTTCGACCGGCTCGACTCCGACGGCTGCATGTCCACCAACGACACCGTGACGCTGATGGCGAGCGGTGCCAGCGGCGTGACCCCGCCCCTCGACGACTTCACCGAGGCGCTGACCCAGGCCTGTACCGACCTCGCGATGCAGCTGGTCAAGGACGCCGAGGGCGCCGACCACGAGATCGCCATCACCGTGCTGCACGCCGCCTCCGAGGAGGACGCGCTCGAGGTCGGCCGCAGCGTGGCCCGCAGCAACCTGTTCAAGGCAGCCGTCTTCGGCAAGGACCCCAACTGGGGCCGCGTGCTGGCCAGCATCGGCACCACCGAGGCCGCCTTCGACCCCGCAGACCTCGACGTCGCGATGAACGGTGTCTGGGTGTGCCGGAAGTCCACTCCCGCCGAGGACCCCGCGGGTGTCGACCTCGAGGACCGGGAGGTCAGCGTGACGATCGACCTCAAGTCCGGCACCGAGCGGGCGACGATCTGGACCAACGACCTCACCCACGCCTACGTCCACGAGAACAGCGCGTACTCCTCATGAGCACTCCGAGCAACAGCCGGCCCTACTCCACCCGTCCCGCCGAGGTCCTCGCCGGCGCCCTGCCGTGGCTGATGAAGTACCACGACAAGGTCGTCGTGGTGAAGTACGGCGGCAACGCGATGATCGACGACGAGCTGAAGAAGGCCTTCGCCGAGGACATCGCGTTCCTGCGCTTCGCCGGGTTCAGGCCAGTCGTCGTGCACGGCGGCGGCCCGCAGATCTCCACGATGCTCGACAAGCTCGGCATCGAGTCGGAGTTCAAGGGCGGCCTGCGCGTCACCACGCCCGAGGCCATGGACGTCGTCCGGATGGTCCTCGTCGGGAAGGTGCAGCGCGAGCTCGTCGGGCTGATCAACCACCACGGTCACATCGCCGTCGGCCTCTCCGGGGAGGACGCGGGCCTGTTCACCGCCCGGGCGACCAACACCGTCATCGACGGCGAGAGCGTCGACCTCGGCCTGGTCGGTGAGGTCGAGCACGTGCGTCCCGAGGCCGTCCTCGATCTCGTCGAGGCAGGACGGATCCCGGTGATCTCCAGCGTCGCCCCCGACCTGGACGGCGTGGTGCTCAACGTCAACGCGGACACGGCCGCCGCGGCCCTGGCCATCGCGCTGAAGGCCGAGAAGCTGATGGTGCTCACCGACGTGGAGGGCCTCTACCGCGACTGGCCCAACAGCGACGACGTGATCCAGGAGATCAGCCCGGAGGCACTGGCCGAGCTGATGCCGAGCCTGGACAGCGGCATGGTCCCGAAGATGCAGGCCTGCTACGACGCGGTCACCGGGGGAGTCCCCCGCGCCACGGTCGTGGACGGACGCGAGCCGCACTCCGTGCTCCTCGAGCTGTTCACCGCCGAGGGCGTCGGCACCCAGGTCCTCCCCGGGATCGAGACCCGCCTGCGCAAGGCCTACGCGAGCGGCCAGCCGAAGGACTCCAAGTCATGAGCGAGCTGCAGGCGCGCTACTCCGACGCGCTGATGAACACCTTCGGTCCTCCCAAGCTGGTGCTCGCCCGCGGCGAGGGAGCCCACGTGTGGGACGACGCGGGCAACCAGTACCTCGACCTGCTCGGCGGCATCGCCGTGAACTCCCTCGGCCACGCCCACCCGGCGCTCGTGGAGGCCGTCACCACCCAGCTGCAGACGCTCGGCCACGTCTCGAACTTCTTCGCGACCGAGCCGCAGGTGCGCCTGGCCGAGCGGCTCCTGGAGCTGCTCGCCGGCAACAGCTCGTCGAGCAGCGAGCGAAGCGAGCGGTCAGCCGAGACCAGTCACGGGGCCGCGGGCAAGGTCTTCTTCACCAACTCCGGCGCCGAGGCCAACGAGGCCGCCTTCAAGCTCACCCGCCGCACCGGGCGCACGCACGTCGTCGCGACCGAGGGCGGCTTCCACGGCCGCACGATGGGTGCCCTCGCGCTGACCTCCAAGGCCGCCTACCGCGAGCCGTTCGAGCCGCTGCCCGGCGGCGTCACCTTCGTGCCGTACGGCGACGCCGACGCGCTCGCCGCGGCCGTGACCGACGAGACCGCAGCCGTGCTCCTCGAGCCCCTGCAGGGTGAGGCCGGTGTGGTCGCGCCAGGGCTGGACTACCTCCGCCGTGCCCGCGAGATCACCCGGGAGCACGGGGCGCTGCTGTGGCTCGACGAGATCCAGACCGGGATCGGCCGCACCGGCAGCTGGTTCGCCCACCAAGACCCCGCCGTCGCCGCACCCCTGGACGGTCACGCCGACATCGTCACGCTGGCCAAGGGCCTCGCCGGCGGCTTCCCGATCGGTGCCTGCATCGCCACGGGTGCCGCAGCCGACCTGCTCCAGCCCGGCAACCACGGGACCACCTTCGGCGGCAACCCGGTCGCGTGTGCGGCCGCGCTGGCGGTCCTCGAGGTGATCGAGAAGGAGAACCTGCTCGCCGAGGTGACCGAGCGCGGGCAGCACCTGCGCGAGGGCCTCGCGGCCGACGACCGCGTCACCGAGGTGCGCGGAGCCGGGCTGCTGATCGGGCTCGACCTCAGCGAGCCCCGCTCCGCTGAGGTCACCGCGGCTGCCCTGGACGCCGGGTTCATCATCAACAACCCGACCCCCGAGCGGATCCGGCTGGCGCCGCCGCTGGTGCTCACCGGTGCCCAGGCCGACTCGTTCCTCGCCGCGTGGCCGGGCATCCTCGACGCGGGCTACGGGAGCTCGTCGTGACGCGGCACTTCCTGCGCGACGACGACCTGGACCCCACCCAGCAGGCCCGTGTGCTCGCCCTCGCGGGTGCGTTCAAGGCCGCGCCGTACGACGCGAAGCCGCTGGCGGGCCCCCGCACGGTCGCGGTGCTCTTCGACAAGCCGACCCTGCGCACCCAGGCCTCGTTCGCCTCGGGGATCGCCGAGCTCGGCGGGTTCCCGATGATCATCGACGGCTCCCTGGCGCAGATCGGCGTGCGGGAGTCGATCGCCGACACCGCCCGCGTCCTCGGTCGTCAGGCCTCGGTCGTGGTGTGGCGCACGCACGAGCAGGCGCGGCTCGAGGAGATGGCCGAGCACGCCGGAGTGCCGGTCGTGAACGCGCTCACCGACGAGTTCCACCCGTGCCAGACGCTCGCCGACCTGCTCACGATCAAGGAGCACCGCGGCGAGCTGGCCGGGCAGCTGCTCACTTTCGTCGGTGACGCCGCCTGCAACATGGGGCACAGCTACCTGCTCGCCGGCGTCACCGCCGGTATGCATGTGCGGGTCAGCGGACCCGACGCCTACCGGCCCGCCGAGTCGGTGCTGGCCCGCGCCCAGGAGATCGCCCGCGGCACGGGCGGTTCCGCGGAGTTCGTCGCGGACCCGGTCAAGGCCGCGACCGACGCCGACGTGCTCGCCACCGACACCTGGCTCTCCATGGGCCGCGAGGCCGAGGCCGAGGCACGGGCCGAGGCGTTCGCCCCGTGGCAGCTCAACGCCGAGCTGCTCGCTGCGGCGGCCGACGACGCGATCGTGCTGCACTGCCTGCCGGCCTACCGTGGCAAGGAGATCACCGCCGAGGTGATCGACGGCCCGCGCAGCGTCGTGTGGGACGAGGCGGAGAACCGCCGTCACGTGCAGAAGGCGGTCCTTGCCTGGCTGCTCGAGCGAGAGGAGGCCTGATGAGTGAGCACGCCCATTTCCCGGGCACCAAGAGCGCCCGGCAGCAGCGCATCGTCGAGCTCCTGGAGACCGGTCAGGTCCGTTCGCAGACCGATCTCGCGGAGGGGTTGATCGCCGACGGCTTCTCGGTGACCCAGGCGACGCTCTCGCGTGACCTCGTCGAGCTCGGTGCCTTCAAGGTGCGTACCGCCAGCGGCGCGCTGGTCTACGCCGTACCTGCCGAGGGTGGGGACCGCACCCCGGTGCTGCGCGACTCCGCGGCCACCGAGGCCCGGCTCTCCAAGCTCTGCGCCGAGCTGCTCGTCTCGGCCGAGTCCACCGCCAACATGGTGGTGCTGCGCACCCCGCCCGGCGCCGCGAACTTCCTGGCCGCGGCGATGGACCGGGCCGAGCTCGGCGACGTGCTGGGCACGATCGCGGGCGACGACACCGTGCTGGTGATCTCCCGGGACCCGCAGGGGGGAGCGGTGCTCCAGCAGCGCTTCCTGGACCTCGCCAACGGGACCAGCCGAATCTCGCCGCCTCCGGCGGCCGCCCCGTAGATCGACCCAGCAGACCAGACAACGGTGCTCGGGCCGCGAGCCGCTGAGTGCGCGCAGCCGACCACCCACCAAAGACTTCGAGGAGCAACGCATGAGCAAGGTCCTGACCTCACTTCCCACCGGCGAGAGGGTCGGCATCGCCTTCTCCGGCGGCCTGGACACCTCCGTGGCCGTGGCCTGGATGCGGGAGAACGGTGCGGTCCCGTGCACCTACACCGCGGACATCGGCCAGTACGACGAGCCCGACATCGCCGGCGTACCCGGCCGTGCGGCGCTCTACGGCGCCGAGATCTCCCGCCTGGTCGACTGCCGCCAGGCGCTGGTCGAGGAGGGGCTCGCGGCGCTGGCCTGCGGCGCCTTCCACATCCGCTCCGGCGGTCGCGTCTACTTCAACACCACCCCGCTCGGCCGGGCCGTCACCGGCACGATGCTGGTGCGCGCGATGCACGAGGACGGCGTGGACATCTGGGGTGACGGCTCCACGTTCAAGGGCAACGACATCGAGCGGTTCTACCGCTACGGGCTGATGGCGAACCCCGAGCTGCGGATCTACAAGCCCTGGCTCGACGCCGACTTCGTCGACCAGCTCGGCGGCCGTGCGGAGATGAGCCAGTGGCTCACCGAGCACGACCTGCCCTACCGCGACAGCAAGGAGAAGGCGTACTCCACCGACGCCAACATCTGGGGCGCCACCCACGAGGCCAAGATGCTCGAGCACCTCGACGTCTCCCTGGAGACCGTTGAGCCGATCATGGGTGTGAAGTTCTGGGACCCCGCCGTCGCAATCGAGACCGAGGACGTCACGATCCGCTTCGAGGCCGGTCGTCCCGTGGAGATCAACGGCACCAAGTACGACGACGCGGTGCAGCTGGTGATGAAGGCCAACGAGATCGGCGGGCGTCACGGCCTCGGGATGAGCGACCAGATCGAGAACCGGATCATCGAGGCCAAGTCCCGCGGCATCTACGAGGCCCCGGGCATGGCACTGCTGTGGATCGCCTACGAGCGGCTCCTGAACGCCGTGCACAACGAGGACACGATCGCCAGCTACCACGAGCAGGGCCGCAACCTGGGCCGGCTGCTCTACGAAGGCCGCTGGCTGGACCCGCAGGCGCTGATGCAGCGGGAGGCGATCCAGCGCTGGATCGCGTCGCTGGTCACCGGCGAGGTCACGGTGCGGCTGCGTCGCGGCGAGGACTACACCGTGCTCGCCACCAGCGGGGAGAACTTCTCCTACCACCCCGACAAGCTCTCGATGGAGCGCACCGAGCACGCGGCCTTCGGCCCGACCGACCGGATCGGCCAGCTCACCATGCGCAACCTCGACATCGCCGACTCCCGGGCCAAGCTGGAGCTCTACGCAGCCCAGCCGCTGGACCAGGGCCAGGTGCTCGTCGAGAACGGGACGCTGTACGGCGAGCTCGAGCCCGGCGGCGCCGACCGCATCTCCCGCAACCCCGCCGCCGAGGCCGACGCGAGCGACCGCGTCCTCGACGACGTGGCGATGGAGATGGGCACCGACTGAGGGTCCCCCGAACCGCACAATTGTTGGATTGAGACGTCGAGAACGGTCGGCGGGACGTCACAAGCCAACATTTGTGGGGCTCCGCCGCCCGCGCGACCACCCCACCCCGTCCCGCCACCCACCTGACCTGCTACGAAGGACACCATGAGCGACACGAACACCGGCAAGTTGTGGGGCGGGCGGTTTGCTGGTGGCCCGAGTCCCGAGCTCGAGGCGCTCTCGCGCAGCACCCACTTCGACTGGCGGCTGGCGAGCTATGACCTCGACGGGTCGCGGGCGCACGCGCGGGCGCTGCACCAGGCGGGGCTGCTCAGCGACGAGGAGCTCGACGGCCTCCTCGGCGGCATCGACGAGCTGGACCGCCGGGTGGGTGCCGGCGAGCTGGTGCCCCAGCCCTCTGACGAGGACGTCCACGGCGCGCTCGAGGGGGCGCTGGTGGAGCTGCTCGGTCCCGACCTCGGCGGCAAGCTGCGCGCCGGGCGCAGCCGCAACGACCAGATCGCGACCCTGTTCAAGGTGTTCCTGCGCGACCACGGCCGGGTGATCGCCGGTCTGGTCCTGGACCTGGTCGACGCGATCGCGGCGCAGGCCGAGCGGCACCACGGCGCGATCATGCCGGGGCGCACGCACCTCCAGCACGCCCAGCCGGTGCTGCTCAGCCATCACCTGATGGCGCACGCGTGGCCGCTGGTCCGCGACGTCGCGCGGCTGCGTGACTGGGACGCACGGGTCGCGGCGGACTCGCCGTACGGCTCCGGCGCCCTGGCCGGCTCCAGCCTGGGGCTGGACCCGGAGGCGGTCGCCCGTGACCTCGGGTTCACCGGCAGCACGCCCAACTCGATCGACGGGACCGCCGCGCGCGACTTCGTGGCGGAGTTCGCGTTCGTGACCGCGATGATCGGCGTCGACGTGAGTCGCCAGGCCGAGGAGATCATCGTCTGGGCCACCCGCGAGTTCGGCTTCGTCGCCCTCGACGACGCCTTCTCCACCGGGTCCAGCATCATGCCGCAGAAGAAGAACCCCGACATCGCCGAGCTCGCGCGCGGCAAGTCGGGCCGGCTGATCGGCAACCTGACCGGCCTGCTCGCCACGCTCAAGGCGCTGCCGCTGGCCTACAACCGTGACCTGCAGGAGGACAAGGAGCCGGTCTTCGACTCCGTGGACACGCTCGAGGTGCTGCTGCCGGCCTTCACCGGCCAGGTGGCCACGCTGCGCTACGACACCGACCGGATGGCCGAGCTGGCCCCGCAGGGGTTCTCGCTGGCCACCGACATCGCCGAGTGGCTGGTCCGCGAGGGCGTTCCCTTCCGGGTCGCCCACGAGCTCGCGGGTGCGTGCGTACGCCGCTGCGAGGAGCTCGGCGTCGAGCTCGACGAGCTCACCGACGAGCAGTTCGCGCAGATCGACCCGCGGCTCACGCCGGAGGTCCGTGACGTGCTCACCACACAGGGCTCGGTCGCCTCGCGCACCGGCCGCGGCGGGACCGCGCCCCAGCGGGTCGCCGAGCAGCTCGACGAGCTCCGGGCGGCGGTGGCGGAGCACCGCAGCTGGCTGCGATGAGCGCCGGGGGCGAGCTGCTCGACGTACTGACCCGACCGGTCCTCGAGGCAGCACCCCGCCTGCTCGGCGCCACCTTCACCCACGGCGGCGTCAGCATCCGGCTCACCGAGGTCGAGGCGTACGACGGGACCAGCGACCCCGGCTCGCACGCGCACCGCGGGATGACCGACCGCAACGCGGTGATGTTCGGGCCGGCCGGTCGGCTCTACGTCTACTTCACCTACGGGATGCACCACTGCTGCAACGTCGCCTGCGGGCCGGACGGCGAGGCCAGTGCGGTGCTGCTCCGGGCAGGGGAGGTGGTGGACGGGATCGAGCTCGCACGCGAGCGCCGGCCGGGCTCCACCGACCGCGACCTGGCCCGCGGGCCGGGGCGACTGTGCAAGGCCATGGGGATCACTCGCGATGACAACGGGATCGACCTGCGTGACAGCCTGCGGCTGGGAGCACCGGTGGAGTCGGTCTCCACAGGCCCACGCGTCGGCCTGCGTCTCGCCGCCGACCGTCCCTGGCGCTTCTGGGTGTCCGGCGACCCGACGGTGAGCCGCTACGTGGCGGCCAAGCCGCGGGCGCGCGAGGTCACCGAGCGCTGAGCAGCGCCCCCGCTCAGTGGTACAGCTGCCTCGCGTTCGCCGGGATGTCGGTGATCACGCCGTCCACCCGCATGTCCCACAGCGACTTCAGCTGCGTCTGGCTCGCAGCCGTCCAGGCCCACACCGCGAGGCCGGCGGCACGGAACGCCGCCACCCTGGCCGCGGTCAGCCCCGACTGGTTGGGCCCGGCGATGGTGGCTCCGCTCGCCCTCACCGAGGCCGGTGTGGCCGAGGAGCTCACCAGGAACACGAAGGTCAGCCGGCTCTCGAGGGCGCGCAGGCGGGGGAAGAGCGCCGGGAAGAACGACTGCACGAAGGTGCGCGAGACCATGTCGTTGACCTGCAGAGTCGTCACGAGGCCGCCGAGGTGCTCGTCGGTGAGGCGCGCGTTGTTGAGCCCGCTGTCCTTGACCTCCGGGGCGATGGGCTTGCCGATTCCGGCGGCGTACTCCACCGCCTCGGTGAAGCTGGGGACGCGCTGGGTGCCGATGTCGGTCAGGCACAGGGCCTGGATCTGCGCCAGCTCCCAGTCGGCGACCCGGCCGGCGCAGTTGGTCGTCCGGTCCAGGGTGCCGTCGTGCATCAGCACGAACTGCCCGTCGGCGGTCAGCTGCAGGTCGAACTCGAGGATGTCGGCGGTGAGGGCGGCGTAGCGCATCGACGCCATCGTGTTCTCCGGGACGTTCGCGACCCGGGCGCCGCGGTGGCCCAGGATGACCGGTGGGGGAGCCGGTGCGACCACCCTCGGCGTGGGCGGCGGTTTCGGTTTGGGCTTCGGCTTGTTCCGCCGTACGACCTCGCGGTAGATGAGGTTCCAGGTGCGCATGTTGACGCGGCCGTTGGCCCGCAGCCCCATCTGGCGTTGGAACCGCTTCACCGCCCGCACCGTGGGGGCGCGGTAGCGCCGGTCCACCTGCTTTCGCGGCAGCAGGTGGAGCTGGTTCAGCCGCACCTCCAGGGTGCGCACCTTCGCACCCTTGCTGCCGCGGTGGAGGTTCCACGAGCCGGCCGTCGCCGGGGGCGCCGCCCAGGCGACGGCGCACAGCACCGTGGTGATGACTGCGGCAGCGCGCAAGTACTTCTTCATGGTGCCCTCGCGAATCCCGAGACTTTAGGTCTCCAGCGTAGGCGGCGGGTGGTCCTCGCGTGGGCTGATCGCTCGGTTGATGCCTCGGGTGGGTAACGTGACCCTGACTCCGTTGCCCGACGAAAGGCGTCCCCGATGCCCACCCGCGAACACCTCTACAGCGTCGTCGCCACCCTCCAACCCGTGGTCTACGGGGTGTCGGCCCAGGAGATGGAGGCGCCCACCCCGTGCACCGAGTACGACGTGCGCACGGTCGCCAACCACATGCTGGGCACGGTCGAGGCGATGCGTCGCGTTGGGGCGGCGGAGCCGCTCGACCCGGAGGACCCCTGGGGCGTCAACGGCGACAACGTGCGGGAGCAGTGGCGCGACGACCTCAGCCAGAAGCTCACCGACTTCGCCAACGCGTGGAGCCAGCCCGAGGCCTGGGAGGGCGACGCCATGGACGGCGCGATGCCGCGGCAGCTGGTCGGCGACATGGGCTTCGTCGAGGTGATGCTGCACGGCTGGGACCTCGCGAAGGGGTCGGGCCAGGAGGTCGAGTACGACGACGGCGCGGTCGAGCGGGCCCTGGAGATCCTCGAGGTGATCGGCGGCCAGGGACGCGAGGGCGGCGCCTTCGGTCCCGAGGTGGAGGTCGCCGACGACGCGCCCACCTTCGCGAAGGTGCTGGCGAAGTCCGGTCGTGATCCCGAGTGGACCCGGTGAGCTCCGACTCCGTGAACCTCGACCCGCACCTGCTGGACGACCTCGTCTGGCGCGGCCTGATCGCGCACTCCACCGATCTCGACGCGCTGCGAGAGCTGTTGACCGAGCAGTCCGTGCGCTTCTACGTCGGGTTCGACCCGACCGCGCCCAGCCTGCACATGGGCAACCTGGTCCAGCTGCTCACGGCCAAGCGCCTCCAGCTCGCCGGGCACACGCCGTACGCCCTGGTGGGTGGGGCGACCGGCATGATCGGCGACCCCCGTGACTCTGGCGAGCGCACGCTCAACTCGCTGGACACCGTCAAGGAGTGGGTGGAGAAGGTCCACCGCCAGATCGAGCCGTTCCTCGACTTCGAGGGGCCCAACGCGGCCACGATGGTGAACAACTACGACTGGACGGCGAGCCTGTCCACGATCGACTTCCTGCGCGACATCGGCAAGCACTTCCCGGTCAACCGGATGCTGGCCCGCGACGTGGTGAAGAGCCGGCTCGAGGCGGGGATCAGCTTCACCGAGTTCAGCTACGTCCTGTTGCAGTCGATGGACTTCCTCAACCTCTACCGCGACCACGGCGTGCGGCTGCAGTTCGGCGGCAGCGACCAGTGGGGGAACCTCACCGGCGGGGTGGAGCTGATCCGTCGCCACGACGGCGGCAAGGCCCATGCCTTCGCGACACCACTGGTCACCAAGGCCGACGGCACCAAGTACGGCAAGACCGAGGGCGGTGCCCTCTGGCTGGACCCGCAGATGCTCTCGCCGTACGCCTTCCACCAGTTCTGGCTCAACGTCGAGGACGAGAAGGTCGGCGAGCTGCTGCGCATCTTCACCTTCCTCCCGCGGGAGGAGATCGAGGCGCTGGAGGCCCTGACGGCCGAGAAGCCGTTCCTGCGCGCAGGCCAGAAGGCGCTTGCGGACGCGGTCACGACCGAGGTGCACGGAGCGGGGGAGACCGAGAACGCGAAGGCTGCTGCGGCGGCGCTCTTCGGTGGCGGCGACCTGCGCGAGCTGAGTGACGAGACCCTGGCCGCGGCGCTGCGCGAGGCCGGGGCGACCCAGGTGCCCCGGGGGACCTCGGTGGTGGACCTGCTGGTCGGGTCCGGGCTGGTCAAGAGCAAGGGCGAGGCCCGCAGGACGATCTCCGAGGGCGGGGCCTACCTGAACAACGAGCGGATCACCGACGTCGACCAGGTCCCCGGCGACGAGGACCTGATCGCCGGGAGCTGGCTGGTGCTGCGGCGGGGCAAGAAGAACCTCGCCGGCGTGGAGATGCGCTGACGGCGATGACGGCGCTCCACCGATGACGACGACGACGCCCCTGCGATGACGACGGGGGCGGGTCGCTGGCTCGACCAGGTGGAGGACCTTGCCCGGGAGAGGCTCCCCGAGCCGATCCTGCGCTACGTCGCCGAGGGCGCCCGGGCCGAGATCACGCTCCGCGAGGCCGTCGCGGCCTGGGACTCGATCCGGGTCGCACCGCGGGTGCTGCGCGACGTACGCCGGATCGACACCACCGCTGATCTGCTCGGTACCCGGTTCCGGCTGCCCCTGGGTGTCGCCCCGATGACCCTGCAGCGCGCCGCCCACCCCGAGGGGGAGGTCGCGATGGCGCGGGCCGCGGCCGCAGCCGGAGCGCCCGTCGTGGTCTCGAGCAACGCCGGGAGCACCTTCGCGCAGATCCAGGAGACGGGTGCCGTGTGGTGGCTGCAGGCCTATCTCACCCAGGACCGCGGCGAGATGCTGCAGCTGCTCGACGCCGCGACCCTCGCCGGCGCCGCTGCGGTGGTGCTCACGGTGGACACCCCGGTGGTGGGCACCCGTTACCCGGGGGCGGGAGCCCAGCGCGTGTGGGAGGTGGCCGACCCGACGTGGGTGGGCGCGAACGCGCCGGGTGGCGCCGCTCTCGAACCGGGGGACCGTGCCAAGGCGATGGACCTCGGGCCGCGGGACCTCGCGTGGCTGCGGGAGGTGACCGGACTCCCGGTCGTGGTCAAGGGCGTCCTGCGGGGAGACGACGCGCAGCTGTGCGCCGAGGCCGGGGTGGACGCGGTGTGGGTCTCCAACCACGGAGGCCGGCAGCTCGACCAGACCGTGGCGACCGCGCACGCCCTGGCCGGGATGCGGTCGGCGGTCGGGGACGGCGTCGAGGTGTACGTCGACGGGGGAGTGCGCTCGGGACTGCACGCGATGCTGGCCCTGGCCCTGGGAGCCGACGCCGTCTTCCTCGGCCGGCCGTTGTTCCTCGCGCTCGCCGCCGACGGCCAGGCGGGAGTGACCCGCGCACTGGCCGAGCTGGAGACGGAACTGGTCGAGTCGCTGCGCCTCGCCGGGTGTGCGGACGCCGCCCAGACACGGGGAATCGTCAGCCCTGCAAGGGCATCTGAGCCCCGAAGTGGCCTTGACCTGCGTGAACAGAGGCTGTGACGGGGGCCACTTCCTCTCGATTTGTCAGCACGCTGGACGGGCACTAATGTTCTTCTTGTTGGGCCGGAGAGTGCAGGACGCAGACCGCGAGGTCGAGCGGCCGGATCCGGACCAAAACCCCACATGGTTCACCTCAGCTGAGGTGGTTCGAGTGCGCGCAACTGCGGCCTCGGGACACTGAGGTTGTGGTGGTGTGTGCGGGGGTGAGTGAGTCGGAGTCGATTTGACTGAGGCTGCTTCGCCCGGTAAGTTTAGCAGGTTGCCCCCCAGAACGGCCGAGAGGCCTGACTGCGGTGCGCGCTTGATCCTTGAGAACTCAACAGTGTGCCAAAAGTCGACGAATTAATTTACCCGTCCGGCTTTGTGATCTGACCTTGGTCAGTGATGGAGTCGGCGGTTCCTTTGGTAAGACAAACGATGATTCTGACATTAGTCAGTAATCGTTCTCTTGCCGGGATAAAAACACCAA
>NZ_JBZAJF010000004.1:0-92244 GCF_058215735.1 Nocardioides sp. Z30_9
TAATAGGCCGAGGGCTTGTCCCTCAAAGATGTTGCGCGTCCACTGTGTGGTTCCCGAGTTACGGTCGGGAGCCTCAATGATTCCTCACAAGGGGATCGATGGCTTTGTTTGATCGATAACTCCATAGAGTTTCGGCGGCCATAGCGAAAGGGAAATACCCGGCTCCATTCCGAACCCGGAAGTCAAGCCTTTCAGCGCCGATGGTACTGCAACCGGGAGGTTGTGGGAGAGTAGGACGTCGCCGGACATATTCTTTCTAAGGGCCGCCCCATCTGGGGCGGCCCTTAGTCATTTCCAAACGAGTGTCATTTTCCAAGCAAGATCCAGCAGTTCCTTTTCGGAGGAGAAGCTCCATGGCAGCTCGACCGGCTCGTCGCCTGCGGCTCGACGCGGAACTGGTCCGTCGTGGCCTGGCGCGGTCGCGCGAGCACGCCAGCGAGCTGATCTCGGCCGGCCGGGTGAGCGTCAACAAGCTGGTCGCCACCAAGCCGGCGACCGCGATCACCACCGACGCCGACCTCGTCGTCCGCGAGGACCCCTCGAGCCCGGACTATGCCAGTCGCGGCGGCCACAAGCTCGCCGGTGCGCTGGAGGCGTTCGCGCCCCTGGGGCTCGCGGTGACCGGGCGGCGTGCCCTCGACGCGGGCGCCTCCACCGGCGGATTCACCGACGTGCTCCTGCGTGCGGGGGCGCGGGAGGTCGTCGCCGTCGACGTGGGCTACGGCCAGCTGGTGTGGGCCCTGCAGAAGGATCCCCGCGTCCGGGTGCACGACCGCACGAACATCCGTGAGATCGACACCGAGCTCATCGGTGGGCCGGTCGACCTCGTCGTGGGGGACCTGTCGTTCATCTCCCTGGCGCTGGTGCTGGAGCCGTTGATCGGGGTCACTGCCCCGGACGGAGACCTCGTGCTGATGGTGAAGCCGCAGTTCGAGGTCGGCAAGGAGCGTCTGGGCAAGGGCGGTGTGGTCCGCGACCTCGACCACCGGGCCGAGGCCGTCTCCGCCATCGCTGACTCCGCCGCCCGGCTCGGCTGGGGGGCGCGGGCGGTGACCACCAGCCCGCTGCCCGGCCCGTCGGGGAACGTGGAGTTCTTCTTGTGGCTGCGCGCCGGTGATCCTGAGATCGGGAGCGAGGAGGTGCGCGCGGAGGTGGCCCGTTCCGGGGCTTTGGGGGTGCCGGGTGAGAGGGTGAACCCGTGACCTCACCAAGCCAGGCAGCCGACCGGCGCATCCTCCTGCTGGCCCACACGGGTCGCGAGGACGCGCGCGACGTCGCCCGCGCGGTGGCCTCCGCGTTGTCGGCCAACGGACTGGTCGTGCGGATGCTCGAGGACGAGGCCAAGGAGCTGGAGCTCCCCGCGGGACACGGCGTGGAGATGGTCTCCCCGGACACCGACGCCTCCCGCGACTGCGAGCTCGCCGTGGTGATCGGGGGCGACGGCACCATCCTGCGTGCCGCCGAGCTCACCCGGGGGACGACGACCCCGCTGCTGGGGGTCAACCTCGGACACGTGGGCTTCCTGGCCGAGGCCGAGAGCGAGGACGTCGAGAAGATGATCTCGCTCATCGTGGAGCGGAAGTACTCCAGCGAGGAGCGGCTGACCCTCGACGTGTCCGTCTACCGCGACAAGGAGCTGATCGAGACCACCTGGGCCCTCAACGAGGCCAGCGTGGAGAAGGCGGCCCGGCAGCGGATGCTCGAGGTGGTGATCGAGGTCGACGGCCGCCCGGTGAGCCGGTTCGGCTGCGACGGAGTCGTGTGCGCCACGCCGACCGGGTCGACGGCGTACAACTTCAGCGCCGGCGGCCCCATCGTCTGGCCCGGCGTCGAGGCGCTCCTGATGGTCCCGATCAGCGCGCACGCGTTGTTCTCGCGCCCGATGGTGGTCGCGCCCTCTTCGGTGCTCGCGGTCGAGGTGCTCGCCCAGACCGAGGGCGCAGGCGTGCTCTGGTGCGACGGGCGGCGCACCGTCGACCTGCCGCCGGGCGCCCGGATCGAGGTACGCCGCGGCCGCTCACCCGTGCGCCTGGTGCGGCTGCACGAGGCGCCGTTCACCGACCGCCTGGTCGCGAAGTTCGGTCTGCCGGTCGAGGGCTGGCGCGGCGCCTCCGAGCGCCGCCGGCGCAGCACCCGGGCTCCCGGTGAGGACGCATGACCAAACTTCTGCGAGCGGACGAGGCCCGATGATCGAGGAGATCAGGATCGCCTCCCTGGGGGTGATCGAGGAGTCGCTGTTGGAGCTCGGCGAGGGGCTCACCGTGATCACCGGCGAGACCGGCGCCGGCAAGACGATGCTGGTGACCGCGCTGGGCCTGCTCCTCGGAGGCCGCGCCGACACCGGTGCGGTCCGCACCGGGGCCCGCACCGCGAGGGTCGAAGGCGTGGTGACCTCCGGCCCCGGTCTGGAGGCGATTGCCGACGAGCACGGCGGCGAGGTCGAGGACGGCCGGCTGCTGCTGGCCCGACAGGTCTCCGCAGAGGGTCGCTCACGCGCCTTCCTGGGCGGCGTGTCCGTGCCCGCCTCGGCGCTCGCGAAGGTGGGGGACGCGCTGGTGGCGGTGCACGGCCAGTCCGACCAGCACCGGCTGCTGCGTCCGGAGGCCCAGCGAGCGGCCCTCGACTCGCACGCGGGCCCCGAGCTGGACGAGGTGCTCGTCCGCTACCGCGCCTCCTTCGAGCGGCTGCAGGCGGTCGAGTCAGAGCTGCGCGAGGTGCTCGGGTCGGCCCGCGAACGCGCTCGCGAGGCAGACGTGCTCCGGCTCGGACTGGAGGAGATCGAGGCGGTCGACCCCCGGCCGGGTGAGGAGCAGTCGCTCGCGACCGAGGAGACCCGGCTCGGCTTCGCCGACACCCTGCGCACCGCGGCCGAGACCGCCCGGGAGGCACTGTCCTCGGACCGGGACGCCCCTGACGCTCTCGGGGCGCTGGCGGCGGCCCGCCGGTCGCTGGAGAGCGTGCGCGAGCACGACCCCGAGGTCGCTGGGCTCGCCGACCGGGTGGCCGAGGTCAGCTACCTGCTCGCGGACGTGGCGGCCGACGTGGCGGCGTACTCCACGCTGGTGGAGACCGACCCGGCACGGCTGGCGGCGGTCTCCGAGCGCAGGGCGGCCCTGACGGCCCTCACCCGCAAGTACGGCGAGACCGTCGAGGAGGTGCTCGAGTGGTCCCGAGTCTCGGCGCAGCGGCTGTTCAGCCTCGACGGCTCCGACGACCGCATCGCCGAGCTGCGCTCCGAGCGCAAGCAGCTGCGCGCCGTCCTGGCGAAGGAGGCCGCCACGCTCTCGCGGATCCGGGCCGACGCAGGGGAGCGGCTCTCGGCCGTGGTGACCGAGGAGCTGCACTCCCTCTCGATGCCGCACGCCCGGTTCGAGGTGCGCCTGCATCGTGTGCCCGACGAGACCGGACTGGAGCTCGACGGGGGACGGTGGCACTTCACCTCCACCGGCGTGGACGAGGTCGAGCTGCTCCTGGCCGCGAACACCGGGTCCGAGCCGAGGCCGCTGTCCAAGGGCGCATCCGGGGGCGAGCTCTCCCGGGTGATGCTCGCCATCGAGGTCGCCCTGGCCGACACCCGGCCCGTGCCGACCTTCGTCTTCGACGAGGTCGATGCCGGTGTCGGCGGCAAGGCTGCGGTGGAGATCGGCCGGCGGCTGGCCGCGTTGGCACGGTCGGCCCAGGTCCTCGTGGTGACCCACCTGCCCCAGGTGGCCGCGTTCGCCGACCACCACGTCGTCGTACGCAAGTCGAGTGACGGCACGGTGACCACCTCCGGCCTGGAGACCCTCGACGAGGCCGCCAGGGTGCAGGAGCTCTCCCGGATGCTCGCGGGGCTGGAGGAGTCCGACACCGCGATGGCGCACGCCCAGGAGCTGCTGCAGGTGGCGCAGTCCTCGCGGGTCCGGCCGACACGAAGTGGCTGAATCCGCCCCCGCGACGTACGTCGTCACCAATCGTTGGTAGGCTCGAATCCCGTGGAGGACAGCACATCGAGCATGCCTCCGGGCCCGTCAGCGGGCACCGTTCCAGTCCACGGGGAGCCCTCTTGGTAGCACCGCAGCAGACAAAGCACGTCTTCGTCACCGGAGGCGTCGCCTCGTCCCTGGGCAAGGGGCTGACCGCCTCCAGCCTGGGCCGACTGCTCCGCTCACGCGGCCTCCGCGTGACCATGCAGAAGCTGGACCCGTACCTGAACGTGGACCCGGGCACGATGAACCCGTTCCAGCACGGCGAGGTGTTCGTCACCAACGACGGCGCGGAGACCGACCTGGACATCGGTCACTACGAGCGGTTCCTGGACACCGACCTGAGCCAGATCGCGAACGTGACGACCGGGCAGGTCTACTCCTCGGTGATCGCCAAGGAGCGTCGTGGGGACTACCTCGGCGACACGGTGCAGGTCATCCCGCACATCACCAACGAGATCAAGGACCGCGTCCTGGCGATGGGCGGGCCCGAGATCGACGTGGTGATCACCGAGGTCGGCGGCACCGTCGGCGACATCGAGTCGCTGCCGTTCCTCGAGGCCGCGCGCCAGGTCCGTCACGAGATCGGCCGCGACAACGTCTTCTTCCTGCACGTCTCGCTGGTGCCGTGGATCGGCCCGTCCGGCGAGCTCAAGACCAAGCCGACCCAGCACTCCGTCGCCGCACTGCGCTCCATCGGTATCCAGCCCGACGCGGTCGTGTGCCGCGCCGACCGGGAGCTCCCGGCCTCGGTCAAGCGCAAGATCTCGCTGATGTGCGACGTCGACGAGGAGGCAGTGGTCACCGCGCCCGACGCGCCCTCGATCTACGACATCCCCAAGGTGCTGCACCGCCAGGGCCTCGACGCCTACCTCGTACGACGGCTGAACCTGCCGTTCCGCGACGTGGACTGGACCGTCTGGGACGACCTGCTCCAGCGGGTGCACCACCCCAACGAGGAGGTCACTGTCGCGCTGGTCGGCAAGTACATCGACCTCCCCGACGCCTACCTCTCGGTGATCGAGGCGCTGCGTGCTGGCGGTTTCGCCCACGAGGCGCGCGTGAAGATCGAGTGGGTGCCCTCCGACGAGTGCGCGACTCCCGAGGGCGCCAAGCGACGCCTCGGCGACGTCGACGCAATCTGCGTGCCCGGAGGCTTCGGGATCCGCGGCATCGAGGGCAAGCTCGGCGCCCTGACCTACGCCCGCACCAACAAGATCCCCACCCTGGGGCTGTGCCTGGGCCTGCAGTGCATGGTGATCGAGTTCGCCCGCACCCAGGCCGGACTGGAGAAGGCGGCCTCCACGGAGTTCGACCCCGACACGGCGGAGCCGGTGATCGCCACGATGGCCGAGCAGAAGGCCTTCGTCGAGGGGGCCGGCGACCTGGGCGGGACGATGCGCCTGGGCCTCTACCCGGCCGACCTCAAGGAGGGCTCGGTCGTGCGTGCGGCGTACGGCCAGGCGAAGGTCGAGGAGCGGCACCGCCACCGCTACGAGGTCAACAACGCCTACCGCGACCAGCTCGAACAGGCCGGGCTGGTGTTCTCGGGGACCTCCCCGGACAACAACCTGGTGGAGTTCGTGGAGCTGCCCGACGAGGTGCACCCCTACTACGTCTCGACCCAGGCCCACCCGGAGCTGCGCTCGCGCCCGACCCGGGCGCACCCGCTCTTCTCCGGGCTGATCGGGGCCGCGATCCAGCGCCAGCGCGAGCTGCTCATCCCGATCGACGAGAGCGCGCTGCGACGCCGCTGGGTCGCCGACGGCGCGGAGGATGCTCTTGCCGGCGACCCTGGACTGGATTCGGAGCTCGATCGGGCGTGAGCGAGTCCCCGCTGGCGGACGCCCCGCGCACCTGGCCGGTCGTCGAGAGCCGAGACATCCACCGGGACGACTGGGTGGTGGCGATGCGCGAGGACGTCGTCCAGCGCCCCGACCACCCCGAGGAGACCTTCGGCAGGCTCGTGGTCGAGCACCCCGGCGCGGTGGTCGTGCTGGCGCTCGACGACGAGGAGCGGGTGTGCTGCATCAAGCAGTACCGCCACTCCGGCCAGGCGGTGTTCATCGAGCTGCCCGCCGGCATCTGCGACGCACAGGGGGAGGACCCCCAGGTCACGGCCGCCCGTGAGCTCCAGGAGGAGGTCGAGCTCCAGGCCGAGGACTGGCGCCACCTGCTCACGCTGTTCCCCTCGGCAGGGATCACCAACGAGCTGCACCACATCTACCTCGCCCGGGGGCTGAGCTTCTCCGACCGCGGTGACTTCGCGATGCACGCCGAGGAGGCCGAGCTGGAGAAGCTCTGGGTGCCCTTCGAGGAGCTGCTCGAGGCGGTGCTCGACAGCCGCGTCCGCCAAGGTCCGCTGGCGGCGGCCGTGCTGGCCTACGAGGTGCTGCGCACCCGGGGCCGGCTCTGAGCCTGCCCCGCTGGCAGTCCTCCCGAGAACAGCTCCGATGAGTCGGCGCCCTGTCGCTGGTCCACCTTGTCGCGGAGGGGCCGTGACGAGCGAAGGAGCGAGATGAGCGACGTCTGGCCGATGGTGCACGCGGAGCGGGCCGCGCTGATCCGCGACCTCGAGGGGCTCGATGACCAGCAGTGGGCGCAGCAGTCGCTGTGCAACGACTGGACCGTCCACGACGTCGCCGCCCACCTGCTGAACACCGCCAGGACGACCCGCACCGGCTTCGTGCTCGGCCTCGCCCGGGCACGCCTCGACTTCGACCTGCTCAACGCCCGCGGGGTGGAGCGCAGCCGTGGGGCCACGCCCCAGCAGACCCTGGAGCAGCTTCGCCAGGTGGTCTCGCGGACCTCGACCCCGCCGGCCCCGATCGAGAGCCGCCTCGTCGAGGAGGTCGTGCACGGCGAGGACATCCGGCGGCCCCTGGGGCTCTCCCGGCAGTACCCGGAGGAGGCCGTGGTCAGGGCGCTGAGCCTCCAGGCGCGCACCCCGGCGTCCTTCGGAGGCGCCAAGGAGCTGCTCGAGGGCGTCCGGCTGGTCGCGACGGACGCCGACCTCTCCGTGGGTGATGGAGCCGAGGTCCGGGGCAGCGCGCTGGCGCTGCTGCTGGCCGTCACCGGACGACGGGTGGCGCTGGAGGATCTCGACGGGCCGGGACTTCCGGCGCTGTCGGCCCAGTGAGGTTGCGGGCGCGGCGGCGCACGGCGGCGACGGGATCGCTGACGTAGCGTGGGCCCATGCCCGTCAGCACGCTGGGGAACCGGCCGCACACTGCGCTGGTGGTCATCGACGTGCAGGTCGACGTGGTCGCCCGCGCGCACGACCGCGACCAGGTGGTCGCCAACATCGCCACCCTGGTTGAGGCGGCCCGGAAGGCAGACCGGCTGGTGGTGTGGGTCGCGGACCACGAGTCCCTGCCGATCGGCAGCGACGGCTGGAACTACGTGCCCGAGCTGCTCCGCCAGGAGACCGAGCCCCTGGTGCACAAGCTCTACCGGGACGCGTTCGAGAACACCGAGCTCGAGTCGGTGCTCGCCGAGCGCGGTGTCGGGCGGCTTGTCGTCGCGGGTGCGCAGACCGAGGAGTGCGTCAGGTCGACGCTGCACGGGGCGGTGGTGCGCGGCTACGACACGATCCTGGTCTCCGACGCCCACACGACCGAGGACCTCTCGGCGTACGGCGCACCCACCGCCGCCCAGGTGATCGCGCACACCAACCTTTCCTGGAGCCGGCACCGGGCACCGGGCCGCACCGTGGGAACCGTGACCACCGCCGAGGTCGACTTCGGTGCCTGATCCCGGCCTCGGCCCTGTGGTCCACGCCGGGCGGGTGCGATGAGCGTCGCGTCCCGGCTCGACCGGTTGCAGCGACGGCGCCCGTGGATGGGCCTGCCGATCGCGGTGGTCTACAAGTACTTCGACGACGCGGGCGCCTACCTCGCGGCGCTGGTCGCCTACTACGCCTTCGTCTCGCTGTTTCCCCTGCTGCTGATCTTCACCGCGGTGCTGGGGCTGGTCCTGGCGGGGGAGCCAGGGTGGCAGCGCGAGATCGAGGCCTCCGCCCTGCGCCAGTTCCCGGTGATCGGGGACGAGCTGGGACGGCCTGACGAGATCGGCGGGGGCACCCTCGGGCTCGTGATCGGGGGCCTCACGGCCCTCTACGGCGGGCTCGGGGTCGCGCAGGCGGTGCAGTACGCGATGAACACCGCCTGGGCGGTGCCGCGGAACAAGCGGCCCGACCCGTTCAAGGGCCGGGTCCGCGGGCTGGCCATCCTGACCACGCTGGGGCTCTCCGTGGTGGGCACCACCGCGCTGTCGGTGATCGGGGCCAGCGCCTTCGGGGACGACGCCGTGCTGCGTCGCATCGGGCTGGCCGTGGGCGCTGTGGTCCTGAACACGGCGGTCTTCGGTTTCGTGTTCCGTCTCGGCACCGCTCGGGCGCTCTCGTTCCGCGACGTCGCGCCGGGGGCGGCGATCGCGGCCGTGGCCTGGCAGCTGCTGCAGACCTTCGGGGTCACCTACGTCACCCACGTCATCAAGAACGCCAGCACGAGCAACGGCGTCTTCGCGATCGTGCTGGGCCTGCTCGCCTTCCTCTACCTGACGGCGGTGATCTTCACGCTGTGCGTCGAGCTCAACGTCGTACGGACCGACAGGCTGTACCCGCGCGCCCTGCTCACGCCCTTCACCGATGCCGTGGAGCTGACCCCTGGTGACGAGCGAGCCTATCGGCGCCAGGCCGAGGCGCAGCGTGCCAAGGGCTTCGAGGAGATCGACGTGAGGTTCGAACCCGACGAGGACAAGCGCTCCT
Source organism: Nocardioides sp. Z30_9 (assembly GCF_058215735.1). Taxonomy (NCBI): domain Bacteria; kingdom Bacillati; phylum Actinomycetota; class Actinomycetes; order Propionibacteriales; family Nocardioidaceae; genus Nocardioides; species Nocardioides sp. Z30_9. The sequence continues at coordinate 8,734 of NZ_JBZAJF010000004.1, forward strand.
GATCACGCGCCGCGGGGCGCCACCGCGAACGCGGGGTGGCGGCTGCCCACGCCACGTGCCTGGGCCAGGTGACCGCCGAGGAAGGCGCCCACGCCCGAGACCGCGGCGCCCGCGAGCCCGAGGCGCACTCCCGTGGCCTGGCCGCCCCGGCGGCGGGCGAGGTACGACGAGGCGTAGAGGCCGATCGCGACCCCGTTGGTGACCGCGTGCACCAGGCCCACCCGCTTGTCGCGGGGCTCGGCGTCGCTCCACTCGGCCCAGCCCGTCCACGCAGTCGGCGCGGCGGCGAGGAGCCCGAGCCCGACCAGTCGTCGCGCAGACGGCGAGGAGCCGGGCCCGCCGACCAGGTCGAGCACGTTGGCCGAGGTCCAGCTCCCGATGACGAAGTCGGTCAGCACGGGGTGGAGCGCGTGACCAAGCCAGTCACCGCGCAGGAGGGCCCCACGTCCGCCGCTGCCGAAAGCCCTGCGGATGTGCGGGTCCAGTGCCTGCACCGGACGGTCCAGGGCGGGGGTGTCCTCGAGGCGCAGGATCCCGCGCACCAGGACGGGAGGCGCTGGCATGTGTCTCATGGGGGGTCTCCTCGGTCTCGGCGTGCCCAGGAGGAGCCCGTTCCCTCGCCGGACACCGGCAAACGGCTGTGACCGGCAGCGTACGGCGGACCTCGCCGAGGTGGGTAGCGTCGACCCATGAGCGAGAACACGATCGAGCCCGAAGAGAACCAGACACCGAACCGGGAGCAGCCGGACCAGGAGACGCCGGAGCGCGCCGACGACGAGACCGCCCCCGGCTCCCTGGGCGGCGACAACGGCGGCGGCTGACCCGGGTCGCGACCCTGTCGCTGCGGCGCCCTTGTGCGTGGGTGGTTGACTCCGCACATGCACCTGGGCGTCGACAGCTTCGTCTCGACCGTGACCGACCCGGCGACCGGACACGTGGTGGGTCCGGCCGAGCGGATGGAGCATCTCCTCGAGGAGATCACCCTGGCCGACCGGGTGGGGCTGTATTCCTTCGGGATCGGCGAGCACCACCGCAGCGAGTACTTCGACTCCGCACCCTCGATCATCCTGGCCGCGGCCGCGGCCCGCACCGAGCGGATCCGGCTCGGCAGCGCGGTGAAGGTGCTCAGCGCGGACGACCCGGTGCGGGTGTTCCAGCAGTTCGCCACCCTGGACCTCATCGCCAAGGGCCGGGTTGACCTGGTGGTGGGCCGCGGGTCCTTCACCGAGGCCTTCCCGCTCTTCGGGCTCGACCTCGCCGACTACGACTCGCTGTTCACCGAGAAGCTGGAGCTGCTCCTGCGGATCCGCGACGAGGCCGAGGTCACCTGGTCCGGGAGGCACCGGCCGCCGCTGGTCCGGCAGAGCGTCTACCCGCGTCCGCTCCAGGACCCGCTGCCCATCTGGGTCGGCGTCGGTGGGACCCCGGAGTCGTTCGCGCGCGCCGGCCTGCTCGGACTGCCGCTGATGGTCGCGATCATCGGGGGCGAGCCTCGCCAGTTCGCGCCGCTCGTCGACCTCTACCGCCGAGCGGGCGCCCAGGCCGGCCACGCTCCGGAGAAGCTCAAGGTGGGCCTGCACGTGTTCGGCTTCGTCGCCGGCAGTACCGAGGAGGCCGCGGACACGATCTACCCGGGCTGGGAGGAGATGTTCACCAAGGTCTCGCGCGAACGCGGCTTCCCGAGGCCGACCCGCCAGCAGTTCGACGCGACGTCGGGGCCCAACGGTGCGTTCTTCATGGGGGACCCCCCGACCGTCGCGGACAAGATCCGCCGGGTCTCCGAGCAGCTCGGCGGCGTGGACCGGCTGTCCCTGCAGATGACCAACCCCAGGCTGGCCCACGCCGACCTCCTGCGCGGCATCGAGTTGCTCGGTACCGAGGTCGCCCCCATGGTGGCCGACGCCTGAGCGACGCCGCGTGCCAAGGTGGGTGCCATGAGCGAAGCGAACCCAGTTGTCGTCACCGGCGCGAACGGACTCGTCGGATCCCGGATCTGCGCGGTGCTGGCCGAGCGTGGCGTGCCCGTGCGCGCCGTCGTACGCCGCCCGGGCACCAGCCCCGAGCTGCCCGGGGTCGAGGAGCACGTGGGCGAGTTCGGTGACCCCGACTTCGCGGCCTCCGTGGTCGCGGGTGCGGGCGGCGTCGTCACGACCGTGCACCCGATGGGCTCGGACCGCGAGACCCAGCACCGGACGGCTGTCGAGGGCACTCCGGTGATCGCGCGTGCCGCACGAGACGCGGGCGCGCAGTGGCTGGTGCACATCTCGACTGCGGCCGTCTACGACCGCTCGCCCGAGGCCGGTGACGTCGATGAGTCCTCGCGGCTCGTCGACGAGAACGCCAACGACTACGGCGCGACCAAGCGCGACACCGACGCCGCGCTGGCGGAGGTCGACGGGATCCCCCGTGTGCTGGTGCGCCCTCCGGCGATCCTGGGCGCGGGGGAGACCTCGGTGTGGAACACGCTGCGGCCGGCCGACATCCGTGACGACGAGGGCGCCCGGCACGCCCTGCCGGACCAGACGTTCCCCTGGGTGCACCTCGACGACCTCGCCGTCCTCGTGGCCGACCTGGCCACGGGCCGGATCCCCACCTCCGAGGACCCCGATCAGGGACCGGTCGCGGGTGGGTGCACCCCGGTCAACGTGGCCGGGGGACCGGCGACGCTCCGCGACTACTACACCACCGTGACCAGCGCGGTCGGTGTCGAGCCCGTCTGGGACGACGGCCCGGCGTGGACCGGGAAGTACCTCGTCGACCGTGCCCACAGGTGGGGCTGGACTCCGGCTGTGAACCTCGAGCAGGCGTTGGCCGAGCTCCGCTCCGGCCTGGTCGGCGCCCCCGGCCAGGGTGCCAGGTGACCGCGAGCAGGTCGGCCCGGGAACGCAAGGCCGCCGCCGAGGCGGGACCATTGGCGCGGGTCCGGATCGAGGTCGACGCCCAGGAGCGCTTCGTCTACAAGATCAGCTGCACGCAGTGCCGCGTCCGTGACGACGCCCCCTGGTCGGCGTACCGGCCCGGCGACGACAACGGCTTCATGGCGGCGATGGACCGCTGGATCTTCCACCTGCGCGAGAAGCACCCCGATGCCGAGGCGCCCTGCCTGGCCTACCTGCCCGAGGCGGAGCAGCGGCTGCACGAGCGCCGCCAGCAGTAGGCGGCGCCCGCTCAGGAGTGCTGGGCGGGGTAGTCCGAGACGCAACCGTCGTCGGATGTCCGAATTGACGACGGTTCTGTCTCGGACTATCCGGCTGCGGGCGCGGCGGGGCCCGCTCAGGGGTGCTGGCGCACCGTCACGTCGGCACGGTCCGCGAGCCCCTGGGGTGTCCGGTCGGGTGTGCCCTTGGGCCGCCACGCCGCGAGGGGTACGGCGAGCAGCAGGATCACCGCGGTGCAGGCGAACGCGACCGGGAACGAGGCGCCCGCGGCGAGCACGCCGACCAGCACTGCCCCCAGGCCGGTCCCGGTGTCGAAGCCCACGTTCCACATAGCGCTGGCCACGCCGTACTCGTGGCGGCGTACCGACTCGAACGAGACCAGCAGGGTGAGGTTCTGCAGGGCGCCGTAGCTGACGCCCAGCACGGCCATCGCGCCCACCAGCAGGGCGCCCGCCGCGACGCCGGCACCCAGGTGGACCGCCCAGGCGGCGACGCCCATCGACGCGGCGGCCAGCAGCACGAGCGGCCACATGAACGGCTGCGGTCCGTGCCGGTCCGCGAGCCCGCCCACGGCCCACCGGGCGACCGCGGTGGTGGCGGTGAGCATGAACAACCCGGCCGCGGTGACCCAGGCGAGCTCGGTCACCTGGGGCAGGAACGTGAGCAGCGCGCCGCCGGCCAGGGTGACCACCAGCAGCAGCGCCATCGGGCGCAGCAGCACCAGGTAGGTGTGGCCCCGGCGCCGGGCCGGCTCGCCGGGCGACGGCTCCGCCGCCGGCACCTCGGCTCCCCGGCTGTCCGCCGCCTGCTTCAGCCGCCGTGCCAGCGCCAGTGCGGGAGCACAGGCCAGCAGCGGCAGGGCGCCCGCCAGGAACACCACCCAGAAGCCGATCTCGGTGGCCACCCACGGCCCGAGCGGGAGCAGGACCAGCTGGGGGACGGCGATCGCGAGGCCGTAGGCGCCGATGGCGGCACCACGCTGGGGCGGTGCGACCAGCTCGGCGACGGCGGTGCTGCCGGTGACGGTGAGGATCCCGAAACCGAGCCCGCGCACGGCCGAGAGGGCCAGCGTCGGGGCGAGCGCGTCGGTGAGCAGGTGCAGCAGCGAGGGGAGACCCAGCAGCAGCAGGCCCAGGACCATCACCGGACCGACGCCGACCCGGCGCAGCGCCCCCGGGACGAACGGCTGGGTGAGCACCGTGAAGCCGAGGAGCACGCCGTTGACCGCTCCGGCGCCCGGGGAGCCGGCGCCACCGTGCACGGCCCACATGGGTGCGACCGCCAGCAGCGCCGCGTATCCGCAGAACCCGATCGTGGACATCGCCAGCAGCGCGGGCATCCCCGGCGTACGCCAGACCGATCCCCGCGCCGGCTCCGTCGTGCTCGTGCGCCCCACGAGGCGCATCGTGGCACACGACGTCGGGCCGGTCCGCGGGCGGTCAGGCGGAGACGGGTGTCCCTCCGACGCGCCGGCTCACGGTGGCCGCCGTGGCGGTGACCGCCGCCACGACCTCGTCCAGGTCGAGCTCCTCACGGGTGTCGTAGGTCGTGGCGATCCCGCCGATCGGGATGCCGTTGTGGTCCAGCACCGCCGCCGCGACCGAGGAGAACCCGGGCGTCACCTCGCCGTCCTCGGTCGCGTAGCCGCGCTGCCTGGTCCCGCTGAGCACACGGCGCAGCGCGCTCAGGGAGCGCGGTCCCAGGCCGTGCCGGTCCACGAACGCGCTCCTGTCGGGGTAGAGCGCTCGGACCTGGGTCGCCGGGAGCGCGGCCAGGATCGCTCGTCCGCTGGCGGTCAGGTGCGCAGGAAGTCGTACGCCGACATCGGTGACCAGCGGCGCCCGCCCGGGGGCACGCTGCTCGACCACGTAGAGGACGTCGCGACCGTGCGGCACCGCCAGGTGTGCCGACTGGCCGATCCGGTCCACGAGCGTGGCCAGCGGCCGGTGCGCGATCCGCTGCAGCGGCGCCTGCCGGGTGTAGCCGGTGCCGACCTCGAACGCGGCCACTCCGAGGCAGTAGCGCTGCTCCTCGGCGATGTGGGTGACGAAGCCCTGCTCGATCATCGCCTTCACCAGGTGGTAGGCCGTCGAGCGCGGCAGGTCGACCGCGGCGGCGAGCCTTTCCAGCGGTACGGGGTCGGGCTGCGAGGCCAGGAAGCGCAGCACCATCAGCGTCCTGGTCGCTGCCGGAACCTGAGCCATGCCCCAGAACCTAGTCGCACCGCGGAGGCGGGCGATCGCCGGTGTGCTCGCAGCGGAGTCTCAGATACGAGACAGCACCACTGTCGGATTGGCGTCGGCGGGTCTCCGCGGGGCCTTGGATTGACCCATGCCCACCACACACAACTCCGTCGCCCTCGGAACCGGTCCGCTCACGCCTGCAGAGGTGCTGGCGGTCGCCCGGGACGGTGCAGCGGTCCAGATCTCCGGCGAGGCGAAGACCGCGCTCGCCGACGCACGTGCGGTGATCGAGAAGCTCGCCGCGTCCGAGACGCCCGTCTACGGCATCTCGACCGGCTTCGGCGCCCTCGCCACCCGGCACATCCCCGGCGAGATGCGCGCCCAGCTGCAGAAGTCGCTGGTCCGCTCCCATGCCGCCGGCTCCGGCCCCGAGGTCGAGCGCGAGGTCGTCCGGGCCCTGATGCTGCTGCGGCTCTCCACCCTCACCACCGGGCACACCGGGGTCCGGCCGGAGACCGCCGAGCTCCTGGCCGCGCTGCTGTCGCGGGGGATCACTCCCGTGGTGCACGAGTACGGCTCCCTGGGCTGCTCCGGCGACCTGGCCCCGCTGGCGCACTGCGCGCTGGCCCTGATGGGCGAGGGGCTGGTCCGCGACGCCCAGGGCGAGCTGATGGAGGCCGGCGAGGCCCTCGCGGCAGCCGGGCTGGCCCCGGTCGAGCTGGAGGCCAAGGAAGGGCTGGCGCTGATCAACGGCACCGACGGCATGCTGGGCATGCTGGTGATGGCGCTGCACGACCTCTCACGGCTGATGAAGACGGCCGACATCGCCGCGGCGATGTCGGTCGAGGGCCAGCTCGGCACCGACCGCGTCTTCGCCGCCGACCTGCAGGCGCTGCGGCCCCACCCGGGCCAGTCGGCCTCCGCGGCGAACCTCGTCGCGATCCTGCGCGACTCCGGCGTGGTGGCCTCCCACCGGGGACCGGACTGCAACCGGGTCCAGGACGCCTACTCGCTGCGGTGCTCGCCGCAGGTGCACGGCGGCGCGCGGGACACCATCGAGCACTGCTCGGTGGTGGCCGGCCGCGAGCTCGCCAGTGCCGTGGACAACCCCGTGGTGGTCGGCGACCGCGTGGAGTCGAACGGGAACTTCCACGGCGCCCCGGTCGCCTACGTCCTCGACTTCGCCGCGATCGTCGCTGCTGATGTCGCCTCGATCAGCGAGCGGCGTACGGACCGGTTCCTGGACCGCTCCCGCTCCCACGGCCTCCCGCCGTTCCTGGCCCACGACCCCGGCGTGGACAGCGGGCTGATGATCGCGCAGTACACCCAGGCCGCGATCGTCTCGGAGCTGAAGCGGCTGGCCGCGCCGGCCTCGGTCGACTCGATCCCCTCCAGCGCGATGCAGGAGGACCACGTCTCGATGGGCTGGTCGGCCGCACGCAAGCTGCGCCGGTCGGTCGACGGCCTCACCCGCGTGGTCGCCATCGAGGTGCTCACCGCTGCCCGTGCCCTGGACCTGCGCCGGCCGCTCGAGCCGTCGCCGGCCACGGCCGCGGTGATCGACCTGTTCCGCACCAACGGCGTACCGGGGCCCGGCCCCGACCGCCACCTGTCGCCCGAGATCGAGGCCGCCGTCGAGCTGGTCCGTTCGGGCGCTGTCGTCCAAGCCGTCGAAGAAGTGATCGGAGAGCTCCAGTGACCAACCCCCGCCTGCCCATCACCGCCGCCCGCGGAACCGCCCTGACTGCCCGCTCCTGGCAGACCGAGGCCCCGCTCCGGATGCTGATGAACAACCTCGACCCCGAGAACGCGGAGAACCCCGCCGAGCTCGTCGTGTACGGCGGCACCGGCAAGGCCGCCCGCAACTGGGAGTCCTACGACGCCCTGGTGCGCACGCTGTCCACGCTCGCCGACGACGAGACGATGCTCGTGCAGAGCGGCAAGCCCGTCGGGGTGATGCGCACCCACGAGTGGGCGCCGCGCGTGCTGATCGCCAACTCCAACCTGGTCGGCGACTGGGCCAACTGGGAGGAGTTCCGTGCTCTCGAGGAGCTCGGTCTGACGATGTACGGCCAGATGACCGCCGGCTCCTGGATCTACATCGGCACCCAGGGGATCCTCCAGGGCACCTTCGAGACCTTCGCCGCGGTCGCGGACAAGCGCTTCGGAGGGACGCTGGCCGGCACGATCACGCTGACCGCGGGCCTCGGCGGGATGGGCGGCGCGCAGCCGCTCGCCGTCACGATGAACGACGGCGTCGCGATCTGCATCGATGTCGACGACAGCCGGATCAAGCGCCGGATCGAGCACCGCTACCTCGACGTCCAGGCCGACTCCCTCGAGCACGCCGTGGAGCTCGCGGTGCAGGCTCGCGACGCCAAGAAGCCGCTGTCCATCGGCGTCCTGGGCAACGCCGCCGAGATGTTCCCGGCGCTGCTGGAGAGCGGTGCGCCGATCGACGTCGTCACCGACCAGACCTCCGCGCACGACCCGCTGTCCTACCTGCCCGTCGGGGTGCCCTTCGAGCAGTGGCACGAGGCCGCCAGGCGCGACCCCGCCGGGTTCACCAAGGACGCCCAGGCCTCGATGGCCGCGCACGTGCGCGCGATGGTGGAGTTCCAGGACCGCGGCGCCGAGGTCTTCGACTACGGCAACTCGATCCGCGACGAGGCCCGCAAGGGCGGTTACGAGCGCGCCTTCGAGTTCCCCGGCTTCGTCCCGGCGTACATCCGGCCGCTGTTCTGCGAGGGCAAGGGCCCCTTCCGCTGGGCTGCGCTGTCCGGCGACCCGGCGGACATCGCCGCGACCGACAAGGCGATCCTGGAGCTCTTCCCGGACAACGAGCGGCTGCACAAGTGGATCACGATGGCCGGTGAGCGGGTCGCGTTCCAGGGCCTCCCCGCGCGCATCTGCTGGCTCGGGTACGGCGAGCGCCACCTCGCGGGCCTGAAGTTCAACGAGATGGTCGCCTCCGGGGAGCTCAAGGCCCCGGTCGTCATCGGCCGTGACCACCTCGACGCCGGCTCGGTCGCGTCGCCGTACCGCGAGACCGAGGCGATGCTCGACGGGTCCGACGCGATCGCCGACTGGGCCCTGCTCAACGCCCTGGTCAACACCGCCTCGGGCGCCACCTGGGTCTCCATCCACCACGGTGGCGGCGTCGGCATGGGCCGCTCGATCCACGCCGGCCAGGTGTGCGTCGCCGACGGCACCGAGCTCGCCGCGCAGAAGATCGAGCGGGTCCTCACCAACGACCCGGGCATGGGCGTGATCCGCCACGTCGACGCGGGCTACGACCGTGCGGTCGAGGTGGCCAACGAGCGCGGGGTCCGCGTCCCGATGCTCGAGAGCTGAGAAGACGGGACGCAGCGACGTGACCTTCGAGAACATGTGGCAGGACCTGCTCGGCGTCGGGCGATCCTCGACGTCGGGCGGCTACTTCCGGCAGCCGTTCGGCTCCGCCGAGCGCGAGTGCGCCGACTGGTTCGCCGGCGAGGCGCAGGCTCGCGGACTCGACCTGGAGTACGACGGCTTCGGCAACGTGGTCGCGTGGTGGGGGACCGGCACGGAGTCGGTGCTCACCGGCTCCCACCTCGACTCCGTGCTCGACGGTGGCGCCTTCGACGGGCCGCTCGGGGTGGTCTCGGCGCTGGCCGCGGTCGACGAGCTGCGCGACCGGGGCTTCGTGCCGACCCGGCGCCTCGGCATCGGGGTGTTCGTCGAGGAGGAGGGCTCCCGCTTCGGGCTGGCCTGCCTGGGCTCCCAGCTCGCAGTGGGGGCGCTCACGGTCGAGAAGGCCGAGCAGCTCACCGACCGGGCGGGCACGCGGCTCGGTGACGCGTGGGCCGCCGCCGGCCTGGACCCCTCCGCGGGGTCGTCGCTGCTCGAGGGCGTCGAGTGCTTCGTCGAGCTGCACGTCGAGCAGGGCCGCGACCTGGTCGACCGGGACGCCGCGGTCGGGCTGGCCAGCGAGATCTGGCCGCACGGGCGCTACCGGTTCGACTTCACCGGCGAGGCGAACCATGCCGGCACCACCCGGATGGAGGACCGGCACGACCCGATGCTCACCTACGCCCACACGGCGCTGAGCGCGAGCGCGCTGGCCCGGGACGCGGGCTTCCGGGCGACGTTCGGCCGCCTCGCGGTCGAGCCGAACGCCACCAACGCGGTGCCCTCGAAGGTCACCGCGTGGCTGGACGCCCGCTGCGACAGCGACGACGCGCTCGCCGCCCTGGTGGAGTCCGTCGCCGAGCAGGCGCGGGCGCAGGCGGACCTCGACGGGACCCGGGTCGAGCTGACCGCGGAGTCGGTCTCCCGGGCAGTGGAGTTCCCCTCCGCGCTGGCGCACCGGATCGCCGACCCGCACGGGTGGCCGGTGATCCCGACCCAGGCCGGGCACGACGCCGGCATCCTCTCCGCGGCCGGGATCCCCACCGCGATGCTGTTCGTGCGCAACCCCACGGGCATCTCGCACTCACCGGCGGAGCATGCCGAGACCGGCGACTGCCTCGCCGGCGTCACCGCTCTCGCCGACACCCTCGAGGGGCTGGCCCGATGAGTGCTGTCACCTACGTCCTCGAGCAGGCGCTCCTGCCCACGGGCCTGGCCGACCGGGTGCAGGTCACCGTCGCCGACGGGCGGTTCACCGCGGTCACGCCCGGCGTGGACACCCCGGCGAGCGGCGCCACCGCCGTGCCCGGGCTGACCATGCCGGGGATCGCCAACTGCCACAGCCACGCCTTCCACCGGGCCCTGCGGGGACGGACCCAGCGCGAGCGGGGGACGTTCTGGACCTGGCGTGAGCAGATGTACTCCCTGGCGGCCCGCCTGGACCCGGACAACTACTTCGTCCTGGCCCGGGCGGTCTACCGGGAGATGGCCGCCGCAGGCATCACCTGCGTGGGGGAGTTCCACTACGTGCACCACCAGCCCGACGGGACGTCGTACGCCGACCCGAACGCCATGGGGGAGGCGCTGGTCGAGGCCGCGCGCGAGGCCGGGATCCGGATCACCCTGCTGGACACCCTCTACCTCACCGCCGGCATCGGCCGGGCACCCGAAGGGATCCAGCGACGGTTCTCCGACGGCGACGTCGACGCCTGGCACGCGCGGACCGCGCTGCTCCGCGAGACGGGGTGGGCGAAGGTCGGGCAGGCCTTCCACTCCGTGCGGGCCGTCCCTCGCGACCAGCTCCGCGCCGATCCCTCGCGCCCACTGCACGTCCACCTCTCCGAACAGCCGGCGGAGAACCAGGAGTGCCTCGACGCCTACGGGCTCACGCCCACCGCGCTGCTCGCCGAGGAGGGCCAGCTCGGTCCGCACGCGACCCTGGTGCACGCCACCCACCTCACCGACTCGGACATCGCGACGCTCGGAGCGGCAGCGGCCTACGTCGACTTCTGCCCGACCACCGAGCGCGACCTCGGTGACGGGATCGGCCCCAGCAGGCGGCTGCACGAGGCAGGCGCCCGGCTCACGCTCGGAAGTGACAGCCATGCCGTCATCGACCCGTTCGAGGAGATGCGCGCGCTCGAGCTCGACGAGCGGCTCGCCAGCCGGCAGCGCGGGCACTGGAGCGCGGCCGAGCTGATCGAGGCCGCCACCCTGACCGGGCACCAGAGCCTGGGCTGGGACGACGCCGGCCTGATCGCGGTGGGCGCGCGCGCCGACCTGGTCACGCTCTCGACGACCAGCCCCAGGACCGCCGGCACCGGCAACGACGAGAACACGGTCGTGTTCGCCGCCACCGGCGCCGACGTGGCGCAGGTGATCGTGGACGGCCGCGTCGTCGCGGGACCCGGGATCCACGAGGACCTCGGGCATCAGCTGCACGACGCCATCGAAGGAGTGTGGGCATGACCAGCACCGTCATCACCGGCATCTCGGAGCTGGTCACGCACGCGGAGCCCGGCATCATCCACGACGCCGCCGTGGTGATCGAGGGCGACCGGATCGCGTGGGTGGGCCCAGCAGGCCGCTCGCCCGCAGCGGACCGGGCCGTCGACGTCGGCGGCCGCGCGGTGATCCCCGGCTTCGTCGACAGCCACTCGCACCTGGTCTTCAGCGGCGACCGGTCGGCGGAGTTCGAGGCGCGGATGACCGGAGCGCCGTACGCCGCGGGCGGCATCAAGACCACGGTCGCCGCCACGCGGGAGGCCTCCGACGAGCAGCTGACCCGCAACGTGGCCAGGCTGGTCGCGGAGATGCACGCCCAGGGCACCACCAGCATCGAGATCAAGAGCGGCTACGGCCTCACCGTGCACGACGAGACCCGGGCCCTGCGGATCGCCGGGCAGTTCACCGAGGACACCACGTTCCTCGGCGCCCACGTGGTCCCCGCCGGGTCCGACCCGGCGGCGTACGTCGATCTCGTGGTCGGGGAGATGCTCGACGCGGCCGCGCCTCATGCGCGCTGGATCGACGCGTTCTGCGAACGGGGTGCCTTCGACGTCGACCAGGCCCGCACGATCCTGCAGGCCGGGGCGGCGAAGGGACTGCGCGGCCGGCTGCACGCCAACCAGCTGGGGCACGGCCCCGGGGTCCAGCTCGCGTGCGAGCTCGGCCTGGTCGCCGTGGACCACTGCACGTTCCTCTCCGACGCGGACGTGGATGCCCTCGCCGGGTCCGGCACCGTGGCCACGCTGCTGCCCGGCGTCGAGTTCTCCACCCGGCAGCCGTGGCCGGACGCCAGGCGTCTGCTCGACGCCGGTGTGACCGTGGCCCTGGCCAGCGACTGCAATCCCGGGTCCTGCTACACCAGCTCGATGGCGTTCTGCATCGCGATGGCGGTGCGGGACATGGGGATGTCGCCCGCCGAGGCCCTCTGGTCGGCCACGGCCGGCGGAGCGCGGGCGCTGGCTCGCGACGACGTCGGCGTCCTCGCGGTGGGCGCGCGTGCGGATCTCGTGGTGCTGGAGGCGCCCTCCCACGTCCACCTGGCCTACCGGCCCGGCGTACCACTGGTGCGCCAGACCTGGCTGGGCGGGGACCAGATCGCGGCGGGTTAACGGAAACGTAACCTCCGGCCATTGACTCGGAATCATGGCCAGCCTAGCGTCGTCCCTATAAGTGAACGCAGTTCACATATAAGAACATCGCACCTTTCCCGTCCCTGAGACCACCGGAGAAAAACACGCCATGGCTGCTCGCAAACACCGCGTCATCACCTTGTTCCTCGCCGGCCCGCTGCTGGGTGCCCTGGCCCTGACGGGCTGCGGCTCGGAGAAGGAGACGACCTCCAAGTCGGACAGCTCGGCTCCGCTGCACAAGGAGCTGCCCGCGGCCGTCAAGGACGCCGGCACCATCCAGATCGGCTCCTCGATCGACTACCCGCCCTTCGAGTACTACAAGGAGGACGGCAAGACCCTGCAGGGCTTCGAGGTCGAGCTCGCCAAGGAGCTCGAGGGCCAGCTCGGCGTCGACTTCACGTGGAACAACGCCAGCTTCGACACCCTGCTCCCCGCCCTGGCCTCCAAGCGCTACGACATCATCTACGGCGCGGTCAACGACACCGCGGAGCGGGAGAAGGACTACGACTTCGTCTACTACCTGCAGTCCTCGCAGGGCTTCGTCACCGCTGCCGGCAACCCCAAGAACATCAAGACCGAGGAAGACCTGTGCGGCAAGTCCCTGGCTGCCGTGCGCGGCGGGATCCAGGCCCAGTGGCTGGTCAAGAAGTCGGCCGATTGCGAGAAGCAGGGGGCGGAGAAGATCAACGTGCTCACCTTCGACGGCAACGCCCAGGAGCAGCTGGCGGTCCGACAGGGCAAGGCTGACGCCCTGATCGAGAACTTCCCCACCGCAGCGGTCTTCGCCTCCAAGAGCGAGGGCAAGCTCGAGCTGGTCGAGGGCCTGCAGGTCGAGCAGCAGTTCTTCGGCATGGTCCTGCCCAAGGAGAGCAAGGAGCTGCGTGACGTCCTCGTGAAGGCCTGGCAGGCCATCATCGACGACGGCTCCTACGGCGAGATCCTGAAGAAGTGGGGTCTCGAGGAGATCGCGGTCAAGGAGGCCGGCGTCAACGCCGTCGCCTCCGGCGCCAAGGCCTGACACCGATGACCAGCCGAGCAGCACCGGGCGAGGAGAGCCACGTGGCCGAGCAAGGAACAGCTACAGCGACCGACGAGATGGAGGGTGCCGGGTCCCGGCAGCCCCAGCTCACGGTGGTGCCGTTGCGCCATCCCGGTCGCTGGGTGATGGCCGCCCTCGTCCTGGTGCTGCTCGGACTGGTCGCCCGGGCCTTCGTCCGGGCCGACATCGACTACGCGATCGTCCTGGAGTACCTGACCGCGGAGACGATCCTCGAGGGTGTCGTCAACACCCTCAAGCTCCTGTTCCTCTCGATGGCCATCGGGCTGGTGCTCGGGGTCACCGCCGCGGTGATGGGGCAGTCCGAGAACCCCGTCCTGCGGTGGGTGGCGGGCGGCTACACCTGGTTGTTCCGAGGCACACCGTTGCTGGTGCAGCTGCTGATCTGGTTCAACCTGTCCATCATCTTCAGCACCTTCACCATCCCCGGCATCTACTCGACGCCGATGAACTCCCTGATGACCCCGTTCGTGGCCGCGCTGCTGGGCCTGGGCGTCAACGAGGGCGCGTACGTCGCGGAGATCGTCCGCGGTGGACTGCTCTCGGTCGGCAACGGCCAGCGGGAAGCGGCAGCAGCCATCGGGATGACGCCCGGGCGGACGATGCGGCGCATCGTCCTGCCGCAGGCCCTGCGGGTGATCGTGCCGCCGCTGGGCAACGAGTTCATCTCGCTGCTGAAGTACACCGCGCTGGCATACACGATCTCCTACAGCGAGCTGCTGCACTCGGCCAACAAGGTCTACACCTCCAACTTCAAGGTGATCGAGCTGCTGTTCACGGCGTCCATCTGGTACATCGCCCTGACCACGGTCTTCACCATCGCCCAGCAGGCCATCGAGCGCCGGCTTGGCCGCAGCGTGCATCGCAATCGCTCCCGGCCCACCTTCCGCGCCCGCCTGGTCCGCAACCTGTCCCTGAGGAGGGCCTCGTGAGCACGACAGTCGTCCACGCCGAGCAGGTCGAGAAGTCCTTCGGGCAGACCCAGGTCCTGCACGGGATCGATCTCGAGGTCCACGACGGAGAGGTGATGTGCATCATCGGGCCCTCCGGCTCGGGGAAGTCGACCTTCCTGCGGTGCATCAACCACCTCGAGAAGATCGACGGCGGCCGCCTCTCGGTCAACGGGAGCCTGGTCGGCTACCGGCAGCGCGGCACCAAGCTGTTCGAGCTCAAGGAGAAGGAGGTGTGCCGCGAACGCGCCGACATCGGCATGGTGTTCCAGCACTTCAACCTCTTCCCGCACATGACGGTCCTCGGCAACGTGATCGAGGGGCCGGTGCAGGTCAAGGGCGTCAGCCGCAAGGTCGCCGCCGAGAAGGGCCGGGCCCTGCTGGAGCGGGTCGGCCTGGGCCACCGGGCAGACGCCTACCCCGGCGAGATGTCGGGGGGACAGCAGCAGCGCGTCGCGATCGCGCGGGCCCTGGCGATGGAACCCCGCCTGATGCTGTTCGACGAGCCCACGTCGGCGCTCGACCCCGAGCTGGTGGGCGAGGTCCTCGACGTGATGAAGGACCTCGCGAGGTCCGGGATGACCATGGTCGTGGTCACCCACGAGATCGGGTTCGCCCGTGAGGTGGGGGACACCATCGCGTTCATGGACCAGGGCCGGGTCGTCGAGTGCGGTTCCCCCGACGACGTCATCAACCGCCCCCGGGAGGCCCGCACCAAGGCCTTCCTGAGCAAGGTCTTGTGAGGGAGAGTACGACGATGTCCACCTCGGTTGAACGAGCCCTGCTCATCCTCGAGCTCCTCGCGGACTCCGACGAGCCGCTCTCCCTGACGCGGCTCGCGGAACGTCTCGACATCCCGAAGAGCACGGCCCACAACATCCTGCGGTCCCTGACCGAGCGTCGCTACGTCGCGCTGGACCTCGCGGGCTACACCCTCGGGATCAAGGCCTTCGAGGTCGGCTCCGCCTACGTCCGCAACGCCGGCGTGGTCGACCTCGTCGCGCCCCAGCTCCTCCAGGTGACCCAGGCGCTGGACATGACCTCGCACTACGCCGTCCTCGACGGCGCCGACGCGGTCTACCTCTACAAGCAGGACCCACCCATGCGGGGCGTGCAGCTCGCCAGCTCGCTGGGCGCCCGCCTGCCCTCGCACATCACCGCCGTCGGCAAGGCCTGCCTCGCCTGGGTCCCGGGGCAGTCCCTCGCGGACCACCTGACGGCACCCGACCGGCCACCACTGGGCGCGGCGGAGCTCGAGCTGCTGGAGTCCGAGCTCGCCGAGGTGCGACGCTCGGGCTACAGCACCGACGACGGCGAGACCGCGATGGGCATCCGCTGCGTCGCCGCTCCCGTCTTCGACGCCGAGGGTGCCTGCGGTGCCATCGGGATCAGCTACCTGAGCCACGGGGAGATCGACAACGAGGCCGTGCTCGCCCAGGTGCGTGGCGCGGCAGCCCGCACCACCGAGCTCCTCGGCGGGAAGGTCAGGCCATGACGCTGGTGGCCCGCCCCTGGCTCGACCGGATCGACCCCTACCGGCCCGGGAAGCCGGCCCTGACCGCCGCCGGGTCGATGGCCTCCAACGAGTCGGCCCTCGGCGCCAGCCCGAACGTGGTGGCCGCGCTCGCGGCCGCGGCACACGACGTGCACCGCTACCCCGACCCGCTCGCCGAGGAGCTGCGCAAGGAGCTCGCGGTCCTGCACGGCGTGGACGTGGACCAGATCCTGGTCGGGAACGGGTCCGACGAGCTGATCTACCTGCTCGCCTGGACCTTCCTGGCACAGGACGGACGTGCCGTATGCGCCGATCCCGCCTACCGCATCGACGAGATCAGCACCTACGTCGTCGGCGCCGAGGTGGTCAAGGTCCCGCTGCTGGACTGGGCGCACGACCTCGACGCGATGGCCGAGGTCGAGGCCGACATCGCCTACGTGGTCAACCCGCACAACCCCACGGGTACGACGAGGTCGCTCGCCGACATCGAGAGGTTCGTGGAGGGCTGCCGTGCCGGGCTGGTCGTCGTCGACGAGGCCTACGTGGACTTCGCCGAGGACCCCGACGCCGCGACCGCGGTGCCGCTGGTCGACTCCGGACGCGTCGTGGTCCTGCGCACCTTCTCCAAGGTGCACGGGCTCGCCGGCCTGCGGATCGGCTACCTGATCGGCTCCCGCGAGGTGGTCGCGATGCTGCGCAAGGTCCGGGCGCCGTTCTCGGTGAGTTCGCTGGCCCAGGCCGGAGCCGTGGCCGCTGCCCGGGACCCGTTCCACCGTGACGTCGTACGCGACCACACGAGACAGGGCCGTGCCCGGATCGTCGAGCTGCTCACCGCCGCCGGCCTCGAGCCGGTCCCGTCCCAGGCCAACTTCGTGCTGGTGCCGGTCCCGGACGAGGAGGCCTTCGTGGCCCAGCTGGCGGCGTACGGGATCACGGTGCGGCCCGGGACCGCCCTCGGCGTGCCCGGCACCGTCCGGATCAGCGTGCCGGACGACGACGGGATGGCCCTGCTCGAAAAAGCGCTCGCACCGCCCAGCTGACGCAGCCCGTTCCCCGGCACCCCCCGGCACCCCCCGACACACCCCTCACCCGCCCCTGCCCACCGGGGGCACCTCACCGGCCGTCCCGGACGGCCCGACCGTGAAACGAGAAGGAAGCCCCATGTTCGTGCGCAACGCGTGGTACGTCATCGCCTGGTCCGAGGAAGTGACCCGGGATCCGATGAAGAGGACGGTCCTCGGTGAGGACGTCGTCCTTTACCGCAAGCAGGACGGGACCGCGGTCGCGCTGGCGGACCGGTGCGCCCACCGCGCGTACCCGCTCTCGGCGGGGCGCGTCATCGGGGACAACATCCAGTGCGGCTACCACGGTTTCGAGTACGACTGCGAGGGCGTGTGCGTGCGGGTGCCGGGCCAGGACCGGGTGCCCCAGCGGGCGCTGGTGCACAAGTTCCCGCTCGTCGAGGCGCACCGGTGGCTGTGGATCTGGGTCGGCGACCCCGAGAAGGCTGCGGACACGCCGGTGCCTGACACCCGGTGGATGACCGACCCTGCCTGGGACCGGGTCACGCACACCTTCCTGTTCCAGAGCAGCGCGGACCTGATCCACGACAACCTGCTCGACCTCACCCACGAGGCGTTCCTGCACACCTCCTCGATCGGCGACGACGCCGTCTACGAGAACGGCGTGACGGTCGAGGTCGACGGCACCAAGGTGAGCGTGGACCGGTTCATGCCCGATTGCCACCCCTCGCCGCTGTTCGAGAAGGCCACCGGCCTGAGCCGGGTGGACCGCTGGCACACCACGGAGTTCCAGATGCCCTCGGTGCACATCATCCACGCGGGCGTCGTGACCCCCGGCGGTCGGCGCGAGGACGGGAAGCTCCTCGAGGTGCTCAACGCGATCACCCCGCAGACCGAGACCACGGCCTGGTACTTCTACGGGTTCTGCCGCAACTTCTCCGTGGGCGACGAGGACCTCAACGCGCTCCTCACCGAGAACCTCGGCGGGGTGCTGCAGGAGGACGCCGACGCGCTCGCGCTCCAGCAGCAGCGGATGGAGACGCGTCCCAGCGACGTGCCCGACGTGCTGATCGCCCAGGACGCCGGCGTCGCCAAGGCGCGCCGGATCATGGCGAAGCTGCTCGCCGCCGAGGCGAAGGACCAGGAATGAGGCTGCTGCTGCGCTCGAACTCCCACCGCGCGCTCGAAGGAACGGACGGCAACGGCCTGGAGCTCGCGAGCTCGCCGGACACCGCGGGCCGCGAGGCCTGGCAGTGGCACCTGCGCCTCGACGACGCGGCGCCGGAGCAGGGTGGGCCGACTGAGCCCGCAGTGACGGTCGCTGCGGACCTGGGGCGCGACGGTGGTCGTGCCTCGACCCTGTCGCTGAGCACCCATCCGGCGTACGTCTCGGGCCGGGTCGAGGCCCTCGAGGTCGACGCCACCACGCAGGTACGGCGGGAGGAACGCGAGCTGGTCGCCCTGGTTGCGGGTCGTGGCCGGCTGCTCGTGGAGGGACGCCACCACCTCGGCGAGCTCGACGTGCTCGTGCTGGAGGGGGACGACCCGTTCACGGTGAGCGTGGAGTCGATCGGGGCCGAGCCGGCCACCCTCGCGGTGGCCAGGCTGGACCCGGTGGACGCAGCCCGGGTCGCGTGGGTGCCGTGAGCCGGCTCGACGCCCTCGCGAGCCGGCTGAGCGAGGCGAGCAGGCTGCTGACCGACCCCGAGGTGATGGACGCCTACTCACGCGACGAGGCCCACCTGGTCACCCCCGGGAAGCCCCTGGCCGTGATCCTCGCCGGGAGCACCGAGGACATCTCGCGGGCGCTCGCCTGGGCCCATCGCGAACGGGTGCCCGTCGTGACCCGCGGCGCGGGGACCGGGCTCGCCGGCGGCGCCGCCGCCCTGGAGGGCTGCCTGGTCCTGAGCACGGTCCGGATGGCACGGATCCACGAGATCTCCGTCGAGGACCAGGTCGCCGTGGTCGACCCCGGGGTGGTCACCGCCGACCTCGACCGCGCGGCCGCCAAGGTCGGGCTGATGTACGCACCCGACCCGAGCAGCCTCGAGCTGTGCACGATCGGCGGCAACCTCGCCACCAACGCAGGTGGGCTCCGCTGCGTGAAGTACGGCGTCACCCGGGACTCCGTGCTCGCACTCGAGGTGGTGCTCGCCGACGGCCGGGTCATCAAGACGGGCCACCGCACGGTCAAGGGAGTCACCGGCTACGACCTGACCGGCCTGCTCGTCGGCTCGGAGGGGACGCTCGGGGTGATCACCGGCGCGACCCTGCGGCTGCACCCTCGGCCACCGGGGGAGCCGGTGACGGTGGTGGGCAGCTTCCGGAGCCTGCGCTCGGCAGCCGAGGCGGTGGCCGCCGTGGTGCGTGCAGGCCTGCGGCCGTCGCTGCTGGAGCTGATCGACCAGGCCACCCTGCGGGCGATCAACGAGTGGAAGAAGATGGGGCTCGACGACGACGCCTCGGCACTGCTGATCGCGCAGGCGGACGGCACCGACGGCGCCGTGTGCGCCGAGGCCATGCAGGAGCTGTTCGAGCTGGCCGGCGCCGAGTTCGTGACCACCTCGACCGATCCCGCCGAGGCTCGTCAGCTGCTCGACATCCGCCGCCTGGCCTACCCGGCGGCCGAGCGTCTGGGCCGCTGCCTGGTCGAGGACGTGGGTGTGCCCCGGTCCCGGCTGCCCGACCTGCTCGAGCGCATCGAGGACGTCGGCGCCCGGCACGGCGTGGTGATCATGACCGTGGCGCACGCGGGGGACGGCAACGTCCATCCCACCTTCGTCTTCGACCCGACCCCGGACGGGGAGGTCCCGGCCGCGGTGTGGGCGGCCGCCGACGAGGTGTTCCGGGCCGCCCTGGAGATGGGCGGCACGTTGACCGGCGAGCACGGAGTGGGCGCCCTGAAGCAGCGGTGGCTGGGTCTCGAGCTCGGCACCGACTCACTCGACGTGCAGCACGCGATCAAGGATGCCCTGGATCCGCACGGCATCCTCAACCCAGGACGAGGAATCTGAACCGTGAAGCCATCCGAGATCCGTGAGCTCCTCCAGTTCCGGCCGCCCCGCGCCCGGCGGGTCGACCGCGTGCTCGCCCGCTCCCACGACATCGAGGACCTGCGCCGCGAGGCGTGCCGGCGCTGGCCGAGCGGCGTACGCGGCTATGTCGAGGGCGGTGCCGACGGCGAGCTGAGCCTCCAGCGCAACCGGGAGGCCTTCCAGCGGCGCTCCCTGGTGCCGACGACCCTGCAGGACGTCTCGGCGGTAGACACCTCCGCCACCCTCCTGGGCCGGCCGAGCCGGCTGCCGCTGGTCCTGGGGCCGACCGGCTACACCCGGATGATGCACGCCGACGGCGAACGCGCCGTCGGCCGGGCCGCCGGCGCCGCCGGCATCCCGTACACCGTGGCGACCATGTCGACCGTGCGGCTCGAGGACATCCCGGGCGGCGGCGACCTGTGGTTCCAGCTCTACATGTGGCGTGACCGGGGCCTGGTCGACGAGCTGGTCGACCGGGCGCAGGCGGCGGGCTACCACGCACTGATGCTCACCGTGGACACCGCGGTGACCGGGCAGCGGCTGCGTGACGCCCGCACCGGGTTCACGCTGCCTCCGCGCCTCTCGCCCGGGGTGGTGGCCGACATGGCACGTCACCCCGCGTGGTGCGCGGGACTGCTGCGGGGCGAGCCGGTCACCTTCGCCAACATGCCGCCCGACATCGGGGAGATCTCCGAGTCGGTGATGGCCTTCGCAGCCCGGCAGTTCGACGCCTCGGTCACCTGGGACGACGTCGCCCGGCTGCGCGCCCGGTGGCCCGGAGCGCTGGTGATCAAGGGGATCGTCGACCCCGCGGACGCGGCGCGGGCCGCGGATGCCGGCGTCGACGCGGTGGTGCTCTCCAACCACGGTGGTCGCCAGCTCGACCAGATGGTCCCGCCCCTGGACCTGCTCCCCGAGGTCCGCGACCGGGTCGGCCGGGCGATGGAGATCTACGTCGACTCCGGGATCCGGCGCGGCACCGACCTCGCCATCGCCATCGCGCTGGGCGCTGATGCCGGCCTGATCGGCCGCCCCTACCTCTACGGCCTGGGCGCAGCGGGGGAGCGGGGCGTGTCCGCGGCGATCGGCATGCTCGGCACCGAGTTCCGCCGCGCGATGCAGCTGCTCGGGATCACCGACCTCGCGCAGCTGCGGGACCGGGGTCCGCAGCTCGTCCGCAGTGGCGCGCCGTCGACGTCACCGGTGACGACCAGGTGATCCGGCACATCGTCCTGCTGCGCCTCCACGAGGGCGTCGCCGCCACCGACCCCAGGGTCGTCGCCGCGTGCTCCGCCGAGGAGGACCTCGCCGCGCAGGCGCCCGGCGGGCACGGGTGGAGGTTCGCCCGGGACCTCTCCCGGCGTCCGGTCTCCGCCGACTTCGTGGGCACGGGCGACTTCGCCTCGGCCGTCGAGCTGGCGGAGTTCCTGGCCCATCCCGCACACTCGTCGGTCCTCGCCCACTGGGCACCTCTGGCGACCTGCTGGGTCGCCGACCTGGAGGTCGAACCGTGAGCGCGCCGGCCACCTTCACCAGGGCTCCGTTCGCGCTGGCGTCCCCGGAGCCGTGGCGCAACGGCGCGGGCACGACGCGGGAGCTCCTCAGGGAGCCCGGAGACGAGGCGGACGGGTCCTTCGCCTGGCGGATCAGCGTCGCCGACGTCACCGAGGACGGGCCGTTCTCGTCGTTCCCCGGCGTCGACCGGGTGCTGATGCTGTGCGAGGGGATCGGGATGACGGTGGTCGTGAACGGCGCCAAGCACCCCCTGCGGCGCTTCGATGCCGTCACCTTCACCGGCGAGGACCACGTCACCGCCAGCCTGCACCGCGGGCCCACGATCGACCTCAACGTGATGACGAGGCGGGAGACCACGACCGCGGCCGTGGAGGTCGCGCGCGTCGACGGGCACGCGAACGTGCGGGGTCACCTCGAGGGGGACACGGTCCTGGTGCCCCTGGAGGGCCGGTTGCGGGTGTCCTCGGTGACCCCGGACCACCCTGCGGAGCCGCTCGAGGTGTTCGACGCGGTCCGCCTCGCCCCCCGGTCCTCCGTGCAGGTGGAGGGCCGCGGCCGCCTGGCGCGGATCGACCTGACCCGCAGGCCATGACGGGCGAGGGAGACAACCCGTGCACGTGACCCACGACGAGGTCAAGCTGCGGCTGCGGGTGCGGCAGCTGCGCTGGGAGGCCGAGGGGGTGGTCTCGGTGCTTCTCGAGCAGCTCGACGGGACCGCCCTGCCGAGGTGGTCCCCGGGGGCCCACGTCGACGTGCGCCTGCCGGGGTCGATCACCCGTCAGTACTCCCTGTGCGGGTCTCCCTCGGACCCCAGCCGCTGGCAGATCGCCGTGCTGCACGAGCCGGAGGGCCGCGGCGGCTCGACCAAGGTGCACGAGGCGCTGCGCCCGGGCGACGTCCTCGACGTGGTCGGTCCGCGCAACAACTTCGAGCTGCAGCCGGCCCCGGCGTACCTGTTCATCGCCGGGGGAATCGGGATCACCCCGATCCTGCCGATGATCGAGAAGGTCGCGGCTGCGGGGTCCTCGTGGCGGCTCGCGTACGGCGGCCGGTCCCGGGCCTCGATGGCGTTCGTCGCGCCGCTGCTCGACCGCTACGGCGACCGGGTCACGGTGGTGCCTCAGGACGAGCGCGGGCTGCTCGACCTCGATGACCTGCTGGGGACCCCGCTGCCCGACACGCAGGTCTACTGCTGCGGCCCCGAGCCGCTCCTGGCTGCCGTCGAGGAGCGCTGTGCCACCTGGGGACGCGGCGCGCTGCACGTGGAGAGGTTCGCTCCGAAGGCGCAGCCCGAGCCCGCTCCCGGGGAGGAGAGCGCCTTCGAGGTGGTGCTGCGGCGGTCCGGAAGGTCGGTCGCCGTCCCGGCCGGGATGTCGGTCCTCGAGGCACTGGAGGCCGACGGGATCGACGCCCCGAGCTCGTGCCGCGAGGGGATCTGCGGAACCTGCGAGACCGCGGTCCTCGACGGGGTCCCCGACCACCGGGACAGCCTGCTCGACGAGGACGAGCGGGCCGCGAACGACACCATGATGGTCTGCGTCGGTCGCAGCCTCACGCCTCGGCTGGTCCTCGACCTCTGACCTGTGATCTTGCTGGTGGTCGAACACCAGTCTTCGGGTAGCGCGCCTGCGTCCCCTGTTCATGCCGGCATGTGACGAGCATCATGGCTCCATGATCCGTGCTTCGGCCGACTCCGCGGCCACCGCCGACCGGCTGTGGTCGCTGGCCTGCGACGTCGAGCGCTGGGGCGAGCGGCTGCCGACGGTCGACGCGGTGCAGCCGTTGGGCAGCGGCCCGATCAGGGTGGGTTCGAGGTTCGAGGTCCGGCAGCCCGGACTGCCCAAGGCGGTCTGGGAGGTCACGCAGTGGGACGCTCACGGGCGGTCCTTCACCTGGGCCTCGACCAGCCCCGGGGTGCGCAGCACCGCCGCGCACAGCGTGCACGAGGACGCCGGAGGATCCCGGCTGGAGCTGTCGGTGGAGTGGTCCGGCCCCCTGGCCCCGGCCACCGAGCTCCTGATCGGCCGCAGGGCCCGCGGCATGGTCGAGACCGAGGCCGAGACCTTCGCGCGCCTCGCCGAGCAGCCCGACGCCGGGACGATCACCGAGTTCCTGGACCACCTCGCGGCGCGGACCCCGACCCCGGCGGGTGGCTCGGTGGCGGCGCTGTGCACCGCGCAGGCCGCTGCCCTGGTGGTGATGGTGGCGCGCTACTGCGAGGACCCGGTGTCGGCGCAGCGGGCAGAGCGGCTGGTGACGTGGGCGCAGCAGCTGGTGGCCGACGACGAGCGTGCGTTCGCCGGAGTCGCCGCGGCGTGGGCCCTGCCACGCGACACCACGGCGCAGGCCGAGCGGCGTACGGCCATCGACGAGGCGCTGCTGCTGGCCTCCGAGCCCCAGGCACGGGTCGTCGAGACCGCGGTCGAGGTGCTGGTCCTGATCGACCAGCTGCGACCCGCCGCCCGGGCCGGTCTGCGGGCCGACCTGGTCGCGGCCGCCGAGGTGGCCCGGGCCGGAGCCGCGATCGCGCGGATGAACGTGGAGTCCAACCTGCGCACGCTCCCGGACTCCGAGTCCCGGTCGCACCTACTGCGGCGCATGGGTGTCACGAGAGAGAGGGCCTGAGTGCAGTCCGACATCGAGATCGCGAACGCTGCCGAGCTGCACCCCATCACCCAGGTCGCCGAGGAGGAGCTCGGGATCGATCCGGTCCACCTGGTCCCCTACGGCCACCACAAGGCCAAGGTCGACCTCGGCTACGTGCAGTCCCTGGAGGACCGGCCGCTCGGCAAGCTGATCTTGATGACGGCGCTGTCGCCGACCCCGGCCGGTGAGGGCAAGACCACCACGACGGTGGGGGTGGCCGACGCCCTGCGGGGACTGGGACTTCGGTCGATGGCATGCCTGCGGGAGCCCTCGATGGGGCCGGTGTTCGGCATGAAGGGCGGCGCCGCGGGAGGCGGCTGGTCCCAGGTCGTCCCGATGACCGACATCAACCTGCACTTCACCGGGGACTTCGCCGCGATCGCCGCCGCGAACAACCTGCTGGCGGCCCTGATCGACAACCACGTGCAGCACGGCAACGAGCTCGGCATCGACGTGCGCGCAGTGGACTGGAAGCGGGTCGTCGACCTCAACGACCGGGCGCTGCGCAGCGTCGTCGTGGGCCTGGGTGGCTCCCCGAACGGCTATCCGCGCGAGGACGGCTTCGACATCGTGGTCGCCTCGGAGCTGATGGCGATCTTCTGCCTGACCGAGTCCTGGGCCGACCTCAAGCGCCGGATCGGCGACATCGTGGTCGGCCACACCCGCGCGAAGCGACCGGTCACGGCCCGTGAGCTCAACGCCCACGGCGCGATGGCCGTGCTGCTGCGCGACGCGCTCGCGCCCAACCTGGTGCAGACGTTGGAGCACACCCCGGCCTTCGTGCACGGGGGACCCTTCGCGAACATCGCGCACGGCTGCAGCTCGGTGATCGCGACCAGGGCCGCGTTGCGGCTAGCCGACTACGTGGTCACCGAAGCCGGGTTCGGTGCCGACCTGGGCGCGGAGAAGTTCGTCGACATCAAGTGCCGCAAGTCCGGGCTCCGTCCCGACGCCGCGGTCGTGGTGGCGACGGTCCGGGCACTGAAGTTCCACGGCGGGGTGGAGGTGGCCGACCTCGGCGAGGAGGACCTCGGCGCGATCGAGCGGGGGATGGAGAACCTGGCGCGCCACCTGCGCAACGTGCGCGAGGTCTACGGGATCCCGTGCGTCGTGGCGCTGAACCGGTTCCCGGCCGACACCGCCGCCGAGGTGGCCCGGGTGGTCGAGCTGGTCGAGGCCCTGGGGGTCCGGACCTATCCCGCCACCCACTTCGTCGACGGCGGGGTCGGTGCGACCGACCTGGCCAAGGGAGTGCTCGACCTGCTCGAGGACCCCGGGCCGTCGAGGTTCGCGTTCACCTATCCCGACGACCTACCGCTCAAGGAGAAGGCCGAGACCCTGGCCCACCGGCTCTACGGGGCCTCCTCCGTGACCTGGGATGGCAAGGCGAAGCGGCGTCTGGACCGCCTCGAGGCCGACGGGTACGGCGCACTGCCGGTGTGCGTGGCCAAGACGCAGTACTCCTTCTCCACCGACGCCACCCTGCGCGGTGCGCCGAGCGGTCACAACCTGCACGTGCGCGAGGTGCGGCTCTCGGCAGGCGCGGGGTTCGTGGTGCTGGTGTGCGGGGACGTGATGACGATGCCCGGCCTGCCGGCCACCCCGTCCGCCTCCCGGATCGACCTGCTCGACGACGGGACCATCGTCGGCCTGTCCTGAGGGTCCGTCCCTCACCGGCCGCCGCGGTCGGCGAGCACCTGGGCGCGCCAGTCGCGGGGCAGCACGCCGTACGCCGCGCGGAACCGCCGGACGAAGTGGGTCGGGTCCTTGAAGCCCCAGGAGCGAGCGACTGCCGCGATCGGTCGCTTCGTGCTGACGCTGGAGAGCTCGTCCCTGGCACCGGCGAGCCGCTGGGCGATGACGTACTGCTCCAGGCTGAACCCCCCGGCCGTGCAGGCCCGGTAGAGCTGACGACGGGAGACCGCAAGCGCCGCGGCGACTTGGCTGGCGTCGAGCAGTGGGTCGCGCAGGTGCTGGTGGACGTAGGCACGGACCTGGGTGCCGAGGGTCTGGTCGAGGATGTCGGGTTCACATGCCTCGTCGGCGGCGCCGCTCAGCAGGGCGCGGAGCAGCTGGATGCTGGCCTCTCCCAGCTGTCCGGCAGCGGGGGAGCGGGCCATGCTCTCGGCGTCGCGGGTCAGCTCCACGAGGAAGCGACTGACGATGCCGTGCAGCGGGCTGCTCGGCAACCGCGACGAGGCGCGCTGGACGACCTCCGGCGGCAGTCCCAGCCGCGCGATCGGCACCTGCAGGGAGATCGAGGAACCCCACCCGGACCAACCGAAGTCGAAGGGCCGGGTCACGTCGACCACCATCAGGTCACCGGTACGGACCAGCCGTTGCTGGTCATCCAGCTCGTGGCGACCCACCCCGTCACCGTGGACCGCGAAGGCAACGGCCTCGGGTGAGGCGGCTCGGGCTGTGCGCTGGTCGCGGCACATCGTGATGCCGGTGCTGCTGGCGGTGAAGACGCGAGCGTCGCCGAGCTCGGCGAGCTCCATCCGGCCCACGACGCCCCGCGGTCCGGGCTCGAGATCGACCCGGGTGGCGCCCGACGCCTCGGTCATCGCGGTGCGGAACACCTCGTGCCGGTCCCGGGGGTCGATGGCTGCGGTGTCGAGAAGGACGGCCATCGTGGCTCTCCTTCCACGGGTACGCCGTGTCTCTTCGAGACTAGGACGTCGCGCGGGCGAGGAGCAACGAGCTCCGCGGCCTCTCTAGACAGCCCCGGCACGGGCCTCTCTAGGCAGCCCCGGCACGCAGGGCCGACCAGCTGGCACGCAAGGCCGTTCCGGTGGCGTCGCGGCGATGGGAACGTCGAAGCCTCAGCAACCTGGAGGAACCATGAGCACCGACGACACCATCCCTGCCCCGATGGGCAACGGTCCCGACACCATCGTGCTCGTCCACGGCCTGTGGGTCACGCCCCGCAGCTGGGAGCACTGGGTGCCCCACTACGAGGCCCGCGGCTTCCGGGTCCTCACCCCGGCGTACCCGGGCTTCGAGGTCGAGGTCGAGGCGCTGCGCGCCGACCCCAGCATCATCGCCGACTGCTCGATCACCGACACCCTCGAGCACCTGACCAGCGTGGTCGAGTCCGTGGAGAAGCCACCCGTCATCATGGGCCACTCCTTCGGTGGCGCCCTCACCCAGATGCTGCTCGCCCGCGGCCTCGGCGCGGCCGGCGTCGTGATCAACTCGGCCCCCACCGAGGGAGTACGACGCACCCCGGTCTCGCAGATCAGGTCGTTGTTCCCCGCGCTGAACAACCCCGCGAAGCGGCACCAGGCCGTCGGGTTCACCCAGGAGCAGTTCCACTACGCATTCACGAACACCCTCGACGAGGAGGCCGCAAAGGCCGCCTACGAGCGCTACGCCATCGCGGCTCCCGGCCGGTGGGTGTGGGACTACGGGCTGATCGCCAACTTCAAGCCCGGCCACCAGGAGACCTGGGTCGACTACTCCAACGACGACCGAGCGCCGCTGCTGTTCATCGCCGGCGGCGAGGACCACATCATGCCGCCGTCGGTGAACAGGTCGAACGCGCACAAGTACCACAAGTCGGCCTCGACCACCGACTACGTGCTCCTCGAGGGTCGCTCGCACTGGACCTGCGCCGAGCCCGGCTGGGAGGCGGTCGCCGACCAGGCGCTCGACTGGGCCCTCGACCACGCCGGCACGAGTTCGCAGCCCGCCGACGCGACCTGAGGCGCGCCGCGCTCCGATCCCGCTTTACAAGCGGGAGGGGGAAGCTTGAGCAAGGTTCTCGGCCGCGATGTCGAAAGTTCGCTGCTCGCTCCGTCCTTGGTGTGAACGCGACGAGAATGGGTCGCCACAACGCAAGGAGAACCACGATGGCCAAGTACCTGCTGCTCAAGCACTACCGCGGCGCCCCGGCTGCGGTGAACGACGTCCCGATGGACCGGTGGACGCCCGAGGAGATCTCGGCGCACATCAAGTTCATGCAGGACTTCGCCGACCGGCTCGAAGGGACCGGTGAGTTCGTCGACGCCCAGGCACTCGCCCCGGAAGGAACGTTCGTGCGGTACGACGGTGAGGGTCGCCCGCCCGTCACCGACGGCCCGTTCGCCGAGACCAAGGACCTGATCGCCGGGTGGATGATGATCGACGTCGACAGCCACGAGCGCGCCGTCGAGCTCGCCGGCGAGCTGTCAGCTGCACCCGGCGCGGGCGGGCAGCCGATCCACGAGTGGCTCGAGCTGCGACCGTTCCTCTCGGCGCCGCCCACCATCACGGAGTGAGCGCGGAGTGGACGAGGACCTCCTCCGGAGCCTGACGCCCAGCGTGCTCGGCATCCTCGTCCGCCGCGGCGCCGACTTCGCGGCGGCCGAGGACGCCGTGCAGGACGCACTCCTCGCGGCAGCGCGAGTCTGGCCGTCAGGGATGCCGCAGGACCCGAAGGGCTGGCTGGTCACCGCTGCCTGGCGCCGGTTCCTCGACGCGACCCGCGCTCAGGCGGCCCGCAGCCGGCGTGAGCTGCTGGTGGACGAGGCGCCGGCGCCCGGTCCGGCGTCCGCGCGGGACGACACGCTCCAGCTCTACTTCCTGTGCGCGCACCCTTCGCTGACGCCAGCGTCTGCCGTCGCCCTGACGCTGCGTGCGGTCGGGGGACTGACCACCCGCCAGATCGCCCAGGCCTATCTGGTGCCCGAAGCCACCATGGGGCAACGGATCAGCCGGGCCAAGCGCACCGTCTCCGCCGTGCGCTTCGACGAGCCCGGTGACGTCGCCACCGTGCTGCGCGTGCTCTACCTGGTCTTCAACGAGGGGTACTCCGGCGACGTCGACCTCGCCGCCGAGGCGATCAGGCTCACGCGGCAGCTCGCCTCCGCGGTTGACCACCCGGAGGTGGCCGGCCTGCTCGCGCTGATGGTGCTCCACCACGCACGCCGTGCTGCCCGGACCGCTCCGGACGGCAGCCTGGTGCCGCTCGCCGAGCAGGACCGGACCCGGTGGGACACGGTGGCGATCGCAGAGGGCGTCCGGATCCTGCAGGCCGCGCTCGCCCGCGACCGGTTGGGCGAGTTCCAGGCTCAGGCCGCCATCGCCGCGCTGCACGCCGACGCGCAGAGCGCCGAGTTGACCGACTGGGTGCAGATCGTGGAGTGGTACGACGAGCTCGTGCGCCTGACCGACAGCGCGGTGGTCCGGCTCAACCGCGCCGTGGCGGTCGGCGAGGCGGACGGTCCGCGCGCCGGCCTCGCCGAGCTGGCGGCGCTGCCCGGTTCGCTGCCCCGGCGCACTGCGGTGGCGGCGTACCTCCACGAGCGCGACGGCCAGCTCGACACCGCCGCGAGGCTGTACGCCGAGGCCGCCCTCGCGGCACCGAACCTGGCCGAGCGCGACCACCTGACCCTGCAGGCAGCACGGCTGAACGCGTGCAGGTCTGACTGACCATCGACCAGTGGCACCGCTTGCGCGGTGGCACGACTACTCCGCGTGGATGCCTTCAGGGAGACTCAGTCGCATGGTCGACCGAGACGTGCTGCTCAGAGCGCTGGATCGCGCCCGATGCACCTGGGGCGGCTAGACAGGTGGATGTTCGAGTTGGCCTGTGCGGCTGGACGGTCTCGCAGTCGTCGTACGTGCGTCGCTTCCCCGTGGTCGAGGTGCAGCACACGTTCTACGAACCGCCGGCCGACGCCGTGCTGGCGCGCTGGCGGGCCCAGGTGCCGACCGACTTCGAGTTCACGATCAAGGCCTGGCAGGTCATCACCCACGAGTCGAACAGCCCCACCTACCGGCGGATGAAGCGGGCGCTGCCCGTCAGCGCACGTGGTCAGGTCGGAGCGTTCCGGACGACACCTCCGGTCCTCGACGGCTGGCAGCGGACCCTCGAGTGTGCCCGCGTCCTGCGGGCAAGTGCCGTGCTGCTGCAGTGCCCGAAGAGCTTTCGTCCTACGGCCGACAACGTCGCACGGCTGCGCAGCTTCATGTCGCAGGTGGAGCGGCCGGCCGGGCGGCTGCTGTGGGAGCCCCGTGGCGAGTGGCCCGCGCAGCTCCTCACGGAGCTCTGCGCAGAGCTGGACCTCGTCCACGTCGTCGACCCGATGCAGACCGAGACGGTGACGCCCGAGCAGACCTACTACCGGCTGCACGGCACCACGGGCT
The DNA here is from genome assembly GCF_058215735.1 of Nocardioides sp. Z30_9. Lineage (NCBI taxonomy): Bacteria > Bacillati > Actinomycetota > Actinomycetes > Propionibacteriales > Nocardioidaceae > Nocardioides > Nocardioides sp. Z30_9. The sequence goes on from NZ_JBZAJF010000004.1 coordinate 38,955, forward strand.
CGCGGGACGTCCACACCGATGACGAGCTGCGCCGGCTGCGGGACCTGGTCGACGGCCGGCCGTCGCCGTACGTCATGTTCAACAACCTGCCCCGCACTGGCGACGCAGAGCGGTTCCTCAGCCTGCTCTCGCCCTAGGCAAGTCGGGTCGAGGCTGACGAGTGCGGGGGTCTGTCCTGATCCGTTCGCCCACCACTCTTGACCTTGACGCAGCGTCAACCCTGCACGCTGGCCCGAACACCACGAAGCCAGGGGAGACACCATGACCGGTGAGCACGCGATCCACGTGCAGGGTTTGCGGAAGTCGTTCAAGGACGTGCCAGTGCTGCGGGGCGTGGACTTCGACGTCGCCCGGGGCAGCATCTTCGCCCTGCTGGGCTCCAACGGGTCGGGCAAGACCACGGCGATCCGGATCCTGACCACGCTGCTCAAGGCGGACGCAGGCACGGTGACGGTGGAGGGTCTGGACGTGGACACGGAACCGGCGCAGGTCCGGGAGACCTTCAGCCTCACCGGTCAGTTCGCCGCCGTGGACGGTGTGCTCACCGGCCGGGAGAACCTCGTGATGGTCGCCCGCCTGCGCGGAGTGGCTGACCCTCACCGGATCGCCGACGAGCTCCTGGCGCGCTTCTCGCTGACCGACGCGGCCGGTTGGAAGGTGGCGACGTACTCCGGTGGGATGCAGCGCCGCCTCGACCTCGCGATGAGCCTGATCGGGGATCCATCGGTGATCTTCCTCGACGAGCCCACCACCGGGCTCGACCCCCAGTCACGCCTCGAGGTGTGGAGCAGCATCAAGGCCCTGGCCGAGGCCGGCACCACGGTGCTGCTCACCACCCAGATGCTCGACGAGGCCGAGCAGCTCGCCGACCGGATCGCGATCCTGCACCAGGGCCGGATCATCGTGGACGGCACTCTCGCCGAGCTCAAGGGCCTGCTGCCCCCGGCGCAGGTCGTGTACGTCGAGAAGCAACCCACGCTCGAGGACGTCTTCCTCGCCCTGGTCGGCGACCCTGCCAGCACGACGAGCTGAGGGAACGACCATGACGAAGCAGTTCGCGCGCCACACAGGCATCCTGACGGGACGGTCCCTGCGCCACATCGCCCGCAGCCCCGACACCATCATCACCACCGCGATCATGCCCATCGCCTTCCTGCTGTTGTTCGTCTACGTGTTCGGCGGCGCGATCGAGGCCGGCACGGACGACTACGTGAACTACCTGCTGCCCGGCATCTTGGTGATCACGATCGCCTCGGGCATCGCCTACACCGCGTTCCGGCTCTTCCTCGACCTGCAGGGCGGCATCTTCGAGCGGTTCCAGTCCATGCCGATCGCACGCTCGGCGGTGCTCTGGGCGCACGTGCTGACCTCGCTGGTCGCCAACCTGGTCTCACTCGTGGTGGTCGTGCTCGTCGGGCTGCTCATCGGCTTCCGCACGGGGGCCGGCGTGCTGCCCTGGCTCGGCGTCCTCGGCCTCTTGCTGCTCTTCACCCTGGCCCTGACCTGGCTCGCGGTGATCCCTGGCCTGACCGCGAAGACACTGGACGGGGCGAGCGCGTTCTCCTACCCGCTCGTGTTCCTGCCGTTCCTCAGCTCGGCCTTCGTCCCGACCGAGACCATGCCCGGTCCGGTGCGGGCCTTCGCGGAGAACCAGCCGGTGACCGCGATCGTCAACTCGATCCGCAGCCTGCTCACCGAGCAACCGGTCGGCAACGACCTCTGGATCTCGTTCGCCTGGTGCGGAGGCCTGCTCGTCGTCGCCTACGCGGTCGCGATGGGCGTCTACCACCGCAAGATCGCGTGAGCGTCCGCCACAGGGGCGCCCGATCGGGCAGGGTGGTCCCATGCTGAGCATCGGGCAGCTGGCGTCGTACGCCGGCGTCACGGTTCGCGCGGTCCGGCACTACCACCAGGTCGGCCTGCTTCCCGAGCCCGCACGAGATGCTTCCGGCTACCGCTCCTACGGCGCGGACGCGGTCGTTCGCCTGGTCCGGATCCGGACCCTGGCCAACGCCGGGGTGCCCCTGGCGCGGGTGCAGCAGCTGCTGGATGCCGACGAGGAGGCCTATGTCGAGGCGATCGGCGAGATCGACCGCGACCTGCGCGGTCGGATCCGTGAGCTGCAGGCACACCGGCGACAGATCGCGACGCTCACGGCCGGGGACGCCGTGGCGGTGCCAAAGGAGGTGCGCGACTACCTGGATCTGGTGCGTGCCACCGGAGCGCCCGAGCAGCTGATCGCCGCCGAGCGGGACGCCTGGATCCTCGTCGCGGCCCGCTATCCCACGTTGATCGAGGCCTTCATGGCCGACAAGGTCGATCAGCTCCAGGACCCGCGGAACATCCGTTTCTACCAGCTGATCGGTCGGATGCTCGACGGCACCGAGGAGGAGCAGGAGCGGATCGTCCTCGAGCTGGCCGACCTCCTGGTCGAGCTGTTCGAGGAGGCCGCCGCCAGCGGCCAGCTCGAGCAGCAGGAGCTGGCCATGGACGACGATGCCTTCGTGCGGCTGTTGGACTCGATGTCGGAAGGGCAGCCCGTCGTCGCGCGGCTGCGCGAGCTGCTCGCCGAGCGTGGATGGTCGGGCTGGACCCGCGTCGAGAGACGCACGACGTGACCCAAGTGGTCGTGCAGCGAACGCAGTGGCGACCCCAAGGTGGTCGAGCAGCGAACGAAGTGAGCGGACAGTCGAGACCACTCCGGCGACCCCCATGGTGGTCGAGCAGCGAACGCAGTGGCAACCCCAAGGTGGTCGAGCAGCGAACGAAGTGAGCGGACAGTCGAGACCACTCCGGCGACCCCGCGCGCAGACCTCACCCATCAGGCGGCTCCCGCCCACCCGGGCTCATCCGGTGTACGCCGGCCGGTGGCACGAACTCGAAGGTGTTCGGTCCGTGGGTCCTGATCTGCCAGGGGCCGGCGTGGATCAGCCGGTGGTGGTGCCCGCAGAGCAGGATCAGGTTGGCCAGAGAGGTCTCACCGCCGTCTGCCCAGTGAACGAGGTGATGTGCGTGGCACATCACCGGTGGGCGGGTGCAGTTGGGGAACCGGCAGTGCTTGTCCCGGGCGACCAGGGCCTTCCAGATCGCGGCGGTGACCAGGCGCAGCTGGCGGCCGACGTCGAGGACCTCACCGTCGCTGCCGAGAACGATCGGGATCACGTGGGCGTCGCACGCCATCCGGCGCACCGCGGCGACGTAGAGGTCCTCGCCGGTCTCCGTGGTCCCGAACCCGGTCTGCTGTTGCAGGTCGGCCAAGGGAATGGTCACCGAGACCCGCGGGCTCGCTCCGTGGCACTCGGGGAGCAGGTCTGCGGTGGCGGCGCGGTCACAGAGCTCGACCAGTGCATCCAGCATCCGGGCGCCGTGGTCGCGCGGGTCGCGGCCGTCGTGACCGCACCCGGGGATCACGCAGCTGTTGGGGTCGCACACCGGACCCGCTGTCGGGACCGGCTTCGCCAGGGGGAGCAGGGTGGCGCGGAGCTTGGCGCCGTCCTCGGCCGAGCACCGGCCCTTGATCCAGCAGCCCCCTGCGGTGTCGAACCGCACCGAGAAGTCCCGGTCGAGGTGGGCGGCGCGGTCCTCACGGTCCAGCTCGCGTTCGGTGCGGCGCTCCTCGCCGTCGGGGGCCACGATCGTCACGAGGATCCGGCCGAGCTTGGCCAGCTCGGTGGCGTCGAGCGCCTTGGCCTCGGCGAGCATCGCCTGGCAACCCCGGGTGCGGAGGTCCGGGTCGGTGGGGAGGTCCTCGACGGCTCGTTTGATCACCTGGGCCTTGGTGACCGAGAGCCACCCGTCAGCGAGGGCCTCACCGACCGGGGCCAGCACCGGGGTCTGCACCGCCGCGGCGAGCCGCACGGTCCCTGACCCGGTGCCCTTGCGGCCACCCGCGACCGAAGTGACGAAGTCCTGGGTCGAGGCCCACCCCACCGGCTTGACGGCGTTGGTGACCTCGAGCTCGTGCACGACCTGGAGCTCGACGGCATCCAGGGTCGACTTCAGCGCCTCGATCTCGGCGACGGTGTCCATCAGCCACTCGCCGCGACCGGCCGCCCACAACGTGCCCTGCAGCCCCTGGACCTCGCGACGGATCCGGGCCAGCTCGGCCGCGACCCGACCGGCGCACGAGGCGCCCGGCGGGGTGTCCGGAGGGGTGTCCGGCTGGCTGGTCATGGATCAATCCAAGCAGCGGCCACCGACAGTTTCCGGCGAGATTCCCCTTGTTTGACAGGCCATTCTCGAGGAAATCGAGAAGTTTCCTGTGTGAAGAGCCGGGTTGCTCCGCTCACCCGGTGTGGTCTCGACTTTCCGCTCACTTCGTTCGCTGCTCGACCACCTTGCGGTTGCGGTTCGACCGCTCGACCGCATCGGTCCGCAATGATCGGGCGGCGGGACAGACTGCCCATGCAGGCTGGAACGCGAAAGGAGGCCCCCATGATCGCTGCGCTCAACGCGACCGTCGAGGCCGTGGAGACTCTGCTGACGACCGAGCCGTCCACCCAGGTCAACGCAACTGACCTGGCGCGCAACCTCGGCACGACCGAACACCATCTACGGCGGATGTTCTCGTCGCTGGCCGGGATGCCGCTGTCGGAGTATGCGAAGCGGCGGCGGATGTCATTGGCTGCTGCCGATCTCCTCGCCGCTGATGACGACCTGCTCACAGTTGCGGTGCGTTACGGCTACGGCTCGACCGAAGCCTTCGGACGGGCGTTCCGGGCCGTGCACGGCGTCGGCCCGTCCGACGTACGACGGGACGGGGGTCCACTACGCACACAACCGCGGATCAGGTTCCACCTGACCGTGCAAGGAGGCATCCCCATGGAAACTCGCATCGTCGACCTGCCCGCCGTCCGTCTCGTCGGTCACGCCCGACGGGTTCCACTCGTGCACGACGGGGTGAACCCGTTCATCGCCGAACACGTCGCGTCGATCCCTGTCGAGGAGACCGTCCGGCTCAAGACCCTCAACGACACCGAGCCGAAGGGCGTCCTGGCAGTCAGCGACGACCTGGACCCCGACCGCAGCGAGGGCACTGAGCTGACCTACCTGCACGGCGTTGCCACGACCACCGAGCCCGAGGGCCTCGACATCATCGAGGTGCCCGCAGGCACCTGGGCCGTGTTCCGCATCGACGGCCCGTTCCCGGCAGCGCTGCAGGAAGCCTGGGCGGCCACCGCGACTGAATGGTTCCCCTCACAACCCTGGCGGCTGCGAACCGGACCCGAGATCGTCGCCACGCTCGCGTTCGACCCGGCCGCAGCCACGGCAACCTGCGAGCTCTGGCTGCCCGTCGAACCCGGGTAGGCAGCCGGTGGGACCAAGGATGTCTCGGGGGCGTCGAGGGCGGCATGATCGGATGCCTTGTGATCCTGGCTAGGCAAGAACGGCGCCGTGCCGATCGACATGGTTCGAGTCCCCATCTGCGCCACGGTGGCTGAAGCCATGGTGGACCGCCGGACCGGACTTACCTGGACGAGATCGGTTGGTACGCGGACAACTCCCGCGGTGTCCTGCACCCGGTCACACCCGGTCGAGCCGCAGGGTGGACTCCACAGCCGCGATGGAGACCATGGACCCCACACCGGCGCCGTACTTGGCGCGGTACGCCGCGTCCACGCCGGAAGTGACGTCCGGGTCCGTGTTGCCGAGGTCCTCGACGGTGACCTCGGCCTCCAGACCCGGCACCCGGATGCCGGCGCGGCGGGCGCGCAGTGCTGCGCCGAACCAGCCGGTGTCCCGGCGATACCAGGTGCGGACGTAGACCTCCCCGTCGCTGCAGACGACCCAGATCGGCACCGAGCGCTGTGCACCGCCGTCCGGGCGGTGCACAGCGATCTCCAGCTCGGTGGCTGCGTCGAACAGGGCGAGCTCGTCGGCGGTCCAGGGAGCCGTCATTCCAGGGGCCTTCCTCTGCAAGTCACCACTGCTCACCAGGGGACGGTGCCGGCGTCCTCGAAGAACCCGCCGGTGGGGCCGCCGTCGGGCAGGGTCGCGAGGCGGATCGGGGTGGCAGCTCCCTGATCGGGGGTGCGGACGCCGCGGAACCCGTTGAGGTCGGTCGCGACGTAGCCGGGGCAGGCCGCGTTGATCAGGATGTCGGTGTCGGCGAGCTCGCGGACGTACTGCAGCATCACGGCGTTGAGGAACGTCTTCGACGTCGAGTACGCCGCCGCGATCGGCCCCGTGTCGTCCTCGGCGGTGTTGGCCTGCCGCGTCAGGGAGCCGACGCCGCTGGAGACGTTCACGATCCGCGGGGAGGACGCACGCCGCAGCATCGGCAGCATCGCGTTGGTGACGCGCATGACCCCGAAGACGTTGGTGTCGATCACCGTCCGGATGTTGTCGAGGTCCACCAGGGTGGGCTCCTGGGGCAGGGTGCCGGTGATGCCGGCGTTGTTGACGAGCACGTCCAGCCCACCGGCCTGCTCCTCGATCATGGTGGCGGCGGCGTTCACGCTCTGGTCGTCGGTGACGTCGAGGGGTACGCCGAAGGCGTCCACGCCAGCGGCCTGCAGCTTGGCCACGGCGGTGTCGCGCCGGGCGTCGTCGCGGGCGCCGACGCCGACCCGGAAGCCCAGCGCGCCCAGCCCTTCCGCGATGGAGTAGCCGATGCCCTTGTTGGCGCCGGTCACCAGGGCGGTTCGTGTGTGTTGGTTGTTGTTCTCGGTCATGGCTTCATCGTGGATCCGTGCCCGGCAGCGCTCCAACACCGCTTGGGTGGGCAGCGATACCCTGCCGGTATCGGTGGTCGAGGTGGAGGTGGTCACACGTGGAGACCCGGGAGCTGCGGTATTTCGTGGCGGTGGCCGAAGAGCTGCACTTCGGCCGCGCCGCCGAACGGCTCGGCATCGCCCAGCCGCCGTTGTCGCGCGCTATCGGCCAGCTCGAGCGGCGCCTCGGGGTGACGCTGCTGGAGCGCAACAGCCGCTCGGTCACGCTGACGGACGCGGGAGTGGTGCTGCTCGACGAGGGCAGGGCTGCCCTCGACGCGGTGGCGGCTGCGGAGCGCCGTACCCGGCGGGCGGCCGCTGCTCCCACGGGACGGGCGGGTCTGGTGTTCGCCTCCAAGGCCGGAGCCGCCAACGAGCTGGTGGCCAAGCTGCTGGACCGGTACGCCGCCGAGCCGGACGCCGTGCCGGTCGAGGTGCTGCTGTGCGGGCCGGGGGAGCAGACGCAGACGCTGCACGACGGCCGGGCCGACGTCGCCATCCTGCATCTGCCGTACGACGACGTCTCCGGCCTGGACACCGAGGTGATGCTGACCGAGGAGCAGGTGGTCCTGCTGCCGGCCGGGCACCCGTTGACCGCGCGCGACCAGGTCCGGCTCACCGAGGTCGAGGAGACGGGCGGCCTGCCCGCCCCACGCTGGCCCGACCGGGACGGCAACTACCCCGAGGGTCCCGGTCCCGCGGTGCGCGACCACAGCCAGCTGCTGCAGCTGATTGCCCTGGGTCGCACTTACCTCACGGCGCCGGAGTCGGCTCGCCACCAGCTGGGCGAGGGGGTGGTCGCGGTGCCGCTGGTGGACGCACCGAGGGTGACCACGCTGATCGCCTGGCCGTCCCAGAGCCGGTCCCGGGAGCTCGCCGCGTTCGTCAGCACCGCCTCCGGTCTCTAGGAGCCTCTGCCCGCGGGCAGAGGCCGGGTTCTGCCTCCGGGCCGATGCGCGGAGGGGCTACGACGGCTTGGAATGGGGGCATGCAACCAACCCCCCTGCACCACCCTTCCGGACACCTCGCTGACCCTGTCGTCACCGTGCGCGGACTGACCAAGTCGTACGGCGGACGCGTCGTCGTCGACCACCTCGACCTGCACGTTGGGGCCGGTGAGATCGTCGGTCTCATCGGCGCCAACGGTGCCGGCAAGACCACCACCGTCGAGATCCTGCAGGGCCTGCGCAGGCCCGACTCCGGCGTGATCCGGGTCCTGGGCCTGGACCCGGTCAAGCAGGCCGACCGCCTGCGACTGCAGGTCGGCAGCCAGCTGCAGAGCAGCGGGCTGCCCGACCGGCTGAAGGTCGCCGAGGCGGTGGACCTGTTCGCCGGCCCGCACGCGCGGGACCGGGACCGGCTGCTCGAGCAGTTCGGGCTCGGACGACTGCGCCGCTCCCCGTTCGCCGGGCTGAGCGGGGGAGAGCAGCAACGGCTGTTCCTGGTGCTGGCGCTGCTGAACCGGCCGCGCCTGGTGATCCTCGACGAGCTCACCCAGGGCCTGGATCCCGCCGCCCGCCGGGAGGTGTGGTCGGCGGTCGCGCAGCTGCGCGACGAGGGCACCACCGTCATGCTGGTGACGCACGAGCTCGACGAGGCGGAGGCGCTGTGCGAGCGTGTCGTCGCGATGCGCCAGGGGCGCGTGCTCGACCAGGGCACACCGGCCGAGCTGGTCGCCCGGCACGCCACCGGAGTCACGGTCCGGTTCAGCCTTCCGGGTGCCGGCGGTTCCGCGATCCGGGAACAGCTCGAGCGGCTCCCCGGCGTACGCCGGGTGCGCCAGGAGCGCGACCAGGTCGCGATCGAGGGAGCGCGTGAGGCCATCGCCCACGTGGGCGCCTGGCTGGTCGCGTCCGGGCAGCCGGTGCCGACCGACCTGCGCGTCGACATCCCCGACCTGGAGTCGGCGCTGCTGACCCTGCTCGACCAGCCCACCGACGTCCCCGAGACCAGGAAGGTCGCATCATGAGCACGTTCGTCCCCACCCAGGCAGACACTGCCGGCGCCGATCCACAGTCAACCGCCGCACCCAGGCCGAAGCACCGCTCGGCGACCCGCCGCCTGGTCACCACCGAGCTCCGGCTGCTCAGCCGCGAGCCGTTCACCCTCACCTTCGTGCTGGTGTTCCCGATCGTGTCCATGCTGATCATCGGTGGGTCCTTCGGGACCCAGCCCGACGAGGTGTTCCCGGTGAACCCGTCGCACTGGTACGTCGCTTCCTACTTCACCGTGGTGATCGGAGCGACCGGACTGATCATGCTGCCGGTGCACATCGCCACCTACCGGGAGCGGGGCGTGCTGCGCCGGTTCGCGGCGTCCGGGTTCCCGCGGTGGTCGTTCGCGTTGGCCCAGCTCGTGGTCGGGCTCACCGCGATCGCGGTCTCGGGGGCGCTGCTGCTGGCCGTCGCCGCGCCGGTCTACGGCATCCCCACGGTCGAGGACCCGGTGCGGGTGGTGGCCGGCGTGGTGGTCGCCTCCGTGGCGTTCGTCAGCATCGGGGTCCTGCTCGGGACGCTGCTCCCCTCGGCGCGGGCTGCCCAGGCCGTGGGGCTGCTGCTGTTCTTCCCCTCGTTCCTGCTCGGCGTCGGCGGCCCGCCCCCGGCGGTCATGTCCGATGCCCTGCGGGAGATCTCCGAGCGGTTGCCGCTGTCCCTGGCCAACCAGGCGATCCGGGAGCCCTGGCTCGGGATCGGGGACGCCACGGGCGCCCTGCTGGCGGTCACCGTGATTGCCGTGGCTGCCATGGCGCTGGCGGGCCGGCGTACCGCCCTGTGACGTCTAGGGTCGCTCCCATGACGGAGTGGAGGACGCGAGCCGCGGCACCTGCCGCGCTCGCGTTCTTCGCGCTCCTGGGCGTGCTGATGACGCGCCAGCCGACCGCCGTCGCGCTGTGGTCGGCCGCGCTCGTCGTCGTCTCCGCGCTGGTGCTCGCGAGGTGGGCGGCATCGGGGTGGCGACTTGCCCTCGGGCTGGTGATCCCGGTCGCGGGACTGGTGGTGCTCGGTCACGAGCAGTCCTCCAACCTGTCCTGGATGGGGCTGTGCGTCGTCGCCGCCTGGGCGGCGCTGTCGTCCGCGTTGCCGGTGGCCCTGACGACGCTCGCCGTGCTCCTCGCCGGCCCGCTGTGGGAATGGGCGATCCATCCCTCCGAGCCCGGATGGGGTGCCTGGATCATCGGCACCGCCTTCACCACCATCGCCTGCGTCTTCGCGCGAAGACTCCGCCTGACCGTGATCGAGCTCGACCGCACCCGGGCCGAGCTCGCCGCGCGCAGCAAGGCCGAGGAGCGCAGCCGGATCGCGGGCGAGGTGCACGACGTGATCGGCCACGCCCTGACCGTCTCGCTGCTGCACATCGGCAGCGCCCGGCTCGCGCTCGAAGACGAGCCCGAGGAGGCGCGGGCCTCCCTGGTCGAGGCCGAGCGGCTGGCCCGACAGAGCCTGGAGGAGGTGCGCGCCACCGTCGGCCTGATGCGCACCGACGACCCGGCCCGGATGGCCCCGCTGCCCGACGCACGCGACATCGCCGACCTCGTGGACTCCTTCCGCCGGGCCGGCGCCTCCGTCGAGCTCGAGGTCGAGGGAGACCTGTCGTCGATGGGACCCACCCGCGGGCTGGCGGCGTACCGGATCGTCCAGGAGGCCCTTACCAATGCGGCCCGGCACGCGGCCGGCGAGCCGGTCTCGGTGAGCGTCGTCGTCGGCGATGCGGGGGTCTCGGTGACCGTGTGCAACAGCGGCATCCCCGACCCGGCCGCGGCTCCTGGCTCCGGGCTGGTCGGCATGCGCGAGCGCGCCGAGAGCGTCGGTGGCCGGCTCGACGCCGGTGCTGTCGAGCAGGGATGGCGGGTCGAGGCGGTGCTGCCGTCATGACCGGGGACGTCGTGCGGGTGCTCCTGGTCGACGACCAGGAGCTCGTCCGCACCGGCCTGCGCGGGATCCTGCGCACGCGGTTCGGTTTCGAGGTCGTCGGAGAGCTCGCCAGCGGCGAGGAGATCGTGGATGCGGTGGCGACCCTGCGTCCGGACGTGGTGGTGATGGACGTGCGGATGCCGCGGGTCGACGGGGTTGCCGCGACCCGGTTGCTGGCCGGCGTACCCGATGCGCCGCCGGTGCTGGTCCTGACGACGTTCGAGGACGAGGAGGTCCTCGCCGGTGCGCTGCGCGCCGGAGCGGCCGGCTTCCTGCTCAAGTCGGTCCCGGCGGAGGACCTGCAACGCGCCGTACGGGCGGTCGCCGCCGGAGACTCCTGGCTGGACCCCGCCGTCACGGGGCGTGTGCTCACCGCCTACCGCGGCGTGCAGGAACCACCGGTGTCCGGCGCGGCGCTCGAGTCGCTGACGCCGCGGGAGCGGGAGGTGCTGGCCCTGATCGGCGGCGGCCTGAACAACACCGAGATCGCCGGCCAGCTGTTCCTCGGCGAGGGCACGATCAAGACCCACGTCGGGCACATCTTCGCCAAGCTGGGCCTGCGTGACCGTGCCGCCGCCGTGGTCTTCGCCTTCGACCACGGACTCGTGCGACCGGGGCGTCGCCCGGGGTGAGCTGCCTGAGGTGGGCGGTGGGTCAGGTCGAGATGAACGCCGCGTCAGGGGAGTCCACCGGGACGATCTCGCGGCCCAACGGCCACAACGAGATCGGGATCATCTTGAAGTTCGCCAGCCCCAGCGGGATGCCGATGATGGTGACGCACAGGACCGCACCCAGTACGGCGTGCCCGATCGCGAGCCAGAGACCCGAGAAGATGAACCAGAGCACGTTGCCGATGCCAGATCCGACGCCGGCACCGGGTTTGGTCACCACCGTCTGGCCGAACGGCCACAGCGCGAAGAGGCCGATCCTGAACGACGCGATCCCGAACGGGATCCCGATGATCGTGATGCACCACAGCACTCCCGCAGCCACGTAGCCGAGGAACAGCCAGAACCCGGAGAAGACGAGCCAGAGGACGTTCAGTACCAGGCGCATGTCTCCCCAAGGGGTTGTCGGAACGATCCTCTCGATGCTCCCACGCCTGCGGAACCTCACGCGACGAGAACCGGCAGGCCGATGCTCAGGGGGCGTTCGGGGGAGCGATGCTCGCGGGAGGCTGCCATCCGCCCTCGGTGCGGATCGACTGGGTGATCCGTCGGCTGATCTCGCGCAGGTGGCGCGTCTGCGCCTGGGTCAGCGGGTCGAGCACCAGCCGGTGGACCGTGGCCACGTGTCCCGGGGTGGCTTGCTCGATCTTCTCCGATCCGAGGTCGGTGAGGATCGCGAGCGTGTACCGCCCGTCGGTGGGGTCCGTCGTACGTCGCAGCCAGCCCTTGGCCTCCAGCCGCGAGGCCGCGCGGGAGAGCCGGGAAAGCGAGCTGTTGGCATAGCTGGACAGCACGCTCATCCGCAGGGTGCGGTCGGGTGCGTTCGCCAGCGCGTAGAGCACGCCGTACTCGAAGTGCGTCAGGTCGGCGTCGCGCTGCAGCTGGGCGTCCAGTGCGGAGGGGAGCCACTCCAGGACGGTGGCCAGGGCCGACCAGGTCTCGAGGTCCTCGCCGCTGAGCTCGACGGGAGTGCTGGGGTCCGGCATGGCAGCACAGTACGTGACAGGGGCGCCGTACGCCGCTTCGTTGACTTGATCAGGAAAGTCATCGCGCCTACTGTTCACTTGACTGAGCAAGTGAATCGGCTGTGACGACGCAGCCGTTCCTGCCCGAGACGATGGAGACACATGGACCTGCACCTGTCCGGCAAGAGCGCGTTCGTGAGCGGCTCGACGCAAGGAATCGGCTACGCGATCGCAGAGTCGATGACACGGGAAGGGGTCTCGGTTGTCATCAACGGACGAGACCACGACCGCGTCCGTGCGGCGGTTGCCGCCCTGGAGCAGGCGGTCCCCGGCGCGGCCGTTTCCGGGATCGCCGCGGACTTCGAGGACGCCGGCCAGGTGGCCCGGCTGCTGGAGTCCCTGGGCGAGGTCGACATCCTGGTCAACAACGTCGGCCTCTTCGAGCTGCAGGAGTTCGGCGAGATCGCGGACGAGGACTGGCAGCGCTACCTCGAGATCAACCTGCTGAGCGGCGTACGCCTCTCCCGGCAGGTGCTCCCCGGGATGCTCGCCCGGAAGTGGGGGCGGATCATCTTCATCGGGAGCGAGTCGGGGGTGAACGTCCCCGGCGACATGGTGCACTACGGCGTCACGAAGGCGGGGATGCTCGCGCTCGGCAACGGCCTCGCGAAGCTCACCCGCGGCACCGAGGTCACCGTGAACACGATCCTCGGCGGTCCGACGTACTCCGACGGTGTAGCTGCCACCGTCGCGCAGGCCTCTCAGGCGCAGTCGGTGCCCAGCGAGGTGCTCAAGGAGGCGATCATCGGTGGGAACCAGACCACGCTCCTGCAGCGCTTCATCGACCCGGGCGAGATCGCGCACCTCGCGACCTACCTGGCGAGCCCGCTGGCGTCCGCGACCAACGGCACGGCCGTGCGCGCTGACGGGGGAGTGCTGACCGCGATGCTGTGAGGTTCGGTGCTTTACCCCTCCCGGGCGAGCGCGCAGGATGTCGGAGGACGGAGAAGATCCGTGGGCGATGTCGAAGTGCCCGGTGGCTGTTCGACGTACGTGCGAGACGGCAAACGCCCGCAACCACTAGGAGTGATCCAGATGCCACGTTTCATGGGATTCGTCAGGATGGAAGAGAACCTCGACACCCCGCCGCCACCGGCGCTGATGGAGGCGATGGACGCCCACATCGGCGAACGCGCCGAGAAGGGGGTGTTCCTCGACGGCGGCGGTCTCTACGGGACCGAGGACGCCGTGAACTTCGTGGTCCGCAAGGGCGAGGTCAGCCGGGTCGACGGGCCGTACGCCGAGGCCAAGGAGGTCGTCGGCGGCTGGGCCATCATGGAGTACGCCACCCGCGAGGAGGCCGTGGCCGACCAGGAGGAGTTCGCCGCGCTGCACGCGAAGCACTGGCCCGAGGTCACCGTGATCTCGACGCTGCGCCAGATCTCCACCGGTCCGGACAACCCCGGCGACTGAGCGGGGTTCACTACGCTGGCCGCGTGCCGGCAGAGACCACGAGCAACGACCCGGCCGAGGCCGTTCACGCCGCGTGGCGGGCCGAGTCGGCCCGCCTCGTCGGCGCGCTCACCCGGATGACCCGGGACGTCGGGCTCGCCGAGGACCTCGCGCAGGACGCCCTCGTGGCCGCGCTCGAGCAGTGGCCGGCCACCGGTGTCCCGGACAACCCGGGCGCGTGGCTGATGACGACCGCCAGGCGGCGCGGCGTCGACCACTTCCGGCGCGCCGACAATCTGCGCCGCAAGCTCGGCGAGCTCGAGCACGCTCGCCGGGGAGAGGAGGGGGAGGTGCCCGACCTCGACGGCCAGGTCGACCACATCGAGGACGACGTCCTCCGGCTGATCTTCCTGTCCTGCCACCCCAGCCTCTCCGCGGAGTCCCGGGCTGCGCTAACCCTGCGGCTCGTCGGCGGGCTCACCACGGCCGAGATCGCCCGCGGGTTCCTGGCCACCGAGTCCGCCATGGGCCAGCGCATCTCGCGAGCCAAGAAGACACTGTCCGAGGCACACGCCGAGTTCGAGCTGCCCACGGGAGCGGAGCGGACCCGGCGCCTCGACGACGTGATGGCCGTGATCTACCTGATCTTCAACGAGGGGTACACGGCGACCTCCGGTGAGGACTGGATGCGCCCCGACCTCGTCAGCGAGGCGACGAGGCTGGCGCGGATGCTGGTCGATCTTGCTCCCGGCGACCCCGAGGTGCTCGGGCTGCAGGCGCTGCTGGAGATCCAGGGCTCACGGACGGCCGCCCGGCTCGACGAGAACGGCCTGCCGGTCCTGCTGGAGGCCCAGGACCGGACGCAGTGGGACTGGCTGCTGATCCGGCGCGGGCTGGCTGCCCTGACGCAGGCCGAGAGGATCGCCGCGGGCGGGACGCCCGTCGGGAAGTACTTCCTGCAGGCCTCGATCGCCGCTCAGCACGCCCGTGCAGAGCGGGCCGAGGAGACCGACTGGCGCCGGATCGCCGCCCTGTACGACGTGCTGGCCGGCGCCGCGCCCGGGCCCATCGTCGAGGTGAACCGGGCCGTCGCCCACGGGCGAGCGTTCGGCCCCGACGCCGGCCTCGCGGTCCTGGCCGGGGTTGACGAACGGCTGCTCGGCGACGGCCCGCTGGTGCCGAGCGTGCGTGGAGACCTGCTCGAACGAGCCGGATTGCACGCCGAGGCGAGCGAGGCGTTCACCGCGGCGGCCGCGCGCACCAGGAACGCGAGCGAACGCTCCCTGCTGGAGCGTCGGGCCGAGCAGAACCGCAGGTGACGATCGCTCAGGCGCGGTCGTGGAGAGTGATCTGGTAGCCGTCCGGGTCGGCTACGTGACCAGGGCCGCGGAGGCGCCCGTGGGCAGGGCCCTGCCGACGCGACTGACGGCTAGCGGCCGACGCAGCCTCAAGAAGGCGACCGCGGCGGTCCGGTCCGTCGAGGTCAGGATGCTCTCCGGGATGACCGAGGCCGAGCAGGCGAACGCGCTCCGCAGCCTGCAGAGCATGATCCAGTCCCTGCGGGTCTAGCTCACGATCCTCGGCGTCTCGACGAGTCACCGCGTATTCGACAGGCCTTGCAAGGTCGCCAGGACGCCCCCGTGGTCGCTCAGCTTCGCGCCGTCGACCACGTTGTTCCACCCGTCGACCTCGGTCGTGAAGGCTCTGGCTCGTCCGGGCCCTGCACAGACATGGTCGATGGGCGGGTGCTCCAGGACGTCCGCACCGAATCGGTCGGTCGTGGTCAGGCACGTGAGGTCGGCCCGAGTGAGCTCGGCGTTGAGCAGCGCTCGGCAGGCCCTCGTGCCGAAGTAGTGCTTGCCGCCGAGGTCCTGGTTCAGGTCGCCGGCCACGACGAGGGTGGCCTCGGGGAAGCGCTGTCGGAGGGAGGCCCATTCAGACCCCTGGGTGGCCACCACCCGAGGGAACTCCTCCCAGCCCTTGGCAGGCCGGTCCTTGTCCGGTCCGACGTCGCCGTTCCAGGGCAGCACCGTCCCGTAGACGATGACCTCGCCGGCGTCGCCGGCATCGAGTCGTGCCGCGATGCACCGGTGCGGATCACCCGTCGGAAGCAGCTCGAGCACAGGAAGCGACGTCCAGATGGTCGTCCACCTGCCGCCGGGCGTCTTGTATCGCTGCTGCGAGTGGATGGGCCTGTGGGTCGCGGACAGGTCGAGGTCGTCATGGGTCTCGGTGAGGACCCACACGTCTGCTGCCCGGGACGCAAGGAGGTCGAGCCGGAGCTGGTTCTTCTCGACGCCTCGCGCGTACTCGACGTTCCAGGTGCCGATCCGAAGCTCGCTCACCGGGATTCACTCATCACGGGAGCAGAGTAGGCATCAGACGTTTCCGGTGGTCAGTTCTGCTGCTTGGAATGCAGCCGCGGCGATGACCGGGACCCGTCTTTCGGCGAGTTCCCGGTGGGTCTCGGGTTGTGGTCATAACCGCAGGTCAGCCGCCCTTTTGTGTCAGTGCTCGGTGCTTGAATTCACTCATGAGCACCCAGCCGGTCGACCACCGCCACCCGGTGGCCGACTTCGCCAACCGGCTGGTCGCTCGGCTCGACTCGCTTGCGGTCGCGCCAGTGATGTCAATGAGTCCAGCGGAGAAGCGCGAGACGCTGTTGGCGCTGGCCCAGGGACGGGCGCAGCTCGACACTCTCCGCCTGCGGTTGCTCGCGGAGACCGAGCGCAGCGAGGCCACCGTGGACACCGGGGCAGCGACGGCCGCGGACTGGCTGGCGGTCGAGACCCGGCATGTACGCCGCGACGCCCGTTCGGATCTCAAGCTCGCGCTGAAGCTGGAGGACCACGAGGTGCTGTCTGCCGCGATGGCGTCCGGTGGGGTGAACCTGCCCCAAGCCCGGGCGATCGTCGCCTCCCTGGATCGTCTTCCCCGCACCGGCCCGTTCGCCGTCTCGGCCGAGCAGCGGGTGGCCGCGGAGGCCCACCTCGTCGGCCTGGCCGCGGATCACGACGCGAAGATGCTCCGTCTGCTGGGGCGGCACCTGTTCGAGGTGATCGCACCTGAGCTCGCCGAGCGGTTCGAGGGCAGGGCGCTGGAGCGCGAAGAGGCAGAGGCGCTGCGGCGTACGACGCTGACGATGCACGAGGACGATGAGGGCACCTGCCACGGACGGTTCCGGATCCCCGCGCTGCACGGTCAGATCCTGACCAAGATGATCCTCGCGCTCACCTCGCCCGCACGCGCCGTCGGCGTCAACGCCACCGGGATCGACCCGGACCTGCCCACCCCGGTGCGCCACGGGATCGCGTTCACCCAGCTGCTCGAAGCCGTCCCGGCGAAGTCACTGCCCCAGGCCGGCGGCTGCGGCGCCACCATCGTGGTCACCATGACCCTCGACCAGCTGACCGACCGCCTCGACGCCGCGGGGGTGTGCACCCTGGACACCGGCGGCCGCATCTCTGCCTCTGAGGCCCGCCGGCTGGCCTGCCGCGCCGGGATCGTCCCGATGGTCCTGGGCGGGAAGAGCCAGGTCCTCGACGTTGGCCGCAAGCGGCGCTTCCACACCGAAGCCATGCGCTTGGCGATGGCCGTCCGCGACGGCGGCTGCACCGCGGAGCACTGCGAGACCCCGCCGGGCCTCTGCCACGCCCACCACGACAGGCGCTGGGCCGATGGCGGCCACACCAACGTGGAGACCGGCCGCCTGCTGTGTCCCCACCATCATCGCCGGGTCCACGACCCGAGGTACCGAACGCATCGGCTACCCAACGGCAAGGTGCGCTTCCACCGGCGGGAGTGAGGGTCTGCGGCTGCAGTCGGTGTACCGGCATCGGAGAGCCCGCCCGTGGCGGTCAGGGCGTTCGGTATCTGAGCCGCAACGGTGAGTGCTTGTTGGTCTTGACGATCGCTTCACGACGCTGGTCGCAGGTCGTTCAGGCAACCTTGGGATCGAGTTGTCCAGGGATGCCACACGAGATCGCTGATCAGTTCTCGAGTGTCGCGAATGAGTGCTTCCAGGTTCGAGTCGATGTTGCCGGCGATCTTCGGATCGTGGGGGTCGATGATGACGGACACCCCGACGCCAATGCCGTCCGCGGAGGAGCAACGAGACGCGGCGAAGGCTGCTGGCGGTGTAGGCGAGGTAGGTCCGGTTGCGCAACACTGCGGTCATGTCGATCGATCCAGGTGCCCTCGTGACTCCAGTCGTGGGTGGGTCGCTGACGCTGCTCTGGCTGGCCGCGCTGGTCCAGGCATGGCGGATGCCGGACGCGGCGTACGCCTCGCAGAAGGAACGAGCAGTCGTGTTCGTGGCGATGGTCCTCTTCACCTGGCCCTCTGCTCTGGTGTGGTTCCTCTGGTACCGACGCCAGCTGCAGGACGAGCTCAACCGGAAGAGTCTCGTCGACCTGTAGGCAGGTGCGTGCGTGGGCAGGTCCGAGGAACGCTCAGCTCACGTGCGCGGTGGCGACCTGTCCGTTCTCGACCTGCCAGCGCTGGTCGAGACGGACGTTGTCGAGCAGGCGGCGGTCGTGGGTGACCAGCAGGAGGGCGCCGTCGTACGCCTCCAGGGCCTCTTCGAGCTGCTCGATCGCGGGCAGGTCGAGGTGGTTGGTGGGTTCGTCGAGGACGAGGAGGTTCACCCCGCGGGCCTGGAGCAGCGCCATCGCGGCACGCGTGCGTTCGCCCGGGGAGAGGCTGCCGACCGGGCTGGTCACCTGGTCTGCCTTGAGGCCGAACTTCGCCAGCAGCGTGCGTACGTCGGCCGGAGCCATCTGCGGCAGCACCGCCTCGAACGCGTCCCCCAGCGGGAGGTCCTCGGCGAGCCCGGTCCGGGCTTGGTCGATCTCGCCGACCGCGACGGACGCGCCGAGGCTGGCCCTCCCGGTCTCGGGAGCGAGCCGGCCCAGCAGCAGCCGCAGCAGCGTCGACTTCCCGGCGCCGTTGGGGCCGGTGACGCCGATCCGGTCGCCCGCGCTGACCTGCAGTGAGGCCGGGCCGAACCTGAAGTCCCCGAGGGTTGCGGTGGCTTGGTCGAGGGTGGCGACCACCGAGCTCGAGCGAGGGGCGCTGCCGATGGTGAACTTCAGCGCCCACTCCTTGCGAGGCTCCTCGACCTCCTGGAGACGCGCGATCCGCGACTCCATCTGGCGCACCTTCTGGGCCTGCTTCTCCGAGGACTCCGCCTGCGCCTTGCGGCGGATCTTGTCGTTGTCCGGCGACTTCTTCATGGCGTTGCGGACGCCCTGCGAGCTCCACTCGCGGGTGGTGCGGGCGCGACCGACGAGGTCGGCCTTGGTGTCGGCGTACTCCTCGTAGGCCTCGCGCGCATGCCGGCGCGCGACCGCGCGCTCCTCGAGGTACGCGTCGTACCCACCGTCGTAGACCGCCACCTGGTGCTGGGCCAGGTCGAGCTCGACGATGCGGGTGACCACGCGCGACAGGAACTCGCGGTCGTGGGAGACCAGCACCACCCCGGACCGCAGTCCGCGCACGAACCCCTCCAGGCGCTCCAGCCCGGCGAGGTCGAGGTCGTTGGTGGGCTCGTCGAGCAGCACGAGGTCGAAGCGGCTGAGCAGCAGCGCGGCGAGTGCCGCTCGTGCGGCCTGTCCGCCGGACAACGACGTCATCAAGGCGTCCGGTCCGACGTCGAGACCGAGGTCGGCCAGCACCGGTGGCAGCCGGTCCTCCAGGTCGGGCGCGCCGCTGGCCAGCCAGTGGTCGAGGCTCTGGGAGTAGGCGTCCTCGTCGGCGGTCGAGGGGTTGTCTGCGCCGAGTGCGGTGGCGGCCTGCTCCATCGCCTCAGTCGCGGCGGCGGCTCCGGTACGCCGGGCGACGTAATGCGCCACCGTCTCGCCGGGGACGCGCTCGTGCTCCTGGGGGAGCCACCCGACGAACGCGTCGCTGGGTGCTGTCGAGATGGAACCTTCCAGCGGCTCCAGGTCGCCGGCCAGGATCCGCAGCAGGGTGCTCTTGCCGGCGCCGTTGGCCCCGACCACACCGACCACGTCTCCGGGCGCCACGGTGAGGTCGAGGGACTCGAACAGGACGCGGTGAGCGTGCCCGCCGGCCAGGTTCTTGGTGACGAGGTGGGCGCTCATGGTGCGAGCGTAGTTTCCCGGCTGCGCGCCGAGATCCGGGCCTCAGTTGCCGACGAGGGTGGGCACGCCGGGAGCCTTCGCCTCACCGACACACACCACCCTGGTCTGCCGCGCCTCCCCGGCGGCGAGAACGTAGGTGACCGTCGCGCAGTGGGTTCCCGATGGTGTGGTGAACAGATCGGCATCGATCAATCGAGGGGACTTGCCGCACGGCCCTTCGATCTTGGTCGGCATGCCCACCTCGGTGGTGTGGATGAACATGTTCGTGCAGATGGTCGCCGCGCTGACTGTGGCTGGCGATTGCGGATGGTCGTCGGTGACCGGCTGGCCGTCCGAGGAGGGCTCCGCTGTGGTCACGACGGCTGCGTCGGGGCCGGGGACACCAGGACCTGCGCGAGTGAGTACGGCGGCGCCGCCGGCCACGCCAGCAGCGAGCGCAACACACAGAGCAGCAACCGTCGTCGGCGTCCGGCTCATCTGCGCTCCCATCGCTGCCCTTGCAGGCTAGCGAGATCGAACGCGGTGTCACCCTCGGCGGTTCAACTGTCCTGCCTGGCGGTCTCGGCGTCGGAATCTCGCAGACGCGCGGACACAAGTCGTGACGACACGGAGGCACCACGCTCAGCCAGCGCGCTGGTCCCTGACTTGTGTCCGCGCGTCTGCGTCGGTCACGGCTTCTCGGTCCGGCTCAGGGCGCTCGCGGCACGCCTCGACCCGACGCTCGGCACGCCAGCTCCCCGGCCTCGTCCCGGAGGGTTCCCACGGGGCCGGTTGCGTCAGATCCCGCAGCGTCATGGTGCTCACCAGCCTGCGCCAGCGTCGTTGATCCGGCTCCTCGATCCCGGCCGGGCGTTTGCGAGGATGAGCGCATGCGTGCGGTCATGATCGAGGCAGCCGGGTCGCGGCCCGAGGTCCGCGAGGTGCCGAGGCCCTCGGCTCCCACGGGTGGCGTGGTCGTGCGAGTCGTGGCCACCGGGATGTGCCGCAGTGACTGGCACGCCTGGGCCGGTCACGACGAGGACATCTCTTTCCCGCACGTGCCCGGCCATGAGCTCGCCGGTGACGTCGTGGAGGTCGGCGAGGGCGTGACGCGGTGGCAGGTCGGGGATCGGGTCACGGTCCCCTTCGTCTGCGGCTGCGGTCGCTGCGAGTGCTGCCTGTCGGGCAACGCGCAGGTGTGCCCCGACCAGGAGCAGCCCGGCTTCACCTACTGGGGCTCGTTCGCCGAGTACGTCGCCCTGTACGCCGCGGACACCAACCTGGTCGCCGTACCCGAGGAGATGTCGTTCGCGACCGCGGCCAGCCTGGGGTGTCGGTTCGCCACGGCGTACCGCGCCCTCGTCGGGCGCGCCCGGGTCGCCGAGGGGGAGTGGGTCACCGTGATCGGCGCCGGGGGAGTCGGCCTCAGCGCGGTGATGATCGCCCACGCGCTCGGCGCCCGGGTGATCGCAGTGGACCGCAACCCCGAAGCGCTCAGCGTGGCAACGGAGGTGGGCGCGGAGCACGCGATCCTGGCCGACGAGACCGATATCCCCGCGGCGGTGGGTGCCCTCGTCGAGGGCGGCAGTCACGTCGCGATCGATGCCGTCGGCAGCGAGCAGACCTGTGCCGACGCCATCCTCAGCCTGCGCCGACGCGGCCGCCTGGTGCAGGTCGGGCTCCTGCCACCGATCGGTGGTCACCCGAGGGTGCCGATGTCGCGAGTGATCGCATGGGAGCTCGACGTCCTGGGTGCCCACGGGATGGCCGCAGCCGACTACCCCGGCATGCTCGCCCTGATCGAGGCAGGTGCACTGCAACCGCAACGGCTGATCGAGCGCACCATCGGTCTGGAGGAGGCCGCGGCCCTGCTGCCGGGATTCGATCGGGTGAAGGTTGCCGGGATGACCATGATCGATCCCACTCGCTGAGGGTGGTCGGCTCCTTGCAGGGTGCCGGCTGCCAGCCGGGAGCCACCCCTTGACGGCACGCCTCGAGGCGCGCTTCTCTTAACATCTTGGTTAAGCGAAAGAGGCTGTCGATGGCCGGCACCGACCAGCTCAGCGTGGTCTTCTCCGCACTCGCAGACCCGACTCGACGGGCGATCCTCGTCGAGCTGGCCGAACGCGATGCCAGCGTCACGGAGCTGACCGCACCCCTCCCCATCTCGATGCCGGCGGTCTCTCGACACCTGAAGGTGCTCGAGCGCTCCGCGCTCATCTCGCGGACACGGTCGGGCAAGTGGTGCGGGAGCCACCTCCAGGCCGCCCCACTGCGCGGCGCGGCCGACTGGATCGATCGCTACCGGAGCTTCTGGGACTCCTCCCTCACCCGCCTCGATGCCCACCTCGCCGCGGTGCAGGCGGGCGAAGGCGCAACGGACCCGGCGGTCGGCGACGCCCACGCACCCGAGACCCAGGAGCCCTGATGGAGACCGAGGCGCGGCACCTCGCCATCTCGCGTGTCTTCGACGCGCCCCGGGAGATCGTCTACCGAGCCTTCACCGATCCGGACCACCTCGCGCTGTGGTGGGGCCCGAAGGGGAGCTCGGTGTTGCGCGACGAGATCGATTTTCGACGTACGGTCCGGCGGCCACCAGCGATGGACCGAGGTCTCCGCCCACCAGCCGGACGTGCGCATCCAGATCCGCATCGACCTCACCGACGTCACGGACGGCGAGCTGCTCGAGGGCGTCATGGGCGTCGAGCCGTTCGAGACACGACTCCGGGTCGAGTTCCACGACGAGGGCGAGGGACGTACGCGACTCGAGATCCGTCAATGGCTCCCACCGCACCTGACGGGACCCAGCGAACAGGGATGGCTCGAGGCGTTCACCAAGCTGGACGCCACGCTGACGGATGCCCACTGACGACCGATCGTGAAGGAGACAGGGTATGAGCAAGCTGATCTACGTCAACAACATGAGCCTGGACGGCTACATCGAGGACGAGCATGGCGCCTTCGACTACTTCCCGGTGAACGACGAGGTGTTCCGATCCCACACGGACCTGCTGCAATCGGCGGGCACGTTCCTCTACGGGCGGCGCCTCTACGAGACCATGGCCGTGTGGGAGACCGACCCCACGCTGGCGGCACAGTCCGACCTCTCGGCCGAGTTCGCGACCACCTGGCAGGCGGCTGACAAGGTCGTCTACTCCACGACGCTGACCGCCGCGTTGACGGCGAACACCCGGATCGAACGCGACTTCGACCCCCACGCAGTGCGCGAGCTGAAGGCCGCGGCCAGCAGCGACCTCACCGTAGGAGGCGCGCACCTCGCGGCCCAGGCTCTCCAGGCCGGGCTGGTCGACGAGTGCCACCTGTACGTCTGGCCCACCGTCATCGGTGGGGGGAAGCCGGCCCTACCGACCGACAAGCGCACCGACCTCGAGCTCGTCGACGAACGCCGGTTCAGGAACGGTGTCGTGCTCCTCCGGTACCGGCCCCTGGGAGGGTGACTCGCGGCCCGGCCCGGTATGCGGGCGTGGACCTCCCTAGCAAGAACTCGCCGTTGGAAGTTGTCGGGCAGACGATCGGGACCCGCGTGGGCGGCGACCGGCATACTCCTCGCATGCGCAGATGGGTGCCGTTCTCGGCCGGACTGGCTCCAACTGCTCTGATTGGCGGTTGGGTGATTGCCGCGGCCCGCCAGCGGGATGGTTTTGACCAGGTGCGCGACACGATCAGCGCGCTGGCTGCTCACAGCGCCGACGACCGATGGGTGATGACCACGGCGTTGGTTGTGCTTGGTGGCGCTCACGTCGCTACCGCCGCCGGGCTCGAGGAGGCGGCCGTAGGGGGTCGTGTGGCACTCGCGGTGGGTGGCGTCTCCACGGTTCTGGTCGCGACGTTTCCGCAACCTTCAGCCGGTCACATCCCTGCGGCGACGGCCAGCTTCGTGGCTCTAGCCCTCTGGCCCGCCTTGTCAGATCTGCCCTCGAAGACCGGTGGCCGCTGGGCGACCATCGGCCTACTCGCGTTGCTCGGCTGGTTGACTCTCGAGCTCGGTGAGGGGCGCCTGATTGGCCTCAGCGAGCGGGTCGTGGCCGGCGCGGAGGCGTTGTGGCCGCTCGCAGTCGTGCTCGTCTTGCTGCGGGGCTCGACGGCAGGACGAGTCGTCTAGGCATCCCCTGCAGGACAGCAACGGCAGCCCGCGAACCCGCTCAAGCGGGTCTAGGTGACATTTCCATCGGCCAGCGATCCCAGGTCGACTCCAAAGGCGGCTTCGATGTACGCAGTGGTGGTCGGTTGGGCGTCTAGCGATGCCCGTATATGCGTGGTCGTGTAGAGGCCACTCTTCGGGACCCACTTGGCCTCTTCCCGCTCTACTGCATGCACCCACTGGACGGCGACGATGTACTCGCAGGTCGCGCGGTCGTCAGCGTCGTGTGCGATGTTGGGTTCGACAAGGTCGTACTCTCCGAGCGCTTTGCCCTTGTGTCGGTAAAGGGCGTATGGGGCGGCCGGTGACCGCACTACGCCTACGCCGACATAGCCGGCCCCCTTGAGATAGGCGACCACGACATCTCCCTCCTCAAGCCCGCGAAGGGGGTCACTCCACTTCGGCTTGCCGCCAGCCGCTAGGAAGGCGAAACGACGGCAGTCGTCCCAATTCCGCGTCTCGCCCTCACCGACGTTGACGTAGTAGATACCGTTTTCGAAATCGAAGCGCGGAAGTCGTTTGTGAAAGGTGTCGCGCGGTCGGAACTTCCCGACGTATTGACCCGACGCAACGTTCGTCAGCGTGCGGCCTAGTTTCCAGATGAGGGTGGTCTCGACCATCAGGGCTTCGGCCGAGGTGAGGCCGCGGGCGATGATCCGGATGATGGGCTCGAGTCCCTCCTGCTGGATCGCCTTGATGCGCTCGACCTTGACCGAGTCGCCCGTGTCCTGGAGATGTGCCTGACTGCGGGAGCCGGTGCCCTTCCCGTAGTAGAACTCCTCCAGGTTGCGTGGGTCGATGTACACGTAGACGTAGTAGCGATCTGACACGCCCAACAGTGTCCACCTATAGGCCGATGAATCTTGCGTTTCGCCGATGTCGCGCCCGATGGCGGTAAGACGCAGTTCGGGCAGACACCTGACGTGCAGCAGACCCGCATCATGGGGCGCCGCAGTGAGATGCCATCTGATCAGGGCAAAATGCGACTGGCTGCACAACAGCAGAGCTCGAGGTCCTGACTTTCGATGACCTCAGTGCGCGTGCTCTCACGCTATGCACACCGGGCGCCGAGGTGGCGTCATCTCCCCTGATCTGAGAATCCGCGCACTGCTAGTCCGTCACGCCGACCAGCACACGCCTCGACACTCGACGTACTAGGTCTGGGACGCCCGGTAAGCGAAGCTCTCGGCCTGAGGGCTGGGTCAGGGCAGCCATCCGGTCCTGCACGTCTTCGCGCAGGTACATGAACGACTGGGGAGGCCGAAGCGAGTCGCTCAGGTCGCTGAGCCGTAACGGCGTCTGCAGGCGCACCGGGTTGCGGGCCCGGATAACGAAGGCATATGCCGCCCCCTCGTAATACCGGTCAAAGGCCTGCCTCTGGATGCCCCCGACTTCGCGGTACGCATCCCAGGCCCTGTCGGGAGGGGTCTGGTCAACGCCAGCTACCTCAAAGGAGCCCACGATCCGCTGGACCGGTGACGTCGCGTAAATGACAACTCGGGTTACGTCCACTGGCAGGGCCGTCCGACGGAACTCAACACGCTTCGTGCCGTCCAGCAACGCGTTCGCGTAGTCCGGATGGATTGAGAACAGGGCTACTCGTCCAGTCGTTGTCTTAGCCATTGCATGCCTTCCTGGCGGACCTTCGAGATGGCCTGTGGCCACTTTGAGACCAGTCCACTGGTTTGCAGGTCATCGAGTGTGATCGGGTCATCGCGCAAGATTCGATCCTGACGAAAGAGGACGACGAGCACGGGGCCATGTTGGGCGAGACTTTCGATCTCAGAGTAGGAGTAGACGGTCCTGCGACCGACGGCTGCGGCGATCTCGGCCGCGTTCGAACTGACGATGGTCTGTTCGCAGATGCCCACGACAAACACTGCCCTCTCGTCATGACTCCGATAAAACAGCAGTAGGTCACCTGGGCGCAGTAGGCGAGTCGGCGCGTTGCACAAGTAGGCCTTTCGCAATGCGTTCCCGAACGGCTGAACAGTCAGGCCTTCGATCGCCGAGAAGAGCTCATCCTCGCTGCTGGGCTCTGCGTCGGGGAACAGGACCCGATGCCAGCGCGGCTCAATGGGGACCATGTAGGTCGAGGTGCCCTCGAACGTTACGAACGGCGGACCATGGACCACGTGACGTTGCAGGGCGTCGAGTCCTGGGTCTGGGGACCCGCCGCTCGGCTTGGTCAGGACCAGTTCACCCATCGGACTCCGCACGTCCGGCAGCACCCGGAAGCCGAAATCCTCTAGCAGAGCGATGAGGGGCGTGTGCTTTTCGAACACCGTCGAATAGATGCCCGCGAATCCCTCGATGTTCGCTTGCTCGAAGATGGCCTTCAGCATTAGCTCGCCGTACTTCTGGCCGCTATGCCCCTGGGACACCTTGAATGTGCACAACTTAAGTAGCGGCCCGGCGACGCCGTACTCCCCGTTTGGCTCCGGTTTGAGGATGCACAGACCGGCATGAGCGTCGCCGTCCGCCACCAGGAGCGCGTCGCGCTGGTTCCGTGCCGCGTTGCGGAACCAATTGTCGAAGCCGGCGTAGTCCTCGCGAAGACCGTCGAAGATGGGGTCGGCCAGGTTCAGCTCGTGCGTCTTGACGCGCTGAAGCGCCGGCGGTGGCTGCGGCAGGGTGACGTAGAGCGCCGTAAGCATGGCCATCGCGTCGGAGACGAACAGGACACGATCATCGACGCCCATCCTGCGAGCCTTGCGATGGATCCCGTCGTCCTCGGTGACTAGGTACTCCGCCGCGTCTCCGACGATCGCTGCGAGTAGTTCTTGATCAACGGCGTCATTGGAGCCTGTTGCGGGGACGCCGAGGGTCGCAGCCTGCTCGGTCGACACCGAAGGCGGGTTGACTAGCGCTTCGTACTTCTCGAAGAGCCGCAGCCGGGCTTCGCGTTTGGCGGCGTCCTTCATCCGGCCAAAGTCGATCAGCGAGGCCTCGTGGACCCGCAGATCGTGATGCTTGGTCGTCGCCAGTCGGTAGAAGCGCATCGCAAGATCAGCGCCCGGCTCCAAGTCGTGCCCGAGCGGGTCGCAGGCGATAGCGATATTGCTGTCAAGCAGGAACAGCACGAGGTCACAGTGCATGACGGATTGCGCTTTCGCGGGCGAACACGCAAAGCCGTTCGCTAGTGATCGATGGCATACGGACCCGGGACTGTCCTTTTCCGCCGCACGAGCTGACGGGCGGCGGACGTTGAGTCCGTGTCCAATAGTGGTCAAGGCCTAATAGCGCGCGTACACCAGCGCCATCTGGGTGGAAGGGGCGCGCCAGCAAACGATGGCGTGAACCAGATGCGACTAAACGCTGCGTCGCACGTCACAGCCCCTTTCGGTGTCAGCACATGGTGTGGTGGGCAATGAGTGGTGCAACAACAAAGGCAGTGGAGGCGGGGCGACCCGAGGACCTCACCGGTGCGGCTGCCTGTGCTGAGCTGAACTGAGCCGGGATCCGGTCGGGGCGGCGACGTACACCGAACCCTGACCACACCGGAGGAAAACCCCACGTGTCTGCCGCTCCCGTCGAGCCGGTCCTGTCCCGCTTCCAGAAGCTCGTGCTGGTGGGGTTGCTCGTGCTCTCGATGGCGGCGACCTCCGCGGTGCTGTTCGGGCCCGCGCGTGGGGCTCGCGCCGACCTGGGCGAGGTGCAGAACGACCTCAGTGCCACCCGCGGTGACGTGGACACCACCCTGGAGGTCACGCGGGGCACGCTGAAGAAGCTCACCGCTCAGCTCGAGGTCACCAAGACCTCACTCGAGATCCAGGAGGAGGGACTCGGCGTCGCCAAGCGGTCCGAGCGGATCGCCGGCAGCACAGCGAAGTCCACCGAGTCCATCCGTCGCCAGACCGCCGCGACGCTGAAGACGGTGCGCCAGGTGATCGCAGCGCTGGGGCCGATCCGCGAGCTCCGCGGCGACGTGAAGACGATGCTCAAGAGCGTCCAGGCCGGCGTCGTGCTGGCGCAGACCACGCTCGACGTCAGTCGGCAGGCGCTGCGCGACGGCAAGAAGGCGCTGGAAGTGGCCGTCACCACCCTGGAGACGCTGAAGCGCTCCGAGCAGGTCCAGCGAGACTTGCTCACGGTCGGACGGCAGACGCTGGCCGAGGTCACCGAGATCAACCGCAAGATTCCGCTCCCGCCGATCGTCCCGACCACCAGCGACGCCGCCCGCTGACGTGCCGCGCTCTCAGCGCGGGGCGCACACCCGGCGCATGAAGTCCGCGAGGTTGGCGGACAGCCTCGCGGAGCGGTCCTCGATGCTGAGGGTCTCCGGCGTGTTGGCGCCGTCGACGGGGCGCTTGCCGCGGATCGACAGCGAGCACTGCAGGTCCGAGCAGATGTAGGTGCCGACCGTGTTGCCGTGCTGGCCGCGGCTGCCGGCGCGCGGAGCGACCATCAGGGAGACGCCGCCGGAACGCATGCTGATGCACAGCGAGCACATGGATTTGCGGCCGGCGCCGACCGTGGACTGCGGTGCCCGCAGGGTGACGCCCTGCAGAGTTCCGTGGAGGTCCGCCACCAGGTAGCCGCGGGCGGGGGACTGCGGGTCGCGCCAGCCGAAGTACTCCAGCTGGTCCCACGGGCGCGAGTCGAGGTCGTGGGGGATGTGCATCCGCGAGGCCTCGCCCTTGGTGCAGTTCACGAACGACGCGCGGATCTCGCGCTGGGTCAGTGGCCTCATGCCGCGACCATAGGCGTGCCTATAGGGTGTAGGCAAATTACTTAGTCGTGTAGGGAGTCGGCGTGGGCCGTGTGGGACTGACCCAGGAGAAGCTCGTCATGGCGGCGGCGGAGCTCGCGGACGCCGAGGGCTTCGGGGCGGTGACGATCTCGGCGCTGGCGCGCCACTTCGGCGTCCAGGCCGCGAGCCTCTACTCGCACGTCGCGAGCACCGCCGACCTCAAGTCGCAGATCGCCGTCCTGGCGCTGGGGGAGCTGGCCGAGCGCGCCGGCGAGGCTCTCGCGGGACGAGCGGGACCCGATGCGCTGATGGCGTTCGCGAACGCCTACCGCGACTACGCCCGCCAGCATCCCGGGCGCTATGCCGCCACCCGGCACCCGCTCCCAGAGCACCTGCTGGGCGCCGGCCGGGCACACGCGGAGCTGAGCTTCGCGGTCCTGCGCGGGTACGGCGTGGAGGGCGAGGACGCGGTGCACGCCGTACGGCTGATCGGCAGCGTCCTGCACGGGTTCACCGACCTCGAGCTCAGTGGTGGCTTCTCGCACAGCGAACCGCCCAGCGAGGAGAGCTGGACTCGGGCGGTCGAGGCGCTCGGCGCCACGCTCGCTCGGTGGGGGACCTGAGGGGACGGGGTGGGCCGTGCGTAACGGCCCGCCCCGTCCTGGCTCAGCGGGCGGATCTGCCCTGGACCTCGGCGAGCATCCGCTGGGCTGCCTTGCCGGTGGCTGCCGCCTTGCCGGCCGGGTCCGAGGCACCGGTGACCGTCGAGGTGTCGCGGGCAAAGGTGAGGACCGCGGCGGCGATCGCGTCGGAGTTCACGTCCAGCGCGTGCTTGTTGATGTTGCCCTTCAGTCGGTAGTCCTGCCGCAGCTGGTTGTAGAGCTTCACGTCCTGGCCCGCGCCGGTGAGGTTGTCGCAGGCCTGGTGGTAGCACGGGTCGTACGCCGCACCCGCGACTCCGCCGTACAGCTCGGCCTCTGCCTCGGTCTTCTCGTCCTCGGCACCGGTGAACAGCCCGCCCGCCGGGATCCCGGCCACGATGAACGGGCCGTAGTCGGAGCGGCCGTCGAATGCGCTGTCCTGGAAGGGCTCGCCGCGGTCGGCGTAGAACTTCTCGAACAGGTCCTCGATCGCGGCCGAGCCCTCGGGGATGAAGCCGGGCTCCGCCGTGCCACCGGAGTTGTCGCCGTCGTAGACGCCGAACATGTAGTTGGGCGAGGCCACCATGTCGAAGTTGAGGTACAGCGCGATCTGCTCGCGCTGCGCGGGAGTCAGCTGGCTCACGTAGTACTCCGAGCCGAGCAGACCCTCCTCCTCGGCGCCCCACCAGGCGAACCGCACGGTGTTCTTCGGCTTCACCTTCGACATCTGGATCGCGGTCTCCAGCAGCGCGGCGCTGCCGGAGCCGTTGTCGTTGATCCCGGCGCCCTCCTGGACGCTGTCGAGGTGGGCGCCGGCCATCACGACGTTGTCGTCGTTGCCGCGCCGGGTCTCGGCGGTGATGTTGTAGGAGGTGCGCTCGTCCTCGGTGTAGTCGACGAGCACCCGGACCTGCGCGCCCGGAGTGCTGGCCAGGGCGGTGCCGGCCTCCTGGCTGGCGAAGACCGTGGGGATGGTCAGCCCGGTCGCGTCACCGACCATGTTGACCAGTCCGTCGGCGTTGTTCCAGATGATCGCCCCGGAGGCTCCCGCCGCCTGCGCGTTGACCGCCTTGACTGCGAAGCCACAGGTGCCGCGCTGCATCAGTGCGATGGAGCCGGCCGGCATCGCGGCGAAGTCCGCGGCCTCGCAGCCGCTGGTCGTGCCGCCCGGGTCGACGACGTAGACGGCGTTGGTCGCCTCGCCCTCCGGGGTGCCGGAGTCGAAGCTGTTGCGCAGGAAGTCGACGCCCTGCTCGAAGGTCTGGGGTGAGGGGGAGACGCGCTCGAGCTCGGAGTTCTCCTCGTAGTAGGTGAAGGGGAACTCCTGGACCTGCGGGGCGTAGCCGGCCCGCTTGAGCCGCTTCACCACGTAGTCGACCGAGGCTGCGTAGCCGAGCCGGCCGGCCGCCCGGTCCCCGTGCCGGTCGGCGACCCGCTGGAGCGCCTTCAGGTGGGCGAGCACCCCGTTGACGGTCACCGCCTTGGTGATCTTGCGGACGCTGTTGTTGTTGGCGACCTGGTCCTTGGGGCCATGGTGGTTCGGGCCGTCAGGTGCGGCGATGGCGGGTGGTGCGGCGGTGGCACCCAGCAGGGCCGCTGCGGCCAGGGAGGCCGCAGCCGCCTTCAGATTCAGGGACATCCGAGATTCTCCTACTCTGCCCGGCCGAGTACCGGTCACAGCAGGCTAGGTGTGATCTGCCTCACAGGGAACCCCCGTGATGGAGTGTGCCCCATGAGCACCGAACGGATCAGCGCGCTGCTGCGCGAGCACGGAGTCATCGACGGGCACAACGACCTGCTGTGGGCGGCGCGGGAGAAGGTCGGCTACGACTTCGACCGCCTCGAGCTCACCGTCACCGACATGTGCCGGGCGGTCGGCACCCACACCGACCTGCCCCGGCTGCGGGAGGGGGGAGTGGGCGCGCAGTTCTGGTCGGTGTTCGTCCCCGCGACCCTGACCGGCGGCGCTGCGGTGACCGCGACGCTGGAGCAGATCGACGGCGCCCACACCATGATCGAGCGGTACGCCGACCACCTGGCCCTGGCCACCACGGTCGAGGGCGTGGCCCGTGCTCGAGCGCAGGGGAAGGTCGCCAGCCTGCTGGGCGCCGAGGGCGGTCACCAGATCGACGGGTCGCTCGGCACGCTGCGGATGCTGCACCGGCTCGGCGTGCGCTACCTGACCCTGACCCACAACGACAACGTCCCCTGGGCCGACAGCGCCACCGACGAGCCCGTCCTCGGCGGGCTCTCCGACTTCGGCCGCGAGGTCGTGGCCGAGATGAACCGCATCGGGATGCTGGTCGACCTGAGCCACGTCAGTGCCGACACCATGCGCGACGCCCTGGACACCAGCACCGTCCCGGTGGTGTTCTCGCACTCCTCGGCGCGCGCGGTCACCGACCACCCGCGCAACGTCCCCGACGACGTGCTCGCGAGGCTGGCCACCAACGGCGGCGTGTGCATGGTGACCTTCGTCCCGCAGTTCGTGAACACGCAGATGCGCGAGTGGGACGCCGAGGCCCGGGCGGTCGCCGCCGAACGTGGCGTCGACGAGGACGACCAGCACGACTTCCTGGACCGCTACCGCCTTGAGAGTCCGGCCCCGGTGACGACCATTGCCGACGTGGTGGCGCACCTCGAGCACGTGCGTGAGGTCGCGGGTGTCGACCACGTCGGGCTCGGCGGCGACTACGACGGCGTCGGCTGGCTGCCCGAGGGCCTCGAGGACGTCACCGGCTATCCACGGCTGCTGGCTGCGCTGGCCGACCGCGGATGGTCCGACGAGGACCTCACCGCGCTCACGCACCGCAACGTGCTCCGCGCCATGGGCGACGCCGGGCTGACCGACGCCGCGGTCGACGTCACTGGGGCGCAAGAACCGCAGGTGAGCGGCTCGCGGGCATAGACTCGCCGCGCGGCTCCGCGAGGAGCGGCGTCGTCCGATGGCATCGCCCGGGCGGCAGACGCAACCAGGAGGTCTCCGTGCGGATCGGCGTGCCCAGGGAAGTGAAGAACCACGAGTACCGCGTTGCCATCACACCGATCGGTGTGCACGAGCTGGTCGCCCACGGCCACGAGGTGCTCATCGAGAGGGATGCCGGGGTCGGCTCGGCGATCGACGACTCGGCGTACGCCTCGGCCGGCGCCACGATCATCGACTCCGCCGACGACGTGTGGGGCGACGCCGAGATGGTGCTCAAGGTCAAGGAGCCCGTCGCGGAGGAGTACCACCGCATGCGCGAGGGGCTGGTGCTGTTCACCTACCTACACCTCGCCGCGGACCTTCCGCTCACCGAGGAGCTGACCAAGCGCCAGGTCACCGCGATCGCCTACGAGACCGTGCAGACCCCGACCGGCTCGCTGCCGCTGCTCTATCCGATGTCGGAGGTGGCCGGCTGCCTCGCGCCGCAGGTCGGTGCACACGCGCTGCTCAAGGCGCAGGGCGGACGCGGGGTGCTGCTCGGCGGAGTCGGTGGCGTCGCCAACGCCAAGGTCGTCGTGATCGGCGCCGGGGTCTCGGGCCAGAACGCCGCCAACATCGCCCTGGGCATGGGCGCGGACGTGACCATGCTCGACACCGACCTGGACAAGCTGCGGATGTCGTTCTGGCGCTATGACAACAAGGTGCACGGCCTGGCCTCCTCTCAGCTGGCGATCCAGCAGCACGTGCGCGAGGCCGACCTGGTCATCGGCGCGGTGCTGATCCCCGGCGCCAAGGCGCCCAAGCTGGTGAGCAACCAGTTGGTCTCGGAGATGAAGCCGGGCTCGGTGCTCGTGGACATCGCGGTCGACCAGGGCGGCTGCTTCGAGGACACGCACCCGACCACCCACGACGACCCGACCTACACGGTGCACAACTCGGTCTTCTACTGCGTGGCCAACATGCCGGGCGCGGTGCCGAACACCTCGACCTACGCGCTCACCAACGCGACGCTGCCCTACACCGTCGCGCTGGCGAACAAGGGCTGGAAGCAGGCGTGCAGCGACGACCGGTCCCTGGCACTGGGCCTGAACACCCACCAGGGCCAGGTCACCAACGGGCCGGTCGCCGAGGCGCACGGGCTCGACTCGGTCTCCCTCGACAAGGTGCTCGACTAGGTGGTGGCCTCGGTCAGCAGCGCGGCGCCGGCGGGCTCCGCCATCGTCAGGGCGGTCCGGACCTACGTGGACCACCTCGTGGTCGAGCGCGGCCTTGCCGAGAACTCGGTGAAGTCCTACCGCCGTGACCTGCGCCGCTACCTGGGCTACCTCGACTCCATCGGCGTCACCGACCTCGACCAGGTCAGCGAGCAGACCGTGAGCGGCTTCCTGATGGCGCTGCGGGAGGGGGACAGCGAGCACCCCCCGCTGAGCGCGACCTCCGCCGGACGCTCGGTGGTGGCGGTCCGCGGGTTCCACAAGTTCGCGGTCAAGGACGGCCTCGCGGTGACGGACCCGTCGGTCGGCGTACGGCCACCGACGCCGGCGAAGCGGCTGCCCAAGGCCATCTCGCTCGGCGACGTGGAGAAGCTGCTGGACGCCGCCGGAGCGGCCGGTACGGCGCTGGCGATGCGCGACCGGGCGCTCCTGGAGATCCTCTACGGCACCGGCGCGCGGATCTCCGAGGCGGTGGGCCTCGACGTCGACGACCTCGAGCTCGACCTCGACGACCCCGCCGGCAGCACGGTGCTGCTGCGCGGCAAGGGTTCCAAGGAGCGGATCGTGCCGGTGGGGAGCTTTGCCCGGGACGCCGTGCAGGCGTACCTGGTGCGCGGGCGGCCGGAACTGGTTTCGACAAGCTCAACCACCAGTAGCGAGCGGGCGGGGGCGATGTTCCTGAACGCGCGCGGGGGGCGGCTCTCGCGGCAGAGCGCGTGGGCGGTGATCGTGAAGGCCGCGGACAGGGCGGGGATCACCGCGGAGGTCTCGCCGCACACGCTGCGGCACTCGTTCGCGACCCACCTGCTCGAGGGCGGGGCCGACGTCCGGGTCGTCCAGGAGCTGCTCGGGCACGCCTCGGTGACCACCACGCAGGTCTACACCCTGGTGACCGTCGACAGCCTGCGCGAGGTGTACGCCGCGGCCCACCCGCGGGCCCTCGAGTGAGCCCCGTCGTGCACACGGCACCGCCTGCGCTCCGTCTGCTCGACGCCGCGGTGGAAGGTGAGGTCCACGGCGTCGACGGCCCATGTCAGCGAAGTCCTTGACCAGGGCCCGGGCCTCGACGGCCGGGGCGCCGGTGAGATCAACGTGGTTCGTCATGGCGTCGACCCTGCGGCCGCCCGGTTTCACGGCAGTTTCAACGTGCCCTCACCGCGCCGGACCGGACCGGGGGTCGTGGTTTCAGCGGGGGGCCGTCATGCACAGGTTTGTCCACAGGACTAGCAGAACCTGTGCACCTACGGCGCGGCGGTACCCACATCGAGTCCACAGATTCGCAGGATGTTGTCATGGGTTCGCCAACCGCGGTGGCGGTGCATAGAGTCGCGCGGGCGGCTTGGCGGTAAGTCGACAAACAGTGGCGATGTCGATCTCGGGCACGTCACCACTTCGAGAGGACAACACATGAGCGGTGCGGACGGTTTCGGACCACGTTTCGGTAGCGAGGCATCCGAGATGCCCCCGCTGATGCGACCACCGGCCCCGCCCCGCGCAGCCGAACCGGTTGAACCCTCCGAGCCGCTGGCGTTCCGCGCCACCGAGCCCGCCGCGCAGGCCGAAAAGCTGGTCGAGCAGGCCACCGAGCCCGCCGCGCAGGCCGCCGAGCTGGTCGAGCAGCGAGCGGAGCGAGCGGACAGTCGAGACCACGCCGTCGCCACCATCGACGCCGTCGAGCCCGAGGCGCCCGCCGAGGTCGTCCTCGGCCCCACCGGCCGCCCGCTCCCGGAGATCCCCGACCCGCGTCCGGTGACCCTGCCGCGGCACGCCCGGGTGGTCTCGATGTGCAACCAGAAGGGTGGCGTCGGCAAGACCACCACCACGATCAACCTCGGAGCCTCGCTCGCGGAGTTCGGCCGCAAGGTCCTCCTCGTGGACTTCGACCCCCAGGGCTCGCTCTCGGTGGGTCTCGGGCTGAACCCCCAGCAGATGGACCTGACCATCTACAACCTGCTGATGCAGCGTGATGTCACCCTCGAGGACGTCGTGGTCCCCAGCGGGGTGGACGGGATGGACCTGCTCCCGTCCAACATCGACCTCTCCGCCGCCGAGGTGCAGCTGGTCCACGAGGTCGGCCGCGAGCAGACCCTGCAGCGGGTGCTGGCGCCGGCGATCGAGCAGTACGACGTGATCCTGATCGACTGCCAGCCCTCGCTGGGCCTGCTCACCGTGAACGCGCTCACCGCCTCCGACGGGGTGATCATCCCGCTGGAGTGCGAGTACTTCGCGCTGCGCGGCGTGGCGCTGCTGAAGACCACGATCGACAAGGTCCAGGAGCGGCTCAACCCCAAGCTCCAGGTCGACGGGGTGCTCGGCACGATGTTCGACGGCCGCACCCTGCACAGCCGCGAGGTGATGCAGCGCCTCGTCGAGGCCTGGGGCGACAAGGTCTTCCACACTGTGATCCGCCGCACCATCAAGTTCTCCGACTCCACGGTGGCCGGCGAGCCGATCACCAGCTATGCCTCTTCCTCGGCCGGAGCGGAGTCCTACCGTCAGCTCGCCAAGGAGGTCGTGGTCCGGTGTCTCGACGTGTGAGCCTGCCCACCGCCGACGAGCTGTTCCGCGGGCGCCACCACCACACCCCTCCCCGGGAGATGTCCGTGGTCCCCGACCAGCAGGAGGCCGCCCCGGTGGCCCAGGACCAGGTCCGGGAACCGGAGGCAGCCGCTCCGGAGAAGGCGCCCGAGACCCCGGCGCGCAAGCCGAGCGGCCGGGTGCGCCACGACGAGAAGATGACCGTCTACGTCACCGCCGACGAGCTGCTCGACCTCGAGCACGCGCGGCTCTCGCTGCGTCGCCACCAGGGTCTCGGCGTCGACCGCGGCCGGCTGATCCGTGAGGCGATCGCGATCGCGCTCGAGGACCTCGAGGCCAACGGCGACGACAGCGTGCTGGTGAAGCGGCTCAACGGCGCATGACAGGAGTCGCTGTCGAGCCGGGGGCGGGCAACCGGCAGGTGGCGGACTCCGGCACCGGCGGGTTCGCCGTACGCCTCGACAACTTCGAGGGCCCCTTCGACCTGCTGCTCAGCCTGATCAGCAAGCACAAGATGGACGTCACCGAGGTGGCGCTGGCGAAGGTCACCGACGAGTTCATCGCCCACATCAAGGCCGGCGGCACCACGACGGAGTCCGGCGAGAAGGTCCAGTGGGACCTCGACCAGACGACCTCGTTCCTGCTCGTCGCCTCCACCCTGCTCGACCTGAAGGCGGCCCGGCTGCTGCCCCAGGGCGACGTGGAGGACGAGGAGGACCTCGCGCTCCTCGAGGCCCGCGACCTGCTGTTCGCGCGACTGCTGCAGTACCGCGCCTTCAAGCAGGTCGCCGACGTCCTCGACCGCCGGATCAACGCCGAGGCGCTGCGGCACCCGCGCTCGGTCGGTCTCGAGGAACGGTTCGCGACGCTGCTCCCCGAGGTGCTGATCGGCCTGGGCCTGCAGGACTTCGCCGCGCTGGCGGCTCGTGCGCTGGCTCCCAAGCCCGAGCCGGAGCTGATCGGGCTCGGCCACATCCACGCTCCGGCGGTCAGCGTGCGCGAGCAGGCCACCGTGGTGGTGGGCCGGCTGCGGGGGAGTGGGACGATGACCTTCCGGGCGCTGGCTGCCGACGCGCCGGACATGATGACCAGGGTGGCGCGGTTCCTCGCGCTGCTGGAGCTGTTCCGCGAGGGCGTGGTCTCGTTCGACCAGATGACGCCGCTCGGTGAGCTGAGCATCCGGTGGACCGGCAGCGACGACACCGAGATCGAGATCAACGACGAGTTCGACGGTGCTCCTCCCGAGGAGCCGGACACGACGTCCCAGGAGGATGCATGACGAGCGAGACCGTCGAGGAGCCCGAGACGCTGGAGGTACCTCTCGCGGAGCTGCGCCCCGCGCTGGAGGCGGTGCTGATGGTCGCGGACCAGCCGCTCGACGAGAGCACGCTGGCGAGCGCGGTCGGCTACCCGGTAGTCGCGGTCACCGAGGCGCTGGACGCCCTGGCCGCGGAGTACGACGAGTCCGGTCGTGGCTTCGAGCTGCGCAACGTCGCCGGTGGCTGGCGCTACTACACCCGTGAGGACTTCGCGCCGGTCGTGGAGCGGTTCGTGCTCGAGGGGCAGCAGGCCCGGCTGACCCAGGCGGCCCTGGAGACCCTCGCCGTGGTCGCCTACAAGCAGCCCGTCAGCCGCAGCCGCGTCTCCGCGATCCGCGGCGTCAACGTCGACGGCGTGATGCGCACCCTGCTCAACCGCGGCCTCCTCGAGGAGGCCGGCACCGACCAGGAGACCGGCGCCCACCTCTACCGCACCTCGAGCTACTTCCTCGAGCGCATCGGCGTCACCTCCCTCGACGAGCTCCCCGAGCTCGCCCCCTTCCTCCCCGGCGTGGAGGACTTCGACGAGGAGAACGAGACCGCAGCGGTGGTCACCCCGACCCCGGCGGTTGAGCCGACTTCACCGGTGGTTGAGCCTGTCGAAACCACCTCCGACGCAACCGAGGTCTCGACAAGCTCGACCGACGGAGACCGGTCGACCGATACCGCTGCCGCCCGTCCCGACGAGGACGCATGAGGGAGATCGAGACCGACGAGGAGGGGCTGGTCCGGCTGCAGAAGCTGCTGGCGCAGTCCGGGGTCGCGTCGCGGCGCAAGTGCGAGGAGCTGATGCTCGCCGGCGAGGTGGAGGTCGACGGCGAGGTCGTCACGCGGCTCGGCACCAAGGTCGACCCGCGCACCGCGAAGGTGCGGGTCCGGGGACGCCGGCTGCCACCCATCACCGACCACGTCTACCTGGTGCTGAACAAGCCCCGCGGGGTCGTCTCCACGATGTCGGACCCGGAGGGACGTCCCACCCTGAGCGACTACGTCGCCGACCGGCCCGAGCGGCTCTTCCACGTCGGGCGCCTCGACACCGACACCGAGGGCCTGATCCTGCTCACCAACGACGGCGACTTCGCCCACCGGATGGCGCACCCGTCGTACGAGGTCGACAAGACCTACGTCGCCGAGGTCGAGGGGATCGTCAAGCGCGAGACCCTGCAGCAGCTCCGCGACGGGGTCACCCTGGAGGACGGCCCGGTGCAGGTCAGTGCCGCCAAGGTCCGCTCCACCCACGGCGAGCGGTCCCTGGTCGAGCTGGTCATCCACGAGGGCCGCAACCGGATCGTGCGCCGGTTGCTGGACCATGTCGGTCACCCCGTACGACGCCTCACCCGCACCCAGATCGGCCCGGTCCGGCTGGCCGGGATCAACCAGGGGAGCCTGCGCGAGCTCGACGAGCGAGAGATCGGCACGCTGCTCGACGCGGCGGGTCTCTGACTGCACCGGCGCACTCCCGGAAAGTAGCCGGACAAGGACACACCCAGTAAGCACTCCTCGCCGGGGTGCGGGCGAACGCGGTTTTTCACTGGCCGGATAATCATCTGTGCGGCCCGCGTGGGGGGCGCAAGCACGGCAGTCCTGCAGAGGGCAAGGAGGAAAGTTGCTGTCTTCGTGGGCCAGGGAGCTGTCTGACCAGGTCGATCTGGAAGCGGTCTGCGAGCAGGTGGTCGCCCGCGACCTGGCGGACTCGTTCGCGGACCGCTCCGACAACGAGCACTTCGTGTCCAGCCTCCGCGCCAGCGTCGCGGAGAACCTGGGCAACCTGCGTGGCTTGCTCAACGGGTCGATCGTCATCGACGACGTACGCCTGCACCAGCCGTTGCTCTTCGGGGCGCTCCAGGCGCAGCTGCGCATCCCCCAGTCGGAGATGCAGCGCTGCTACCGCATCGGCTTCTACACGATGTGGGAGGCCTGGGCGGAGAAGCTGCTCACCGGCGCCGGAGAAGCGGACCCGAGCGAGGTCGCCCGTCAGGTGGTGGAGCTCGCCCGGCTGCTCTACCTGTACCAGGACCACGTCGCCGTCCAGGTCGCCGATCGGCTCAGCAGCGAGGAGCAGGCCCTCAGCACCTCACGTGCGCACGTGCGGCACCGGCTCGTGGAGAGCGTGCTCTCCGAGGCGAACCCGTTCCTCACCCCGGCCGACCTGTCGACGATCGGCTACGAGTTCGACCTGCACCATGTCGCGCTGCTGCTCCCGCAGATGGCCGAGGGAGCCGCCTCCCGGCTCGCGGTGGGCCTGTCGAACGCGGCCGGCACCCGGCACTCGCTGGTGCTGCCCCGGCCGATCGACGCGACCGTGGTGTGGCTCGGCCGCCTGCAGCCGTGGACGAGCGAGACCTTCGCCGCAGTCCGTGACTGCGTGACCTCCGTGGGTGCCCTGGCCACGGTCAGCGAGGCGCAGCAGGGGCTGGCGGGGTTCCGCGAGGCGCTGCACCAGGCCGAGGAGGCCGAGCGGATCCGCCGGGCCTGGGGCAGTGGCGTCGCTCCGCGGGTGCTGTTCCGCTCCGACGTGGCCTTGGAGATCCTGCTGCTGCGCGACCCCGAGCTGGCGGCACGCTTCGTCAGGGACGAGCTGAACTCCTTGGCCGAGGACACCGATGAGAACGCGCGCCTGCGCGAGACGCTGGAGGCGTCCTACCGGCACGGCAGCCACGTCGCAGCGGCGGCGCACCTGCACGTGCACGAGCACACGGTGCGCAACCGGCTGCGCAAGGTCGAGGAGCTGTTGCGCCACCCGGTGTCCCAGCGGCAGACCGAGATCCAGGTGGCGCTCCGGCTGCTCCACATCCTGTGAGCGCCGCGGCGGCCCTCAGGCAGGGCCGTCGAGGTGCTCCGAGACGAGCGAGGCCGTTCTGCCCGGCTGCTCGATGACGGCCGCGTGCCGGGCGCCGTCGAGCCAGGCGACCTCGCCGGGGCCGGGGAGGAGCCCGGCCAGCTCGGTGGCCGCTGAGACGAAGGGTGGCTTGTCGTCCTCGCCGCAGATCACCAGCGTGGAGGCGCGAACGCCCGGCAGGGCAGCAGTGGTGTCCGCCCCCCGGAGCGCCTCGCACGCCCGCGCGTAGGCCTCCGCCTGCGTCGCTGCGAGCATCGTCAGGCAGTCCGCCCGCAGCTCGGAGCGCCGGGCCACCGCGTCAGGGCTGAACCACATGTCGATGGTGGCTGCTGCGATCGCCGCGGTGCCGTGCGCGCGCACCGTGGCAGCGCGCTCGGTCCACATCTCCCGCATGGGCTCGGGGTAGGTCATCACGGTGTCGGCGAGCACGACGTGCGTGACCACCTCGGGCCGCAGGGCCGCCACGTGCTGCGCCACGATCCCGCCGTAGGAGACGCCGAACAGCGCCACCGTCCCGTCCCCGTCGCCCAGCACCTCGTCGTCGATGGTGCGGGCGACGGTCTCCGACAGCTCCGCCAGTGAGTACGCCGCCTCCGGAACTGCCGAGTCGCCATGGCCCCCGAGGTCCATCGTCCAGACCTCGCGGCCCTCGAACCCGCTGAGCAACGGCCCCCAGAACCGGGAGTCGGCGCCCAGCGGGTGCAGGAGCACGAGGCTCGGGCCGCGGCCGCTGGAGACCTGCGTGAGCGAGACGCTCATCCGTGGTCCCCGGAGATGCCGGGTCGTCGCGGCGAGCTCATGCCTCGGCCTTGTTCACCCGCGGCATGACCTCGGTGGCCATCAGTTCCATGGAGCGGCGGCCGAGCTTCTCGTCGGCCCAGTCGAGGCCGGCGTACACCAGCTCGCCGAAGGGACCGGTCTCCGCCTGGAACTCGAGGATCTGCTCGGCCACGCTCTCCGCGGTGCCGTGGATGACCAGCTTGTCCATCACGTAGTCGAGGGTGATCTCCTCGTCGGGCTGCTCGCGGTAGGACTTGAACAGCTCCAGCCGGCCGAGCATCCGCATCTTGGTGAGCATCTGGCTGTAGTAGAACCGGTAGGGGCTGGCCTCGTCGTCGCGGCCGTAGGCACGGGCGGTCTCCTCGTCGTCGGCCACGAAGACGGTCCGGGCCACGCGCCAGTCGGCGATGTCGGCGACCTGTCCCACCGACTCCTTGCCCTGGACGTAGTTCCCCCAGTGGGTGGCGACCCACTGCGGCAGCAGGAAGTTGGCCGACAGCGGGTGGAAGTCCTTGGCACCCATCGCGATGACGCCCTTGGAGAACGGCGCCACCACGGTGCCGACGATCTCCGGGCGGGGCTGCTGGAGCGGGCGGCCGATCATGCCGACGCCGAGGTCGCGGTTGATCGTCGAGGCGGTGGTGACCGTGAACTGGTTGTCACCGCCACCGAGGTCGTAGGGCGCCTCGGTCTCCCAGAGGCCGGTGATGATGTCGATGGCGTCGCCGAACATCTTGTTGCGGTCCTTGTCCAGGATGCCGAGCAGCTCGGCGTCGGAGGACAGCGCCCCGGGGCTGACGCCCAGGATGAACCGGCCGTCGGCGAGGTGGTCGAACATCGCGGAGTTGACCGCGACGAGCGCCGGGTGCATGTGCGAGAGGTTCGTGGTGCCGGTGCCCAGGCGGATCTGCTCGGTGGAGTGGATCAGGGTCGCCAGGAACAGCAGGCTGTTGGTGATGTTCTCGTGCCGGTCCGTGAGGTGCTCACCGATGAACGCGTCGTGGAAGCCGAGCTGGTCGGCGAGAATCACCGCCTCGCGGTCCTCGCGCAGGGTTTCGGCCCAGGTCCTGCCCTCGGGGTGCAGGGGCATGGAGAAGTATCCGAGTCGCATCGGTGCGCTCCTTGAGTGTGAGTAGGGACCGACCGCATCGTCGGTGCGCTCAGTCAAGAACGGTCGCGGCGCCGAAGCACTAGCGCGTGCCGACAGCGCCCGGCCCTCGAGGTGACGGATTCAGACAACCGACCGGATCCGCCCCGGGCGTGACCCGGCTCACGTTGTCGGAAACCGAGATCCGCACCCCGCAAAGTTCGAGGTTCGCGCTAGTGCGCACCTCCGGGGGGCGCGGGTTCACTGACGCCACGAATCCACCGACGGGGTGGACCGGCAGACGGGAGGGCCGCGTGAAGCCAGGGGCAGAGCACGAAGCCCACGCCCGGGGTGTGGACCGCGAGGAGTTCCGCGCCGTGGCCGGGCACCTCGCCAGTGGCGTGGCCGTGGTCACCACCACGGTGGGCGATGCGAGGTTCGGGATGACCGCGAGCTCGGTGACCAGCCTGTCCCTCGACCCCGCGCTGATGCTGGTGTGCATCAACAGCACCATGCCGACGGCGGAGGCGATCTCGGCCTCGGGCGTCTACACGGTCAACATCCTGGACCGCGACTCCGCGCACCTCGCGCAGCGGTTCGCCTCGCGCCAGAAGGACAAGTTCGCCGGGCTCACCCTGCGCACCGGAGTGACCGGGGCTCCGGTGCTGGACGGGGCGCTGGCCCACATCGAGTGCCGGGTGGTGGAGCAGAGCACGGGCGGCTCCCACACGATCTTCATCGGCTCGGTGGAGGCAGCGCACGCACGTGACGGCGAGCCCCTGACCTACTTCCGCGGCGGGTTCGGGCGCTTCGAGCTCGAGCGCGACGAGCGCGCGTACCTCGAGATCCGGGGCCGCCTGCTGCAGCGGCAATGGCTCGCGAACTCCTCCCTGGACGTCGACCAGCTCGCCTTCGAGCTCGAACTCGACCGGAGCAGCTGCTACTACGCGCTGACCCGGCTCGCCACTGAGCGTGTGCTGCAGCGCGAGGCCGGCCGCGGGTACGTCGTCGTCCCGTTCGACCTGCACACCTCCGACGAGGCCTTCGACGCGCGCAGCGCCATCGAGATCGGTGTGCTGGAGCTGTGCCTGGACCGCGTGCCGGCCGAGCGCACCGCCGAGCTGCGCCAACTGTTCGAGCGGATGGCCGACCTGCTGGTCGGTGACTACTTCATCGACTTCGACCGCTACCTCGACGCCAACTACGCCTTCCACGCGGCCGTGGTGAACCTCGCCGGGTCACCCGCACTCAGCGCCGCCTTCGACCAGATCGGGCTCCGCGCGGTGATGGCCTCGAGCTTCGGCGCGACGGCGGACACCTCCCAGCAGTTCATCGACGTGCAGCGCGAGATCCTCGAAGGAATCGAGGCCAAGGACCACTCCCGCGCCAAGAAGGCAGTCCTGACCTACTCGGAGCTCGCGAAGCACCGCGTCCGGGAGATTCTCGAGCACACCGGGGGGCTGCTGTGACCTCGGAGCAGATCGTTCCCCTCCT
Organism: Nocardioides sp. Z30_9; assembly: GCF_058215735.1. Lineage (NCBI taxonomy): Bacteria > Bacillati > Actinomycetota > Actinomycetes > Propionibacteriales > Nocardioidaceae > Nocardioides > Nocardioides sp. Z30_9. The sequence goes on from NZ_JBZAJF010000004.1 coordinate 82,440, forward strand.
GCGCATGGAGGGTGTCTCGAAGCGGTTCGGGGACTTCTACGCCAACACCGAGGTGGACCTCGACATCCGCAAGGGCGAGGTCCTGGCGCTGCTCGGCGAGAACGGCGCGGGGAAGTCGACCCTGATGAACGTGGCGTTCGGGATGTACCACCCGGACGCCGGCCGCCTGCTGATCAACGGCACCCCGGTGGAGCTGGCGACCCCGCGTGACGCCATGGCCAAGGGCATCGGCATGGTGCACCAGCACTTCATGCTCGTGCCGGACTTCACCGTGGCCGAGAACGTCGTGCTCGGGTCCCGGCAGCACTCCGGGCCGATCCTGCGGCGCGACCGGGTGCAGGCCGAGGTCGAGGAGCTGGCACGTTCCTACGGCATCGCGATCGACGTCAGCACCCGCGCCGACGAGCTGGCCGTCGAGCAGCAGCAGCAGGTGGAGATCCTCAAGCTGCTCTACCGCGGCGCCGAGCTCCTGATCCTCGACGAGCCGACCGCTGTGCTCGGCCCCGTGGAGATCGACCGGCTCTTCGCCACCGTCCGCAACCTGTGCGACCAGGGCCACGCCGTCGTGATCATCACCCACAAGCTGGCCGAGGTGCTGGCCGTGGCCGACCGCGTCGCGGTGCTCCGCCGGGGCCAGTTGGTCACCACGGCCGAGCGCGAGGGCCTCGACCGCGAGGCACTGGCGCTGTCCATGCTGGGGCGCTCCCTGCCCTCGCTGCCCGAACGGGCGAAGCACCCGGTGCACCCCGCACACGGGCCGCTGCTCTCGGCCAAGGGGCTCACCGACACCGGCGGCCACGGGCGGCAGGCCATCCACGACGTGCACCTCGCGGTGGACGGCAGCGAGATCGTCGGTGTCACCGGTGTCGAGGGCAACGGCCAGACCGAGCTTATGCGCATCCTCTCCGGGCTCACCACCCCCGTCTCGGGCGTGGTCGAGGTCGACGGTGAGGACATCAGCGACCTCGGGCCACAGCAACGCCGGCAGCGGGGGATCGCGATGATCACCGACGACCGGCTGCGCTGGGACGCCGTCGGGTCGATGACCCTGCAGGAGAACCTCGCCATGGTCGACGTACCGGGCGGGCGCTTCGGCCGGGGTCTGCTGCGCGGGCGTCAGATGCAGCAGAACGCAGCCGCGCTGCTTGACGAGTTCGAGGTCAGCCCCCGTGATCCCAAGGCCCTGATGTCGTCGCTCTCGGGTGGCAACCAGCAGCGGGTGGTCCTGGCACGCGAGCTGTCGATCGAGCCCAAGCTGGTGCTGGCCGCCCACCCCACACGGGGACTCGACGTGGGCGCGAGCGACTTCGTCTTCAGGCAGCTGATCGCCCTGCGCGACCGGGGAGCGGCCGTGGTGATGAGCTCGGGCGACCTCGAGGAGCTGTGGTCGGTGTGCGACCGCATCGTGGTGATGTTCGGCGGCCGCAAGGTCCTCGACGCCTCACTGTCCGATGTGACGGTCGAGATGGTGGCCGAGGCGATGGCCAACGGCGCAGGAGGCGATCGTGATGAGTGAGCTGGCACAGCGCCTGAACGGCCGCACCGGACGACGAGCGCTGGGCACGCTGCTCGCGCTGGTGATCTCGTTCGGGCTGACCTCCGCGCTCATGCTCGTGCTGGGCGCCAACCCGTTCGAGGCGTTCAACGCCATCTGGCAGGGCGCCTTCGGCACCGAGTACGCCATCGGTCAGACCCTCCAGGTGACCAGCGTCCTGGTGCTGGCGGCCCTCGCCGCCGCCCTGCCGTTCCGGGCCGGGATCCTCAACGTGGGCGCGGAAGGACAGATGACGGCCGGAGCCGTCGTGGCGACGGCGGTCATCCTCGGCACCTCGCTGCCCGGCTGGGTCCTCGTCCCCGCGGCGATGGTCGCGGGCCTGGTCGGCGGCGCCCTCTGGGGTGCGCTGGTCGGCGGCCTCAAGGGCTACCTCGGCACCAACGAGGTGATCAGCGCGCTGATGCTGAACTTCGTGGCGATCCTGGTTGCCGACTACGTCATCGCCGGCAGGTGGGCCGACGACCTGGCTCCGCAGACCCGCCGGTTCCCCGACGAGTCCGTGCTGCCCTCGTTGCCCTTCGTCGACAACGGCTACCTGAGCGCGCTGCTGCTCGCCCTGGTGCTGGTCGCGCTCGGCTGGCTGTTCCTCGAACGGTCCGCCTACGGCTTCGGCCTGCGCCTGTTCGGGGCCAATCCCGACGCAGCCAAGCGAGCCGGGCTCGACGGGCGCCGCAAGACGCTCGCGGTGATGCTGATCGGTGGAGCGGTCGCCGGACTGGCGGGCGTCCTCCAAGCCACGACGGTCAACCACGCACTGATCCAGAGCCCTGCCCAGGGCTACGGCTACACGGCGATCGCGGTCGCACTCCTCGCGACCCTGCGGATCCAGCTCATCCCGCTCGCGGCGCTGTTCTTCGCCGCGCTCACGGTGGGCGCCAACTCCCTGCCCGCGATCACGGGGGTGAGCACCTCGGCCGCGACGATCGTGCAGGCCGTCTTCGTGATCTGTCTCCTCGCCGCAGGGGTCGTCAAAGTGAAGGGCGCGGGATCGCGATGAACAACGACACTCTGGTCACCATCCTGTCCACCGGCGTCCTGCTCGCCGTACCGGTGATGTGGGCGGCACTGGGGGAGTACCTCACCGAGAAGTCGGGTGTGCTCAACATCGGTGTCGAGGGCGTCATGCTGATCGGCGCCGCCACCGCCGCGTTCGCGCTCAAGGCGGGGATCAGCGGCATCTCCGTCGGCCTGGTCGCCGCCGGGGTCGGCGCCGTGTGCGGGATCCTGCTGGCCTTCCTGTACGTGACCCGGCGAACCGACCAGATCGTCACCGGGATCCTGTTCAACCTGGCCGCGCTGGGGTTGACCTCCACGCTGTTCGCGAAGTATCTCAACGGAGTCGGCGAGGTCTCCACCGACGCCGGCCTGGAGATCCCGGTGCTCTCCTCGATCCCGGTCATCGGACCAGCGATCTTCTCCCAGGGGGCGCTGTTCTACCTGGTCGTGATCGCGGCGATCGTGCTTCGCCAGGTGATGACCGCAACGTGGTTCGGCCTCAACGTCTCTGCGGTCGGCGAGATGCCGCTCGCTGCCGAGACCGCCGGCCTCGACGTGGTGCGCACGCGGTACGTCGCGCTGGCCGTCGGGTCGGCCCTCGCCGCGATCGGTGGCGCCAGCATCGTGCTCCTGCAGAGCGGTGCCTTCCTGCCCAACATGACCCAGGGACAGGGTTACATCGCCCTCGCCGTGGTGGTGCTGGGACGGTTCCGAGCCCTGCCGATCATCGCCGGGGCGCTGCTGTTCGGGGTCGTCTCCGCCTTCCAGTACCAGGCCCAGAGCCTGGAGTTCGCCCGGCAGGTGCCACTGCAGGTGTGGCTGGCGCTGCCGTACGTCGTGACCATCGTCACCGTCGCCCTCTCCCGAGGTGCTCGATACCCCAAGGGGGTGGGTGAGCCCTATCTCCCGACGTCTCGCAGGTGAGCGACCTGAGCTGAACCATCTCTCGGACTCCCCATCCAGGCACCAACGGCGCGAAGGAACATCATGAACAAGTCCACTGCACGACGCACGATCCGCGGTCTCGCGACAGCCTCACTGGCCCTGGCCCTCCTCGCAACGACCGCGTGCGGCTCCGACGACGCGGAGAGCTCCGGGTCGGAGTCGAAGAAGGTCGCCGTCCTGACCTCCGGCACCATCAACGACGGCTCCTGGGGTCAGTCGGTGAACGAGGGCGCGCTCGCCGCCGCCGAGGAGTACGACGTCGAGGTGAAGGTCTCCGACAACCTCGACACCCCCCAGCAGTTCCAGCAGCTGGCCAGCGGGTTCGCGCAGCAGGGCTACGACCTGATCGTGGTCGCCAACGGCGCTGCGGCCGAGGTCGTCGACCAGCTCTCCCGCCAGTTCCCCAAGGTGAAGTTCGGCGGGATGGCCCAGAACATCAAGGACATCGCCCCCAACGCCCGCACCGTCACGCCGATCTTCCAGGAGACCGCGTTCCTCGCCGGCGTGGCCGCCGGGGACGTGACCAAGAGCAAGATCGTGGCCACCATCGGTGGGTTCGAGTTCCCGGTGCTCAACAACGAGATGGAGGGCTTCGCCCTCGGGGCCAGGTTCGCCGACCCCAAGATCCAGGTCAAGCGCAGCTTCATCAACACCTGGACCGACGCGGGCAAGGGCCGTGCGGCGGCTGCCGCGGCGATGTCGCAGGGTGCGGACGTCATCTTCTCCGCCACCGACCAGGCCACGCAGGGCATGGTCCAGGCGATGCAGAAGGAGAAGGAGCACTACGTAATCACGCAGTACGCCGACGACCACGAGTCCGCGCCCAAGGTCATCCTGACCAGCGCCCTCTACGGTCTCGACGAGATCACCGGAAGCTTCGTCAAGGACATGGTCGAGGACTCCTGGAAGAACGAGAACGTCCTGCTGGGGCTCAAGGACATCGGCAAGCTCGCCGACTTCAACCAGCTCGACGACGCGGTCTCGCAGGAGACGAAGGACGACCTCGCAGCCGTCGAGGCAGCCATCAAGAGCGGCTGCCTGACGATCCCGGACGGCGCCGCCCTGGCGAAGTCGGGCTCTGCTGACGACGTGGACGTCGCAGCGATGCGTGCCGCCTTCGAGAAGTGCTGATTCCCCGCACGCACGCCACCTCAGCCGATCATCCGAAAGGACCACTTTCACCATGACCACCACCAACCGCCAGGTCTTCAACGTCGAGGGCGCCGACTTCCCCGACTGGTACCCGAGCAGCTCAGTCGTGACCGCGGGGCCGTTCGCCTTCACCGCCTCGATGAGCGCGGTGGACTTCGCCAACGGGGGCGTCGTACCCGAGGCTGCCCCGATCCCCGGGCTGCCCAACTCGTCCGGTCACCCGGTCAAGCTGCAGGTGCGGGAGACCTACCGGCGGCTCGAGGCGGCGCTGACCGCTGCGGGATCGAGCCTGGAGGGCGGCGTCTCCATCAACCAGTGGCAGCCGACGTACCACGGCGAGGTCGCTCGCCACGAGGCGCTGCGGGACCCCTACGAGCTGTTCTGGGAGGACTGGCGCCGGGTGGCGCACGCCTACATCCAGGGCCGTAACGAGTTCCTGCTCTCCGACCGCCCGGCCAGCTGCCTGATGCCGGTGGACCGCCTGGTCTCGCCCGACTCGCACATCGAGGTGCAGCTGGTCTCGCTGCTGGAGAGCTCGGGGATCACCAAGCGGACCTTCGCCCACGACGTGCACAGCCCGCTCGGTGGTTACTCCGTCGGTGTCGAGGCCGGGCCCTGGGTGTTCAGCGCCGGGTTCATCGCCACCGACTTCGAGACCGGGCTGCACCCGAACGCCCGCGTGCCGGAGCACATCTGGTACGGCAACCAGGTGGCGCAGGAGACCGAGGAGACCCTTCGGCAGATCCGCGTCACGATGGAGGCCGCTGGCGGCAAGTGGTCCGACGTCGTCAAGGTGGTGCTGTACCTGACCCCCGAGGGGATCAGAAACATGCCCGCCGTGGACGAGGTCTGGGCCAAGCAGTGGCCAGAGAACCCCCCTGCCCGTGCGGTGATCCCGTGCTCGGGCATCGGTGGGGTCAAGCACGGCAACGTCGAGATCTACGTGATCGTGGCTCGTCCCGAGCACGGCGGTGAGCGCGAGATCGTCCACACGGACAACGCGCTGTCCCCGCTGGGTCACTCGGTGCAGGCCGTGCGCTCTGGTCCACTGCTGTTCCTCTCCACCCAGCTCGGCCGCGACGAGAACGGGCTCTCCGCCCGGGCGGTCGCGCTCAAGGAGGGCCTGCCGCAGGCACGGCGCCACATCGTCGACCAGGTCCGGCGGATCCACGACGACGTGGCCGCCATCTGCGAGGCGGCGGGCACCTCGATCGACCAGACCGTCAAGGTCGACGCGATGCTCTCGGACTTCGTGGACCTGCCGACGTTCATGAGTGCGTGGAGCGACCCGTTCACCGACGGGCTGCCGGCCAGCGGGTTCTTCGAGGTCCCCCCGGGCTCCCACGAGCTCCCGGCCGCCGACATCAGCGTCGACCTCGTGGTCGCGCTCCCGGAGGCATGAGCATGGGAGGGACCCACGACGACGGCATGGTCGAGGACGTGCTTGACGGCATGCGCATCCTGTGGGACGTGCCGGTCACCATGGACGACGGCAACGTGCTGCGGGCGGACGTGTTCCTGCCGCTGGCGCCGGGGGCGTACCCCACGCTGCTGAGCTACGGCCCCTACGCCAAGGGCCTGGCCTTCCAGGAGGGGTACCCCACGGCCTGGGAGACGCTGGTGGACCAGCACCCCGACGTGGCGGCCGGTTCCACCAACGCCTACCAGAACTGGGAGGTGGTGGACCCGGAGAAGTGGACGATCCACGACTACGCGATCGTGCGGGTGGACTCTCGCGGATGCGGCCGTTCACCGGGGTACGTCGACCACTTCTCGCCGCGCGAGACCCAGGACTTCCACGACTGCATCGAGTGGGCTGCCGGGCAGCCCTGGTCCGACGGGAACGTCGGCCTCTCGGGGGTCTCCTACTTCGGGATGAACCAGTGGCTCGTCGCCGCGACCCAGCCAGAGCACCTGCGCGCGATCTGCGTGTGGGAGGGCGCCAGCGACTTCTACCGGGACGCCTCGCACCACGGCGGGATCCTGTCGACGTTCTGGGAGCACTGGTACGACAAGCAGATCAAGTCGGTCCAGTACGGGCTGGGGGAGCGGGGGCCACGCCACCCGGTCACCGGGCAGCTGGTCTGCGGCGACGAGACGCTGACCGACGAGCAGCTCGCCGCCAACCGGGTCGACTTCGGTGCCGAGGTGCGGGCGCACCCCTTCATCGACGACTACCACGAGGCGCGCACCCCGCGTTGGGAGAACATCACCGTTCCGCTGCTCACCGCGGGCAACTGGGGAGGCGCGGGGCTCCACCTGCGCGGCAACGTCGAGGGGTTCACCAACAGCGCCTCGACGGACAAGTGGCTGGAGATGCACGGCCTCGAGCACTGGACGTCGTACTACACCGACTACGGCCGCGAGATCCAGCTGCAGTTCTTCGACCACTTCCTCAAGGGAGCCGACAACGGCTGGCGGGATCGCAAGCCGGTGCAGCTGCAGGTCCGCAACATCGACGACACCTACGTGGAGCGGTGGGAGGACGAGTGGCCGATCCAGCGCACACAGTGGACCGACCTGCACCTCGACCTGTCCAGCGGGGAGCTCGTGCGCGAGGCGCCGCAGGAGGGCGGTTCGGCGTCGTACGACGCGATGACCGGCAGCGTGGAGCTGCGCACCGAGCCGTTCGCGCAGGACACGGAGATCACCGGACCGCTCTCGGCCCGGCTCCGGGTCTCGACGTCGGCTCAGGACGCCGACCTGTTCCTCACCCTCCGGGCCATCGACCCCGAGGGCAGGCACCGCTCGTTCGTGGGTGCCGTGGACCCGCACGCCCCGGCGGCACAGGGGTGGCTGCGCCTCTCGCACCGTGAGCTCGACGAGGACCGGAGCACGCCGTACCGGCCGGTCCACACGCACCGCAGCGCGGCGCCCGTCGCGCCGGGTGAGGTCTACGACGTCGAGGTCGAGATCTGGCCGACCAGCCTGGTGATGCCGGCCGGGTCGAGGCTCGAGCTGATCATCGCTGGCCGTGACTACGCGGACGAGTCGCTGCCTCCGATCGTGATGTCGAACTTCAAGAACCAGATGACCGGTTGCGGACCCTTCCTGCACGACGACCCGCAGGACCGTCCCGAGTCCCGGTTCAACGGCGTCGTGGTGCTGTACGGCGACAAGCCGGGGGACTGCGTGCTCCGGGTGCCCGTGATCGCGTGACCGTCGGGGCAGCGGTCGTCGGTTTCGGCTGGTGGGGAAGGCTGCTGGCCGAGCAGGCGCAGGAGAACGGGTTCTCGGTCGTCGGCGTGGTCGACAGCGACCCCGGTGCGGCGGCTGCTGCCGCCGAGCGCGGGCACGCGGTGTGGGCGAGCCTCGAGGAGGCGCTCGAGCAGGACGCGGTCGAGGCCGTGTTCCTGTGCACCCCCCACGCCCAGCACCACGCCCAGCTGATGGCGGTGATCGCGGCGGGGCGGCACGTCTTCTGCGAGAAGCCGTTCTGCACCGACGTCGACGAGGTGACCGACGTGCTCGCGCTGGCGGCCGCGCACGACGTGGTGGTCGGGGTCGGCCACGAGCGCAGGTTCGAGCCGCCGGTGCGCGACCTGCTCGCCAGGGCGCGCGCCGGTGAGCTCGGCGAGCTGCTGGTGGTCGAGGGGAACTTCTCGCAGGACAAGTTCCTCGACCTCGACCGGGACCACTGGCGCTTCGACCCGGTGGTCTCGCCGGTGGGGCCGCTCTCGGCCACCGGCATCCACCTGGTCGACCTGTCCGTGGCGCTCCTCGGTGAACCCGTCGAGGTCCTGGCCCGACTCAGCACCCGCGGCAGCGACTTCCCCAACGGGGACACCCTGAGCATGACGCTGGGCTTCGCCAGTGGCGCGACGGCAACGCTCAACGCCTCCCTGGCCACCCCGTTCATGGGACGCCTGGCCGTGCTCGGCAGCACCGGGTGGCACGAGGTGGTCGACCACGCGCACCCCGAGTCACCGCAGGGATGGACGGTCACGCGCCAGCCGCGAGGAGCCGAGCGGTCGATCGCGACCGAGCCGGCGGCGTCGTCGGTCGGCGCGAACCTCGCCGCCTTCGCAGCGGCGGTGGAGGGACGCGGCACCTATCCGGTGCCGCGCCAGGAGATCGCGTGGACGGTCGCCGCGTACGACGCGGTGGTCCGCTCCGTGGCCTCCGAGAAGGTGGTGCAGCCGGCACCGGCCGGCGGATGGGAGAACCGAGGATGAGGGAACGACTGCCGAAGCTCACCGAGTCGGACCTCGACGAGGTGCAGCTCGGGCTCTACCGGGGCATCACCGAGGGTCCCCGTGCCACGGGCCGACAGCTCTTCGAGCTGACCGACGAGGACGGAGCCCTCAACGGCCCCTTCGGGGTGATGCTGCACGCACCGCTGCTCGGCCTGGCCCTGCAGGAGGTGGGCGCGGCGGTTCGCTACCGCACCACGCTCCCGGACCGCGCTCGCGAGATCGCGATCCTCAAGGTCGCCGTCGTCACGCGCAGCGACTTCGAGTGGTACGCCCATGCGCGTGTCGGGCGGGCCGCAGGGCTGACGGAGGACGAGCTCACGGCACTCTCGCAGGATCGCTTCACCTCCGAGGATGCGGTGGAACGCTCGGTCGCCGAGCTGTGCGACACGTTGCTCGCCGATCAGGCGCCGACCGACGAGGCATACGACGCGCTGATCGCGGTACTGGGACGGCAGCAGCTGGTCGAGGTCGTGGTGCTCGTGGGCTACTACCGGACCCTGGCCCAGATGATGGCGGTGTTCTCGATCGGTGCACCGGAGGAGGACTGAATGGACAAGGTCGTGGGTAGTGCGGCTGAGGCGGTCGCGGACATTGGTGATGGTGCGTCGTTGTCGGTGGGTGGGTTCGGGCTGTGCGGGATCCCGTCGGTGCTGATCGGGGCGTTGCTGGAGGCCGGGACGACTGATCTGGAGGCGTTCTCGAACAACGCGGGGGTCGATGACTGGGGGCTGGGCCTGTTGCTGGGGCAGAGGCGGATCCGGCGGATGGTGGCTTCCTATGTGGGGGAGAACAAGGAGTTCGCGCGCCAGTACCTCTCCGGTGAGCTCGAGGTCGAGCTGACCCCGCAGGGCACGTTGGCCGAGCGGATGCGTGCGGGTGGTTCGGGGATCGCGGCGTTCTTCACCGCGACCGGTGGTGGCACCCAGGTCGCGGAGGGTGGTCTGCCGTGGCGCTATGACGC
>NZ_JBZAJF010000005.1:0-54743 GCF_058215735.1 Nocardioides sp. Z30_9
CCTCGACCACCGGCTCAACAACCGGCTCGACGACCGGCTCAACAACCGGCTCAACAACCGGCTCAACAACCGGCTCGACGACCGGCTCGACGACCGGCTCGACAACCTCGACCACCGGCTCAACGACCGGCTCGACAACCTCAACAACCGGCTCAACAACCGGCTCGGTGGCCGGCCCAGTCGTCGACGTCACCGTCTCAGTGACCGGCTCCACCCTCTCAGCCACCGGCTCAGCCGTCTCCATGACGGTCTCGGTCGCCTGCTCGACCGTCTCGGTGACGCGCTGCGACTCGATCCCGCTGCTCACAGACACCTCGCCTAGCAGACCGGAGCCTTCTTCGGCATCGGCCGGGCCGGTGGCGAGCAAGACGGCGACGAAGGTCGCCCCAAGGAGGAGGAACAGACGGTAGAAGAACCTCAGGGACGGCGCAGCCGAGAGCCCCCCGCAAGCTGCCGCCTGCGCGTCGCCACGCATCCGCCCTGAGAAGAGCATGGGTCCTCACTATCAGTCGACAGTCCGTTCCGGCACCCCACCTGAGACGCGATCTAGTCCACCGTTTGACGGACTGCAACATTGCGCAAAAACTTCAAGTGAGCGGCCATCTCGGGGGTGTCTCGTCCCCCCGTCGATGTCGCTCCGGGATGGCTGCCGTGAGCCATGAGGGGTGCAGGCGTGGGGCGCAGCTGCCCGAGGCCAGCCCTACTCGGCGACGTGCACCTCCTTCACTTGGGCGCAGGATCGGCTTCTGGTCAGCGGCGGCGTCACCTCAGGGCTCCAGCACGACCTTGCCGGTGCTGCGGCGAGCCTCGATGTGCTCGTGGGCCCGGCCCGCGTCGGCCAGGGGGTACGACGAGTCGACGTGCGGACGCACCCAACCGGACCCGACGCCCTCGAGCACCTGCCCCATCCAGCGGCGCAGCCTGTCGACCTCGTCCCCCACATGTGCCCGAGGTTGACCCCGAAGGCGCCCTGGTTGGCGTTCATGAGCGGCACCGGGTGGAACAGAGGCATCAGCGCTGCGGTCCTGGCCAGGTGCAGCTTGCCGCGCAAGCCCTGGTTGCTGGAGGCGGCGGAGACGCCGTACCACTGGTCGACGGTCGCCCCTGGTCGGCGCATCCACGACCTTCGGCACACGGCGGCCTACCTGTGGCTGGGGAAGGGGGTCGACCCGGTCACCGTCAAGGCCTGGCTCGGGCACGCGTCGATCGCCACCACCAACATCTACCTGCACCACCTCGGATCGCCCGCAGACCGGGCCAGTTTGGACCGTCTCAACGCGCTGGGGGGCGCGGGGGGGTGCGCAGCAGACGAGGAGCACGCAATGACATTGATGGGTTCTTGCCACCGCCGTCGTGGTTTCGCAGGTGGGAGGCGGTTTGGGGATGGAGCCGCCTATCGGAATCGAACCGATGACCTTCTCATTACGAGTGAGACGCTCTACCGACTGAGCTAAGGCGGCGCAGAGCCCGGCCGATCAGCCGGGCACGCCGGACGAGTATAGGGCGGGGGGCACCCCGGTCTCCAAACCGGGATACCCCCTCGACGCCGCGCGGCGCCGTGACCCCGCCGGTCAGCAGGTGAGTCCGTCCTTGGGGACCTTGCCCGCGACCAGGTAGCCCTCGATCGCCTTGTCCACGCACTGGTTGCCCTGCCTGAAGCCGGTGTGGCCGTCGCCGTCACGGGTGAGCAGTACGCCGGAGTCCAGCTGGCCGGCCAGCGCGACGGCCTGGGCGTACGGCGTGGCCGGGTCGCGCGTCGTACCGACCACGAGGATCGGCGGGGCGCCCTTGGCGTCGAGCGCGCTCGCCTTGGTGCCGGTGTGCACGGGCCACGCCTTGCAGGTGGCCAGGCTGTAGGCGAACAGGCGGGCGAACGTGGGCGCGGCCTTCTCGAAGTCGGCGAACTCGCGCGGGACGTCCTCGACCGGGACCCCCTCGTCACGGTCCAGGCAGTTCACGGCGATCAGCGCGGCCATCGCGTTGTTCTTGTAGCCGTTGGGCCCTCGGGAGGCGTACTCGTCGGCGAGCTGGAGCAGCGAGTCCCCCTTGCCGTCGTCGATGGCCTGCTTGAGGGCCGCCGTCAGCAGCGGCCAGTACTGCTCGACGTAGAGCGGGAAGATGATGCCGTACAGCGCCAGTCCCTCGGTGAGCTCGCGCCCGTCGGCCGTCGGCAGCGGCTTGGCATCGATCTGGGCGAGCAGGTCCTTGATCCGGCGCTCCCCCTCCTTGACGGTCTTCCCCACCACGCAGTCCCCCTGGTCGACACAGTCGCGCAGGTAGGCGCGCAGCGCGGTCTGGAAGCCGCGCGCCTGGCTCAGGTTCGCCTCCTTGGTGTCCTGGGCGGGATCCACGGCGCCGTCAAGCACCATCCGGCGTACGCGCTTGGGGAACAGGTCGGCGTAGGTCGCGCCCAGGAAGGTGCCGTAGGAGGCGCCGAGGTAGTCGAGCTGCCGCTCGCCCAGCGCGGCGCGCAGGATGTCCATGTCCTTGGCCGCCTCGACCGTGGACATGTGCCGCGCCAGGTCGCCGCTGGCGTCGAGGCACGCCTCGCCGAACTCCCGAGTGAGCTCCACCAGGCGGTCGGCCTCGGCGGGAGTGTCCGGGTCGGGGTCGGCGGAGAGGAACTTGTCGGTCCCGGCGGTGTCGGCGCACTTGAGCGGGGTGCTGTTCGCGACCCCGCGGGGGTCGAAGCCGACGATGTCGAAGTAGCGGCTCAGCGTCTCGCCGAACGCACCCGACCCCGCCGCCGCATAGCTGGTCCCGGAGCCACCGGGGCCGCCCGGGTTGACCACCAGCTGCCCCACCCGCTGCTTGCGGTTGGTCGCCGGGACCCGCAGCACCGCGAGGTCGATCGTCGTCTTGTCGGGCTTGGCGTAGTCCAGGGGGACCTTCAGCCGCACGCACTGGTCCTGGCCCTCGCCGCAGGGGCGCCAGTCGAGGTCCTGCTCGTAGAACTCGGCCAGCTCGGCGGGGTACTCCGGCTCCTCGGCCGCGGTGCTGGGTTCGGGCGGGTCAGCCAGCTTGGTGGTCTGGCCGGAGTCCTCGTCGTTGTCGGTGAACAGCGACCACGCGGTCAGTCCCGCGACCCCGACCGCGGTCACCGCGAGGGCCACGACGAGAACCAGCGCGATGATGACGGTGGCTGGTTTTTGGGTACGGCGTGGCGGGGACGGCGGGGAATCCGACATGGGCGCAACAGTAGGCGGTGGCCACAATCGGGCCGAGGGCGCTCTCAGCCGAGGCGGAGGGCGACCATCATCGACTCCAGCGCCAGCAGCGGCGGCACGTTGAACTCCAGCATCTGCTCGCGGGCCTCGAAGATCGCCTCGATGCGGGCGAGGTTCTGCTCGGCGGTGGAGCTCTGGGCCAGCGCGAGCACGTCGGTGCGCAACTCCTCGTTGACCAGCTCGGTGTGCGCGCCGAGCTGGACGGCGAGCACGTCACGGTAGACCGAGACCACGTCCATCAGCCCGCGGTCGACGACGTCGAGCACCCGCCGCTTGGCACGCGTCTTCTGGGACTTCTCCAGGTCACGCAGGGCCGGGGCGTACTCCCGCGGGCGGCGCCCGCGCTCGACGACGCCGTAGGCGCGGTCCAGGTCGGCCTTCTCGCGCTGGTCGTGCTCGTTGGTGAGCGCGTCGGCCTCCTCCTTGGCGAGGTCGTGCAGGTCGGCGGCCGCGGCCACGCACGCCCCCAGCGAACGGAGCCGGGTCGGGATCGCGACGACCTCGCGTCGGCGCCGCCGGGTGTTCTCGTCACGCGCGAGGGCGCGGGCCCGCCCGATGTGGCCCTGGCTGGCGCGGGCGGCGTACGACGCGGTCTCCACCCCGATGCCCTCGGTGCTCACGAGGAAGTCGGTCACGTCGTCGACCGACGGCGTGGCCAGCACGACCAGGCGGGTGCGCGAGCGGATCGTCGGCAGCACGTCCTCGACCGTGGGCGCGCACAGCAGCCAGACGGTGCGCTCGGTCGGCTCCTCGATCGCCTTGAGCAGCGCGTTTGCGGCATGGTCGGTGAGCCTGTCGGCGTCCTCGACGACCATCACCTGCCACCGGTTGCCCACGGGCGCCAGCGCGGAGCTGCGGACCAGCTCACGGACCTCGTCGACGCCGATCGAGAGCTTCTCGGTGCGGGTGATGCGTACGTCGGGATGCGACCCGACGTCGACCTCGTGGCAGGAGTGGCACTGCCCGCACCCACCCCGCTCGCACTCCAGCGCGGCCGCGAACGCGATCGCCGCGTTGGAGCGGCCGGAGCCGGGCGGGCCGGTGAACAGCCACGCGTGGGACATGTCCCCGGCGACCGCTCGCTGGAGCCTCTCGATCAGGGCCCCCTGGCCGACGAGCCGGTCCCAGACGGTGCCCGACCCGGCGGGCGCGGTCATCGCAGCACGCTCAGCTGTGGGGCGAGGCGGGCGTGGACCGCGTCGGCGATCTCCTCGACCGGCGAACGGGCGTCGAGGACGAGGTAGTGCTCGGGGTCGGCGGCCGCCAGACGCAGGAACTCGCCCCGCACCCGCTCGTGGAACTCGATCGACTCGCCCTCGATGCGGTCACGTCCCACGAACCGGTCGAAGCCCCGGCTCGGCTCGAGGTCCAGCAGCACGGTCAGGTGGGGGCGCAGGTCGCCGGTGGCCCAGCGCGCCACCCACTCGAGCTCGCCGCTGTCCAGGGAACGGCCGGCCCCTTGGTAGGCGAGCGTCGAGTCGACGTAGCGGTCGGTGAGCACGACCTCGCCGCGTTCCAGCGCGGGGCCCACGACGGAGTGCACGTGCTCGGCCTTGTCCGCGGCGTACAGCAGGGCCTCGGTGCGGTCGGCCAGGGCGCCGGTGGCGGGGTCGAGCACGATCCTGCGCACCTCGGAGCCGACGGGGGTGCCACCGGGCTCGCGGGTCAGGAGCACCACGTGGCCCTCGGCCTCGAGCCGCTGGCGCAGCAGCCGCGACTGGGTGGACTTCCCGGCGCCCTCGCCGCCCTCGAAGCAGACGAAGACACCGCGCTCGGCGTAGACGCCGGGGAACCGTTCGGACACGGGGTCAGCCTAGGGGGCGGTGGGGTGGGGTTGTTCCTGCTGGTGGCGGGACCGCACAAATGTTGGGTTGGAGCAGTCAGCCGAACGATCTGGACGTCACGACCCAACAAATGTGGGGTCCGAGCGACGAGGAAGGCTCCGACGCCGCCCCAACTCCACAAATGTGGGATCGGACCGTCCAATCCAGCTGATCGAACGTCACAACCCAACAAATGTGCGGGCCAGGGCCGACCCGGCGGGTCAGCTCTTCTTCGCCGCCACCTTCTTGGTCGACTTCTTGGCGGTCGTCTTCTTCGCGGCCTTCTTGGCAGGTGCCTTCTTCGCCCCGCGCTTGGCCGCCTTCTTGGCCGGGCCCTTCGCGCGGCGCTCGGCGAGCAGCTCGGCGGCGCGCGCGATCGTGATGGACTCGACCGAGTCCTCCTTGCGCAGCGTCGCGTTGTACTCGCCGTCGGTGACGTACTCACCGAAGCGACCGGCCTTGACCACGACCGGCGCACCGGAGACGGGGTCGTTGCCGAGCTCCTTGAGCGGCGGGGCGGCCGCGGCGCGCCCACGCTGCTTGGGCTGGGCGTAGATCGCGAGCGCCTGCTCCTCGGTGATCGTGAACAGCTGGTCCTCGCTCTCCAGGGAGCGCGAGTCGGTGCCCTTCTTCAGGTAGGGCCCGTAGCGGCCGTTCTGCGCGGTGATCTCGACGCCCTCGGCGTCCTTGCCGACCACCCGCGGGAGGGAGAGCAGCTTGACCGCCTGGGCCAGGTCGATCGTCTCCAGCGACATGTCCTTGAACAGCGAGCCGGTGCGGGGCTTGGCGTTCTTGGGCGCGTCCTCGGGCAGCAGCTCGGTGACGTAGGGGCCGTAGCGGCCGTTCTTGGCCACGACCTCCAGCCCGGTCTCCGGGTGCGTCCCGAGCGGGATCTCCTCACCCGCAGGGCTGGCCAGCAGCTCCTTGGCCTTGTCCAGGGTGAGCTCGTCCGGCGGGAGGTCGTCGGGCACGTTCGCCTTGACCGCGAACGGGGTGCCGTCCTCGCCGGGACCCTCGAGGTAGGGACCGTACTTGCCCACGCGGAGGTGTACGCCGCTGTCGGGCCCGCCGACCGGGAAGGTCGCGAGCTCCTTGGCGTCGATCTCCCCGAGCTCGGAGACGAGCTTCTTGAGGCCCTCGACGTCGCCGGTGCCGAAGTAGAACTCGCCGAGCTCGGTGATCCGGTCGCGTCGCCCACCGGCGATGTCGTCGAGCACGTCCTCCATCGTGGCGGTGAACTCGTAGGACACCAGCCGGGAGAAGTGCTCCTCGAGCAGCCGGACGACCGAGAACGCCAGCCAGGCGGGGACCAGAGCGGTCCCCTTCTTGTAGACGTAGCCGCGGTTGAGGATCGTGCCGATGATCGAGGCGTACGTCGAGGGGCGGCCGATCTCGCGCTCCTCGAGCTCCTTGATCAGCGTGGCCTCGGTGTAGCGCGACGGCGGCTTGGTCGAGTGGCCCTCGGCGCGGATGTTCGCGGCGCTGACCGAGTCGCCCTCGGCGACGTTGGGCAGCCGGGTCTCCTGGTCGTCCCGGGCGGCGTCGGCGTCGTCGCTGCCCTCCACGTAGGCCTTGAGGAACCCGTGGAAGGTGATCACGCGACCACTGGCGGAGAACACGACGTCCTCGCCGGTGCGGGCGGCTCCGCCGAGACGGATCGTCACGGAGTTGCCGACGGCGTCCTTCATCTGCGAGGCGATCGTGCGCATCCAGATCAGCTCGTAGAGCCGGAACTCGTCACCGGTCAGGCCGGTCTGGGCCGGCGTACGGAACGAGTCACCGGCGGGGCGGATCGCCTCGTGCGCCTCCTGGGCGTTCTTCACCTTGGAGGTGTAGGTGCGGGGGGCGTCGGGGATGTACTCCGCGCCGTAGAGGTCCCGGGCCTGCGAGCGCGCTGCGTTGACGGCCGTCTCCGAGAGCGTCGTGGAGTCGGTACGCATGTAGGTGATGTAGCCGTTCTCGTAGAGCCGCTGGGCGATCGACATCGTCCGGGAGGCGCCGTAGCCCATCTTGCGGCTGGCCTCCTGCTGCAGCGTCGTCGTACGGAACGGGGCGTAGGGCTTGCGGGTGTAGGGCTTGGACTCCACCGAGCGCACCGCGAACTCGGTGTCGTGCAGGGCCTCGGCCAGCGCCTCGGCGCGGGTCTTGGTGAGGTGGACGACCTGCTTGCCGGTGGACTTCAGCTCGCCGTCGGGGCCGAAGTCGCTGCCGCGGGCCACCCGGGTCTCGTCGATCGAGTGCAGCTTGGCCGGGAACATCCGCTGCTCGTGCTTCTCGCCGGCGTCGAAGGTGGCCTCGAGGTCCCAGTACGACGCGACGCGGAACTTCATCCGCTCCCGCTCGCGGTCGACGACCAGCCGGGTGGCGACCGACTGGACGCGGCCGGCGGAGAGGCCGGACATCACCTTGCGCCACAGCACCGGGCTGACCTCGTAGCCATAGAGGCGGTCGAGGATCCGTCGGGCCTCCTGGGCCTCGACGAGGTCCATGTCGATCTCGCGCGGGTTCTCCACGGCCGCCTGGATCGCGCTGGGCGTGATCTCGTGGAACACCATCCGGTGCACGGGCACCTTGGGCTTGAGCTCGTCGAAGAGGTGCCAGGCGATCGCCTCGCCCTCGCGGTCCTCATCGGTGGCGAGGTAGAGCTCGTCGGCGTCCTTGAGCAGTCCCTTGAGCTTGGTCATGTGGGACTTCTTGTCGCGGGAGACCACGTACACCGGCTCGAAGTCGTGGTCCACGTCGACGCCGAGGCGCGCCCAGGACTCGCCCTTCAGCTTGGCCGGGATGTCCGCGGCGCTCTGCGGGAGGTCGCGGATGTGTCCGATGGAGGACTCCACGACGTAGCCCCGGCCGAGGTATCCCGCGATGGTGCGGGCCTTGGCCGGTGACTCGACGATGACGAGCTTGTGTGCCACTTGTTGGTTAGTCCTTTGCCTGCGGTCGATCCCCGAGGGCCGGTGCGGCAGCCTCGAGCCCCGTCAAGGTAGCGCGTCTGGGCAACGCTGTTGCACACCCCGCCCAGTCCCTGTCCAGTCGTGGCCTCGAAGGCCCCGTAGGGGCCACGTGAGGGCCACTGTTCTGTTCAGTGCGGGACACGCACCCCGACCACGCTACGCACCGCCACCTAGTGGAGCAGCGGTGATGCGTCCTCGACCGCCGCGGTGGGCAGCTCGAGGAACCCCTCGGTGACGAGCGCGCGCACCACGGGAAGGTAGGTGGTCCGCACCTGCTCACCGTCCTGCTCGAGGAGATAGGCCAGCGCGTCGAGGACCTGGACCACCGACAGCTCGCCGTCGCAGGCGCCGACCAGCGCCGCCTCGACGGTGTCGACCTGACGGGCGCGCCGGGTCCACCGCTGCTGACGGAGCACGATCTCCTGCGGGTCGGCGGCACCGGGTGCGCCGTACGACTCCTGGCGCAGGTCGGCGCGGGCCACGAGGTGGGTGGCTCCGAGCGCGTCGTCGTCGAGGTCGCGCAACGCGGCCGTGCGGTCGAACAGGGCAGTGACCTCGGGCCCGATGGGCTGCTCGACGTCATAGGGCCAGTCCTCCAGGCGCAGCGTCGGCTGCACCCCCGCGCCGGCGGCGAGCTTGCGCAGGTTGATCCAGCCGAAGCCCACCGCCTCGGCACCCTGCTCCTCGAACCAGGACAGCCAGGTGTCGTAGCGTTGGTGGTAGTCAGGCGCCCCGTGCAGGCCGGCGTCCTTGAGCCACAGCTCGACGTAGGTGGGCAGGTCGACGACCTCGCGCTGGACCACCCAGGCGTCGCAGTCCTGGATCCAGGTCGCCAGCCGCTCGTCCCACGGCTGGTCGCGCAGCACCATCCAGTTGGCCAGGACCTGGCCGGTGCCGCCCTCGGCGAGGAAACGCGGGACGGCCCGGACGATGTCCTCCACGACGCGGTCGCCGGGGAGCCCGGAGTCGCGGTAGACCAGCCGCTCCCCGGTGCCCGGGGAGATCACGAAGGGCGGGTTGGTCGCGACGAGGTCGAACAGCTCGCCGGCCACCGGCTCGAAGTAGCTGCCCTCGCGGACGTCGATCCGGTCCGCGAGCCCGTTGAGCTCCGCGTTGAACCGGGTCAGCCGCAGCGCCCTGCGGTTCACGTCGGTGGCCACCACCTGCCCGGAGTGGGCCGCGAGGTGCAGCGCCTGGACGCCGCAGCCGGTCCCGAGGTCCAGGGAGCATCCGACGGGCTCGCGCACGGTCAGCTGGGCCAGCGAGGTGGCCGCTGAGCTGATCCCGAGGACGTGGTCGGTACCGACCAGCGCCGGTCGCCCGTCGAGACCGGGCGTGAGGTCGCTGGTCACCCACAGGTCGAGGTCGTCGGAGGCGTAGGGGCGTACGTCGACCCGGGCGCGCACCTCCCCGACGGAGCGCTCGAGCATGCCGGCGTTGCACAGCGGGTCGAGCAGGCCCGGCAGCGCCCGCTCCACCTCGCGCACCGGTACCGGCGCCTGGAGCAGCCACAGCCGGGTCAGCGTCTCGATCGGGGTCCCGCCACCGGTGGCACGCAGGCCGGGCAGGGTCTCGTTGCGCGACAGGGCCGCGTGCGCCGTCGTACCGAGCAGGGCGGCGACGGCGTCGTAGGTGAAGTCCACGGCCACCAGCGCCTCCCGCAACCGCGAGGCCAGCCCGGACGAGGACCCGGGTGATGAAGAGGAAGGTCGGGAGGTGGGCTCAGTCATCCTGGATCACCCCTGAACGCTATCCGCCGACCGGGCACCAACGTCCCGCGGTAGCACGCGACCGGGCACTCCTGCGGAACAGAAGTGCCCGGTCGGCGTCGTACGGCGGATCGTTCGTGCCCGCTCAGCGTGCTGGAGCGGGACGTCAGGCGGCGGACTGGTTGGGGGCCGGTGCCTCGTCGGTCATCACGTTGCCGCGACGCTTGGAGATCACCACCGCGACCACGATGATCGCCACCGCGACCAGGGCGATCAGCACGCGGAGGACGTCGTTCTGGTCGTCCCCGAGGCTCATCGAGACCACGGCGCTGGCGATCAGCAGCGAGACCAGGTTCATCACCTTGATCAGCGGGTTGATCGCCGGGCCGGCGGTGTCCTTGAACGGGTCACCGACGGTGTCGCCGATGATCGTCGCCTCGTGCGCGGCGGAGCCCTTGCCACCGTGGTGACCGTCCTCCACCAGCTTCTTGGCGTTGTCCCAGGCACCACCGGAGTTGGCCAGGAAGACCGCCATCAGGGTGCCGGTGCCGATCGCGCCGGCCAGGAAGCCGGCGAGGGCTGTGACGCCGAGGCCGAACCCGACCGCGATCGGAGCCAGCACGGCCAGCAGGCCCGGGGTGACCAGCTCGCGCAGCGAGTCCTTGGTGACGATGTCGACGACCTTGCCGTACTCGGGACGGCCGGTGCCCTCCATGATCCCGGGGATGTCGCGGAACTGGCGACGGACCTCGTAGACGACCGCACCGGCAGCACGGCCCACGGCGTTGATCGCGAGACCGGAGAACATGAACACCACGGCCGCTCCGAGGAGCACGCCGACCAGGACGCCGGGGTTGAACACGGCGAAGCTCAGGCCCGCGAGCTCCTTGTCCGTGGGGTTTGCGTCCTGCAGCGCCTCGACCACCGAGGTGGAGTAGGAGCCGAACAGCGCGGTCGCCGCCAGCACGGCCGTGGCGATCGCGATGCCCTTGGTGATCGCCTTGGTGGTGTTGCCGACCGCGTCCAGCTCGGTGAGGATCTGGGCGCCCTCGGGGCTGACGTCGCCGGACATCTCGGCGATCCCCTGGGCGTTGTCGGAGACCGGGCCGAAGGTGTCCATCGCCACGATCACGCCGACCGTGGTCAGCAGGCCGCAGCCGGCCAGTGCCACCGCGAACAGCGAGACGGTCAGGGTGGCGCCACCGAGCAGGAACGCCCCGAACACCGCGGCACCGATCACCAGCGTGGTGTAGACGGCCGACTCGAAGCCGACGGAGAGACCGCTCAGGATCACGGTGGCGGCCCCGGTCAGGGAGGTCTTGCCGACGTCCTTGACCGGCTTGTACTCGGTGCCGGTGAAGTACCCGGTGAGCGCGAGGATGCCGGCCGCCATCACGATGCCGATCACCACTGCGGCCGACGCGATCAGGCGGGGATCGCCCTCGGCACCGGTCATGTCGGTGCCCATCACGTTGTCGAAGTCGGCGAAGCTGCCCGGGAGGTAGATGTAGGAGGCGATCACCGAGGCCACGGCACCGACGGCGGCGGAGATGTAGAAGGCCCGGTTGATCGTCGTCAGGCCGTTCTCACCCGGACGCGGGGTGGTGATGTAGACACCGAGCACGGCGGTCAGCGCCCCGATCGCCGGGATCATCAGGGGGTAGACCAGTCCGGCGTCACCGAAGGCCTGCGAACCGAGGATGAGAGCGGCGACCAGCGTCACGGCGTACGACTCGAACAGGTCGGCTGCCATGCCGGCGCAGTCACCGACGTTGTCGCCCACGTTGTCGGCGATCGTCGCGGCGTTGCGCGGGTCGTCCTCGGGGATGTTGTTCTCGACCTTGCCCACGAGGTCGGCGCCGACGTCGGCCGCCTTGGTGAAGATGCCGCCGCCGACACGCATGAACATGGCCAGCAGCGCTGCGCCGAAGCCGAAGCCCTCGAGGACGTGCGGGGCCTCGTCCTTGAACAGGAGGACCACGATGCTCGCGCCCAGCAGGCCGAGCCCCACGGTGAGCATGCCCACCATGGCGCCGGTCCGGAAGCCGATCTTCATCGCGGGGTCACGACCCTGGCTGTTCGCGGCTGCCGCCACCCGGAGGTTGGCCTTCACCGCGAGCGACATGCCCAGGTAGCCGACCGCCGCGGAGAACCCGGCACCGACCAGGAAGAAGATCGACCTGCCGATCCGGACGGCGACGTCGTCGGCGGGGAGCGCCAGCAGGGCCACGAACGCGATGGCGGCGAAGATGCCGAGCGTGCGGAACTGCCTGGTGAGGTAGGCGTTGGCGCCTTCCTGCACCGCGTGCGCGATGTTCTTCATGTTGTCGGTGCCCTCGTCGGCAGCCAGCACCTCGTTGCGGAACATCGCGGCCAGCGCGAGCGCGACGAGCGCGATCACGGCGACGACGATGACCAGAACGAAGTTGGCACCTTCGAGGTCCACGACAGCGGGAAGCCCGGTCATGTTTCTCCTCGGGGTTGTCAGTAGTGACCGCCGCGGAGTCTACGTGCCGCGCGGCCCAACACAGTGACAAGGCTCACACACGCGCCAACCTAGGGCGTGTCGCAACACTCCCCGGGGAGAGAGACGGGGAGTGGGTCCCGAGAGGGCGGGCGGAGCGGAGGGTCAGGCGCCGAGCGCCGAGGACTCCGACTCGTGGATGGTGAACACCTTGGCCAGCCCGGTGATCCGGAAGATCTTCAGCAGCCGGTCCTGGGAGCAGATCAGCTCCATCGACCCGTCGTGGGCGCGGACCTTCTTCAGTCCACCGACGAGGACACCGAGCCCGGTGGAGTCGAGGAAGTCCACCGACTCCATGTCGATGACGAGGTCGTGATGGCCCGCACCGACCAGCTCGGTGATCTTGTCCCGGAGCTTGGGAGCGGTGTAGACGTCGATTTCGCCGCCCACGACAACGATCGTGCGGCTGTCGACCTCACGGGTCTGCAGCGAAAGATCCACGGTCACTCCTCCGAGCAGGGATGGGACCAAGCCCGGCCCCCGCCCTTGCACTTGCGTTCAGACGTGGGTATTCAACCATGCCCGCGGCCACGCCGGGGGCCGACCGTCACACCCCGCTGGAACACTGGCTGCGTGCAGGTGATGGATCTCGAGACACTGATGGGCCGACTGGGCGGTGCGCCCGGTCGTGGCGACAGCCTGCTGCACCTCGAGGTGAGCCCCTCACGGCCGGCCCGCGAGGCGGGCTGGCCCACCTGGCTCGACACCCCCGTCCAGCAGGCGTTCGAGCGGGTCGGCGTGCTCAGTCCGTGGTCCCACCAGCGTGCGGCGGCCGACCTGGCCCACTCGGGGCAGCACACCGTGGTGTCCACGGGCACCTCCTCGGGGAAGTCGCTGTGCTACCTGCTGCCCGGGCTGCAGGCGATCGAGTCGAGCCGCGGGCCGAAGGGTCAGCGTGGCGCGAGCGTGCTCTACCTCGCTCCGACCAAGGCGCTCGCCCAGGACCAGCTGGCGGCCCTGCGGCGGCTCGGCCTGCCCGACCTGCGCTGCGGCACCCACGACGGCGACTCCACCCCCGAGATGCGGGAGTGGACCCGCGACCACGCGGAGTACGTCCTCACCAACCCCGACATGCTGCACCACTCGCTGCTGCCGGGACACGCCCGCTGGTCGCGGTTCTTCGCCTCCCTGCGTTACGTGGTGATCGACGAGTGCCACCACTACCGCGGGGTCTTCGGCGCCCACGTGGCCCAGATCATCCGGCGGCTGCGCCGGGTGGCGGCGCTGTACGGCGCACACCCCACCTTCGTGCTGGCCTCGGCCACGGTCGCGGAGCCGGAGCTCTCGGCGGGCCGGCTGACCGGGCTCGACGTGGCCTCGGTCACCGAGGACGGCTCCCCGCGGGGCCGCGTGGCCCTGGCGCTGTGGGAGCCACCGTTCGTGCCCGGCCACGGCGAGAACGGTGCGCCGGTACGCCGCTCCGCGACCAGCGAGGTGGCCGACCTGCTCACCGACCTGGTCGTCGAGCGGGTGCGGACCCTGGCCTTCGTCCGGTCTCGGCGGGGGGCCGAGACGGTGGCGCTGACCGCCCGGCGCCTGCTGGGCGAGGTCGACGCGAGCCTGGTCGGCCAGGTGGCGGCGTACCGCGGGGGCTACCTGCCCGAGGAGCGTCGCGAGCTCGAGGAGTCACTGCGGTCAGGCCGGCTGCTCGGGCTGGCCGCCACCAACGCCCTCGAGCTCGGCATCGACATCAGCGGCCTCGACGCCGTGCTGCTGGCCGGCTTCCCCGGCACCAGGGCGGCGTTGTGGCAGCAGGTGGGTCGGGCCGGCCGGGGCGCGCGTGACGCGCTGGGGGTGATGGTGGCCCGCGACGACCCGCTGGACACCTACCTGGTCAACCACCCCGAGGCGCTGCTGGGGCAACCGGTCGAGGCCAACGTCTTCGACCCCGACAACCCCTACGTCCTGGGGCCGCACCTGTGCGCGGCAGCCTCCGAGAGCCCCCTGACCGTGGCGGACCTGCCCCTCTTCGGCCCGGGCGCCCGGACCGCCGTGGACGCGCTCACCGAGGGCGGGCTGCTGCGCCGCCGGCCCCACGGCTGGTTCTGGACCGACCGACGACGCGCCAGCGACCTGGCCGACATCCGCTCCAGTGGAGGTACGCCGGTCCGGCTGGTGGAGTCCGACACCGGTCGCGTGCTCGGCACCGTCGACCACTCCTCCTCCCACGGCACCGCCCACGCGGGAGCGGTCTACCTCCACCAGGGCGAGACCTGGCTGGTCACCGAGCTCGACCTCGACGAGTCGGTCGCGATCGTCGAGCGGGCTGCGCCCGACTACTCGACCTCGGCCCGGGAGATCACCGACATCGAGATCCTCGACGAGCGCGCCAGCGTCGCGTGGGGCCGAGCACGGCTCAGTCTGGGCAGCGTCAAGGTGACCCACCAGGTGGTCTCGTTCCTGAAGCGGTCGGTGCCCAGCGGGGAGGTCATCGGCGAGGAGCCGCTCGACCTCCCGGAGCGGGTGCTGCAGACCACCGCGGTCTGGTGGACGCTCCCCGACGACGTGCTCGCCGAGTCGGCGCTCGCCGAGGCCGACCTTCCCGGCGCGGCGCACGCCGCCGAGCACGCCTCGATCGGGTTGCTCCCACTGTTCGCGACCTGCGACCGCTGGGACATCGGCGGGGTCTCCACCGCACTGCACGCCGACACGGGCAAGCTCACCGTGTTCGTCCACGACGGCCACCCGGGCGGGGCGGGGTTCGCGGAGCGGGGCTTCCACGCCGCGGCCGAGTGGCTCCGCGCCACCCGGGAGGCGATCGCCTCGTGCGGGTGCGCGGAGGGCTGTCCGTCGTGCGTCCAGTCACCCAAGTGCGGCAACCAGAACAACCCGCTCGACAAGTCGGGCGCGATTGTCCTGCTCGACCTCCTGTTGATGAGCGCTCCGGGCGTCCCGGACCACTAGGGTCGAGCAGACCGCTTCTCGAGAGGAACTCCCCGTGTTCGTCGCCGCCCTCATCGTCTTGATCATTGCCGTCCTGCTGGTGATCGCTGCCCTCTTCGGCGGCAACGAGCCCACCCTCGTCGACCTGGGAGCCTTCAACGTCGAAGGTCCGACGTCGCTGGTGTTCTTCGCCGGGATGGGCACCCTGCTGCTGTTCGTGCTCAGCCTCGGCATGTTCCGCACCGCCGCCAAGCGCGCCGCCGCCCGTCGCGCGGACCGCAAGAAGGTCAGCGAGCTCAGCGACAAGCTGGACGCCTACAAGCGCGACGAGCGCGACAGCCACGACGACATCGTCCGCGACGACCGCTGAGGCGTCCCGCCACAGACGCCCCTGGCCTCACGGCGTCTCCGGCAGCGCACTGACCGGGCCGGCCCGTCCACGCGCCTCGAGCCCCATCGCCGCGCCCGGCAGCCGCACTCCCTCGAAGACCACCTCCACCGCGACCTGCCACCCCTCGACGGTGCAGCCAC
Organism: Nocardioides sp. Z30_9; assembly: GCF_058215735.1. Classification (NCBI taxonomy): domain Bacteria; kingdom Bacillati; phylum Actinomycetota; class Actinomycetes; order Propionibacteriales; family Nocardioidaceae; genus Nocardioides; species Nocardioides sp. Z30_9. The sequence goes on from NZ_JBZAJF010000005.1 coordinate 15,652, forward strand.
GCAGGTCAGCGCCGTTGCTCCGGGCGATCGAGCCTGCCCGGCGGCAGGCGTCCTGGCCGTCCTGCAGGGCGGAGGCCGCAGCGAGGGCGGCGAGGTCGGCCGCCGCCTGGGCGCGCCGGTGTCCCGCGATCACACCGACGACGCCGGTGGTGGCCACGGTCACGGTGACCAGCACCCCGATCATCGCCACCGTCAACACGGTCCCGGCACCGTCCTCCCGGCGCCGGCCGACCTGGCCCGCCGAAGTCATCGCGACGGCTCCTCCGCCGCCACTGCCCGCGCTTCGACCTCGACCGGTCCGAGACGCCGGAACAGCCCTGCGGGCCCGGACACCGGGCTGCTGACCCGGACCACGACGGTCCCGTCACGACGAGTGACAGCGATCCGCGACCCGGGGGCTGCGACCTGCCTCCCCAGGGCGACCGCCACGCCGTCGCTCTCCGAGCGGGCCGCCGCCCGCGCCGACTCGCGAGCGGCGTCCAGGGCCCGCACCTGGGTGATCCCGATGCTGACCAGCCAGGCCATCGAGAGCGTGAACAGCACGAGCACCGGTAGTGCCGTCGCCGTCTCGGCCGTCACGGCGCCTTCCTCCCGCCGTCGCTCCATGGGCTCCTCCTCTCAGTTCACCGGTGTCCCGGTCTCGGTGGTGCGACCGGCGGGGCGGGCAGCCCATCCCACCCCGCCGGTCGGTCGACGGCCCTCATCGAGGGGGCCGGAGAAACGGCCCGGAACGGGCCGGGGAGGAACCTCAGAAGGGCAGGAGGGCCTTGATGGCGTTGAAGATCAGCTTGATCAGCTGCTGACCCGCGTCGCTGGTGAGGAACTTGAACAGCACGGCAGCGAAGCCGACGCCGCAGCCCGTGACGGTGGCGTACTCCGCGGTGGTGGCACCCGCCTCGTCCCGGACGTCGAAGTCCTGGTCCTGGACGAGGGCGAGGGTGGTGTTCTGCATGACTTTCTCCTGACGTTGCCCGGCACCCTGGCCGGGAGAATTCACTGACGGGGTTGAGGATTCGCGGCGCAGGACGTCGCGGCGACGAGCTCTTGCGAAGTGGTGGACAACCACCGCACGCCGGCCGGGTGTGCGCGGTTCGTGGCGGCCGACAGACCGGCCCGCGGGCTCAGAACAGGCGCATCGAGGTGAAGACACCCACCACCATGGGCACCACCCCGAGCAGCACGAACGCGGGCAGCAGGCACAGCCCGAGAGGGGCAGCCGCCTTCACCTCGATGCCGCGCGCCCTGGTCTCCACCTCTGCCGCCGCACGGTCGCGCAGCTCACCGGCGAGCTGGTGGACGGCGCGGCCCACCGGCGCCCCGGTCTCGTGCGCCCTGCCGACCGCGCGTCCCAGGGGCGCCAGCTGGGGGTCCTCGGCGACCGAACGCCAGACGACCACAGGATCGACGCCGACGTCGAGCCGGTGGTAGATCGCGAGGAACTCCTCCCCCACCGGCCCGGGCAGGGCCCGGCTCACCGAGGCCAGCGCGGACTCGGGCGCGGCGCCGGCGTCGAGGCAGGCAGCGAGCAGGTCCACCCCGACGGGCAGGTCCTCGGCGAGCTGCTCGCGTCGGCGTACGACGGCCGGGTCCTCGGTGCGGCCGAGAACCACCCACACCGCCGCACCGCAACCGACCCCGACCGCGACCCCCACGGGTCCGCCGACCATCGCCCACCCGCCGGCGGCGCCCGCCAGGGCCAGGACGGGACGCAACCGCAACAGGCCCGCGCGTTGCGACCGTTCCGCTGGGGCCGGCGCTGCACCCGCTCGGGCCAGGGTCGGGCGGCGCGGGACCAGCAGCAGCACCACCCCCGCGGTCAGCACGGCGGCGCACCAGGTCATCGGCCGAGCACCCGGTCGGCGATCCGGTCCAGCCAGGTCATTCCCGCGAACGAGAGCCCGAGCCCCAGGGCGAGGCAGACCAGGCCCGGGAAGGTGCCGACCAGGAAGCCCACAGGATCACCACCGACCCCCGCGCCGAGGAGCAGCACCCCGAACGGGAGCGCGGCCAGCATCCGCGCCGTGGCATGGGCCGCGGCCAGCTCCGCGGCGACGAGCCGGGCGGTACGCCGCTCCGCGCGGATCGCCTCCGCCGCCTGCCCGACCGCCGCCGCGAGCCCGGACCCGGTCTCGTGCGCCACCTGCCAGGTCGCCGCGAGGGTGCGCAGCTGGCGACCCCCGGGCCTGGCCGCGAGCTCGCGCAGGGCTGCCGGCACATCGGCCCCGATCCGCCCCGCGGCGGACACCGGGGCGAACTCCGGCCAGGACGCAGCGGCCCGGTCCAGGCTCAGCAGCGGGGGCTGGCCGGCCGCGAGGTCGGAGGCGATCGAGTCGCACACCGCCAGGACCTGGTCGCTGCGCACCTGTGCCACCCGGTCGGCGCGGCGGCGGCGCAGGACACGCAGCAGCCCCAGTGCCGTGGCGGCGAGCAGCACCACCAGGACGAAGGTCTGCAGGGTCAGCCATGACCAGAGCACCAGCAGCGCCGCGCTCCCGCCGGTCAGCGCCAGCGCCGGCGAGATGGCCCGGCGGGTCCGGTCAGGAGCGGACCTGATCCCGGGTGAGCCGGGCACCAGGAGGGACACCGAGAGCATCGCGAGCGTGACCGCGACGCCCACGGCGACCGGGGCGGCGGTCACGACTCGACCAGCCCGCTCAACCGGTCCAGGGCCGGCCCGCCCACCAGGGCCCCGTCGGCCGCGAAGCTGACACCGGGGACCACCTCGACCGTGCCGTCCCGGGTCCGGGTGACCACCCCGATCTCCCGGACCCTCCGGCGGCCGTCGCGGCCCCGTCCGAGGTGGATCACCAGGTCCACGGCCGAGTACAGCTGGCTGTGGGTCGCCGCCCGGGTCAGGCCCGCGGCCAGTCCCAGCGCCTCGATCCGGCTGGGCACGTCGGCGGCCGAGTTGGCGTGCACGGTGGCGCAGCCACCCTCGTGGCCGGTGTTCATCGCGGCCAGCATGTCGACGACCTCGGCCCCCCGGACCTCTCCGACCACCAGCCGGTCGGGGCGCATCCGCAGTGCCTGGCGGACAAGGGTCTGCAGGGTGACGGCGCCGGCGCCCTCGATGTTGGCCGGTCGGGCCTCGAGGGCCACCACGTGGGCGTGCTCGGGCCGGAGCTCCGAGGCGTCCTCGACCAGGACGAGGCGCTCGTCGGCGGGGACCAGCGAGAGCAGCGCGTTGAGCAGCGTGGTCTTGCCCGAGCCGGTGCCGCCGCTGACCAGGAAGGCGAGCCGCCGCTGCACCACCTGCTCGAGGAGCGCTGCCCCCTCGGTGGCCACTGCGCCCGCGTGCGCCAGCTCGGCCAGCGTGAACACCCGCTGCCGCGGGACCCGCAGGGACAGCACGGTCCCGGGCCGCGAGACCGGGGCGAGCACGGCGTGGAACCGGGAGCCGTCGGGCAGCCGCAGGTCCACGTGGGGCGAGGCGTCGTCGAGCCGGCGTCCCCCGGAGGCTGCGAGACGCTGCGCCAGGCGGCGTACCGACTGGTCGTCGGCGAAGCTGATCCCGGTGAGCTCCAGGCCGGCGCCACGGTCGATCCACACCTGGTCCGCGCCGTTGACCAGGACGTCGGTGACGCCCTCGAGCCGCAGCAACGGCTCCAGCGGCCCCGCGCCCACGACGTCGCGTCTCAGGGCGTCGTGCACGGCGAGGACCGTCGCGTCACCCACCGGCCTGCCCTGCTCCCGCAGCGCGCGGGCGACGAGCTGCGGCGTCAACGGCGCGGCGTCACGAGCGAGGCGTTCGCGTACGCCGTCGACCATCCCGGACAGGTCCTCGACCGGGACCGCCCCGCTCATGCCGCGGCCGTCCCCGGATGCTCGAGAATTGAGTCCACCGCCGACCGGGCGGCCCGGGCGAGGGTCCCCCGCCGGGACCGGGCGGGCCCCGCTCCCAGGTTGATCGCCTCGTCGAGACCGCGCTGGTCACCCATCGCCACGAGCAACGGCATCCGGAGCAGGCGGCTCACCGACTCCGGGGAGACCCCTGCCCGCCCACCACGCGTGACCAGGTGCCGGATCGGTGTCGTCTCCGGCAGCCGGTGCGCCACCCGTGCCGCCGAGCTGACCCCCGGCACGGTCAGCGTGGAGACCAGCAGGACGTGGTCGCATCGACCGATGGTCTCCGTGATCACGGCATCGCGGTGCCGGGGCAGGTCGATCACCACGGTGTCGAAGCCACGGCGTCCCGCGGAGAGGACCTCCCGCATCGCGAAGGCTTGCAGCGACACGGGGCGGTCCGTGGGCCAGGTCAGCACCGAGAGGGCACCCGAGCGCGGCAGGGCCTCCCGCAGGGAGCGCGAGCTCAGCCGCCCGGTGGTCTGCAGCATCGAGTCCCACCTGATCCCCTCGGAGCCCTCGAGCCCGAGCACCCGGTCGATGCCGGCGCCGATCGGGTCGGCGTCGACCAGCAGCGTCCGGCCCAGGCCGGCGGCGGTCTGCGCCAGCGCTGCCGCGAACACGGTGGCGCCGGCGCCGCCGCAGCCGCCGATCACCCCGATCGTGACCCCTGGCGCCGTACCGCCGTCGCCCACGTCGGTGAGCAGCTCGACCAGCCAGGTCTCGGAGGCCGGGAGGGCGGCGACCGACTCCGCGCCGACGCCGAGCGCCTCCCGGAACATCGCGTCACCCACCGGTGACCGGCCGAGCACGTGCACGCGGGGGCGCCGCGGCGGGCTGAGCGCAGCCAGCGAGGCGGCCCGGTCCTCACCGACGAGCACCACCGAGGCGCTGCGCCACAGCCGCATCGCGTGGGTCACGTCGTGGACGACCTCCGCAACGACGCCGGCGGCCGCGCACAGCCGCTGCACGTCGGCGACCAGCAGCGGATCGGCCGAGACGAGGACCGGGCCGAGGACGGGACCGGAGGCGGGAGCGGTGACATCCATGCTCCCGATGCTCGGCTCCCGGCGGCGGTCAGGCACCCGAGGGGGAGCCCCCTGTGGACGAAGGGCACCCCGAAAGCGCTTGTGAACGCGAACTGGTCGGTGGCCTCAGCGCTGCGGCCGGACCAGCGGGAACAGGATGGTGTCGCGGATGCTCAGACCCGTCAGGTTCATCACCAGCCGGTCGATGCCCAGCCCCATGCCGCCCGTCGGGGGCATCCCGTACTCCAGGGCGCGCAGGAAGTCCTCGTCGACCTGCATCGCCTCGGCGTCCCCGGCGGCCGCCAGCAGCGACTGGGCGACCAGCCGCTCCCGCTGGTCGACGGGGTCGATCAGCTCGGAGTACGCCGTGCCCTGCTCGGCGCCGAAGATGACCAGGTCCCACTTCTCGGTGAGCCGCGGGTCGCGTCGGTGCGGCCGGGTCAGCGGCGCGTTCTCCTTGGGGAAGTCGGTGTAGAAGACGGGTGTGGTGGTCCTGGACTCGCACAGCTCCCCGTAGATCTCCTCGAGCACGAACCCCCAGGACGGGTCGAGGTCGAGCTCGAGGCCGATCCGCACGGCGTGCCCGAGCAGGACGCTGCGCGGGGTCTCGGTGGTGACCTCCTCGCCCAGGGCCTCGGAGACCGCCTCGCACACGCTCTTCACCGGCCACTGCCCCGACAGGTCGTGCTCGACGAGCTTGCCGCCGGCGTCCGGCCGGCGGGCCACCGGCTCGCCGTACACCGCGGTCGCCGCCTCCTGGATCAGCTCCTGGGTCAGCACCCGCATGGTGCCGTAGTCGCCGTAGGTCTCGTAGACCTCCAGGGAGGTGAACTCCGGGTTGTGCTTGAAGTCGGCGCCCTCGTTGCGGAACTGGCGGCCGACCTCGAAGACCTTCTCCATCCCGCCGACCAGCAGCCGCTTGAGGTGCAGCTCGGTGGCGATCCGCAGGTAGAGGTCGAGGTCGTAGGCGTTGATGTGGGTCTCGAAGGGCCGGGCGTTCGCGCCGCCGTGGACGGTCTGCAGGATCGGGGTCTCGACCTCGGTGAAGCCACGGGCCTGGAGGGAGTCCCGGATGCTGCGGACCACGGCGGCGCGCCGGTACGCCGCGGTGCGCGCGTCGGGCCGCACGATCAGGTCGACGTAGCGCATCCGCACCCGCGCGTCGGGGTCGGTGAGCCCCTCGTGCTTGTCCGGCAGCGGACGCAGCGCCTTGCTGGTGAGCAGCACCGAGTCGGCACGCACGGAGAGCTCGCCATGACGGGTGGTGACCACCTCGCCGGTGACGCCGACCTGGTCGCCGAGGTCGATGGAGTGCTCCCAGAACGCCAGCTGGTCTGCCGGAAGGTGCTGGGCGTCCACCATCACCTGGAGGTCACCGCTGCCGTCGCGCAGGGTGGCGAAGCCGAGGTGCCCCATGTCGCGCTTGAGCAGGACCCGGCCGACCACGGAGACGGTGATCCCGGTCTCGGTGTCGGCAGCGAGGTCGGGGGCCACCAGGCAGCGGATCTCCGCCAGCGTGTGCGTGCGTGGTGCCGTCACCGGGTAGGGGTCGATCCCCTCGGCCCGGAGCCGGTCGAGCTTCGCGCGCCGGACCCGGATCTGCTCGGGCAGGTGGTCGGGCGAGACGGACTCCGCGACGACGTCGCGAGCCGGCGGGACCAGGGCGAGCACGGCGGCGGCGTGCTCGGCCCCGGCTGAGAGCCCCGGGCCTTCTCCCGCCAGCCCCTCCTCGGCGTGCGCGTGCCGGCGCAGCATCGCGATCGAGGGTGCGGTGAGGAACCCCTCGGCGCTCCCTGCCGCCATCCCGACCCTCGGCAGGTCGGAGGTGAACTCGTAGGCCAGGTAGCGCGGCTGCCACTCGGGGAGGTACTTGGCGTTGGAGCGGTAGAGCGACTCCAGCTGCCAGTTGCGGCTGGCCAGCAGCAGTCCCTGCCGCCAGAGCCGGGCGACGGGGCCGGCGCCGAGCTCGGCGCCACGCTGGAACGCCTCGCGGAACATCGCGAAGTTGAGCGAGACCGGCCCGATCCCGAACGTCGAGGACTCCTCGGCGAGGCTCGCGATCATCAGCTCCACAAGGCCGTTCTCCGCGGAGGAGTCCCGTCGCATCAAGTCGAGCGACAACCCCTTGCGGCCCCACGGCACGAAGCTGAGGAAGCCGCGCAGGGCACTGTCCTCGTCGTACGCCGCGACCAGGACGCACGCCTCGTCGAGCGGGTCCGCGAGCCTGCCCAGCGCCATCGAGAACCCGCGCTCGTCGCCCCCGTCCCCCCGCCAGGAGCCGGCCGCGGCGTCCAGCGCGGCGAAGTCGGACTCGGTGAGGCTCGCGTGGCGCTGCACCCGGGTCGTGTAGCCCCGGCGGCGGAGCCGGGACACCGACTGGCGCACCGACTTCATCCCGGGACCGTTGAGCGAGAAGGTGGTCAGGTCGACGATCGCCTCGTCGCCGATGTCGAGCATGGACAGCCCGGCGTCGGCGTACGCCTGGGCGCCCTCGTGCCCGGGACCCATCACCGCCAGCGACCAGCCGTTGGCACGGGCCTGGTCACGCCAGCGCGCGATCGCCTCCGGCCAGTACGCCGGATCGCCGACCGGGTTGCCGCTGGCCAGGCTGATCGAGCCGACAGTGCGGTACGACACCCCCGCCCGCGCCGACTCGGGGGAGCCGGTGTCCCAGACCACCGCCTTGTCGCGCCGGGTGGCGAAGTAGCCGAGGGAGTCGTGCTCGCCGAAGTCGCGCAGCAGCCCGCGCACGCGGGCCTCGTCGGCGATGCCGAGGGTGCGGGTGTCGCGCCGGGGCCGGAACAGGATCGTCGCTGCGCCGAGGACGACCACGGCACCGAGCACGCCGATGACCAGCCGCACCCACCACGGTGCGTCGGCGCCGGGCCGGGCGCCGGGCCCGGACCCGATCTGACCGACGTCGACCAGGATCTGGTCCAGCACGTAGACGATGGAGTCGAGGTAGCTCCTCGAGCTGCCGTGGGCGCGGACCAGCGCCGCCCCGCCCGCCAGGGTCGCCAGCCCCCCGCCCACGAACACGGCGAGTGCCGTCCACAGGCTCCCAGGAGCGCCACGGGCGGCGAACTGGTGGCGCACCCGGACAGCGAGGGCGATCACGGCCCCCACCAGCACCAGCCCGACGGCGGACAGCGCCACGTGCTCCCCGCGGTAGATCCAGACCAGCCTGCCGACCTCGGGGACGCCCAGCCACCAGACCACGACGACCCACCACGCCGCGAGCAGCCGCCTGCGCACCGCGACGCCGGTGACCAGGAGGAGCGCGGCGTAGACCAGGCTGGGCACGACCGGGATGGTCAGCAGGGACACCGGATCGGTGGACCTCTCGAAGTACCGGCGCCAGGACGGCACCACCGAGGCCACTGCCACCAGCGCGGCGAAGGCGAACAGGCCGGCCGCGAACCGGTCCGGCCACCGGTCGTCGGTCGGCAGGTGGCGGCGCACTCCGTGCTCTGCGACCGGTTCACTCATCCGGCTGGTCCCCGGTCCCGGACGGTGCTCGCTCGGGCCCGGGCCCCGAGCACGCCGAGGCAGCCCAGCCAGGCGCTGATCGTGAGGATGTCGACGCGCTGGCTGATGCCGCCCGCCCAGCGGCGGGCCACGTGGGGGCGCGCGTAGCCGTGCACCGCGCTGCTGCCGGCCCCGAGCAGCAGCACCGTCACCGCGGCCCGGCGGATCCAGCGGGGCCCGCGGTCCCGGGTTGCCACCCAGGACGCCGCCACGCCGAGGTAGATCGCAGCGTCGCCGACGACGCTGGCCCCGTCGTGCACGTCGTTGCGGGGCCGCAGGTCGAGCACGCCGAGCGCGTGCGCCAGACCCGGACCGCAGGGCGTGGGGACGACGCCTGCCACCACGGTGGCACCGGCGAACACGGCGGTGGCGCCGGTGGCCACCTCACGTGCCGGCCCCGGCGGGAGCGCGGCGCGCGCCATCGGCAGCAGCGCGAGGGTCATCGCCGCGCTGCCGACCTCGCCCACCCGGTACACCCATGCCTGCGGCTCGTCCGGAGCTGCCAGCTCGCTGACCGAGTGCGTCAGGCTCGCCGGGCCGCGGCGTACCAGGTCGAGGACGAAGTTGGCGTAGAGGAGCCCGGCACCGAGCCCGAGGACGGCCGGCACCAGGGCGCGGCGCCGGGTCCTCACGGTCGCTCCCCCGGCGCCCCGCGAGCGCCCGACCCGGCCCTGGGGGTCGCCTTCTCCGTCGCCCTCCCGGTGGCCCTGCCCAGGGTGTAGTCCCGGGTCTCCGGGCTGGACATTGCCAGCAGCACCAGGATGCTGCCGCCCGCGGTGAGCAGCTGCGCCATTCCGAGCGGCTCCTGGCGGCCCGTCCAGGAGACCGTCATCGAGGCCACCGCGGTCACCGAGCAGCCGGCGACGAGCAGGAACCGGGCCCAGTTCCGCCCGGCCAGGACGGCGAACGCCAGACCGCTCTCGCACACAGCAAGGACGATGAACACCACCACGGTCGGGGTGACGGACTCCCGGATCGCGTACACGGCCGCACCCACGCCGTACGTCGCCGCGCGGGCGAGCGCGAGGCCGGAGCCGACGAGGACGAGCTCCGGGACCGCGGACGTCCGACCAGCGTGCTCGGGGGCGGCCCGGGCCGCCCGAGCGGTCCGGGCCCGCACGGGTCCCAGGTCGAGGATGGGAAGGTCGCCGTCGGTGCGGATCCGGTCCCCACCGCCGTTGCGGTGGTGGTACCCGGAAGAGAAGTTCTCGATCACGCTGACCTCCGCCCCGGGCACCGAGGCGCACACCGAGTCGACGACGAAGTCGCGTTCGACGTCGGTGTCCTCCTCGATGCGATGGGTGAACTGCAGGGTGAACAGGGACAGCCCAACGCCACGGTCGAAAGTGGCCGCGGCCAGCCAGTCGGCCCGGAAGCCACCGGGGAGCAGCCATCCGTCAGGACACCGCCAGAACCGGATGTGGTGCCGCTGCCAGGGTGTGCCCGCGACCTCCTGCTCGTAGGCGAAGTCCTGCGTGCGACCGAATAGCTGCAGCGCACTCACCGGAGCGGCCGCATAGCTGCGGTGGACCAGTACGCCGCGGACGATGCCGACTGCGGTCCGCACCCCCAGCGGGTCCGCCAGCGTCCACCCCGCCCGGAGCATCGCGCCGTGCACCTGCTCCTCCTCCCCCAGCCACCCGAGGTTCACCGGGTCGCCGAGCAACCCGTCGCGGGTGCGGGTGCGGCCGACGAAGTAGCCGGGCAGGTAGATCGAGGTGAGGATCCGGTGCAGGCGCGGCAGCGCCAGGTAGGTGAAGAAGATCCAGAACAGGAACAGCACCAGCGTCGGGAGACCGTCGCGGATCCCGTCGCGCAGCAGGACGTAGGCGAACCAGATGGCGGTCACGCCCGAGAGCGCGAAGAGCCAGCCGTCGAGCACGTTGCTCCACGAGCGTGTCCGGTCCGCCGAGCGACCGCGCTCCACAGGAGCCATGCCCTCCAGTGTGCCTGTCCCCCGGCTGCCTCCCGACGGCTCAGGCCCGGAGCCAGCGCGGCACCCACCGGCGCGGCGTGGCAGCGCTGGGTAGCGTGGAGTGATGCTTCTCGGGCTGCTCGCGGCCGCCGGGGCCGCGCTCTGCTACGGCGTGAGCTCGATCCTCGAGGCGCTCGCCGCGCGGCGCACCGCCGCCGTACAAGGGCTCGATCCCCGGCTGCTGGTCCGCCTGCTCCGGTCCTGGACGTACGTCGCCGGCGTCGGCATCGACGGGGCCGGGTTCCTGCTCAGCCTCGTCGCGGTCCGGAGCCTGCCGATCTTCGTGGTGCAGGCGATCGTCGCCAGCTTCCTGGCGATCACGGCCGTCCTGGGCGCCGTGGTCCTCCGGACACCGCTGACGCTGGCGGACCGGATCGGGATCACGGTCGTGGTCGGCGGACTGGTGCTGGTGGCCGCCTCGGCCACCGAGGACCGCACCGTGGAGGCCAGCGACGCCGAGCAGTGGGGCGTGCTGCTGACGACCGTGGTGCTGGCCCTTGCGGCGATCCCGCTCGCGCGACTGCGTGGGCCAGCGGGTGCGCGGGCACTGGGCACCGTCGCCGGTCTGGCCTTCGGGGCCACCGCGGTCGCGTCCCGGATGCTGCCGGGCGACCTGGCACCCCGGCACCTCCTCGACGAGGTCGGCCCGCTGCTGCAGAGTCCGGCGACGTACGCGCTGGTGGTGGCCGGGGGGGTCGCGATGCTCACCTACTCGATCGCACTCCAGCGCGGCAGCGTCACCGAGGCCACCGCACCCCTGGTCATCGGCGAGACCGTGGTCCCCGCACTGGTGGGCCTGCTCCTGCTCGGCGACCAGCCCCGCCCGGGCTGGGGGGGCGTCGCGTTGGCCGGGTTCGTCCTGGCCGTGGCCGGCGCGGTCAGCCTGGCGCGCCACGGCGAGGCCCAGCCCACGCCGGGGCAGCGCGAGCCCGCGGCGCCGAAATCGCCATAGGCCGTGGGCGAATCACCCGATCTGCCTACACTCAAGACATGAGCCCGGTGGTCCACCCGACGGCAGCATTCTTCGACCTCGACAAGACGATCATCGCCCGGTCGAGCACGCTGGCGTTCAGCCGCGTCTTCCAGGAGGGTGGCCTGATCTCCCGCGGTGCGGTGCTGCGCTCGGCGTACGCCCAGTTCGTCTATCTCGTCGGTGGCGCCGACCACGACCAGATGGAGAAGATGCGGCAGTTCATGTCGCAGCTGTGCGCCGGCTGGGACGTGGAGACGGTCAAGGAGATCGTCGCCGACACCTTGCACAACATCGTCGACCCGCTCGTGTACGACGAGGCCGTCAGCCTGATCGAGACCCATCACCTCGCCGGGCGCGACGTGATCATCGTCTCGACCAGCGGCTCCGAGGTCGTCGAGCCGATCGGCGAGATGCTCGGCGCCGACAAGGTGATCGCCACCCGGATGGAGGTGGCCGAGGGCAAGTACACCGGCGACATCCGCTACTACGCCTACGCCGAGAACAAGGCCAAGGCGATCCGCGAGCTCGCGGACGAGCGCGGCTACGACCTCGACCGGTGCTACGCCTACAGCGACTCGATCACCGACGTGCACATGCTCGAGGCCGTCGGGCACCCCTACGCGGTCAACCCGGACAAGGACCTGCGCCGGGTCGCGCGCGAGCGCGGCTGGCCGATCCTGGTCTTCGACAAGCCCGTCGCGCTGCGCAGCCGGATGCACCTTCCCTCCGCCGCACCGACCCTGGCGGCACTGACGGTGGGCGGGGTGGCCGCGCTCGGCACCGCGTACTGGCTGATCGCCAGGCGCCGCCGCACCGCGGCCTGAGGATCCCCGGAACTGGGCTCCACCACCCTTGTGCTGCCCGGGCACCCGGCGTACAAATGGAGGCAGGAAAACCCAAGAACGCACACGGTGGCGGTACCCACGCGGCGATCTACCCTTTTTCAGGGCGTGGTCCCCCGGATCCTCCGGCGGCCACAGTTAGACAGTGCACGCATGGTAGCCACCCTCCGTGTGTAGAGCGGCATCGAGAATCTCCAGAGCTATCTGGAGATTCCCGGTGCCGCTCATCCATGTGGGGTCCTTCGCCACCGGCTCAGTCGGTGCGCAGCGGGCTCGCCTCGGCGCCCTTGGCCTGGGCCAGCGCCGCGTAGAGCAGCCAGGAGTGCACCCCGTTGCGCCCGCCGTCGCGGTAGCCGCGCAGGTTCGACTCGTACTCCGCCCGCAGCGCGAGATGCCCCGCCTCGGGTACGACGAGCGAGGCCGGGTCGACGCCTCGGGACACCAGCAGCAGCCGCTCGGCCGCACGCGCGACGATCCCGTTGTGGTCGGCGAAGGCCTCGGCCGCCACCAGCTCAGCGTGGACCAGCGAGGCGACCAGCAGGGCGGGTGCGGTGGTGGCCAGCAGGGTCCGGGCCAGCGACTGCAGCCGGTCGGCCTTGCCGGGCGAGACCGGCTGGCCGGGCGAGGCGCCGCCGGTGAGCGCGTGCAGCCGGGCGAAGGCCTGCGCCGGCGACCGGTTCAGCACCGGCGCGAGGGAGAGCAGCTCGGTGCTCACCCGTACCGCGGCCTGCGCGACCGGGTCACCCGAGCCGGTGCGCACCTCCTCCGGCGAGGACGTCGAGCCGGCCAGCACCGCACTGGCGTGGGCGCCGCGCAGCAGGGACTCCCCGGTCTGCTCCGGCCTGGTCCGCCGCAGCCCGCGGTCGCGGAGCATGACGTCGATCCCGTCACGCGTCGCCGCGAACGCGGAGGGCACTCCCTCGAGCTCGGTGAGCCAGGCAAGGGGGTCGGGCTCGGGGTCCCGGCGGGACCCGGTGGGCGGGTGGGGCACGGCGGGAAGGATATCGGGTAACTTCGAGCGCGATGAGCGAGCCCGGGAGCAAGCAGAACCAGCCACCTGCACGGTCCTTCGGGGCGGTGGCCGATGCCTACGACCGTGCCCGCCCGTCGTACCCGGAGGAAGCGGTCACCTGGATGACCGGGCCGGCGAGGTCCACCGTGGTCGACCTCGGTGCCGGGACCGGCAAGCTCACCGAGCCGCTGCACGCCGCCGGCCACGCCGTCCTCGCGATGGACCCGCTGCCCGAGATGCTCGCGCTCCTCGCCAGGCGGGTCCCGGCCCCGCACGTGCTGGCCGCCGCGGAGCACATCCCGCTGCGTTCGCGCTCGGTCGACCTCGTGGTGTGCGGTCAGTCCTTCCACTGGTTCGACCACGACCTCGCCCTGGCCGAGATCGCCCGGGTGCTGCGCCCCGGAGGCGTGCTCGCGCTGGCCTACAACACCTACGACGTGAGCATCCCGTGGGTACGCCGGCTCAAGGGCCTGATCTCACCGGACATGGGCACCGGCGACGAGGCCGCGATGCCGCTGATGGAGACCCCCTACTTCGGGTTCGTGGAGAAGAGCCAGTTCCGGTTCTGGCAGCCGCACACCGCCGCCAGCCTGGCGGACCTGACCCGCTCGGTCGCCCACGTCGCGACGATGAGCGAGTCCGAGCGCGCCCGGGTGCTGGCGAAGGTCGACTCCCTGTACGCCGAGTACGGCCGCGGTCACGACGGGATGCAGCTGCCCTGGGTGACCAGGTGCTACCGGGCCGTCGTACGCCACCAGGAGCTGCCGCCCGAGCCACCACCGCCCCGGCGCCGCGAGGTGCCGCCGCCCGGTCTCGAGGAGGAGGCGCCCGGCCTGCCGGTCGCCAGGCAGCGCAAGCCCCCGGAGGACCCGGGCACCCAGCTGATCGACTTCCGGTGAGCTAGCCGTGGCCTTCGAGGCTCTCCGGAGCCGGTGGTACGCCCGGCAGCTCGGCAGCGACGCCGACCTCGCCACCTTCCGGACGCTGCACACGGCCTCGCTGGCCTCCCCCGCCCTGCGCCAGGGGCTGAACGCCGAGTCGGTCGAGCGCAGCCTGCGGCACCTGCGCAACCTCCTCGGCACCCCGGCCGTGGCGATCGCCGACACCCACACCCTGCTGGGGTACGACGGCCTCTCCACCCACCACACCGACCAGGCGGGCGAGCTGGCCCGGCGCGCCGTGGAGGCCGCGAGCACCGTCGTGGCCGGTCGCTCGGACCTCGACTGCTCGACTGAGGGGTGCCTGGTCCAGCACGCCATCGCGAGCCCGCTGGTCGTCGACGACCGGGTCGCCGGCGCGCTGGTCGCACTCACCGACGAGGCCTCCGCGAGCCTGCTGCGCGCCACCGAGGAGGTCGCGGCCTGGGTCTCGGGGCAGCTCGAGCTCGCCGAGCTCGACGAGTCACGGCACCGGTTGGTGCGCGCCGAGGTGCGGGCGCTGCGGGCGCAGATCAGCCCGCACTTCATCTACAACTCCCTCGGCGCGATCGCCTCGTTCGTGCGCACCGACCCCGACCGGGCGCGCGACCTGCTGCTGGAGTTCGCCGATTTCACCCGGTACTCGTTCCGCCAGCACGGCGACTTCACCACCCTGGCCGAGGAGCTGCGCTCGGTGGAGCGCTACCTGCTGCTCGAGCAGGCCCGCTTCGGCGACCGGTTGCGAGTCACCCTGCAGGTGGCGCCGGAGGTGCTCGGCGTGAACATCCCGTTCCTGTGCCTGCAGCCGCTCGTGGAGAACGCGGTGCAGCACGGCCTCGGCCCCCTTGCGCGGGGAGGCCACATCTCCATCGTGGCCCGCGACTCCGACCGCGAGTGCCTCATCTCGATCGAGGACGACGGCGCCGGCCAGGACCCCGAACGGATCCGGGCGGTGCTCGCCGGGGAGTCCGGAGGCGAGTCGGTCGGGCTCGCCAACGTGGACGAGCGGCTGCGCACCACCTTCGGTGACGAATACGGTCTGGTGGTGGAGACAGCACGCGGCGCCGGCACCAAGGTCGTCGTACGCGTGCCGAAGTTCGCCCCCGGGGTCGCACCGTGAGCGCCCTCCCGGCGGCCCTGCGGGTGCTGGTCATCGACGACGAGCGGCCCGCCCTCGACGAGCTGCGCTACCTGCTCGAGCGCGACGAGCGCATCGCGGAGGTGCACACCACCGACTCCTCGACCGAGGCGCTGCGGCTGCTCCAGCAGCTCGAGGTCGACGCCGTGTTCCTCGACGTGCAGATGCCGGGACTCACCGGCATCGAGCTCGCGCAGGTGCTGTCGCGCTTCCGGACGCCCCCGGCCACCGTCTTCGTGACCGCCCACGAGCAGCACGCCGTGGACGCGTTCGACCTCAACGCCGTGGACTACGTGCTCAAGCCGGTGCGCTCGGAGCGCCTTGCCGAGGCCGTACGCCGGATCATCGCCGTCGCGCCGGCGGAGCAGGCCGAGGCGCAGGTGGCCGTCGAGCTCGGCGGGGTGACTCGGTTCGTGCCGCTCTCGCAGATCCGCTACGTCGAGGCCGAGGGCGACTACGCCCGGCTGCACACGGCCGAGGGGACCCACCTCGTCCGGGTGCCGCTGAGCCAGCTCGAGGCTGACTGGGCCGACGCCGGCTTCGTGCGGATCCACCGCTCGCTGCTGATCGCGACCGGGTTCGTGGAGGAGGTGCGCGTCGACGCCGGCCGGTGCTCGGTGCTGGTCGACGGCCGCGAGCTGCAGGTCAGCCGTCGCCACACCCGCGAGCTGAGGGACCTCCTGGTCCGGGCCGCGCGGCCCGGGGCGACCTGATGAGCCAGACCCCGTCCCAGGGACCCGCGCAGGAAACACACCAGCCACCCCCGCAGCGCGTCCGCGTCACCAGCCCCTGGACCGAGCGACCGCGGCTGCATCCCCGTCCCAGCGCCACCTCCGAGATCGACGCGCAGAGCGAGGTCGGCGACATCTACGTCAGCACCCTGCTGCGGGCCCAGCTCCGGCTCGCGCTCGGGACCCTGGCGCTGCTCGCGCTCACCATCGGCCTGCTCCCACTGGTGTTCACCCTCGTCCCGGCCCTGACCACCCGGCAGGTGCTCGGGATGCCGGTCTCGTGGGGAGTCCTCGCGTTCGGCTGCTATCCGGTGCTGGTCGCGCTGGGATGGCGCTACCAGCGTCGGGCCGACCGCAACGAGCGGGCCTTCGCCCGGGTGGTCGAGCGGTCATGAGGCCCGTCGGCGGCGGGCCGTGAACCTCGCCTTCGGCTTCGTCGCGGTCGTGCTCGTCACCATCGCCACGCTGGCGATCGGCACGTGGGGGCTGAAGTTCAGCCGGACCACGTCGGACTTCTTCGTCGCCTCGCGCTCGGTGCGCCCCGGGCTCAACGCGTCCGCGATCAGCGGGGAGTACCTCTCCGCGGCGTCCTTCCTCGGGATCGCCGGGCTGGTGCTCACCTTCGGCGCGGAGATGCTCTGGTACCCGGTCGGCTGGACCGCCGGCTACCTCGTCCTGCTCGTGCTGGTGGCCGCCCCGCTGCGCCGCTCGGGCGCCTACACGCTGCCCGACTTCGCCGAGGCCCGGCTCGACTCGCGCACGGTCCGCACGCTCGCCTCGGTGATGGTGGTGGCGATCGGCTGGCTCTACGTGATGCCGCAGCTGCAGGGCGCCGGAGTGGCCCTGCGGACGGCGACCGGCCTCCCTGCCTGGGCAGGCGGCCTGGTGGTCGCGGTCGTCGTACTCCTCAACGTGCTCTCGGGCGGGATGCGCTCGATCACCTTCGTCCAGGCCTTCCAGTACTGGCTCAAGCTGGTCGCGCTCCTGGTCCCGCTGGTGTTCCTGGTCATCGTCTGGCTCGGTGACGGCGGCCGCTCCCCGGCCGACCCGGCCCTGTTCGTGGGGGGCCTGTCCGGGGAGTCGTGGGCGGACCCGATCGCGTTCGCGGGAGACCACCCGCTGTACTCGACGTACTCCCTGATGATCGCGACCTTCCTCGGCACGATGGGGCTGCCGCACGTGGTGGTGCGCTTCTACACCAACCCCGACGGGCGTGCGGCCCGGCAGACGACCGTGGCGGTGCTCGCGCTGCTGGGGCTGTTCTACGTCCTCCCGCCGGTGTACGCCGCCCTCGGCCGTCTCTACGCTCCCGACCTCGTCGGCAGCGGGCAGGCGGACTCGGTCGTGCTCGAGCTGCCCTCGCGGATGATCGGCGACCTCGGCGGCGAGCTGCTCACGGCGCTCCTCACCGCCGGTGCGTTCGCCGCCTTCCTGGCCACCAGCTCGGGCCTGACCATCGCGGTCGCCGGGGTGATCACCCAGGACGTGATGAGCAAGCGCGTCGAGGGAGTCACCGCGTTCCGGCTCAGCGCCGTGGTGGCGGTGGTGGTGCCGTTCCTGCTGGCGCTCCTCGCCCGCGACGTGGCGGTGGCCACCGTGGTCGGGCTGGCGTTCGCGATGGCCGCGGCCACGTTCTGCCCGCTGCTGGTGCTCGGCATCTGGTGGCGCGGCCTCACCGACGCCGGCGCGCTGGCAGGCCTGCTGGTGGGTGGTGCGCTCACCGGGGGCGCCGTCGTGGACAACCTGCTCACGGACCGCTCCGGCGGCTGGTTCGCCGCGCTGGTGGACCAGCCGGCCGCCTGGGCGGTGCCGTTGTCGTTCGCCACGATGGTGGTGGTCTCGCGGCTCACCCGGCACCGCGTCCCCGCGCACACCAAGCGGTTCATGGTCCGCCTGCACACCCCGGAGACGGTCCAGCTCGACCGCGGCTGAGCATGAGCCCGGCCAGCTGGGTGACCGTTCGTCGTACTCCATCGACCGCTGGGCGATGCGCGGCGCCCGCCTGCCGAGCGGCTGCCGCGCGGCTGTGGCGCCCGGTCGGCGCGGCTGCCACGGTGACGTGCATCACAGCGACTCCTTCGAAGGGTGCCACGCCATGTCCGAACCGAGCACGGAACGCCGTCCCGGGAACGTCTCCTATCAAGCCTCACGACACGATCCGGTCTACGACCGCCTGGCCGAGACGGCCGAGTTCGCCGAGCTGCGCCGCCGGTACCGCGGGTTCGCGTTCCCGGCGACCATCGCCTTCCTGGTCTGGTACCTGCTCTACGTGGTGATGTCGAACTGGGCCACCGACTTCATGGCCCACAAGCTCGTCGGCAACATCAACGTCGCCCTGGTCTTCGGCCTGCTCCAGTTCGCGACGACCTTCATCCTCGCGTGGATCTACAGCAACTACTCCACCAAGAACCTCGACCCGCTGGCCCGCCAGCTCAACGAGGACTACGAGCAGAACCGCAACAACCGAGGTGAGGACGCATGAGCACCCACGTCAACGGCCAGCTCGTCGTGATGGCCGCAGACCACCAGCTGCTCACCAGCAGCCTGTTCCTCGCCGTGGTCGCACTGACCATCGGCATCACCTTCTGGGCCAGCCGGCAGACCAGCGGCGCCGCCGACTACTACGCGGGCGGCCGCAGCTTCAGCGGCTTCCAGAACGGCCTCGCGATCGGCGGCGACTACATGTCGGCGGCCTCGTTCCTCGGCATCTCCGGAGCGATCGCCCTGTCCGGCTACGACGGTTTCCTCTACTCGATCGGGTTCCTGGTCGCGTGGCTGGTCGCGCTGCTCCTCGTCGCCGAGGTGCTCCGCAACTCCGGTCGCTACACGATGGCCGACCAGCTCGCCTACCGGATGAAGCAGCGGCCGGTGCGTCAGGCCGCCGCGACCTCGACGGTGGTCGTCTCGATCTTCTACCTGCTCGCCCAGATGGTCGGTGCGGGCACGCTGGTCTCGCTGCTGCTCGGCGTCGACAGCCAGACGGCGATCAACCTGACCATCTTCGCGGTCGGCATCCTGATGGTCTTCTACGTGACCGTCGGCGGGATGAAGGGCACCACCTGGGTGCAGATCGTCAAGGCGGTCCTGCTGATGGCCGGGTCCGCGCTGATCGTCGTACTCGTGCTGATCGAGTTCAACTTCAACCTCTCCGACCTCCTCGGCACCGCCGCCAGCAACAGCGGCAAGGGGTCGTCGTTCCTGGAGCCCGGCCTGAAGTACGGCGCGACCACGACCAGCAAGATCGACTTCCTCAGCCTCGGCATCGCGCTGGTGCTCGGCACGGCCGGCCTGCCGCACATCCTGATCCGCTTCTACACGGTCCCGACGTCGCGAGACGCCCGCAAGTCCGTGCTCTGGGCGATCGGGCTGATCGGCGTCTTCTACCTGTTCACGCTGGTCCTCGGCTTCGGTGCCGCGGCGCTGCTGAACAAGGGCGACATGGAGCGCACCGCGGCCTCCGGCGGCAACCTGGCCTCACCGCTGCTCGCCGAGACGGTCGGTGGCGGTGCCGGCTCCACCGGTGGCGCGATCCTGCTGGCGCTGATCGCGGCGGTCGCCTTCGCCACCATCCTCGCGGTGGTCGCGGGCCTGACGCTCACCTCGAGCGCCAGCGTGGCCCACGACCTCTACAACAGCGTGTGGCGCAAGGGGAAGGCCACCGAGCGCGAGGAGCTCAAGGTCGCCCGCATCGCTGCCGGTGTGATCGGCCTGGTGGCGATCCTGCTGGCGATCCCGGCCCAGAAGCTCAACATCGCCTTCCTGGTGGCGCTGGCCTTCGCGGTCGCCGCCTCGGCGAACCTGCCGGCGATCGTCTACAACATGTTCTGGCGCCGGTTCAACACCCGCGGGGCGGTGTGGAGCATCTACGGCGGCCTCATCTCATCGGTCGGACTGGTGATCTTCAGCCCGATCATGTCCGGCAAGGGCCTGGACCCCTCCGGGAAGAACCTGTCGATCCTGCCGACCAGCATCGACATCTCCTGGTTCCCGCTGGAGAACCCGGGCATCGTCTCGATCCCGCTCGGCTTCCTGCTCGGCTACATCGGCTCGGTCACCTCCAAGGAGCCCGAGTCCGAGGAGCGCTACACCGAGCTCGAGGTGCGCGCCCTCACGGGTGCGGGATCGGAGGCTGCGGTCAGCCACTGACCCGGGCGCTCGCGTGCAAGCGTCCGGGCGGTCCCACGGGGTCGTCCGGACGCTGCCCGGAGAGTAGGTTTCGAGACACCGAACGTGACACCAACCACAGGACACGAGGAGCGACACCGATGAGCGACGAGTCCAACGGGACCCTGGCCAACCTGGCGAACGAGGAGCGCCGGTTCGACCCGCCGGCCGAGTTCGCGGAGCAGGCAAACCTCACGGCCGACGCCTACGACGAGGCGGAGAAGGACCGGCTGGCCTTCTGGGAGAAGCAGGCCGAGCGACTCGACTGGGACACCAAGTGGGACCAGGTGCTCGACTGGGACAACCCCCCGTTCGCGAAGTGGTTCGTCGGCGGCAAGATCAACGCGGCCTACAACTGCGTCGACCGCCACGTCGAGAACGGCGCCGGCGACAAGGTCGCGTTCCACTGGGTCGGCGAGCCCGAGGACGACACCCGCGACCTGACCTACGCCGACCTCAAGGACGAGGTCTGCAAGGCCGCGAACGCGCTCATCGAGCTCGGCGTGCAGACCGGTGACCGGGTCGCGATCTACATGCCGATGATCCCGGAGACCGCGATCGCGATGCTCGCGTGCGCCCGGATCGGCGCCCCGCACACGGTGGTCTTCGGCGGGTTCTCCTCCGACGCCCTGGCCAGCCGGCTCGCGGACTGCGACGCCCAGGTCGTGATCACCTCCGACGGCGGCTACCGGCGCGGTGCGCCCTCGGCCCTGAAGCCGGCGGTGGACGAGGCCTGCGAGAAGGCCGCGGACAAGGACCACGAGGTCCGCAAGGTGCTGGTGGTCCGTCGTACGGGCGAGGACGTGGAGTGGAACGACGACCGCGACGTGTGGTGGCACGAGCTGGTCGACTCCCAGTCCACCGAGCACGAGTGCGAGTTCTTCGACTCCGAGCACCCGCTCTACGTGATGTACACCTCCGGCACCACCGGCAAGCCCAAGGGCATCCTGCACACCACCGGCGGCTACCTGGTCGGCTGCGCCTACACGCACTGGGGGATCTTCGACCTCAAGGAGGACGACGTCTACTGGTGCACCGCCGACGTCGGCTGGGTGACCGGCCACTCGTACGGCGTCTACGGCCCGCTCGCCAACCAGGCCACCTCGGTGATGTACGAGGGCACCCCCGACACCCCGGACAAGGGCCGCTGGTGGGAGATCTGCGAGAAGTACGGCGTCACGATCTTCTACACCGCGCCGACCGCGATCCGGACGTTCATGAAGTGGGGCGACGACATCCCCACCAAGCACGACCTGTCCAAGCTGCGGCTGCTCGGCTCGGTGGGCGAGTCGATCAACCCGGAGGCCTACGTCTGGTACCGCGAGACCATCGGCCGGGGCGAGACCCCGATCGTCGACACCTGGTGGCAGACCGAGACCGGCTCGATCATGATCAGCCCGCTCCCCGGGGTCACCTCCTCCAAGCCGGGCTCGGCGATGAAGTCGATCCCCGGCATCGTCACCGACGTGGTCACCGACGAGGGTGAGTCGGTACCGAACGGCTCCGGCGGCTTCCTGGTCATCCGGGAGCCCTGGCCCTCGATGCTGCGCACCATCTGGGGCGACGACGAGCGGTTCAAGGACACCTACTGGTCGCGCTTCGAGAAGCAGGGCTTCTACTTCGCCGGCGATGGCGCCAAGAAGGACGACGACGGCGACATCTGGCTGCTCGGCCGCGTCGACGACGTCATGAACGTCTCCGGCCACCGGCTCTCCACGACCGAGATCGAGTCCGCACTCGTCTCGCACCCCAAGGTGGCCGAGGCTGCTGTGGTCGGTGCTGCCGACGAGACCACCGGCCAGGCGGTGTGCGCGTTCGTGATCCTCAAGGAGTCCGCGCTCGAGGAGGGCGAGGAGGCCCCCGAATCGCTGATCCAGGAGCTGCGCCAGCACGTCCAGAAGGAGATCGGCGCGATCGCCAAGCCGCGTCAGGTGATGGTCGTGCCCGAGCTCCCGAAGACCCGTTCGGGCAAGATCATGCGCCGCCTGCTCAAGGACGTCGCCGAGCACCGCGAGGTCGGTGACGTCACCACCCTCGCCGACTCCACGGTGATGGACCTGATCGGCAAGGGAATGGACTCAGACTCCAAGGAGTAGGGCAGCCAGCCGCCGCCCGAGCCCGCCGAGACGTCGCATCTGAAATCTCAGATGGGACGTCTCGGCGGGTTTTCGGGTTTCAGATGGGACGTCTCGGCGTTGGGGCGGGGCGGGGGTGGGGTCTCAGGCTGCGTGGGGGTCGCTCTGGGTGCTGTCCTGGCCCAGGGACGCCAGCAGGTTCCTCACCTTGGCCTCCACTCGGAAGTCGGTGAAGAAGCCGTCCACGACTGCGGCGTGGGCCGTGGGGATGCCGACCGCGTCCTCGACGGGCAGGGCGCCGGCGACGCGCAGGATCCTGGTCGCGTCCTCGCGGGCCCACTGGGCGCCGCGCGGCGACGGGCTCACCGAGACCACGGCGACGGGCTTGCCGGCGATCACCGCGGACCCCCGGGGCCGGGAGGCCCAGTCGACGGCGTTCTTCAGTACGCCGGGCAGGGAGCCGTTGTACTCCGGGGTCGCGACCAGCAGTGCGTCAGCGTCCGCGACGGCCGCCCGGAACGCGACGACCGCCTCGGGGGCGTCGTCGGTGTCGAGGTCCTGGTCGTAGTGCGGGAGACCACCGAGGTCGGCGTACACCTCGGCGCTCGCGCCCGCCGGGACGAGCCGTGCGATCGCCTCGGTCAGCCGGCCGGTCAGGGACTCGGCACGCAGGCTGCCCACAAGCATGAGGATCTTCATGTGACCACCCTTCGTTGCTCAGGACTGGTTGTCATGGTCAACGCCTCCCGGAGGTGGCGGATTCCCCCTGGAGCCTGCCTCAGCCGTTGTCCCAGTCACGTCGTGGGCCGGTGACCTCGTCGCGCGACTTGTCGTTCATGCTGCGGGACTTCCACAGGCTCAGGATCGTGGTGACGACCAGGGTGCCCACGATGACCGTCAGCGAGAGCCAGATCGGGATCTCCGGGGCCCACTTGATGTGCTCGCCGCCGTTGATGAACGCCAGCTCGTTCTCGTGCATCGCGTGCAGGATCAGCTTGACGCCGATGAACCCGAGCAGGAACGCGAGCCCGTAGGAGAGGTAGACCAGCCGCTCCAGCAGGCCGCCGATCAGGAAGTAGAGCTGCCGCAGCCCCATCAGCGCGAAGATGTTCGCGGTGAGCACCAGGTAGGGCTCGCTGGTGAGCCCGTAGATGGCCGGGATCGAGTCGAGCGCGAACAGCAGGTCGGTGGTGCCGAGCGCGACGATCACGATGAACATCGGCGTGATCACCTTCTTGCCGTTCTCCACCGTGAGCAGCTTGGTGCCGTGCCACTCGGTGGTGGCCGGGAACCGGCGCTCGATCAGCTTGATCAGCCGGTTCTCCTCGAACTCGTCCTCCTCGTCCTCGTCCTCCGCGCCCTCCTTGGCGAGCTTGACCGCGGTGTAGAGCAGGAAGAGGCCGAAGATGTAGAAGACCCAGCTGAAGTTGTTGATCGCGGCCGCGCCGACGGCGATGAAGATGCCGCGCATGATCAGCGCCAGCACGATCCCGACGAGCAGCGCGCTCTGCTGCAGCTGCTTGGGTACGCCGAACTTGTTCATGATGATCAAGAAGATGAACAGGTTGTCCACCGAGAGGGAGTACTCGGTCAGCCAGCCGGCGAAGAACTCGGTGCCGTACTGATGGCCGGAGAACACCCAGACCCCGATGCCGAAGATGACGGCCAGCCCGATGAAGAAGGTGAGCGCGACGCTGACCTCCTTGCGGGACGGCTCGTGCGGGCGCCGGCCGATCACGACGATGTCGAACAGCAGGACGGCGCTGGTGACGCCGATGGTCAGCCACCACACCAGGGGGGATACGTCCACGACTCTTCCTCCGGACTCGGGGACTGCACGCGCAGACGCCCTGATCGTGTTGGGGGTCCGGAGGCCTTCGCCACCTTCAGGCGACCGACGACCCCGGGCCGGGGTCTCGCGGCGCAGGGTCGGACCGAGATGGCCACCGAGTTGCCGCGAGGGAATGCTCCCCTCCAACCCCGGGAAGTCTTCCAGATCACCCAGCGGCTGGCCAAACGGACAGCCGACGGGGTGGTCACCGGCGGATCGGGCGATAGTGTGCGAGCCGACTCAAGAATTCCTCGAAGGGAAGTCACCTGCCATGTCCCAAAGCGATTCCGTGATCACGGAGGAGCCCACGATCGGCAAGCTCGTCATCGACGCCAGCCGGGACGTCTCCAGCCTGATCCAGAGCGAGATCGCCCTGGCCAAGTCAGAGCTGAAGGTCTCGGTCCGGGCAGGTGGGATGAGCATCGCCCTGTTCGCAGGCGCCGCGTTCCTCGGCCTCCTGGCGATCATCATGCTCTCCGTGGCGATCGCCTACTTCCTGCACATGACCGGTCTCGACCTGGCGTGGTGCTACCTGATCGTGTTCGCCGCCTACGTGCTGATCGCCGGCCTGCTGGCCTTCATCGGCGTCCGCAAGCTCAAGCAGGTCAAGGCACCCGAGCGCTCCATCGAGCAGGCCAAGCAGAACAAGACACTGCTCAAGCGCGGCTGAGGCCCCGGGAGCGGCGCTACGCGCAGTTCCCGCTCGAGACCCTCTCGGTCGCGTTCAGGCCCCGAGCCGCCGCCTGGCGGACCTGGTCGGCGGTGAGGGCGTAGCCGGTGTCCCGGTCGCTGACCGAGGCCGCGAAGATCACGCCGAGCACGCGTCCCTCGGTCGAGACCAGCGGCCCGCCCGAGTTGCCCGGGCGGATCAGCCCTCGCAGGGCGAACACGTGCCGGGT
Organism: Nocardioides sp. Z30_9; assembly: GCF_058215735.1. NCBI lineage: Bacteria > Bacillati > Actinomycetota > Actinomycetes > Propionibacteriales > Nocardioidaceae > Nocardioides > Nocardioides sp. Z30_9. The sequence continues at coordinate 40,608 of NZ_JBZAJF010000005.1, forward strand.
CACGGTCCCGTTCCCGTAGATGTCGGGCGAGCGCAGCCGCTGGTCGCTGCGGATCCGCGCCGGCTGGGCGTCGAAGGGCCCGTCCTGGGGGAACCCGAGCACAGCCCCCTGCTCGCGCTCCTCGCCCCCGAGGTCGAACCGGATCGTGGGTCCGTCCAGGCGGGGGACGTCGAGCACGGCGACGTCGATGTCGGAGTTGTAGTAGACGACCGTCGCCCGCACCGAGCGGTCGTCGACCTGCACCAGCGGCTCGGTGACCCCGGCGACCACGTGCGCGTTGGTCATCAGCTTGTTCGGCGCGTAGAGGAAGCCGGTCCCCTCCACGCCGCTCCCGCAGCGGTTGTTGCTGCGGATCTTGAACACGCTCCTGGCGGCGTCCCGGATGTCCGGGTCGCGCAGCAGCCGGCGCTGCGCCTGCGGGACGCTGACGATGCGCTCGGGAGCGAACGGCTCGAGGTAGCGCGGGAAGAAGCTGGAGCCGACCACGTCGTCGAAGGAGCGCAGCGCCTGCTGCGCCCGCGCCGGCATCACGTCGTTGACCCCGACCAGGACCCGCGACTCGCGCACCTGGGGGCTGATCCCCGGGATCCGGGAGCCGCTGATCGCCACGCCCAGGGTCCACGCGACGAGCAGCACGGCCACCACGCTGAGCGCGGCGCCACCGACGGCGTCCACGGCCCGCGCCGGTTGCCAGGTCACCCGGTCGCGCAGGCGGGCACCGACGAACTGCAGGATCGCCTGCCCCATCGAGGCCATCACGAGTACGACGAACAGCGCCCCCAGCGAGACCCACAGGGAGGGCGCGGCGTCACCGAGCAGGATCGGGGCGAGCCAGATCCCGCCCAGGCCGCCGAGCAGCAGGCCCGTGGTGGCGAACGCGCCGGTGATGAAGCCCTGCCAGTAACCGGAGAGCGCATAGGCCAGCGTGAGCACGACCAGGCACCAGTCGAGGAAGTTCATGGGTGCCTCTCAGCGGTCTTTCGGGCGGTCTGTCGGGCGGTCTTTCGGGCGGTCTGATGGGGCGGTCCGGCAGGTGACGGGGTCAATCTTGACTCAGGCCCAGCATGTAGTCGGGCAATTCCTGCTCCACGGACGCGTCCCACGGACGAGTGAGGCCCACATGGTCGAACAGCTTGTTGATCAGACCCGCGGTGAAACCCCACAGGATCAGGTCCTTGGAGTCGCCGATCAGGAAGCCGGGACTGCTGTAGCCGAGGGGGTGGGTGACCGTCACCCGGTGCTGGGGGTCGAGGAGCTCCTCGATCGGCACCCGGAGCACGGAGTGCACCTCGGCCGGGTCGACCACGCGGACCTCGCACGGCTCGCGCCACCAGCCCAGGACCGTGGTCACCGCGAAGTTGCTCGGCGGGAGCCACAGCTCGGGCAGGGTGTCGAAGACCTCCACGCCCGTGGGGTCGAGCCCGGTCTCCTCCTCGGCCTCGCGCAGCGCCGCCGCGACGGGGGTGGGGTCGGTGGGGTCGATCGACCCTCCGGGGAAGGACACCTGGGCGGGGTGGGAGCGCATGTCGTGCGCGCGCTCGGTGAGCAGCAGGTCGGGACCTTGGGGTCCCTCGCCGAAGAGCATCAGCACGGCGCCCTTGCGGGCCTGGGAACCCTCCGGCGGGACGAACCTGCTGATGTCGCCCGCGGTGATCGAGGCGGCGCCCTCGCGGATCGGCTCGAGCCACTCCGGGAAGCCGGCGTCGGTGGTGCTCATGAGGCCTCCAGGTGCTTGTCGACCAGCTTCTCGAGCTGCGCGAGCGAGACGATCTCGACGTACTTCTCATAGGCCCGGTTGCCCTGCTCGTCGACCAGGATCAGCTGGGGCAGGCCGATGGCCTTCATCAGGCCGTCGGGGTCACGGTAGAGGGGGTAGGTGACACCCGTGTCACGGATCAGCTTCCGCGCCTTCTGGGTCTGGGTGTCCTGGAAGTCGATCCCGATGACCTTCACCTTCCCGGCGTACTTCTCCGCGAACTCCTGGTAGATCGGCAGCTCCCGGCGGCACGGGGCGCACCAGCTGGCCCACAGGTTGACCACGGCCGGGCCCCGCACCGTGGACAGGTCCAGGGCCGGCCCGCTCCCGAGCGCGGCCAGGGTGACGTCGGGCAGCCGGTCGGGCTCCTTCGCCTGCTTCTGCGTGGAGGAGCATCCCGTGAGCACGAGCAGGAGCGCGGCGAGCGCGCCTGCCAGGCGCAGGCTCACGCGGGCCCCTGGGTCTTCACCAGGGCGGCGGCGACCTCCGGGTCGGTGGGGCCGAGGCCGTTGGAGGGGCACCAGCGCGCCACCGGGCAGGCGCCGCAGGCCGGCTTCTTGGCGTGGCACACCCGGCGGCCGTGCCAGATCAGGTGGTGGCTGAGCATGGTCCAGTCGCGCTTGGGGAACAGCGCCCCGACCGCGTGCTCGACCTTGACGGCGTCGGTCTCCTCGGTCCACCCCAGGCGCCTGGCCAGCCGGCCGAAGTGGGTGTCCACGGTGATGCCCGGGACGCCGAAGCCGTTGCCCAGCACCACGTTGGCCGTCTTGCGCCCCACGCCGGGGAGCTTCACCAGCTCCTCGAGGCTGGCCGGCACCTGTCCTCCGTGGTCGGAGACGAGCGCGGCGGAGAGCTTGAGCAGCGCGTCGGTCTTGGCGCGGAAGAACCCGAGCGGGCCGACGATGCGCTCCAGGTCCTCGCGCGGCGCCGCCGCCATCGCCTCCGGGTCGGGGTAGGCGGCGAACAGGGTGGGACGCACCGCGTTCACCCGGCGGTCGGTGGTCTGGGCGCTGAGCACCGTGACCACGAGCAGCTGGAACGGGTCGTCGAAGTCGAGCTCGATGCGCGCGTCCGGGTAGGTCTCGGCGAGCACCCGGTTGACCTTGCGGGCCCTGCGGACCAGCGCTGGATCCGGGCTGGGGTTCACTGTCGTCGCCGGCACGCCGTTCAGGGTACGGCGCTCCTGGGAGCGCGTCCCGGACCGGGTTGTGACCGCTCCACCGTGTCTTCCCGGGTGGGTCACGTGGCGTCCGCAGGGGTGGATGGGACAGACTGTGAAGTGAAACACGCGCACGTGTTGACTCGTGCGGAGAAGTGAAGGGACATCACGTGGATAACGACGTACTCCGGCAGGCGCCGCTGTTCAGTGCTCTCGACGACGAAGCGGCAGCCGCGCTTCGCGCCTCGATGGGCGAGAACAGGCTCCGTCGCGGAGAGGTGCTGTTCCATGAGGGAGACCCGGGCGACCGGCTCTACATCGTCACCGAGGGCAAGGTGAAGCTCGGGCGGACCTCCGCGGACGGCCGCGAGAACCTGCTGGCGATCCTCGGCCCCGGCCAGATGTTCGGCGAGCTCTCGCTCTTCGACCCCGGCCCCCGCTCCGCGACCGTCACGGCGGTCACCGAGACCTCGTTCCTCTCGCTCTCCCACGACGACCTGCTCAAGTGGCTCGAGGGTCGCCCCGGCGTCTCGCTGGGCCTGCTGACCCAGCTGGCCGGACGGCTGCGCAAGACCAACGAGGTCGTCGCGGACCTGGTCTTCTCCGACGTCCCGGGCCGTGTCGCCAAGGCGCTGCTCGACCTCGCGGACCGGTTCGGCCGAACCGCCGACGACGGCGTGCACGTGCACCACGACCTCACCCAGGAGGAGCTCGCCCAGCTGGTGGGCGCCTCCCGCGAGACCGTGAACAAGGCGCTGGCCGACTTCGCCTCGCGCGGCTGGCTGCGCCTGGAGCCCCGCTCGGTGGTCATCCACGACCTCGAGCGGATGCGGCGCCGGGCGCGCTGACCGGAGCTTCGGCTCAGGGAGCGACGGGCGCGGATCCCGGCGGCGTGTAGGCGTTCTTGAACTTCAGCGCGTCGATGAGCACCTCGCTGACGATCACCGGGTGGTCCGTCGTACGCCGGACCAGCGGGCTGCGGTCCACCGTGTAGCCGCTGAACACCACCCCGGGGCTGCCCATCAGCCAGTCGATCTGGATCGGCCGCGGCGGCCGGCACGCACCGTCGTTGCTGCCTCCGGCCGCGGCGATCAGCGGCGTCGCCCCGGTGACCTGGCAGAAGAACTCCTCGCGCTCGTTCATGTCACCGGTGACGAACTGCGGGATGCCGGTCTGCTCGAGGCTGTTGAACAGCGCGATCTCGCGGCGGGTGGCCTCGTTGCGGAACCGCTGCTGGTTGCCGAAGCGCGGGATCGAGGCCGGGTTGTGGAAGGTCGAGAAGTACGCCGAGATGCCGGTCTGCTTGTGCCGGAGCAGCACGTAGGGCATCGGCCGGTTGCGGCCGTTGAAGTACGGGATCGGCACCGTGGCCGGCTTGACCAGGTCCCAGACCGCGGTGTCCCACGCGACCGAGTTCTCGCCCCCGTCCGCGGCGTTCCCGGGGTACATCGCCCACTGCGGGGCGCGGGCGGCGAAGGCGGAGCGCTGGCTGCCCTGGAACTCCTGGAAGCCGACCACGCTCACGCCGTGGGTCGCCAGGAGCTGGATCGCCCCGTTGATCCGTTGCGGCCCGGAGGCCATCTGGGGGGCCTTGCCACCGGGCGCGGTGTGTGAGGCGCCGAGCAGGTTGAAGCTCGCCATCTTGAACTGCACCACCGGTGGCAGCGGCAGGGGCGCAGGACGCGGCGGCGCGGGGTTGACGTCGACAGGCTTGCGCTCCTGCGCCGGCGCGATGGTCGCGCTGTAGGTCGCCGCGGGGGCAGGGGCGCTCGCGGAGGGATCCGCCGAGGCGCTCGGGCTCGGAGAGGCGCTGATGCCCGGGATCTGGGTGGGCAGCGGCCGCGGCGACGCCTTGGTCGCCGTGACCTCCGGCTCCCTGCCCATCCCGAGGTCTCCACGGGCCCACAGGAAGCCGACACCCCAGACGGTGCCGAGCACCATCACCAAGGCCGCCATCCCCCACTTGTCCCGCACAGTCGCAAGGTATCTCGGCCGGCCACGGCGCGTTCGGCTATTGCGGGATTCTGGACGGCCTCACGGGAGCGGTCAGCCGCGGTCGGCGAGGTAGGCCAGCTGCGCCCGCACCGAGAGCTCGGCGGCGCCCCACAGGACCGGATCGACGTCGGCGTAGACGACCTCGACCACCCGCCGTGGGAGCTCGTCGACGGCCAGGCCCTCAGGATGCGGCTGCTCGCGCAGGTCGGCCACCGCGGACTCCACCTGCGCCAGGCGCTGCGCGCGGTGCGAGATGTAGTGGTCCAGGGCGCCCAGCGCGTCCTCGATCACCGGGCCGTGGCCGGGCCAGATCCGGCCGACCTCGCGGGACTGCGCCAACGCGTGCAGCCGGTCCAGCGAGTCCAGGTAGGCCCCCAGCTGGCCGTCGGGGTGCGCCACCACCGTGGTGCCGCGGCCGAGCACGGTGTCACCGGTGAGCACGGCGCCCTCGGCAGGCACCACGAAGGACAGCGAGTCGGCAGTGTGCCCGGGGGTGGCCACGACGTGCACCTCGAGCCCGTCGACCTCCACGACGTCGCCGTCGCCCAGTCCCTCGGAGCCGAGGCGGTACTCCGGGTCCAGGGCGCGTACGCCGCAGCCCATCCGCTCGGCGAACTCACGGGCTGCCTCGGAGTGGTCGAGGTGGTGGTGGGTCAGGAGGACCACCCCGACCCGACCCGCCTGCTCGGCCACCGCGTCGAGGTGGGCGAGGTCGCTGGGACCGGGGTCGATCACCACCGACCGGGCGGCCCCGGGCTCGCGCAGCACCCAGGTGTTGGTGCCGTCGAGGGTCATCATGTCGGCGTTGGGGGCCAGCACGCAGTGCGCCCGCTCACCGAAGGACCCACCGGTCCAGGCGCCCGTCCCGCCCGTCCCGTTGCCCGGGCTCATCCGCGGGCCGCCAGGATCTCCTCGAAGCGCGGCGGGACCGAGAGCGTCCCGCCGTCCTCGTCCTCCTCGACCTCGGGCGTGTACATCTCCACGCGCCGGTCGCCGGCCGCGTCGAGCACCTCGGCCGGGTCGGCGTACTGCCCCACCTCGAGGCAGGTCAGGTAGGTCGGCGGCAGCATCATCAGCTGCTCCTGCTCCACCTCGGCCACCGCCTGCATCGCCGGCAGCCACGTGACCTGGTCGGACTCGGTGGAGACGTCGCGGGTCAGCTGGCCCTCGGGGAGGTCGGCGACGAAGAACCAGGTCCGGTAGCGGCGTGGCTCGAAGATCGGGGTCAGCCAGGCTCCCCAGACCCCGAGGAGGTCGGTACGCAGCACCAGGCCGCGCCGCTCCATGAAGTCGGTGAACGAGAGCTCGCGGGCCTCCAGCGCAGCGCGGTCGGCCTCCCAGTCGGCGCCGGTGGTGTCCGCGACGACCGTGTCGGCCGACTCCCCGGCGAGCAGCACCCCCGACTCCTCGAAGGTCTCGCGGACCGCGGCGCACACCAGCGCCCGGGCGGTCGCCTCGTCGGTGCCGAGCTGGTCCGCCCAGGCCTGCGGGGCCGGACCGGCCCAGGCGACGGCGTGGTCGAAGTCCCGCGGGTCGACGCCGCCGCCGGGGAAGACGCACATCCCGCCGGCGAAGGCCATCGAGGTCTGCCGACGGAGCAGGTAGACCTCGGGACCGTCCGGACCCGGTCGGAGCAGCACGACCGTGGCCGCGTTGCGCGGCTCGGCCGGTTCCCGGGTGCCGTCGGCGTACGCCCTGGCGTCCTCGATGAGCTGGGGAGGGAGCCTGACCCGGACCGGCACGACCTCAGACCTCCACGAGGAGCTCGACCTCGACCGGGGCGTCCAGCGGGAGCACCGAGACGCCCACCGCGGAGCGGGCGTGCCGCCCGGCCTCGCCGAAGACCTCGCCGAGCAGCTCGGAGACACCGTTGGCCACCTGCGGCTGCGCGGTGAAGTCGGAGGTGGAGGCGACGAACACGACCACCTTGACGACGCGCTTGATCTCGGAGAGCTCCCCGACGAGCGCGCGGATCGCCGCGAGCGCGTTCAGCCCGCACTGGCGGGCGCACTCGACGGCCTCCTCCTCGCTGACCTCGCCACCGACCTTGCCGGTGAGCATCAGCTCGCCGTCGCGCATCGGCAGCTGGCCGGAGGTGTGCACGTACTGGCCGGTGCGCACCGCCGGGACGTACGCCGCCACCGGCTTGGCCACCTCCGGCACGCTGAGCCCGAGGTCGGCCAGCCGCTCCTCGGGGGTGCTCATACGGGGTCCCCGGCGAAGCAGGAGCGCAGCGAGTGCTTTGTCGGGGTGTTCATGCCAGCGGACGCTTGAAGTAGGCGACGAGGTTCTCCGGGTTCATCCCGGGCACCATCTGGACGAGCTCCCACCCGTCGGCGCCGAAGTTGTCGAGGATCTGCTTGGTCGCGTGCACCAGCACAGGGGCAGTCATGTATTCCCACTTGGTCATGCCCGCCACCCTAGGGTGCGGGCCACGCGCTCGCACTACGGTGGCGCTCATGCTGCCTGACGCGACCGTGCGGTACGCCGAGCACGACGACGCCGTGATCGACCTGCACCTGCCAGACTCCCCGCCCTCGGGGTTCCTCGTCCTGGTCCACGGGGGGTTCTGGAAGGCGGCCTACGACCGGCGCCACACCCGGCCGATGGCGCGGGCCCTCGCGGATGCCGGCTGGCTGGTGGCCACGCCGGAGTACCGCCGGGTCGGCATCGGCGGTGGCTGGCCGGTGACCGCGACCGACGTCGAGCTCGCGGTCGGACGGCTGCCGTCGCTGCTCGCGGGTCTCGACCTGCCCACCGGCCCCCTCACGGTGGCCGGCCACTCCGCCGGTGGCCACCTCGCGCTCTGGCTCGCGACCACGACGCTGCCCGTCGCGCACGTCGTGGCCCTGGCCCCGGTGTGCGACCTGCGCGAGGCCGCCCGACTGGGCCTGGGCAGCGACGCGACCCAGGCCTTCCTCGACGGCGCCGACCCCGCCCCGGCCGACCCGATGACCCTGTTCGCGGAGCGGCCCGCCGCCGAGGTCACGATCGTGCACGGCGACCAGGACGAGGATGTCCCCGTCGGGCTCAGCCGCGGCTTCGCCGCCGCCCATCCCTGGGTCCGGCTCCGCGAGCTCGCGGGTGTCGGCCACATGGAGCTGATCGACCCGGACTCGGCTGCGTGGCGCACCGTCTCCGAGGAGCTCGCCCGCACGGCGGCATAGGGTCCGGTCATGGCCCAGACCGCGTTCGCCGACGAGGCCAGGGGACCCTGGTCGCGGTGGCAGGGAGTCGCGTTCGACGTGACGCTCGTGGCCGTGCTGCTGCTCGCGGTGCTGGTCAGCCTGTCCCTGGACAGCCGCGGCCCCGGTGACGCCGTGAGCGCCGCCGCCTTCTCGGCGGCGCAGGTGCTGCCGCTGCTGGTCCGTCGGGTGCGACCGGCGGTCTGCGTGTGGCTCGTCGCCCTCCTCACGCTCGCCCAGCTGCCCTGGACCGACATCTTCGGCGTCGGCCAGCTCGCCGTCCCGGTCGCGGTCTACTCAGCCGCAGCCTTCGGCTCCGCCAGAACCGGGCGCGCTGCCCTCGTCCTCGGCCTGGTGGGGTCCGTGATCGGCCCCGTCGACTGGGGATACAGGAGTGGCGGCCTCGAGTCGATGCTCAGCGCTGCGGTCCTGTGTGCGCTGGTGGTCATCACCGCCTGGGCGATCGGCATGCTCGGCCGCACCCGGCACGCGTACGTCGGGGAGCTGATCCAGCGCGGCATCCGGCTGGAGCGCGAGACCGCCCAGCAGGCGATGCTGGCCGCCTCCGACGAGCGCGCCCGGATCGCCCGGGAGATGCACGACGTCGTCGCGCACGGGATCTCGGTGATGGTGGTCCAGGCCGACGGCGCCCGCTACCAGCTGGAGCAGGACCCCGACCGGGCCGCCCGCGCGCTGGAGACCATCGCCGCGACCGGCCGCGAGTCGCTGCAGGAGATGCGCCGGATGCTCGGCCTGCTCCGTGCCGAGGACGCCGACACCGGCACCCGTCCCCAGCCAGGCCTCGAGGACCTGCGGTTCCTGCTCGAGCAGGACCTCGGCGACCAGGTCCAGCTGGTCGCCCGGGTGCCCGACGTGCTGCCGCCGGTCGGGCAGGGTGTCGGGCTGGCGGCGTACCGGATCGTCCAGGAGTCCCTGACCAACGTCCTCAAGCACGCCGGGCCCGGGACCCGGGTCACCGTGGAGGTCGGCGGCGACCACGGCCGGCTGGACATCGTGGTGCTCGACGACGGGCGCGGGGCCACCGCACCCGACGACCGGCGGGGGCACGGCATCGTGGGGATGCAGGAACGCACGGCGCTGCACGGCGGGACGTTCACCGCCGGACCGCGCCCCGGCGGCGGCTTCGAGGTGCGGGCGAGCCTGCCCTACGCGGAGCTCGGGGAGGCACGCGCGAGGATGCTCCCGTGAACGATCCCCTGGCCAGCACTCCCCCCGGTTCGGACCCCGGGCCCGGTCCTGGGCCGATCTCTGGGCCGGTCTCTGGGCCGATCCGCGTCTTCCTCGTCGACGACCAGTCGATGGTGCGCGCCGGCTTCCGGATGCTCGTCGAGAGCCAGCCGGACATGTCGGTGGTGGGCGAGGCCGGGGACGGCGCCGAAGCCGTCGAGGCCCTCACCCGGGCCCCGGCCGACGTCGTCCTGATGGACGTCCGGATGCCGCGGATGGACGGCGTCGAGGCCACGGCGAAGCTCACCGCCGGCGACGACGCTCCCCGGGTGATCGTTCTGACCACCTTCGACCTCGACGAGTACGCCTTCGCCGCCATCCGGGCGGGGGCCTCCGCGTTCCTGCTCAAGGACGCCACCCCACCGGTGCTGCTGGACGCGATCAGGTCGGTCCAGGCCGGCGACTCGGTGGTCGCACCCTCCACCACCCGCCGGCTGCTCGACCACTTCGCCGCCCTCCCCGCGGAGGCGCCCGTCTCCCGGACCCTGCAGGACGCCGGGCTCACCGCGCGTGAGCTCGAGGTGCTGACGCTGGTGGCCCGCGGTCGCTCGAACACCGAGATCGCGAGCGACCTCGTGGTCGCCGAGACCACCGTGAAGACCCACATCGGGCGGCTGCTCGCCAAGACCGGCGTCCGCGACCGGGTCCAGCTCGTGGTCCTCGCCTACGAGGCCGGACTGGTCGGTCCCCAGACCTGACCCTCCACCCGTGGGAGGACCCGCCCCTCCCTGGTCCACCCCTGGTCGCAGCCGAGGTCCGGCCCGCGGCCTGACGACTTCGCGGCCCCGGCTGCCTAGCGTTCGGGTCAACATCCCCGCACGCCCAGGAGGGCACTTCCATGACCGTCTCGGACACCCGTAGCGAGCTTCCCGGCACCGGCCGGGCGCCGGCGGCGCGCGCCCGCGCCCTGACCCGCACCTACGGTGAGGGCGACACCCGGGTGGAGGCGCTCGCCGGGGTCGACCTGGACATCGCCGCCGGACGGTTCACGGCGATCATGGGTCCCTCGGGTTCGGGCAAGTCGACGTTGATGCACTGCCTCGCCGGACTCGACACCCCGACCGCGGGGTCCGTCGTCGTCGGGGACACCGAGCTGTTCGGTGCCCGCTCCCGGCTCGACGACACCGCCCTGACCCTGTTCCGCCGCGACCACATCGGCTTCGTGTTCCAGGCGTTCAACCTGCTGCCCATGCTGACGGCCGGGCAGAACATCCTGCTCCCGCTTGAGCTCGCGAACCGAGAGCCCGACCGCGCCTGGCACCAGACCGTCGTGGACGTCCTCGGCATCGGAGACCGGCTCGGTCACCTGCCGGGGCAGCTCTCGGGCGGCCAGCAGCAGCGGGTCGCGGTGGCGAGGGCGCTGGTCACCCGCCCCGACATCGTCTTCGCCGACGAGCCGACCGGCAACCTGGACAGCCACACCTCCTCGGAGGTGCTGGGCTTCCTGCGCCGCTCGGTCCGCGAGCTGGGCCAGACGGTCGTGATGGTCACCCACGACTCCCGCGCGGCGGAGTACGCCGACGACGTCGTGGTGATCGAGGACGGTCGCGTCGCGTCCCGTCGTACCAACGCGGAGGCGTGATGCGCACCGTGATGCTCGCCTCGGTCCGCGTCTACGCACGCCGCTACGTGGCCGCCGTGCTGGCCGTCGTCGCCGGTGTCTCGTTCATCGTGGTCACCGCCAGCGTCTCCTCTGCGACCAAGGCCGGGATGCTGGCCGACCTGGCCACGTCGTACGGCGGGGCCGACGTGGTGGTCACCGACCTGGACAGCGAGGCCGTGACCAGGGCCCTGAGCGTCGTGGACGACCTCGGGCCTGCGGCGGTGAACGCCACCACCTACGCGCTGATGTCGGAGCAGGGACGTGCGCTGACGGCCGAGAGCCGGCTCGGGACCGTCGCCTCGGAGCCCTCGCTGCGCTGGCAGCTCCTCGAGAGCGGTCGCTACCCGGCCCGGCCCGACGAGGCCCTCGTGGACCGCGCGGCCGCGGATCGCGCCGACGTCGGGATCGGGGACGTGATCGTGCTCGGTGAGGGCGCCGACGAGGTGCCGGTCACGATCACCGGCCTTGCCGAGCACAGCACCGGTGAGCTCGCGGCGTCGCTGTACCTGACCTGGCCGGGACTGATCGGCTTCGACGACACCGCCTACACCAGGAACGTCGTCGTGGGCGGCGGGACCAGTCCGGGCGAGGTCGAAGCTGCCCTGGAGGCCGCCGGGCTCGAGCACGTCGGGAGCACCACGGTCGACGACTACCTGCAGGCCCAGGCCGCGAACATCACCCGCGACGTCGACGTGATCGCCTCGATGCTCCTCGTCTTCGCCGGCATCGCCCTGTTCGTCTCGGTGCTGGTCATCGCCAACACCTTCACCGTGCTGCTCGCGCAGCGACTGCGCGACTTCGCCCTCCTGCGCTGCGTCGGCGCCACCCGCAAGCAGGTGCTGCGCTCGGTGCGGCAGGAGGCGCTCCTGGTCGGGGTGGTCTCCGCCACCGCCGGGGTGGCGATCGGGCTCGGTCTCGGGAAGCTGGCGGTCACGCTGGTCGACCGGTTCGTGCCCGCCCTGGCCACGGGCGACGGCGGCATCTCGTGGACGTGGCTGGTGGGCTCCTGGCTGGTGGGCGTGCTGGTCACGCTGGGCGCGTCGGTCTTCCCGGCCCGTCGCAGCACCCGGATCAGCCCTCTCCAGGCGCTCAACCCGCTGGGCAGCGTCGACGTCCGCAACCGTGCGGGAGTCGTGCGTCTCGTGCTCGCGACCGCGGCGATCCTGGGGGGCACGGCGCTGTTGCTGTGGTCGATGACGGCGCACTCGCTGACCGCCATGGTCGTGGGCGGGTTCGTCTCCTTCCTCGGCGTGCTGCTGCTGGGACCCGTCCTCATCCCGGCGTGCGTGCGCGTGGCCGGGCTCGTGACCGGCCGGCTGTTCGGGGTACCCGGTCGGCTGGCCGCGTCCAACGCCGTCCGCAACCCGAGGCGTACGGCGGCCACGGCTGCGTCGCTGCTGGTCGGCACGACCCTGATGACCGGGATGGTCACCGGCATCGCCACCATCGGCGGCTCCGTCGACACCGAGATGGACGCGGAGTACCCGCTCGACGTCACGATGTCCGCCACGGTCCCGCTGCCGGGCTCGACCCTCGAGGCGGTGCGCGCCGTCGACGGCGTGACCAGGGCGGTCGCTCTCGAGGGGACGACCGCCGCTCTTGCCCAGCGCGGCAAGAGCCTCGGCGAGCTCTCGGTCCTCGGGGTCCCGGCCGATCGCGCCGTGCTGCGTGGCACCCCCGCGTTCGCCGGTGGGGACGCGGCGAAGGTCCACGTGGCGTGGGACGTGGTCGCGAACCTGGACCTCGATACCGAGCAGCCGCTCATCCTCACCGTCGAGGGGCGCCGGGTGGAGCTGGACCTCGTCGGGGCGCTCGGGGTGAAGGGGGTCGCGCTGGTCTCACCCGAGGTGCTGCGGAGCCTGGGCGGCGACGCCCTGGAGACCAGGGCGATCTGGGCACGCACCTCGGACGGCATCGACGCCGACGAGGCCATCGAGTCCCTGGGCACCCTGGCCTCGGCCCGGCAGGCCGACCTCGGCGGCGGCATGGCGAACCGCTCCTACGTGCACCTGCAGCTGCGCATCCTGGTGCTGGTGAGCATCGGGCTGCTGGCCGTGGCGCTCGTGATCGCGCTGCTGGGCATCGCCAACACGCTGGGCCTCAGCGTGCTCGAGCGGACCCGCGAGCACGCCATGCTGCGTGCGATGGGCCTGACTCGCAGGCAGCTGCGCGGCACGCTGGCGGTGGAGGCGGTGCTACTGGCGGCGGTCACCAGCGTGATCGGAGTCGTGCTCGGGTCGGCGTACGCCTTCATCGGGGTGCAGTCGATGCTCGGCGGGGTGCTCGGCGAGACCGGCGTCAACCTGCACGTGCCCGTCCTCCAGCTGCTCCTGGTGGTGGCGGGCGCCGGCGTGGCGGGGCTCGCGGCCTGCGTGCTGCCCGCGCGCAACGCCGTCCGGGTCACTCCCGCCGCAGGGCTGAGCACGATGTGACGGGGGCTTGCAACGGCCGCCTCAGAGCCGGCTGAGGACCTCGGGCTCGGTCTTCTCGCGGACCTCGTCCTCGGTGACCCCGGGGGCGAGCTCCACGAGCTCGAGACCGTTCTCGGTGACGTCGAGGACACACAGGTCGGTGATGATCCGCTCCACCACACCCCGGCCGGTGTAGGGCAGCGAGCACTCCTCGACGATCTTGTAGGACCCGTCCTTGGCGGTGTGCTCCATCAACACGATCACCCGCTTGGCGCCATGGACCAGGTCCATCGCACCACCCATCCCCTTGACCATCTTCCCCGGGATCATCCAGTTCGCGATGTCACCGGTCCTCGAGACCTGCATCGCCCCCAGGATCGCCGCATCGATCTTCCCCCCGCGGATCATCCCGAAGCTGGTCGCGGAGTCGAAGATCGAGGCCCCCGGACGCAACGTGACCGTCTCCTTGCCCGCGTTGATCAGGTCGGCGTCCTCCTCTCCCTCGACGGGGTAGGCGCCGGTGCCGAGGACACCGTTCTCGGACTGCAGCACCAGCTCCACGTCGTCCCCGACGTAGTTCGGCACCAACGTCGGCAGACCGATCCCCAGATTCACATACGACCCGTCGGCCAGCTCCGAGGCCGCCCGCGCGGCCATCTCCTCACGACTCCAGCTCATGCCGGCTCTCCCTTGGGTCGCACTGTGCGCTTCTCGATCCGCTTGTCCGCGGCCTGCTCCGGGGTCAGCTCGACCACCCGCTGCACGAACACACCCGGGGT
>NZ_JBZAJF010000006.1:0-5168 GCF_058215735.1 Nocardioides sp. Z30_9
GGCGGTTCCTTTGGTAAGACAAACGATGATTCTGACATTAGTCAGTAATCGTTCTCTTGCCGGGATAAAAACACCAAGAATTGACGGTCACGTAAGTGGTCGTTGCTAGAATTCAACGGAGAGTTTGATCCTGGCTCAGGACGAACGCTGGCGGCGTGCTTAACACATGCAAGTCGAGCGGTAAGGCCCCTTCGGGGGTACACGAGCGGCGAACGGGTGAGTAACACGTGAGCAATCTGCCCTTCACATCGGGATAACTCTCGGAAACGGGAGCTAATACCGGATACGACCACTTCAGGCATCTGATGGTGGTGGAAAGTTCCGGCGGTGGAGGATGAGCTCGCGGCCTATCAGCTTGTTGGTGGGGTAATGGCCCACCAAGGCTTCGACGGGTAGCCGGCCTGAGAGGGTGACCGGCCACACTGGGACTGAGACACGGCCCAGACTCCTACGGGAGGCAGCAGTGGGGAATATTGGACAATGGGCGAAAGCCTGATCCAGCAACGCCGCGTGAGGGATGACGGCCTTCGGGTTGTAAACCTCTTTCAGCGCAGACGAAGCGAAAGTGACGGTATGCGCAGAAGAAGCACCGGCCAACTACGTGCCAGCAGCCGCGGTAATACGTAGGGTGCGAGCGTTGTCCGGAATTATTGGGCGTAAAGGGCTCGTAGGCGGTTTGTTGCGTCAGGAGTGAAAACTCGGGGCTTAACCCCGAGCCTGCTTCTGATACGGGCAGACTAGAGGTATGCAGGGGAGAACGGAATTCCTGGTGTAGCGGTGAAATGCGCAGATATCAGGAGGAACACCGGTGGCGAAGGCGGTTCTCTGGGCATTACCTGACGCTGAGGAGCGAAAGTGTGGGGAGCGAACAGGATTAGATACCCTGGTAGTCCACACCGTAAACGTTGGGCGCTAGGTGTGGGACTCATTCCACGAGTTCCGTGCCGCAGCTAACGCATTAAGCGCCCCGCCTGGGGAGTACGGCCGCAAGGCTAAAACTCAAAGGAATTGACGGGGGCCCGCACAAGCGGCGGAGCATGCGGATTAATTCGATGCAACGCGAAGAACCTTACCTAGGTTTGACATATGCGAGAACCCTCTAGAGATAGAGGTCTCTTTGGACACTCGTATACAGGTGGTGCATGGCTGTCGTCAGCTCGTGTCGTGAGATGTTGGGTTAAGTCCCGCAACGAGCGCAACCCTCGTCTTATGTTGCCAGCACGTAATGGTGGGGACTCATAAGAGACTGCCGGGGTCAACTCGGAGGAAGGTGGGGATGACGTCAAGTCATCATGCCCCTTATGCCTAGGGCTTCACGCATGCTACAATGGCCGGTACAAAGGGCTGCGATACCGCAAGGTGGAGCGAATCCCAAAAAGCCGGTCTCAGTTCGGATTGGGGTCTGCAACTCGACCCCATGAAGTCGGAGTCGCTAGTAATCGCAGATCAGCAACGCTGCGGTGAATACGTTCCCGGGCCTTGTACACACCGCCCGTCACGTCACGAAAGTTGGCAACACCCGAAGCCAGTGGCCCAACCGTTTACTCGGAGGGAGCTGTCGAAGGTGGGGCGAGCGATTGGGACGAAGTCGTAACAAGGTAGCCGTACCGGAAGGTGCGGCTGGATCACCTCCTTTCTAAGGAGCTTTATCTGGCGGTCTCAAGCCGTCCAGGGCGCAGGTGTTCGTTGGCAAACGTTCAGCGCATCTGCACTGCTCACTAGTGGAACGTCGATTATTTGGTCAGCTTCTTTGCGAGGTTTTCGTCAGTACGGCGATCCGGGTCCACTTGTGGGTTCGGTGAGTGTGGAAAGTCGAAGATTGAGTGGGGGAGTTTTCCAGGCACACTGTTGGGTCCTGAGGGATCGAGTTCATCTCGGTTTCTTTGGGCCGCACTTCTCCGAACTGCCGGGCCGCATCTGTGAGGATGTTTGGCTGGTAAGCGGGGGTGATGGTGTTGGTACCGCCCGTAATTTGAGAACTACACAGTGGACGCGAGCATCTTTGTAGCAAGACAAGCTACTAAGGGCACATGGTGGATGCCTTGGCACCAAGAGCCGATGAAGGACGTAGGAGCCTGCGATAAGCCCCGGGAAGTTGGCAACCAAGCGTTGATCCGGGGATTTCCGAATGGGGAAACCCAGCTGGAGTCATGTCCAGTTACCTGCACCTGAATATATAGGGTGTTTGGAGGGAACGTGGGGAAGTGAAACATCTCAGTACCCACAGGAAGAGAAAACAAAAGTGATTCCGAGAGTAGTGGCGAGCGAAATCGGATGAGGCCAAACTTAACTAGTGTGATAGCCGGCAGGCGTTGCTAGTTGAGGGTTGTGGGGCCGCTTTGTTGGTTCTGCCGAACTGACACAGAGTAAGAAACCATCGTTGAAGTCGAAGCGGACTGGAAAGTCCCGGCATAGAGGGTGATACCCCCGTATACGTAAGACGATGGCTCTGAAGCGTCACCCCAAGTAACACGGAACCCCTGAAATTCCGTGTGAATCTGGCGGGACCACCCGTTAAGCCTAAATACTCCTTGGTGACCGATAGCGGACAAGTACCGTGAGGGAAAGGTGAAAAGTACCCCTGGCGGGGAGTGAAATAGTACCTGAAACCATGTGCCTACAATCCGTTGGAGCGAGACCTTTGGTCTTGTGACAGCGTGCCTTTTGAAGAATGAGCCTGCGAGTTTGCGTTGTGTCGCGAGGTTAACCCGTGTGGGGAAGCCGTAGCGAAAGCGAGTCCTAATAGGGCGTTTGAGTGGCACGACCAAGACCCGAAGCGAAGTGATCTATCCATGGGCAGGTTGAAGCGCGGGTAAGACCGCGTGGAGGACCGAACCCACTTAGGTTGAAAACTGAGGGGATGACCTGTGGATAGGGGTGAAAGGCCAATCAAACTTCGTGATAGCTGGTTCTCCCCGAAATGCATTTAGGTGCAGCGTCGCGTGTTTCTTGCCGGAGGTAGAGCACTGGATAGTCTAGGGGGCCCAAAAGCTTACCGAAATTAACCAAACTCCGAATGCCGGTAAGTGAGAGCGCGGCAGTGAGACAGTGGGGGATAAGCTCCATTGTCGAGAGGGAAACAGCCCAGACCATCAGCTAAGGTCCCTAAGCGATAACTAAGTGGAAAAGGATGTGGAGTCGCAGAGACAACCAGGAGGTTGGCTTAGAAGCAGCCATCCTTGAAAGAGTGCGTAATAGCTCACTGGTCAAGTGATTCCGCGCCGACAATGTAGCGGGGCTCAAGTTATCCACCGAAGCTATGGCATTCATGCGTAAAGCTAGGCCTTCGTGGTCCAGGTGCATGGATGGGTAGGGGAGCGTCGTGTGGCGGGTGAAGCAGCGGTGTGAACCAGTTGTGGACGCCACACGAGTGAGAATGCAGGCATGAGTAGCGAATGAAGAGTGAGAAACTCTTCCGCCGAATGATCAAGGGTTCCAGGGTCAAGCTAATCTGCCCTGGGTAAGTCGGGACCTAAGGCGAGGCCGACAGGCGTAGTCGATGGACAACGGGTTGATATTCCCGTACCGGCAAAATAGCGCCCATGACGAACCCGGTGATGCTAAGTGCCCGAAACTCATCTGATCCTTCGGGACGTGATGAGCAGAGCGCATGACCCGAACCGGTAGTAGTCAAGCGATGGGGTGACGCAGGAAGGTAGTCCAACCGTGGCGATGGTAGACCACGGCTAAGGGTGTAGGACGCGAGGTAGGCAAATCCGCCTCGCATGTGTCTGAGACCTGATGGGGAGTCCGTATGGACGAAGTGGATGATCCTATGCTGTCGAGAAAAACCTCTAGCGAGCTATGCGCCGCCCGTACCCCAAACCGACTCAGGTGATCAGGTAGAGAATACTAAGGCGATCGAGTGAACCACGGTTAAGGAACTCGGCAAAATGCCCCCGTAACTTCGGGAGAAGGGGGGCCGGATGCGTTAGCAGACTTGCTCTGTGAAGCGTTGATGGCCGCAGAGACCAGGCCCAAGCGACTGTTTACTAAAAACACAGGTCCGTGCGAAGTCGTAAGACGATGTATACGGACTGACTCCTGCCCGGTGCTGGAAGGTTAAGGGGACCTGTTAGCTAACTTGTTAGCGAAGCGGAGAACTTAAGCCCCAGTAAACGGCGGTGGTAACTATAACCATCCTAAGGTAGCGAAATTCCTTGTCGGGTAAGTTCCGACCTGCACGAATGGAGTAACGACTTGGGCGCTGTCTCAACCGTGGACTCGGCGAAATTGCACTACGAGTAAAGATGCTCGTTACGCGCGGCAGGACGGAAAGACCCCGGGACCTTTACTATAGTTTGGTATTGGTGTTTGGTTCGACTTGTGTAGGATAGGTGGGAGACTTTGAAGCTTGGACGCCAGTTCAGGTGGAGTCATCGTTGAAATACCACTCTGGTCGTATTAGACATCTAACCTAGGTCCATTATCTGGATCAGGGACAGTGCCTGATGGGTAGTTTAACTGGGGCGGTTGCCTCCTAAAATGTAACGGAGGCGCTCAAAGGTTCCCTCAGCCTGGTTGGCAATCAGGTTTCGAGTGTAAGTGCACAAGGGAGCTTGACTGTGAGAGTGACATCTCGAGCAGGGACGAAAGTCGGAACTAGTGATCCGGCGCTGGCATGTGGAAGCGGCGTCGCTCAACGGATAAAAGGTACCCCGGGGATAACAGGCTGATCTTCCCCAAGAGTCCATATCGACGGGATGGTTTGGCACCTCGATGTCGGCTCGTCGCATCCTGGGGCTGGAGTAGGTCCCAAGGGTTGGGCTGTTCGCCCATTAAAGCGGCACGCGAGCTGGGTTTAGAACGTCGTGAGACAGTTCGGTCCCTATCCGCCGCGCGCGCAGGAAACTTGAGAAAGGCTGTCCCTAGTACGAGAGGACCGGGATGGACGAACCTCTGGTGTGCCAGTTGTTCCGCCAGGAGCACGGCTGGTTAGCTACGTTCGGAAGTGATAACCGCTGAAAGCATCTAAGCGGGAAGCACGTTTCAAGATGAGGTTTCCCACCGGGTTAACCGGGTAAGGCCCCCAGTAGACGACTGGGTTGATAGGCCGGAGGTGTACAGGAGTAATCCCTAGCCGACCGGTACTAATAGGCCGAGGGCTTGTCCCTCAAAGATGTTGCGCGTCCACTGTGTGGTTCCCGAGTTACGGTCGGGAGCCTCAA
>NZ_JBZAJF010000007.1:0-1317 GCF_058215735.1 Nocardioides sp. Z30_9
GGTCCTTGTTCTGGTCCTTGTGGCCCCAGTCCTTGTCGTGGTGCTTGTGGCCCCAGTCCTTGTTCCGGTCCTTGTTCTGGTCCTTGTGGCCCCAGTCCTTGTTCCGGTCCTTCTTCCGGTCCTTGTCCCAGTCCTTGTCGTGGTGCTTGTGGCCCCAGTCCTTGTTCCGGTCCTTGTTCCAGTCCTTGTCCCAGTCCTTGTTCCGGTCCTTGTTCCAGTCCTTGTCCCGGTCCTTGTGGCCCCAGTCCTTGTTCCGGTCTTCAGCCAGTGATTGCGAGACGCTGACCAGGTCCTGCGGTGGCGGCGTCCCATCCTCTGCTTGGGCGGCGGACTGACCAAAGAGCCAGAACCCTCCCACCAATGCTGTGGTCACGAAGAGCCGTGACCCGAGTCGCTTGTACATGGACTTTCTCCCTTGCAAGTTCGAAATGTTTGTGCGTGGACGCGCTAAAAGAGCGCCCCGCTCGCACCCGTCGATGGCGACGGGGCGTGGGCGAGCCCGTGCAGGGAGGGTCAACCAGGCCAGGTACGGATCAGGGCGGCACGACTGTGCGGCACTGTGGCATCCCCAGCAGCGAATCGATCAGCGATCAGAGTGGCGCCGACGTCAGAGTTGTCAAGGACCCCCAGGGAGGGCGCCAAGCAACCCGATCCACTGACCGAGGCTGGTCCTTGTCCCGGAGCGCCCGGAGCGCTGGGAGCGCTGGGAGCGCTGGGAGCGGTCGGCTGGGCGGGGTCCTGGGGAACAGCCCTAGTGCCCTCGATCGTGTCGCCGCGACCAGCTCCGGCATCAGCGGCTTCCGCTGCCCAACTAGTGACGGACTCCGCCCCTGCCACGCTCCCACAGACGGCCGGCGAGGCCACCTGAAGCGCGACGGCAGCGACGGCAATAGGGCTTCCAGGTGCGGCCGATGCCACAACTCCTGCGACGGTGTCCTCCAGCACGACTGCGTCCGCGGCGATGGCCGTCTCCCCAGCAGGAGCGGCAACGGGCACCACCGCGTCCATGCTCGCGCACGCAAGCGCTTCTTCGGCCTCCGTCGGCGCCTGCACAGTCTCAACGAGGGGCTCATCCCTCGGCTGCGCAACCTCTGTCATCTTCTCGGTCACCGGCTCAACCGGCTCCACCGTTTCGAGCACCGGCTCGACAACCTTGACCCGCGGATCAATAACCGGCTCGGTGACCGGCTCGACCACCGGCTCGACCACCGGCTCGACGACCGGCTCGGTGACCGGCTCAACAACCTCGACCACCGGCTCAACAACCGGCTCGGTGACCGGCTCGACAACCTCGACCACCGGCTCAACAACCGGCTC